>NZ_LN681225.1:1135000-1820000 GCF_000953655.1 Legionella hackeliae
CTTTATGGGGAAACTGGTCCATGGTCAACCAAAAACACCAACTTCGATCATCCTCATAAAATTCGCGTTGTTCTATAATATCGATGGTCTGTGACCCCTGAGTTTGGCTATAAAAAAAGGCAGTCGCCAAACCCGCACAGCCTCCACCAAGAATTAATACATCACAGTTGTGCGAGGGCATGGTAGTATTTTCCAAAAACAAAATTAAAACCGGCCCAACTTGCCAGGGTTATTTTTTTAAAATTTGATATTGATAAACGGCCACTCCAGTATTCATATCCCCCTTTTGCAACGCTTAGGCCAATATGCCGGTAGAGTCTCATGGCAACAAAGATAGTAAAACGAGATCTCGCAGGTATAAATTTTAAGCCATGGCACGCGCTTTGGTAATAATTCTCGGCCAAATTTAGGGCTTTTTTCATTGCCAACTGAGTAGGTAATCGATACTTGGCCTTTAGCACGCAGCCTGGTTCATCAAATCCAAGCCATTCCACCGGTAGGTACAAGCGATTTAGTCTGGCATCCTCCAGCACATCACGAACAATATTGGTTAATTGCATGGCAACACCTAAGTGACTAGCATATTGAGTTGCCTGAGGGTCAACACAGCCCAATATAGGACACATCATCTCTCCAACTGTTCCTGCTACCTGATAAGCATATTGAATAAGTTCAGGTTCATTGAGAATTCTCACTGTTCCCAGATCTTGCTTTATTCCTTCAAGCAAATTTAAGGCTGAATTTAATGGAACGTTTTGGTGATTAATGAGTTCAATCATACCTTGAAGCGTTACATCATCAGACCGATTGATAGATAATGCACCAGAAATAGCATCTAACTTTAATCTTGCAAGACTTTTTTGATCATCATCTAAAGCATTATCTGCTAAATCATCACAATAGCGACAAAAAGCGTACAGTTCTGAAGCATGGGCATGTGTCGTTTGTGGCAATAACATGGCCGCAAAACTAAATGTTTTAGCGTGTGCCTTAAAGACAGTCTTGGCATTCATGTAGTGCTCCTAAATTGCTACTTGAGGAAGTAGTTTCTCTACAATCTTGGCAGATGATAATACCCCAGGTATCCCTGCACCCGGATGTGTACCGGCGCCAACCAAATACAACCCATTAATTCCCTCAGCCTGATTATGGTGTCGAAACCAGGCTGATTGATAAAATAAGGGGGCTACAGAAAATCCGCTTCCTTGGAACGCATTGTAATCAGTCTTAAAGTCTATTGGTGTTTTGCTGATGCTGATAGTCAGCTCATCAGACAACCCCGGCAAACAGGTTTGCTCTAATTTTGTTATCATTCGCCTGATAAAAGGACCTGCTTGTTTTTGCCAATCAATTCCACTACTGAGGTTGGGAACAGGGCACAAACAATAGAAAGCGTCATGCCCTTTAGGTGCCATACTAGGATCTGTCGCCGTGGGCCGGTGCAAATACATGGCCATTTCATTTGACAGGACTTTCTTATTGAAAATATCAGCCAACAAACGTTTGTAGTCATCTCCCATGATGATTGTGTGATGGGGCACCTCATTGTATTTCTTTTTCGTACCAAAGTACCAAACAAAAAGCCCCATGGATGGCTTACTTAAAGCCGTTTTCCACTTTGATACTAAAGGCTGATGCTTCGCTGCAATCATGTAACGATATAAATATAGAGGATCTACATTTGAGATGACCACATCACAAGAAACATGCTCACCGGTTTGCAAAACAATTGACTGGACCTGTTTATCAACAATTTTTATGTGCTCCACAGCGCTATTTAAGTGGATCTTGATACCCACTTCTTTCATCAGTATCGTCATGGCCTCAATGAGCTGCCCTGTTCCTCCCATCACATAGTGAACACCCCACTTACGCTCTAAATAATGAATGAGGCTATATATAGAGGTTGTTTCCACAGGGTTGCCCCCTACAAGCAAAGGTTGTATAGAAAATGCTTGTCTAAGTGCTGGGTGCTTGATAAATTGGGTTACCAACTGCCAGACACTTTTGTAAGATTTTAAGCGAATCAAGCTTGGTATCACTTTCGCCATCTGAGTAAATTGATGGAAGGGATGATCGGCAAGCTGTTCAAATCCGATTTCATAAATCTCTTTGGAGTGAGCCAATAATTCAAGGTAGTTGTCTTTATCTTCAGGTGAAATACGACCAATTTCAGACAGCAATTCCTCTAGTGAACCGCCATAATTAAATATCATCCCGTCCGGATATAAAAAACGATACCAAGGCTCGATGGGAACCAATGTTACGTAGTCTCTCAGTTGACGATCAAATAACGCAAACAATTCCTCTAGAAGAAAAGGTGCCGTTATCACGGTTGGACCAGCATCAAAAGTATAACCATCTTTACTGTAGACTTGCGCACGACCTCCCAGCATGGGGCATTGACAATATATATTAACTTCATACCCTTTTGCTCTGGCGCGTAAGGCTGCTGCCATGCCCCCTAAACCACCACCTATAACCGATAATTTTTTGTTCACGCTAGATCCTTAATCAATCTAGGCTGAATATTACGGTATAATTGCAAAAAGGGCAGTCTCATGTCCTGGGGTAATTTGTGTATCATTGTTTGAGCTTGACACAAGTGGCTCTTGGCTAACTCATGTGCTTGAATCAACATGATGGGGTTGTCCTTATCAAATACATTAAAAATACAAAAATTGTGCTGGTCTTTGTCTTCTTCCATGTCAGATATATCATCAACAATTTGATAACTAATCACTAAGTGACGAATGATTTCCTCAAATAAAGGGTAATAGATGATCTTCTCGCTGAGGAGCGATGCCAGCTTAATGCCCAGCATCATTAGCTGGCCAGACTTAAGCCAGCAAATATTGATGTAATCAACCAGCTGAGGTTTATTTAGCGTAATTGCGTTAATATCCCGAACTTGGCCTATAATCGTTTTTGTTACAAAGTTATGAATTAGTCGTATAGAGCTACCAATATAATCATATGGCAGAAGAGATGCTGTATGATAAGCCATCGAAATAAGCAAATCACCATAAGCAAGTGCTTTAGCAAGACCAAACTTTTGACACAAAGACTTCTGACCTCGCCGAAAAACGGCATTATCTTGAATATCATCGTGTATCAAAGACGCATTATGAAGCATTTCAACAAGAGCAGCACAATTGTTAGCTGCATCAAAGGGAAGTTTCATGGCTATCGAACAATTAAAAGTGAGTCGTGCTCGGTTCAAGCTTCCGGGGTGCTGAAAATGAAAACGACTTATCTGCTGCATATCCTCATCTAAATCACTTTCAATGAGCTGTTTGAATAGAACCATAAACTCATGAGAGTCAAACATTGGCATTTTACCCTGAGTCAAGACGGTGAGAGATATACCCAATATCCTTAAGAATATTGGGTGTGGATCGAATTAAAGTTCAGCGTACCCTTCTTCGCTTGATTTGGATCGGGCAATGAAGAAAATGAGTAATCCA
Organism: Legionella hackeliae; assembly: GCF_000953655.1. NCBI lineage: Bacteria > Pseudomonadati > Pseudomonadota > Gammaproteobacteria > Legionellales > Legionellaceae > Legionella > Legionella hackeliae. The sequence continues at coordinate 1,138,468 of NZ_LN681225.1, forward strand.
AAACCAGCTTTAGCTACGATGTCTGCAATAGAATAACCAACCTGGACAGCAACAAAAGCATGACCGCCTCCAAGACCCAAGTTTGGTAGCAAATAAACCACAGGGTAAAAACACCAGGCTAAGACTGTTAAATAACAAGCCTTTCGAACCAAGGGTTGTGTTTTTTGAGGCTGTTTGGAAATAGATGCACGCAGACCAAAGAAGAGCTCGTAAACAATATAAAGGAAAGGAATCATAGACAGTACCCACCATAACAAGCGTGATGACATGTCAACGGAAATCTCACCAGGGTAACCGAGTATAACCATCACAGCAGCTGCAAATCCTAACTTGACTGAACGAGAGACAGTCTCTTCATGCGATAACTTCATGACAAGAATAAGCTCTACAAGTAGAAGGGGAACAGTTAACAACCAGTCAACATAACGGTAGGCATCGTTAAAAGGTTTACCCGATAAAGTAACGCGATCACCCATAACATTGTAAGCATGTTCAAATGAGAAAAAGATTTGAAGGTAGTGGTAAGCTGCAATAAAAGTAACCAACCCAGTAATGGAGATGGCTAAACGATATCGCCCAGAAACACGCGCCAAGTTCAACCAGAAAAAAAGCGTTGCCGCCATCATTAAAGCAAAAGTAAATGAAAAAACGTTATAAAGTAAGTTGTACCCTATAAGCCCCAAATTATCCATAATTTTTTCTCCGATTTAAATTTTTTAAACCACTCAGTCGTTCACTAGAATCCCAGGCACAGGGCATAAGCGGTTATGAACGTTTTTAATTGACAACATATACCAAGCCTCATCAAAACGCGTGCTTTTTTAATCTCATTTAGCCAATAATATAAAATGCTATTACATGAACTAAAAGTCAAATCAAAAAAAAGCGTCTAAAATCAAGCCGCTAAAAGAAACATCAATTTACAATGTAGCAAATAATAAAAATCAATACAATCACGAGCTCACCTTATGGCTAGTTTGTAACGAATGAAATTTTGATTTTTCTATCTTTCTATTTTTCTATCAGGCTATGACGCAGCCTATTTTTTGATTCGTTGAATTTTTGCTCTTAATGTCATCAAATTAGACCGCATCAGGTGTGCTGCGACAACGGAGTCTCCTTGGCTAAGTACTTTTGCTAATTTATAAATGGGGCATGTCATGTTGCTGGTGATCATGGAGTCTTGCAAAAGTGCCCAAGATCAATCATCGTATAGGCTATTAGCTTCATCGCGTAATGATGAATGCTGTGTTGTTCGAACCGCAGCAGTAGGGGTTGAATTTGTCCTCCCAGGAGAACACTCTCTCTATTGTTCTTAACTGCTTTTGAATATAGCCTTACCAAAAAGCCTTTTTCTGCTTCGTTTGTTAGACTTCCTGTTGCGTTTATTTTAATTGATGTTGGGCACTATGCCCACTGCTTTTGCAATAACTTTGAGTTTGTTGAATGCGTTAGGAAATAATTTGGTTTCATTCGCATTGCCAGGTGCGGTAACAATGGGTGTATTGGGCCGAAGGAATGCATTGCCACTTGCTTCGACTTATGCGGGCTTTACAACATGGCCTACTTGCCTCGGCTTGTCCGAGGCATCTAGGGTTAATAAAACCCTATAAAGACTTCATAAAAATGCCTAAGTCGGGTCTTGTGTTCATTCTATATTGATAAACGGTATAGAAGGCTATGACATTCTTTAGGTAATTACGAGTTTCCCTCCAGGGTAAAGTCTCTATCCAAATGTCCATCTGCTTTGGCGGATGATTTTTTAACCAGTAGGCAACCTGGCGCGGACCGGCATTATAGGCGGCAGCCATAAGGACAGGGTGGCGATTATAGCGAGCGGCTAATTGCCTTAAATAAGCGACACCAATATTAATATTTTTTTGCGATGAAAAGAGTTGTGCCTTGTCGCCGTAAGTAATTTTTTCACGTTTAGCGACTGCACTGGCTGTTGCAGGCATTAGCTGCATTAATCCTCGAGCTCCTGCAGGCGAAACCACGTCATCGCGAAAACCACTTTCCTGACGAATGATGGCGTATACAAATTCCGGGGGGATACTGTAGTTTTTGGAGTATTCGCTGACTGTTGTGCGATAGGCGAGTGGAAAACGCAAAAACAGTTGATTACTTAAGTCTTCAGTATTACTTAAAAAAACCGATTTGCCATGCCACTGTAAATCAGTCGCAATCCAATAAGCTAAAGCACTCTTATCCTCTTTTGGCAATTCTATAACAAAATCATTTAAAAGACGGGAGGCTTGTACGGCCTGTTTTGTCTGATACAGTGATTTAATATTCTGTGTAAAAGGTTGATAGGGTTTTAAAATTGATAAGTCAGAAACCGGAGGTTCGTTTTCAAAGCTAGGCTTTTTATTGAGACGTAAACTGGCTAAAAATCCATAATAATTCCTGGACTTAGCCACTGACTGATAAATTTCATTGGCTTTAGCTTTTTGACCTTGCGCCTCCAGAGCACGAGCCAACCAATATTGCCAACAAGGATTCTCTTTATCCTTAGAGTGGTTCACAAGTCGCTCAACCTCGGCCCATCGTTGTTGTTTAAGAGCCAGGCGGATTTGCCAGTCAAGTAACACATCGGTGTAATAAGCGGGCTTAATTTTGGCGAACCAATATTGGGTATCTTCATGATTGCGCATGGCTTTATAAATCACGAGATGGACCAAGAAACTTTGCTGCTGTGGAAAACTTAGCATCTTTCTTGTTTTTTCGGTTTGGGAAAACTTGATTGCCTCATCCATATTGGTTGAAACCATACGTTTTAAACCGAATAAATAAAATGCATTATGCAATTCCCCAGGTTGTAATTGCATAATGAGTTTGGGATTTAGATAAATGGTGGTTAACAATTGGATATCATTAAGCCGAGGTTGCTTATACTGTCTCAATAAGTAACGAGCAAGACCCACATTGCGCTCCTCCAATGCGAGATGGATACGCTGGGTAATCAGGCGTTCATCAAAATTAGGGTCTTTGGTCAGTAGATTAAATAAGGTATTACAGGCAGGCGGTTGAGAAGACCCTGTAAGCCACAGAGGTTTGGCGCCATTCAACGCCTCCGTTTGTTTGCCTTGTTGATAATCGGCAAATAAAGCAAAGCACTGTAAATTCACATCTATAGTAGGTTTATAATGCTTTGTATAGTTAACCCAATCTTTATTTTGAGCAAGATGATAGAGCCATTTATTACGTAATTTTTGCGCAAGAGGGGTGTCGCTATCAATAAATGCATAGAAATCCGGTCCCGGATTCTCAGGTAAATTTTGACTCCACTGGGTGTAGGCATTAAACCGATTCATGTAATCGGCACCTGAGAATGCATGGGCAGCAAATGTCAGCCCTATTACCAGGCAACCTGTTAATAATGTATTTTTCATAGACTCTTAATGGGTTAGGTCATTGAGTTCATTACGCATGGCTGTAATCGTTTCAGCATAATCATCTGTTGAGAATATAGCAGAACCTGCGACAAATTGGGTAGCTCCAGCTTTTGCCAGGCGTGCAATATTGTTAGTGGTTACTCCACCATCAATGCAAATCGGCAAATGAGGGAATTTTGTTTTAATCCATGTAATTTTTTGCTCTACTTCGGGAATTAACTGTTGTCCGCCAAAACCGGGGTTAACTGTCATAACCAAGACAAAATCAAGCCTGTGGATACACCACGCTAAACATTCAGGGGAGGTTGCGGGATTTAAAACCAACCCTGCTTCACACTCCTGTTGCCGAATTAATTCAAGACTACGATCCAGATGAATTGTAGCATCAGGATGGATACTGATGCGATTTGCACCTGCTTTGGCAAAGTTAACAATAAGATCATCGACTGGGTTTGTCATCAAGTGCACATCAATAGGAATGTGCGGAAAACGCTCGCGCAAGGCCTTACAAATAGGGGGGCCAAAAGTAAGATTGGGGACATAGTGATTATCCATCACATCAAAATGAATCAGATCAGCACCTGCTTTCATGACCAAATCCACTTCTTCACCGAGTCTTGTCATGTCAGCTGAGAGTATAGAAGGAGCTATCAGGTAAGTCATTATTCGACCTTAATGGTAATTATAAGAGTCAAGAAGCAGGAAATCCTGCTTCTTGGGTTCCACCGTTAAGCATTCATCCAGTAGTTAAAGTTAAAATTAAGCGTGTGGAAAGTAAATCGATCGTTGGTATTGTTAAGTTGTTTGGAGGTGAGGTAGCGATAGTCCATACCCACGGAAAAATAATCATCCATCTGATAATCAATCCCGAGAATTGCCTGAGCAATTGGAGTAGTTTCACCATCATTAACATCAAGAACGGAGGTAAAGCCATAGGTACCTGTATTAGGGTTGACCTGATTGATGTTAATGACCCAGTCATTTTTAATATTGGCAAACCCTACACCCACACCTAAATAGGGTATCCAGCTAACATCTCGTCCTTCGTGATTATAAAATTCGTAAAGGACATTGAAAAGGCCGGCACCTACTTGCGCATGGCCACTCATGCTATATGGATTTGTTACTACAGTAATGGTGGTCGCGGTAGTAGTACTCGAAGAGGTTGTAGTTACAGTTTGCTGATTTTTGCCAAAGCTAAGACCATCAATGGTAATATTTTTGTAAGTATTATAGTTAAAAAGTAATTCACCTTCAAAACGAAAACCACACCAGCGATAACCTAATTGTCCGCCTAAACCACCACCAAACTGGTATTTAATTTCTCCATTACCATTGGTGGGTAGAGGTACGTATTGTAAATCCCCTACCTCGAAATGATTCGCTTTATTATAGTTGTAAATATTTTTATAAAGCACAGAAAGTTGATTGGTAGTTAGAGTAAAATCTTGTGTGGGTACATAACTTCCAGTAAGAAACATACCAAAATACCATCCATCTGCAGGGTAGTACGCAAAGGAAGTTGTGCTGGTTGTAAGGAGTCCTGCCAGAGTGAGCTTAAGAAGGTTTTTCATTCTAAGTCCTTAGTTAAAACGGGTGCTTCTACTATCCATAAACGCTGGCCCTTCGGCCAGCTGATACTATTCGTCGCTGCCGAACCAATAATTGAAATTCAAGTTCAACGTGTGGATGCTATAGCGTTCATTAAAACCAGAAATTTCCCGCGTTGTGACATAGCGGTAATCAAGGCCCATTGAAAAACTATCATTAAATAAATAACTGATACCCAGAATGGCCTGGCCAACGGGGGTAGACGTATTTTCTTTAAAGTCAATCAAGCTTGTTGTTACAGCAGCACCGCCTGATGTGGTACTGTTAAAATCAAGCTGCAGCTTGTTTTGAACGTAACCATAACCGATCCCTAATCCCACATAAGGAACCCAGCTGACTTCATCCCAATCATCACTGTAAAAATCATAATACACATTAAAAAGTGCAGCCCCTAAGGAAGTATTGCCGCTTATGCTTAAGGCTGAGAATGGATAGGCCAATGCGGTATTTTGATTTTTACCTATAGTAAGCCCCCCCACAGTGATTTCATCATAAGGGCTATAGTTGTAAAGAAGTTCACCCTCAAAGCGAAAACCACAGTAGCGATACCCGATTTGTCCGCCGATACCCCCACCGGTTGAGTACTTAACTTCTCCGGCCGGACTGGTTAGCGGTGCATACCCCAGAGAGGTTAGCAGGCTATTGATTGAGCTAAAACTGGTAGAAGAAAGAGTGAAATCTAAACTGGGGGTATAACTTAACTCACCCATTAGACCTGCATACCAACCGTCTGATAATGTTGCTGAAAAAGAGGAACTGCTGGCAATCATCAATCCTGCTAATCCAAACTTAAGCATGTTTCTCATGACTTGTCCTTACTTATAGCTAGCGCCATCAAAGCGATAAATTGCTCCAACGCTTGCCAAGTGGGCTTGAAATACTTTTCCAAACTCATCAGCACGCTCAGTTCCGATATAGCGGTAAGCGAGGTTAACTGCATAGTTTTCAGCGAAATTATAAGTAAAACCGGCTGTACCCTGATAAGCAAAAACACCATCATCAATTTTGAAGCGTGTTGCAACAGGACCACCTGCAAGAACTAAAGGACCACTGCTATTCAATCGTGCGGTAACATAGCCATAACCAATACCAACACCAAGGAATGGCGCGATGCAAGGTACCATTTCTGGGAAGTCATAGTAGACATTTGCCATACCGAAGGTGCCTGTTGTTTCACCCTCAACGCCAAGTTGATGAATGTTATTTATTTTAAATCCACTCAGATTGGCATACACATAAGTAATTTCAGCTTCATAACGCAAAGGCATGCTTTGATAACCTATGCGTCCGCCACCGTTCCAGCCTCCATTATAGGAAGGATGAGCACGTAAATAACCAATAGGGTAGTAACTGTAATAGGTTGTGTTAGTGACATTATCAGGAATGTAAGTGTAACCACCAAAAACACTACCATACCAGCCATCAATAGGTATGGCGGCTGAGACCATGCTGGAAGCGAGCATAGCTGCAGAAAAAAATGCAATTCTCATGAGATCCCTTTTTTTATTATTATTTTACAGCATCCAATGTTAGCGATTTGACTTTATTTTGCAAGCAGCTTTTTATGCTTTAACACTCTATTTTATTCGAAAATGACACAGAGCCCATGTCTTTGCGAGCAAAGCGAAGCAATCTAATACAATTTCCACAGAGACTTCAATTTGCTTAATCTGGAATTAATCTTTGTGTTGTACAATATTGAATCAAATTGAAGGAATTTTTCTTGAGTAGGGACACCATGAGCTGTAAGGTGGTCCATGTCAATATTTACCCAAAATTGTAAAAAATATAACATCAGTCTGGCTGAGGATGCGATAACATTTTATCCACAGAAAACCGGCATCAAAAAGCGCGGTATACATCGAACTCTTGATAAACAAGTCGTTATTATTGAGGTAGATACATACTTTAATGAGGTGGATAAATTAAGTGATTTGGTTTTACAGACAAGATTAGGTGGCGCCCGCTTTATTCAACGTGATGATGAAAAACACGATACCTACCATAATGACTCGTTTAACCCGGACGATACTCATCATCATCTAAAGTTTCCTTATCTCATTAATGAAAATAACCTACCAAAAATATTGGCAGTGCTCGTTGAATATCAAATTCTTTCATCCATAGAGCGAGATTTATTTCTGGCCGCGTATCAAAAATACAGGATGACCATTACGAGTAAGAAAGACAGTCCTTATTCTGCAGTTGCTGAAGCTCAAATGAGTCATATGAGCGTAATCGATGTTGCAAAAGAAGGTGAATTTTTGGATACGGTTGAAAAAAATACAGAAAAAAAGACAACACACAGTTGGAGTTTTTTTCCTGTAAAAGTGGATTTAGATACCAAGAAGAAAGTGTCACTGGATTATATTCAAACGAGTTTAACTTGATACGAAAGGCTTACGGCTAAAATTTCTTTGGGCTAAGAATAATCAAAAAAAGTAGTAGTTTTACATTATGTGATTGTATTAAGCTAAAGACTGGCCAAGAAATAACTAATTCAGGGAACAAGGAGCAACGGAAATGCCTGAAAAAATAGAAGATGATTTAAAAACATTTGCTGATAAATTATTGACTGCTATTGATGATACTGCAGAAGGGCAGCAAAAACTGGTCGAAATTTTTGAGCAGACTAAAAAAAATTATACCTATGAAGACTCTCCTTTCTGGTCTTGGGTTTACAGTTTTAGTCGTAAACGTCCAGCTCAACTAAATCAAACCATTGAAGCTCTAAAAATTTTCCCCGCCCCTTATATCCGTCTGCAGGAATTTCAAAAATTTTTGAAAACAGGGCAATGGAAAACCACCTCAGCAAATACCGAGTTATTTGTTCTTTTAATCAATTCTGTACCAGGATATGAACGCGAGGAGAGGGATTATATTTATGCTCAAATTCTTCGTCCTTTAAGAAGAATTCTTCTCAATAAAATAAAACTAATGTTGCAGCAATATGAAGTCAGCGAAAGACAAGCTGCAGAAAGAAATAAAGAGTTGGCTTTCATGCGGGATACCAAAAATAGAAAATTGGAAGCTAAAGAGCCCGATGTGGTGTATGTATTTAATGATGGAGAACGAGCAAAGCTGTTTGCTCAGAAAAATCCTGATAAACAAGTTTTTTTTCTGGATGTGGTATTAGTTGCTGATGAAAGAAAATGGCAATTGAGCTGGTATGATTTGACGGGAAAGGCTACCTCTTTAACCATCACCGCAGAATTAGCTGCTGCGATTAGCTCGTTGGAAGTTGAATTAAAAAAATTACTAACTATAAGCGCTAGCGTAAAAGATGTAGCTGCAGAAAAGAAATTGCTGGACCAATTATTTACGAAATCAGAAATTGCTAAAGAAATTAAATCGGAATGTACAAAGGTATTGCAATCCGTTTTAAATAAAACGCAAGTATTGTTTAATCCTATTGATGACCAACTGGCCAATTTAGTATCTACCTATGTTGTGAAGAAAGAAAATCAGCAAATTAAACTTTATTGGTATGACAGTATCGGTAAAAGAAATTTATTGAAACTTGAAGATTATCCCGATTTTTTAGCATGGATCAGTCAAAAAGAGAGTTTAACAAAGAATGATATTTTGCGACTTAAGGTATACCTAAGATCTGTCGATATTCGCCATCATGTTGATGAAGTGAAACAAAGCAAAATTCAAAACATGCTTAAAGAAAAGCATGGGATAGCCCTGATTACCACAGATGACTGGACAACAATACCTTCTTATAGACTAATTAAAGACACCTATATTTTAACGCGTGAACCTGATGCAAAAACTGGGGAGTGGGTTTTGTATCAAAGGCAAAGAGGTGGAACCAACGCAAAAATTAATGTGCAAACTTGGCCAAATCCTGATGCAATGGATCTGTTTCAAAAGCTTTTAGCGAATAATGATGCGGTCTCGGCTGCAAATTTAAGCATAGATGTAAAAGAAAAACTGCGAGATATTATTAAGCAATCCAGTAGTATCTTTCATAAAGAGTCCTGTCAGGCAGTGGATGAGTTTTCTCCAGCAGACGCAACAAACTTTAAACCAAGTTCTTTTGTGCTTACTAAAAAGAATGACGTTTGGCAACTTTATTACATTGATAGCTTACAAAAATGTATTCGAGTTACGATGAAAGATTGTCCATCTCAAACGTCTTCTTTGTTAGCCAAATGGGAGGGGGAACCAACTTCCTTAAGCATAACGGCACTAAGAGAGCTTGCGAATACTTTGGTGGGTTTTAAACCTGCACAGCGCATTGATCTCACAAAATTCTCTGATCTTGAGAGTATATTTGGTATGCGCCAGGAAAAACCTAAATTAAAGACTGTCGATACAGAGCCTACTACGATTGACAAGGAAGCAGTGACTACTAATGCTGCAGAATCTGATGCGGTTAAGGCTAAGAAACCTGGCAAATTAACTGTTAAGGATTTTGCAATTGCTCGTTTGTTTAACCATAAAGAGAGTGAATCTGAGAAGGAAGAAGGAACCGTTCTTGGAATTAGCTTTTGATAACTCGTCATGCAGGTAGCACAATCGAGAAGCAGTAGGTCAGGTCAGGCCTGACCTACGTTGATGATTAGTTACATTCAATAAATGCAAAGGGAGCTATTCTGAAAGGTAGAGGGTATGTTCTATCATTCGTCTTGCAAGCCTCGCTAATACAGGATTTGTATTTTTATAATAAGGCAGCATGATAAGTGCAATGGACAAAGCCCATCCACGGCCTCTTTGCCATGTTGTATCATCAATGTTTTCTAAATTGGACCGAAAAATTTTTCGAGAATGAGCGTTAAGTAAACTCCAGGCAATCACCAGATCACAGCCAGGATCACCAATCCCCACATCAGAAAAATCAATTACCGCATTAAGTCGATTGTTCCGTACCAGAATATTTCCTGGTAAAAAATCGCCATGTACCCAGACAGGATTTTTTGTCCAGCTGGGAAGGCTAGCTAGTTGATTCCATAAAGAAGTGGCTAATTGCGTATCAATATCGTCTTTTAATTGAGCCAGGGCTTGGGTTGTTTCTTCATTTAATTCTTTTAAAGGGACTCCACGTCTTGATAAGGGACCATTTTCCAATGTTATGCTGTGTAATTCATTGAGAAAACACGCCAAATCTTTAGCGAGTACTTCATACTCACTATCATTCTCAAAAGGGGGGGTATATCCTTCATTCCAACGCACAATGAGCCAAGCCCAAGGATAGAACGTTTCGGGTGCCCCTTTAAAAAAAGGCTCCGAGATTGGCATTTTTAAACATTGAGAAATCTTAGGCACCCATTCATATTCTTTTTTTATACTTTCAGTCGCCCAATCGATTCGAGGTAAACGAACGACATAATCATCCCCTAAACGAAATAGAGCATTGTCTGTTCCGCTGGACAAAATGGGTGCTAGTGATAAATTTTTCCACTGAGGACATTGTTTTTGAAGAAGATGGCGAACAAGGTCCTCATCGATTGTAAATTCGTTTTCATGCATCTTCGCCATAATCAACTCTAAATTAAGGATATCCAGACAAGGGAATTATAAAGTAAAGTTCGATGTGATAGGCATGCGCCAGTCACGTCCGAAAGCTCTTGGTGAGATTTTAATGCCTGGGGCTGCCTGTCGACGCTTGTATTCATTCCGTTTAATCAAACGAATAATTTGCCACACCTCTTTTTCAGGATAGCCTGCTCTAATAATTTCCTCTGCAGAGACGTTATTTTCCATATAAGCATGGATAATGGCATCCAGTGTTGCATAATCAGGTAATGAATCTTGATCCGTCTGGTTCTTTGCTAATTCCGCGGACGGCGCTCTTGTGATCACGCGTTCAGGGATTACAGGTGATATTAGGTTGCGATAACGGGCTAACGCGTATACTTGCGTTTTTAAAACATCTTTTAACACGGCAAATCCACCTGCCATATCACCATACAAGGTTGCATAACCAACAGCCGTTTCACTTTTGTTGCTGGTAGTAAGCACCATTTTGCCCGTCTTATTTGAGAGTGCCATTAATAAAACACCACGAATTCGGGCCTGGATATTTTCTTCTGTTGTATCAGGTTTAAAACCGGCAAAAACAGGTTCAAGGGTTTCAAGAAAACTACTAAATACTGATTCAATGGAAAGTGTAGTGCTCGCTACATTCAAATGGTTTAACTGTTTTCTGGCATCAATAAGACTAATATCTGCGGTGTATCGAGAAGGCATCATTACCGCGTGAACCCTGGAAGCGCCCAAGGCATCAACAGCAATGGCTAGTGTAAGCGCTGAGTCTATACCGCCCGACAAACCCAATAATACGCCAGGAAAACCATTTTTTTCCACATAGTCACGTGTACCACAAACCAGGGCTTTATAAATTAATTCGTTCCTCTCTAATAAAGGAGTAATGTCTCCTGTAATTTGATGATTATTGAAAGTGATAGGGTGCAATACCTCCTGAAATGCAGGAGCTCGAGCACAAAGTTTACCCTGTGCATCAAAGACCATGGATTGGCCATCGAAAACCAGTTCGTCTTGACCGCCAACCTGATTGACGTAAATCATGACAGTACCTTGTTCTGAGTAGTGGGCAAGCAGGTCTTCGCGCAATTGCTGCTTTTGGTCATCAAAAGGGGATGCATTTAAGCAAAAGATACCGTCAACCTTTGCTTGCAACAGTTGATCAACTGGACCTTTAAACCAAAGATCTTCACAAATACAAACACCAAATCGATAGTTTCTTATCGACAAAATGCAAGGTCCAGCCTCACCTGATTTAAAGTAACGTTTTTCGTCAAATACACCGTAATTGGGCAAGTGATGCTTGTGATAAAGAGCAATGCGCTCGCCTTTGTAAAAAATACTGGCGGAATTAAAACAGTCTTCACCCTCTAGACTGGGATGGCCCACAATGACAAAACAGTCTTTACTCATTCGCTCAATAGTTTTTAAAGCACGTTCTACTTGTTGGTGAAAATCATAACGCAACAGTAAATCCTCAGGTGGATAACCAGTGAGTGCTAACTCAGGAAATACAATGACATCCTGCTTTAGTTGATGCGAGTCAACAATCGAGCAAATTTTCTCCGCATTTGCTTCCACTGCACCAACCACCGGATTAAGTTGTGCCATTAAAATTTTTAGAGCGTGTGACATGTAATTTTTTAACCTTGATATAACCTTTCCTAAATTCTATAACAAACTTCATTTAAAGCTATCGTTCAGTTGATATTTAATTGATTCAGGCATTTTTTCCTATAAATTGTACATAATTTAATTTTTCCTTAAGAATAATTGGGTAAAACTACCCTTGAAATAGAAAATATAGGTATAAATTATGAAAAGACGTTCCTTAGCTCGTTTGATCACAAATGATTTAGCTGATTTAGCCTTTTTGCTTACTGATGTGATTGCCAGTGAAGAATCAATTCGTTTTATGATGACGATGTTTAAGGACAAAAAAGCGCTTATCAACATTGAACACGTTCATAAAGACCAATTTCTAAAATACTTGGAGAAAAGAGTCACTGATGAAGGTCTTTTTTCAAAAGAAGGTCATCACCAATTTTTAGTGGAAGTTGGTTACCGCAGTAAAGCTAAACAAAGGGATCCTGCGACTATACATTACTGCGGTTTGGATTTATTCATTCGCCCAGGATTGCCTCCCATAGCATTTGTTGCTGATCACTATCGTTTACACGGTGGCTATTATGGTGAGTTTCAAGCAATTTCCCAAAAGCTGGGGGTTCAATTTGTTGTAGTTGGAGGGGGTGTTTATCAGGCTGATAGTGTTCACTGTCCGATATTTACATTCATGCATTTACTACTAACGGCTAAGGATAAAGAGTTATTATCTTTCCTGGAAAGTAAGGTGGGGGATAATAAATCGCTGGATGTAGTCAATATTACCTGGGATGACTTACCCCCATCCTATGTACAATATCCTCAAAGCATGACGACTATCTGGGATTATGTCGATAAAGTTAAAAAGAAAGAGAGCTTGCCCCCTCATATACCAAGCAAATTATTATCTGAATCTGCATTCGCAGAAAAAGTCTCCCCGGGGTTTTCCCCTATACAAAGTAAAGATCCTGGCTTAAACAATAAAATGCGAAGTAAAGGAGTAAAATATCTTGCAGCAGATTACGCTGGGATGGCAGTTTTAGAACTGGAAAAAAATCCTGAAGTATATACAGATCAAATGCTGATTGATATTTGCTATAAAGAGCGATATCCCCTGATTCATCAAATGCTTACTAAAGCTTTGTATATAGAGCAAACATATCCTTGGAAAGAAAAAATTGACAAATCGCATCCTCTGTTTGAATTGGCCTTTGCCCATGGGCCTGTTTTGGAGTTTTGCCTGAGTAAACCAGGGTTTGGTAAAATTTTTAATGATGAGGCTATTTTATTGCTCATGCAAAAAGGTTTTCTCGACCCAGCAATATTTTTTACCAAACTCACAAGAGTGTCCTCAAGCATCGAACTTGACCTACAAATTGTAAATTTCGTGGTCGGTAATCTGCCTGCTTGTAGTTTTTTAGCAAAAGCCTTGATTAATGAGGATAAAGTTGATAAACAACTACTTTTGACGGTGTTGTTTTCAACAAAAACAAAGGCATTTTTCCAGGATACACTGCTAACCGACTTATTTATGACTGGTCATATTTCTTTATCAATGATAGACAAGATCTTACCTTATAAAATAGATAAGCAGCTCTTCAAACAGTTAAATCATAACACCAGAATGGAATATCTTAAAATGCTATTCTTTGCTTCAGAAACAATGAAGGAAGAGAAGTTTTTGGAAGTCAAGACTACAACACCAAGTACGTTAATTACCGCAAGTAAATTGGAAGACGTGGAAGAGGAGAATGCTGAACACACCGATTTTGATCAAGATTTGTTTACAGTTCCAGAAGTCAAGACCGTTAAACCCACTGAATCTGCCAAAAAACCTGGCATTAATGTTGGATTACTGATTCAATCGATGACTAATGGGGGCATTTTACAGTCGCCAACCCTTTCCCATGTCGAGCATCCTGAGAAATCAAAATCTGTTGAAATTAAAGTTAATGTACTTTAGACAAACAAATTCGCCTCTTTTAAGAGGCGAATTTTTAACTGGGTGGATTGGGTGAGCCAGCGACGCTATCTCGCTTACTTGCGATTCTTAAAAGATGAACTTGAATTTCTTCAAAAGTAGATAGATGTAACGAATTACTAGCAGACAATCCCTCACCAAGGCTCGCGTTAAAGATTATTGGGTCATCTGTATTATAACTTTTTTCTGCATTTGCACAGGCTAACAAAGCACAATTAAAGGCTTTCTCCGCCTTTACCTTGTTGTCTAAATGTTGTTGAAAGAAGGCAAATTGTAAGTACGCTTCAGCCAGCATTATATAAGCATAACAACCATAATTAGGAGTTAGTTTTTTTAATTCTGCGAAGAGTTTTTTGAAGTGCGAATCAGTCTCAGAGTGTTTAAAGGATTGACAATTTTCATAGACATATTGGGCATATCTCTGACAAGCGTGGATAGATTCATAGTTCATTGCTTTTTGAATATAATCCTGTTCTAACTTAGTGCTGTTAGGGCAATATTTTTTAATTCGTACCGCTTTATGATAGAAGTAAATACCAAGAAATAAGTGCAATGGATTACTTTGGGACTGATTAAATAAGGCTTTTTGCGAGTCATTAGTAAGAATAATGCCGTAAGTACTCCATAACTTTGCCCACTCTTTATCAAAAGTTGGTGAAAGACAAGTCTTGTAAAACTCAGGGATAGTACAAGCAAATTTAACGAGTAGATCAAAATTACTTTGGGAGAGCATCAATTTCACAGTTGCAATCCTTTCTTCGTCAGAAGCCGCAAGAAATTTATCACGCAAGATGAGGTTTAAACCCTCAATTTTTAAAAAATCATTTAAAGATTCGTAAAATTGATTGAACATCAGGGGACTCGTTTCCGCAAAGTTGTTTTTAATTTAATTAAAGTGTAAATATTTTCTGCAATACAATGTTTAGTTTACATTCAATATCAAAAATAAGTCAAATTAGGTTATAATTGTCTGTTTAACTTTCAACGAGTAAAGGTTGTATGCTCAAAGATGCATTATCACGGATGGCCAATGTTTTTTCTCCTGCCGTTTTGATGAATGGTCAAGAGTATCAGCAAAAAGGGTATGTGCTTAATATTCGCCTTAGCGATGGTTTGCTTAAAGCTCGTGTGAAAGGGCGCTCGGGTCAAATCTATGACGTACATCTTGATCTGAAATCCTGGCCCAAAAATCCTGCTTATTGTAGCTGTTCTTATCGAATCAATTGTAAACATGCTGCTGCAAGTTTATTTTCGCTGCAGGTCAGAGAAAATTATGAAATACCTGCCCCTTCAACTCAGAATAAAGTGAAATCTTTAGATTCCTGGTTGACTGAGCTTCGTGAAAAAGAAGAGGAAAAAATTGTAAGAGATAGTTCTCATGAGCTTGTTTATCTCATCGAACCACAACTTAATGAATATGAACATCGTATCATTGTAAAACTTGCGATTGCCAAGCGACGAAAACGAGGGGGACTAGGGAAAAAGAATTTTTTTAATAGTGTTACAGATAGTCGTCGCCAATATTTTACGAGTGAGGATGAAAAAGTTGTCACCGCTCTTCTTGAAAAAACTAACTACAATAAAAACTGGTTTGATCGCTTCCCGATTCGAAATAGCGAATTACTGGAAGAAATCTTAAATACCAATAGAGCCTATTTGGCTCGTGGACAAGAGCCGAAATTAGAGTTAGGTGAGACTGTAAACGCAACATTGACATGGCAATTAGCACCCGATGGCAGACAATACCCGATTTTAAAGGCAGAAATTGACGAAGAAGCACTGTCCCCTGTTTTTTTAGACAGAGCGTGGTATTTTGATGAAGATAATAATGCAATGGGCATAATAACAATGCCTTATAACCTGGCGAATATAAAAAAAATCCTGAAGACTGATCCTGTGGGGTTAGAGGAAGTTTCTAACACTATTGCACAATTAAGAGATGATTACCCTGATATACCTTTGCCAACAATTTATGAAAAAATAGAAAAACGTCAAGTAAAACCTTCCGTGTTAATTTCCTTTGATGCTGTGCCATTGTCAGACAATTTGGGAGCGACCAATGCAACACCTTCATTGCTCTTTGTTGTGGATATATTTTTTAATTATGAAGACATAAAAGTTAAAGCCGACAATAATCATAAGCTCATCAAGGAAGAGGGAAACACACTGGTAGAGTTCACACGTGATGTTTTTCTTGAAAAATCGATATACACGGAAATTTCGCAAATTCTTTCGATTCGTAGTCCTTCACTGACTGAAAAATTGTGGGCGGAATATGATATTAGCCATGAAAATGTGTTAACAAATTTTCATAGTGACGGCGATTTACCCAAACTTTATAAAAATATCCTTCCCGTATTTGAAAAAAAACAGTGGAATGTGGAATTTATCCATCCTGTTTATCAGGAACTCGTGAGTGCGGATGATGTAGAGTGGTTTTCTGAAGTCGAAGAAGGGGGTAATGATTTTTTTTCCTATCAGTTAGGGATTTTAGTGGATGGAAAACAAGTCAGCATCGTTCCTTTGGTCGCAGAGTTAATTACAAGACTTGATAAAAATAAAATTGAGTCACTGTCGGATCAGACTCTGGTTAAGATGCCATTGCCAGAGGGCAAAATGTTACAAATGGAATTGGGACGAGTTAAACCCTTAATCCGCTTTCTGCTGCAATATGGAACGCGCCATATTAAAGGTGAAGCGCGCATCAGCGTGAGTCGGTATCAGCTTATTTTAATGCGGGAAACGGAACAGGCGATGCGTGCCATTTCATCTCGTTGGCTTGGTGCTGAAACGATAAGACAACAATTAAACCAGTTAACTACATTGACCAATTTACCAAAAATCGAACTACCTTTGGGATTAAAAACCACCCTGCGCGATTATCAGCAAGAAGGACTCAATTGGTTGCAATTTTTGCGCTCCAGTCATTTTGGAGGTGTCCTTGCTGATGATATGGGATTAGGAAAAACTGTCCAAACATTGGCACATTTACAAGTTGAAAAAGAAGCAGGACGTTTAACCAAAGCAACATTGATAGTAGCTCCGACCAGTTTAGTTTGGAATTGGTTTGCAGAGGCAAAACGGTTTACACCAGAATTAAAGTTGTTGGTATTCCACGGTGCTTTGCGACATCAGGATAACTTCGATGACTATGATGTCATTATTTCAACATATGGGCTTATTCAACGCGATAAATCTCGCTTTGTGGATTATCCATTTTATTACCTCATTTTGGATGAATCACAATCGATTAAGAATGCGCGAACTAAAACAACACAAATAATTCAACAGATTCAGGCGCAACATCGTCTTTGCTTATCGGGTACACCGCTTGAAAACCATCTAGGCGAGCTTTGGTCTTTATTCCACTTTTTAATGCCTGGTTTATTAGGAGATGCAAAGCAATTTAGCCAATTTTTTAAAAAACCAATCGAAAAACAAAATGATATGGAACGACGACAGTTGCTAGCAAAGCGTGTCCAGCCCTTTATATTACGTCGAACCAAAAATCAGGTTGCGCGTGAGCTACCTGATAAAACTGAAATGACTCTTGCGATTGAGATTTCCGGAGCTCAGCGCGATCTCTATGAAGCAATACGCATGAGTATGGAGAAAAAGGTACGGGAAGCAATTTCTAAACAGGGAATGGAGAAAAGTCATATTGTATTGTTAGATGCTTTATTGAAGTTAAGACAGGTCTGTTGTGATCCGAAATTGTTATCCATGCCTGAAGCCGAAATGGCTTATGAAACTTCTGCAAAACTTGATGCTTTAATGGAGTTATTAAGCAGTTTGGTTGACGAAGGACGACGGATCCTGATTTTCTCCCAATTTACCTCCATGCTTAAATTAATTGAAGAACAATTGATTCGCCAAAATTATTCTTACTTGAAGTTGACAGGGCAAACGCAAAACAGACAAACGTTAGTCGATAAATTCCAACAAGGCGATGTTTCAATTTTTTTAATCAGTTTAAAAGCAGGGGGTACGGGATTAAATTTAACTCGAGCCGATACCGTCATTCATTATGACCCCTGGTGGAATCCCGCGGTCGAAGATCAAGCTACCGATAGAAGTCATCGAATTGGTCAAGCAAACCCTGTGTTTGTTTATAAATTAATCACCTCTGGTACTGTTGAAGAAGTAATTTTGGCAATGCAGGAGAGAAAGAGACAATTGTTTGATGGGATTTTATCCGACAATATCAAGGGAATAACAGGGCTAACGAAACAAGACATTGAGCAATTTTTTATGCCGTTGCCTGCTGAGTAGTAATCTTATCCACTCTGGCCTAATTTTAATATGTTTTTCGTCTATCGGAAAGCACTCAAAAAAAGTTATTGCTTTTTGATTGCAAAGCCGAAAATCATAGCCTATTCTTTTTATGAGAAAAATTATGGAGAAAACTCATGAGACAATGGAAGGCGTTATTAGCATTTGTGGTAATGGTATTGTTCTTACCTGTTGCTTTAGCTGCTTCACCCGCAGGTACCTGGACAACGATTGATGACAAAACCGGCCAGAAACGAGCTGTAATTCGTCTGTCAGTATCCGGTGGTACTCTGAATGGTACAATTGTAAAAGTTTATCCACAACCAGGTGATACTGGTATTTGCTCTAAATGCCCAGGTGGTTTTAAAGGCAAACCAATTCAAGGTCTACAGTTTGTTTGGGGTCTAAAAGACAAAGGTAATGGCGAGTGGGAAGGTGGCCAAATTCTTGATCCTAAAACAGGTAAAGTTTATCGCGCTAAAATGACCTTAAAAGGGAACAAACTTTATGTACGTGGCTACGTGGGTGTTTCTGCTCTCGGACGTACTCAAGTTTGGGTTAGATAATTCGCTTTTTCAAAAAAATATTAAAAAGACACACCTCCAGTGTGTCTTTTTTTATATTCAGGGTACAATAAGCACACTATCGCTTTCATACTGTTATCATGGCTGCAGAACTAAAAACACGAAAAAATCCTGTAGATTCGCTTCGATCGCCACCCCATTCAGCTGAAGCTGAACAGGCAATCATTGGTGGTTTAATGCTCGATAATCAGGTTTGGGATACTATTAGTACCAAATTATGCGAAACCGATTTCTATCGCACGGAACATCGCGTTCTCTATCAAGCGATTAGTGAGCTTGCCAAGAAAGATCAACCTTTCGATGTGGTCACTTTGTTGGATATCCTTAAGTCCTCCAATCAATTGGATGATGCGGGAGGGGAAACTTATCTCTTTGAATTAGCGAACAACACCCCCAGTGTTGCTAACGTTTCTGCCTATGCTGATATTGTGCGTGACAAATCCGTTCAACGACAATTGATTACTGTAGCGAACGAGATTGCCGACTCTGCTTATAATCCTTCAGGAAGAGAAATGACCGATCTTCTTGATTTTGCCGAAACGAAAGTGTTTGCTATTGCTGAGCAAACTGGAGGTGATGGTGGACCAGAAAGCATTAAAAAAATTCTCGTTAAAACAGTCGAAAAGATTGATGCTCTTTATAACAACGGAGATGCTTTAACAGGTTTACCTACCGGTCTATCTGATTTTGATGAAAGGACATCAGGCTTACAACCTTCCGATTTAATTATTGTGGCAGGTCGCCCTTCGATGGGTAAGACAACATTAGTCATGAATATGGCAGAAAACGCTGCTATTCATGCGCGGAAACCTGTTTTGGTATTTTCTATGGAGATGCCCTCGGATTCTCTGGCAATGCGCATGATGTCCTCTCTAGGACGAATTGATCAGCACCGTTTACGAACAGGAAAATTAGAAGAAGAAGATTGGCCAAGAGTGACTTCAGCTGTCCACCTATTGTCGGAAGCCCCACTTTACATTGACGATACAGCGGCTTTATCGCCTGCTGAAATGCGAGCACGGGCCCGGCGTTTAGCGAAAGAGCAGGGGCAATTAGGCTTAATCGTGGTCGACTATCTTCAATTAATGAAAGTACCTGGCTTTAAAGCAGATAATCGCACGGCAGAAATTTCAGAAATTTCTCGAAGTTTAAAATCCTTAGCGAAAGAGCTTGAAGTGCCTGTAATTGCCTTATCACAATTAAATCGTAGCCTTGAGCAACGTCAAGATAAACGACCGGTTATGTCCGATCTTCGGGAATCTGGTGCAATTGAGCAGGATGCGGATTTAATTTGCTTTATTTATCGTGATGAGGTGTATAACGAGGATAGTCCTGATAAGGGAGTTGCCGAATTAATTATTGCAAAACAGCGTAATGGTCCTATTGGTAAAGTCCGGGTTGCCTTCTTGGGTAAATATACTCGTTTTGAAGATTTAGCATTTAACGGTTACCAGGGAACTGATTAATATGGCAAGACCTACTCGCGTTCAAATTGATGCCACAGCACTTTTGCACAATTTGAATTTTATCAAACGCCGTGCTTTGAATTCCAAAGTCATTGCAATGGTAAAAGCAAATGCTTATGGTTGTGGTCTTTCTGCCGTTGTGCCCGTATTGGAAGGGCAGGTTTATGCATTTGGCGTGGCTTGTCTTGAGGAGGCGATGGCTATCCGTGCTTTAGGAGTGCGCAGTGATTGTGTGTTGTTTCAAGGGATATTTAGCCCAGATGAACTATATGCGGCAGCTTCACATAAATTACAATGTGTTATTCATCAACCCCACCAACTGCAATGGTTACTTTCAACCCCCTTGTCAAATAAAATCAAAATTTGGGTAAAAGTAAATACTGGTATGCATCGTTTAGGTTTTGATCCTCAAGAAGTTTATGGAGTTATGGATGCTTTGAGGACTTGCCCCTGGGTTGATTCTGAAATTGGTTTAATGACGCATTTAGCATGCGCAGATGAGCCTGAAAATCCCAGTAATCAAAATCAGCTGCGAATTTTTAGAGAGCTTGATTTACCAGATACCCAATTGATTAAGAGTATCAGTAATTCAGCTGCCATTTTGGCCTTGCCAGACACTCATGCGGATGTCGTGCGTCCCGGAATTATGCTTTATGGTGTTTCTCCATTTTCTCATCAAATTGGCCAAGAGTTGGGTTTAATGCCGGTGATGCGTTTTGTTTCTGCCATTAGCGCTCTTCATCATTATCCAGCAAATGCTCGAATTGGTTATGGTGGTACCTGGCAAACTAGCCGTCCTTCGATCATTGGGGTAGTGGCTGTTGGATATGGCGATGGCTATCCAAGACATATTGCTGAAAATACCCCTGTCTGGGTCAATGGAACACATGCTCCTATTGTCGGACGTGTTTCTATGGACATGCTTACGGTCGATTTAACGCACTGTCCAGGGGTAAAAATTGGCGATGCTGTGGAACTTTGGGGGCAACATATCCCTGTAGAATCAATAGCCTTATCTGCTGGAACGATTGCTTATGAACTATTATGTCAATTCTCACCACGGGTTCAGCAAGAGTAGAGTGATTTAAAATTATGCATAATGTGGATAATATCTAAACGTGGTGTTAGAATACCAACCGATTTTACAACGATACTTATGGTGAATCATGAAAAAAATAGCGGTAGTATCTCTTTCTCTTTCAGTTCTACTTGCCAGTTGTGCGCAAGTTACCAATGAAGGAGTTGGTACTGTCACAGGTGGTGTTGTTGGTGGACTTATAGGCAGCCAATTTGGTGGCGGTTCTGGTAAGGTCGCTGCAGCTGCTGGTGGCGCTTTATTAGGAGCTTTTCTTGGAGGAAATATTGGTCGTACTATGGATCGTCTCGACCGTTTGGAAATGCAACGAGCTTTAGAAACTGCTCCAACAGGACGTGCTGTGGTATGGTCAAACCCGGATAATGGTAACCGCTACACGGTTCAACCTACAAGAACCTATTACACAAATAACCAACCTTGCCGTGAGTATATCACTAGAGCAATCATTGGTGGTAAATCACAACAGATATACGGTAAAGCATGCCGTCAAGCTGATGGTTCCTGGAAAGTTGCAAACTAATTTTTATGCAGTCCATAACATCCCTTGTTTGATTACGAAATTGAGCAAGGGATTTTCTCAATACCCCTTCAAATTTTGTCTATATTCTGTCGACTATTTGTCAACCATTTTGACGTTTGACCAAAATGCATGCTTATGAAAATATAGAGAGCGACGTGTCAACGCGAATATCGTTTATTTCTTGACACCTGCCAATACCCATTGATTTTAAAAGGAATTTTAATCATGAAAACTCTAATCCATGCCTGCTCTCTTATTCCGTTAGCTTTATATTCAACCCAGATCCTTGCCAGTGATGAATTGGAGAAAGGAATTGAAAACAAGCAAAGTGAAAAATCGATTTACGAGTATTGGACACCTGAGCGTTTGATGAATGCCAAGGAAATGCCTTATCCGAAAGTCGATCCGAATGCGGTTCAGGAAATAGATATAGAATCGTTACAGTTAGAAAAACCTCAACAAAAAGAGGGCACTCCTCCTGCAATAGAAATAGAACCGGATAAAACACCACTAATCCCACAAACGATGATTAATTTAGAAAGTACGCTATCCGAACATTTTTTTAATCGAGGGACATCAGGAGCAAACTTTACAAGTTCTCGTCTAGTACCATTGAGTGCAGACTTATCCTATCCATTTAGTGCGGTAGGTAAGCTTTATTTTACTGTCCCGGGTCAGGGGGATGCGGTTTGCTCAGCGTCTACTATTGGTCAACGAATTGTTTTAACAGCTGGTCATTGTGTTCATTCGGGAACCAGTTCTGGTTATTATACTAATTTTGTGTTTATTCCAGCTTATCGCGATGGAAATGCACCTTACAGAGCTTGGTCATGGAAATTTGTTTTAACTACTTCTGAGTGGGCGACAGGAGGGGGAGTGGTTCCAAATGCTGCTGACTATGCCATGATAGAGGTGAATGATAAAGTGATTAATGGTTCAACAACACGTTTAGGCCTTGTTACTGGAATGTTGGGTTGGATTGTTAATGCATTGATACCTAATCATGCCCATTTATTAGGTTATCCATGCAATCTGGATTATTGTGCAAAAATGCACCAAGTTATGTCCCAAAGTTTCCGTGCTGTGAGTCCTAACAATGTAGAATATGGTTCAGATATGCGAGGAGGCTCTAGTGGCGGTCCGTGGGTACAAAATTTTGGTATTGCAGCTTTTGGACAAACAGGGGGTTCAAATACTGCACGTAATGCTATTGTAGGTGTAACATCCTATGGTTATATTGATTCCAATATTATGTTACAGGGAAGCTCCGTATTAGATAGTCGTTTCTCCAGTTTACGCAATAGAATTTGTGCGCACCGGGCAGGGAATTGTACCTAGTTCGTAAAACTATAAAAGAATAAAGAGCTTCATTAGGAGGAGCTCTTTGACTGAGTTTGATTAAAGCAGCTCACTATAATCATTGTTATAATACGATAAATGCTTCAGACGGTTAATTACACGCCAGGCTCTATCTTTGTCATTATTTGCATAACGAAGTTTAGCCAAATAATTTAAATAAATTACAGCCTGTTCTGCAGGAATAGGGTAGTATAAGCCATCTTCAAGAATATGTTGTGCCTGAGAAATGTTTCCTTGCTCAATTAAAAATTGACTAAAAGTGATTCGAGCCAAACAGAAATGCGGATTATTTTGCAGAGATCTATGGAAGAACGTCTGAGCTTTGGTCGGATTATATAACAAAGAAGACTGTAATAATGCCATTTGAAAATAGGGTCGTGCATAATAATGATTAGCACGAAGAGCCTTATTAATTTCGTCTTCTGCTTGTCGAATCAGGGCATGACGCTCACTGTCTACATGGGTATTAGTGATTAACTGAAAATATAAATCAGCGCTGCGACTATGGAGTTCTGCCAGCTGAAGCCATTCCAGTGCCTGCTTGTTATAATGCAGTGCTGAAGTATAATCGTTTTGTTTCGTGGTCACATCGGCTTTAGTAATGTAGTAATTAAGTAGCAATAAGCGAAATGCATAAAGAGTTATCAATAAAAAGAGAATAAATCCAACCATCATGAAGATACGCTTTAATTGCGGAGTTAGTGGGATTACCCATCCTCGTATAATCCCTCCTTCCTTGAGCAGGCTATGCAGGTAACCAAGATAACATCCCAATAATAGATTCATTGTTAAAACGTAAAAATTGAAATCCACCATGCTGTGCAGAGCAAAACTAATTATAACCGCAAAGCAAACTGCGAGTTGTATATGATGTTCTGCATCAACCGGTTTCTGGAAAAAATATCGCCAAAATGATAGGGCAATTGTGATTACGAGACCCAGTAAAATGAGTGCTCCTGGAATTCCTGTTTCAATGAATAGCTGCAGAAAATCATTGTGAGCGTATTGGAGGGCTGAACCATCACCAGGCAAGCTAAATGCAGGATAATAGTGCATAAAATTAAAAATCCCGATCCCATACCATGAGGATTTTTGCCATAAATGCCATGCGCCTTGCCAGATAATAAGTCGAGATTTTTCTTGCTGGAGTAGGGTTAAACGGTGCTTAATAGCGGGTTGTGCCACTATCAAGATTATGCTGAATGCAAGCAATAAAAGACTCAGCAGCTGTATAAACCGTCTTTTTGAAATATAACGACGTAGCAATAAAAGTTCCAGGGTGAGACAGCAAACAAAGCTTATTGCTACACCACGACTAAAGGCAGCGAGCATTGCTAATGTGATGATAAGAATGCTTAATCTTAAACAGTGAGCATATAACTTCGATGTTGTGTTATTACCAGATTTTTGTGTTAGGAATTCACCAATAAGGGTTAGAAGAGACATCATAAAAAAAGCAGCAGCGGTATTTTTATTTGCAAAAAATCCACAAGGCATCTCATGCAAAATAAAAAATTGAAAGATTGCATAAGCGGCGCAAATTGCACTCAATACCCAGATTGTCCCGAATGTCAAAGACCAAAACCGCTTTGCCTGTGTGGTTGTGTTAACTATAAAAAAAGCAAAGACCCACAGACTGCACTGAAAAAAACCAAAAAGGGTCGTATTAGAAACCACTCCAAAAACAAAAGGCAACCAAATCCATATTATCCAGAGAACCAACAGAAGGCTAAATGGTGTCAATTGCAAACTCATTTGAGTACGCAGATGCGAAAAATTAGTGATTGCAGCGAGAAGAATTAGACTATAGGTTATCAATAAAACCGAAAGGTCATTTGTTCCCTGAAAAATTAATGAGGCAAGTAACAATAAACAGAGTATGCTTTCATGATAGGACAGGCTGGGTTTAAAACTTAAAAATCGCAAAAGCATGCTCTGTCTTGGTTATTATGTAGCAGAAACCCATTTTCCTTGAATAAAGGGACCATTTAATGAAAGTTCATGACTCGCGGAGTTTTCTATCGTATTAAAATCCTCTCCGGGTAATGAAAGAAACATATTAAAATAGTGTTGGAACATCCATCCAGCTAACACACTAAATTGCCCCATCTTCGCATTGAACTGATAACTGGCTCCCAACTTCGCTTCAAACTCAGGCACTAAATTAGTCTGGCTCATGTAGTCGTTAAATGGAGTGATTCGTGGACCGCTTCTATTATCCCCTGATAATTTTGTCCTCGACTCACCAATTAGAAGGGCCATGGCTCCCTTGGCAAACACAGCAAAATTATGCGGTAACTGACGAGAAATATCTCCACCTAAACGGGGTCCTACACCACGATACTTTGCATCCAGAGTACTAGTTTCAAATAAAGTGGGGGGAGAATTATTTATTTGTTCGGATGCTTGAGAGCTGCGCTCTATGTTCCCATTGGCATACTGTAATCCAGCATGAACCCTAAAATTGGTTTTGCTTCCCAGATTACTGTTTTGAGCAAACTCCAAATTCACAACATCTAGTTTAGTTTTAAAGCTTAATGCATAACCTCGCGTTTGTGGAATAGCCTGAAGTGGAAAGAAAGCACTTGTACCATCATTATATCTGTCATCAAAGTGTAACCAATTCACATTGACATCATTTCCAGTGTTGAAATGGTAACTTCCTTCAACAATAAAGCCCCAATCCCAAGGTGATTTTACATTATAATAAGGAATAGAACTGATAATAGTACCTCGTACCAGATAAGGATTTAGCAATGACGATGTGGGCTTTAGATACAATGCGCTAATGCCAGCATCCCAGGCGCGAATTTCACAAGGAACGGTAACTCCCTCTGCCAGACAGCCCATAGTGCCAGCATAGTCTGTGCCAGCTACTAATAATCCTACTAGAAAATATGCTTTTGCCATGCCGTCTTCCCTAACTTGGTTACCAAAAATTTAGACTTACTATCGTAAATAATTTGTTTTCAAAAGCAAGTAAAAAATAAAAAGTTGTTTTTATCTGCATCAAGGTTCTTATTGAAAGATAATTTCTTGCTCCAAACTTTCTAAAGAATACACTTATTGTGCTATATTAATTCAATATATAATCTAATTTACTATCCTGACTCATCGCATGTCAGGATCTTCGAGGGAGTGAATCCTATGGCTGCTCACCCAATTTTTTCCGCTCTGCCTCAGCCAAGACGTCCTGTTACTTTTATTAAACCTGATACTTCTGTAGCTGAATGCGTTAAGCGAATGACAGAGAACGATATTGGTGCATTAGTAGTTCGCGATGACAAACATCTTATAGGAATAGTCAGTGAGCGTGACGTTATTCGTTCCTGTTTGAACAAGGGTTTGAATCCAGATACCACTACAGCTGGGGATATTGCCTATACAGCTGTCAGTGTGTTGAATTTATTTGATCCCGTTGAGAAAGCGATGGAAGTTATTACACAAACTAAACGACGCCATGTTTTAATCCTTGAACAAGAGGAGCTTGTTGCCATTTTATCTATCGGTGACTTATTGTTTCATTTGCTGGAAGATAAATCCCGCGTTATCGAGCAATTGGAAAACTACATCCATACTTACTAGTCGTTTTTGGAATCACTGTAAAATACAACGTCTTACACGTTGTATTTTTATTTTAAATAAATGTACAACGCCAGAGGAAGGGCTGTATTATTAAATTTGGTGTCATTCTCCTATTCGAAATGCCACTTGATAATAATGCAGATAATTCCAATATACCTTATGAGGGCGTAAGTATGAGATTTGTACTGAAAATTATTCTAAGTAGTTTCCTTTGCATTTCTCTACTTTGGGCAGATACCACGCCTGCTACATCCAGTTGGTTTACGCAAGATGAAAATAAAACAATTAAACTTCAGGTAAGTTTATTTTTATCGTCAACCTGTCCTCATTGTCATAAAGCGGATCTATTTTTTCAGAGCATTGAACCAAATACACCATGGATTGAAGTGCACCGTTACACAATTAATAAAGACAAAGCAACTCTTGAGACCTTTAATCAGTTTCTTCAGCAACAAAACTCAACGGATTTTAGTGTGCCAGCAATCTTTTTTTGTAACTCGCATTGGATAGGTTTTGCTGAGCCTGAAACCAGTGGAGAGGAATTGTTACGTGGCTTGAAATATTGTCACGATCAAATTGTCAAAACAGGTCAAATAAGCACCAACACAACGAATGTACTGAGACAATGGGCTAATGCAAATTGGTATGGTAACGCGATTATCTCCAAACCTTCGGTGGCTACTTTAATTCCAATGATGGCAGTGAGTGATGCGTTAAATCCCTGCTCACTCTTTCTCATCCTGACTTTAGTGGCATTTTTATGGTTAGCCGAGACTCGTCAATTGCGATTGACCGCTGGGTTTTTATTCATTGTTACGGTGGGGGTGGTTCATTATGTACAACAAGTGCATAGTGCATTTTTCTTTCAATGGATTACATGGTTACGTATTCCTGCCCTTATTATTGGTTTAATCCTCCTTACTTATACGTTGGGTTATCTTAAAACACTACGTCTTAATAAATCCTACGTATTTTTAAGCTTAGCTGTTTTAAGTGCATTTGGTGTACAAGCTTACATGCAAACTTGCACGCCTAATTTTGCACTTGTTTTCGAGCAGTGGCTTTTGACGCAGCAGTTTTCAACCTATAAAACGATAGCATTTGAAATAATTTATCAGATTTTTTATGTACTCTTTTTATTATTGTTAATTCTGCTGGTCATTTTAGGAAGTAAAGCAGCGCGGTTTACAAAATACCAAGTGATTTTTAGAAAAAGCGCTCATATTTTTTTGATAATAGTTGCACTACTGTTGATTATTTATCCTGTTGCCTTTGCACAATTAGGCCTGTCTCTTTTAGCCCTGATTATTGCAATAATTATTGCCGTCCTGTTAAGAAAAAAAATGCTACCGTTATTATAGGAATATTAATTGAAGGTGCAGCATGGAAGACAATGATGAAAGACCGCCATTTTTTCCTATTCCTTATGAGGTAGAAGAGGGAAAAACTTACTTTTGGTGTGGGTGTGGAAAGAGTAAAAATCAACCTCTTTGCGACAGAACACACTGTGGCGCACAATCTGTTCCATATAAGGCTATAATTACAGAGACAGTGTACTTTTGTGGGTGTAAGGAAACTAAAGATCCGCCACTGTGTGACGGGTCGCATGCTAAAGTAATGCTTGAGTTTCTAAAAAAAGCAAAAGGTTAACTTTAGGATTAAAAGGGATTTTATAATGATTGAACAACAATTAAAGCAAAAGATTGTGAACACAATCAGTCATTACGAAGAACAATGCAATAAACTTCAGGGCGAGGTTAACTTACTTAGAAAGGCCATCGATGAATTGACCACATTACCTAGTGGTATTCATGTTGATCTAGATAAGCAAGTATTAGATTTAAAAGATGCACTTAAAGAAAATAAAGATCCACAATCTATTCAACGACGCGTGGCTTCTCTAGTTGATGTCATGTCGAATTTTCAGCAAAAAAGAGCAGAAAATAAAATTATTATTACTGATTTTATCCATCAGGGTGCCGATCTTCTGAGTCAAATGCTTATTGAACTAAAAGATAAACATGCGTTTGAGCGTATGGAGCAATTGTTAAAGACGGATACCGACGAAAGAAAATTAATTGGACAATTCAGCCAGTTACTTAAAGAGTGTGTCAATACAGTGGCAGAGCAAATTGAGTTTTGCGAGCAGAACCACGCCGCTTTAACTGGATCAAGTGTTGTTAATTCAAAAATTAATTCCCAATTACTTCAAATCGTCGATCACCTTCCTATGCCTGATGATCTTCTTAAGAGTCAGGAAACGATTAAAACCTTATTAAATCAGGATTTAACTGAAGTGCAATTGCTTAAAGTGACTGAGGATTTGACCGATTTAGTCGCGAAATCTTTCAATTTTGAGCAAAATCGATTCAAAAACATTTTATACGAATTGAGCAATCACTTGCGAGATTTCAGTATATATCTAAACTTATTTAAAGATAACAATGTTTTTTCAAGACAAAGTACGGAAAAATTAGAAATAGAGATTCAAGCCAATATTCAAGAAATTAAAAATGATATGGATAGCTCACAATCGATAGAAGAGCTATCTAAAAAAATTGAAAAAAGTTTAGCTGCTATAGGTGCAAATATTAAGGAATTTAAAGAAAACCAGGAAGGACGGCTAGCAGACTATGAACATAAGATGTCGATTTTACAGGATAGGCTTATGGAAACTGAACGTAGCGCAAAAGAAATGAAAAATATGTTGTCCTTTGAAAAACTGAGGAACAATCAAGATAGTTTGACAGGCTTGCCCAATAGATCCGCTTATGAAGAACATGTTCTTGACGCATTCAATCGATGGAAACGAGGTGTGGGTGATCTCTCCATTGCAGTTGCCGATATTGATAATTTTAAAGCGATTAATGATACCTACGGACATTTGGCTGGTGACAAAGTTTTAAAGAAAATAGCTGTTTTGTTTAAATCCTCTATCCGTGCAGTAGATTTTATTGCTCGCTACGGTGGGGAAGAATTTATTTTCATCTTTGAACGCACCCATTTAAATAATGCGGCCAAAGTTGCAGAAGAGTTACGTAGTGCGGTTCAAGAGTATGATTTTTATTATCGTGACACGCGCGTCTTTGTTACAGTTTCATTTGGATTGACAAATCTGCAGCATGGGGATGATTTGGAAAGTTTATTTACCCGTGCCGATGAAGCAATGTATCAAGCCAAACACAAAGGTAAAAACTGTGTGGTAAAACTATAAGTCTGATAATACTTTAACGAAGAACTTGATCTACCCACTCTGATTTGGGATCATCAGAGCATTCAAATTTGTTGGTGTTAGTATGAGCAAATTAAAAAATATCCCTGTTGTGGTTGAAAGTGGGCAAAAATACCGTACCCAACAAGGAATTGTTGCTATCAAAGATGGTGTTAAATCTGCTGAAAACTCTTCTGAGCGTTTACCTAAACCTAAGTGGTTACGTATAGTTAATCATACCACTCCAGCTTATCATCAAGTTAAGGAGCAGGTAGTTAAGCATCAATTGGCGACTGTTTGTGAAGAGGCAAAATGTCCCAATATCGGTGAATGTTGGTCTCATGGTACCGCAACTATTATGTTAATGGGCGCCGTTTGCACCAGGGCTTGCCGTTTCTGTGCCGTGGATACCGGTAATCCTCATGGATGGCTTGATCTAAATGAGCCAGCAAATACTGCCAATACAGTTGCTCTCATGAACCTGGATTATGTGGTTTTAACGTCTGTTAATCGCGATGATCTCGTTGATGGTGGCGCCAAGCATTATGCAGATACGATTCGAGCAATCAAAGCACGTAGCCCTCACACGAAAGTAGAAGCTCTAACACCCGATTTTCAAGGGGTGGAGGAAAGTATAGCGACTCTATTAGAGAGTGGTGTTGACGTGTTTGCTCAAAATGTAGAGACCGTTGAGCGTTTGACCCATCCTGTGCGCGATAATCGTGCTGGTTATTGGCAAACTTTGAATGTTTTGGCTTATGCAAAACGTTACCGCCCGGATGTGTTGACTAAAACGAGTTTGATGCTTGGATTAGGCGAGACAGATGAAGAAATTATTCATACAATGGATGAGTTGCGTGCTCAAAATGTGGATATTTTAACATTGGGCCAATATTTACAACCCACAAAGAATCATTTGCCGGTCGCTCGCTATGTGACTCCAGAGAAATTTTTAGAATTTCGTGAAATAGGGCTTGAGAAAGGCTTTTTTGAAGTGGCTTCAGGTCCCTTAGTGCGCTCCAGCTATCGTGCAGACAGGGTTTTTAAGCGAGATAATTTGGGATTATAAAGAGATTGGTCAGTTTGACCCAACACCTTCCGACTAAAAGAATCTTGACTGCTTATTAAACAGCGTTTTAGAATGTTTCCTTTCTACTCGATTGATAGTATAAAGCAACCCGAGTAGGGCACTGTAAATAGACAAGAGTAGGAAGGAAAAATTGTCAGTACCGCTTATACCAACCATCCTCTGTGGTGGAGCTGGATCACGATTGTGGCCAGTTTCCCGTGAACTACATCCAAAACCTTTTATTCGTCTTGCAGATGGTCAAAGTCTGCTGCAAAAAACATTTCTGCGTGCGGCATCTCTTACTAATGTGCAAGAAATTCTCACGGTTACAAACCGAGATTTATTTTTTAAAACAGAGGATGAGTTTCGTGAGGTTCATGAGAATGAATTCAATTTGGCATTTATTCTTGAACCTTTCGGACGTAATACCGCGGCAGCAGTTGCCGCAGCAGCATTACAAGTGGTAGAAAATTATGGCGAAGACGCCTTAATGTTGATATTACCTGCTGATCATTTGATTTCAGAGCAAGAAGCCTTTGTACGAGCTGTGAATTCAGCAAAAGAATTGGCCATGACTGGTAAGATAGTTACCTTTGGAATTGAACCACAAACACCTGAAACAGGCTATGGTTATATTGAAGCTGAAGGGAATACTGTAGTGAGCTTTATTGAAAAACCCTCCTTGGAAAAGGCAAAAGAATACTTGGAAAGTGGACGTTTTTTGTGGAACTCAGGCATGTTTTGCTTCACTGCTGGCCAAATGTTAAGAGAAATGGAGCTTTATTGTTCGGAGATTCTTTTAACCACCAAGACGTGCATGGAATTGTCACGCAAGGCGGTTGGAACAGGTTTTACTCAACTTGAGCTTGAGGGGCAGGCATTTAATAAAGTGCCCGAAATTTCAATTGATTATGCTGTCATAGAGAAGTCTGACAAGATTGCGGTAGTGCCTTGCAACATAGGTTGGAGTGACATTGGCTCCTGGAGTGCTTTAGGTGATTTATCCACCCCTGATGACATGGGGAATCGCATCGAAGGTGAGGCATTACTTCATGATGTTTCGAATTGCTATATTCGTAGTCACGAGCGATTAGTTGGGGCGATTGGAGTTGATAATCTTTTTATTATTGATACTCCTGACGCGTTATTAGTTGCTGATAAAGCCCGAGCTCAAGATGTAAAAAATATTTATGCCCAACTCAAAACGCAAGGCCATGAAGCTCATAAAATCCATCGTACAGTGCATCGTCCCTGGGGTTCTTACAGTGTTTTAGAAGAGGGCCCTCGTTTTAAAATCAAACGTATTGAAGTACGACCTAATGCAAGTCTTAGTTTGCAAATGCATTATCATCGTAGCGAACATTGGATTGTCGTTAGTGGCATGGCTAAAGTGATTAATGGGGATCAAGAGATGTATGTCAATACGAATGAATCTACTTATATTCCTGCTGGTCATAAGCATCGTCTGGAAAATCCAGGTGTAATTCCTCTGGTAATGATTGAAGTGCAAAGCGGTGAATATATGGGCGAAGATGATATCGTACGCTTCGAGGATCGTTACGGTCGCAGTTAATTTTTATCTCCTCTCTGTCCCTTGAGAATGATAGAGAGGAGGTTAACTCTTTAAGCGAGCTGAATGCATTTTTTCCTAAAATAGCGTTGCAAAAAATAAGCAATGGCTAACATAACCACACCTAAAATTACAGTTATTGCGCCCATTCCCAAATAGTATTGTTTATAAATTCCTATGCTTTTAACAGGCGAACTCATTGTTTCGGGAATAGCTACTAAGGCTGCTAATCTACCTGAAATGGCATTGGATAAAGATGAAGCGAGATACCAGACCCCCATTGCAAAAGCGATTTCCTGACTGTCGCAATAAAGACCTATCATGCTTAGTCCTACTGCGGAAACCCACAGTTCTGCAAGGGTAATAAGAATATAGGTTAAACCAATAAAGTTGCCATTTGCATAACCTTCATGATTGAGAATTGCCGCTAAGGCCAAAAGCAAGAGCGAAGCTCCCGCTAATAACGTTCCCGCTGCAAATTGGTAAGGGATGGTAAATCGTGGAAAGCGAGCATAAAACCGAGGTAATTGTGCCCCTAAAACAATAATTAGCAGGGGATTAAGCATCTGATATTGGGCTGGAGAGAGTTGGATTCCAAGAAGTTGCAGATCAGAATTATTTTTTGCAAAAAGTACTAAAGTACTATTCATTTGATTGTAGATCACAAAAAATACCACTGCCTCCACAATCAAAAGCAATGCAACTAATTGTTTATTTCGAGTTTCTCCCTTCAGCGATAAGGTTCTGCCGAAAAACCAAAGGATCCCCAATGCACAACCGATAATAATAATCAGGCTTGCTTGATAGACATGCGAGTAGGCAAATAGAGTAAAGCCATAAATCCCTGCGATATAAACGCATAAAGTTAATTTATTTTTTGCTGAAAAAAGTGTCTTATCCTTCCCCCAAAGCACGTTATCATAAAGAGAATAACGCTTAGCAAAATTTAAAGCCGCAATCGACTTCCCTATAAAAACCAGGGTTAAAACAGATAAAGGGCCATATTGACTATCAAGAAGTGCAGGGGCAATGATTGTGGCTAACAGCGCTCCTACATTAATAGCCATATAATAAAAAGTCATGGCAGCTTTTGCTTTCGCGGCATCTTCTGCATAAATGCGAGAAACCATGCTTGATGCCGTACCCATTAAAAGAGAGTTGGTGGCAGGGACTAATGCATAAGCCGCAATAAATAAGTGATCGCCATAAGAGGATAGGGTATAACCACTGAGCATCACTAATAAATAAGCCAGGGCGAGCATGATGCTTCCAAGAAGAATTGCCCGGCGAATACCCAACACTTTATCAGCCATAAACCCGCCAAGGATGGGCATTAAATAACCTGTTGCCTGGCTAATTCCCAAAAAGGCATAGGCTTTTTCTTGAGAGTAGCCTAATCCATGTGCGAGAAGGGGGCGTGTTAAAAACAAAATGAGAATAGTGTTTAATGCATAAACAGAAAACTGACTCCAGAAGGTGATAAAGACGATATTTGTGGTTTGCTGTTGCCGAATATTTAATTGAGGAAAAATATTCCTGATAGTTTGTGCCACCATGTGAACTCCCTTTGCTAACATGACTGCGAATGTGGCTCTAGTTATTTTGAAACTAGCTCACTAAAATCCTTTAACAATTTACTTTATCGCAGGTTTTATTTTTTAGCTAATATTACGTCAATTATGTGAGTGTCATGGTAGGGAAAAGTAAATATTTGACTGAAGAGGCGCTTTAAGCGTTCTAACAAGAAATTTTTAGGAAGCATTCTGATGGTAAGGCTATTTAAAAACCAGGTTCCTTCAATACCAAATTTTATGAGCTCATCAATATTTTCCAGCATAATAGGAATATAAAGACGCTCATGGCGTACCATTTTAAATTGATGTTGGGTGAACACATGCATCAGTTCATCAAGTCCGGAAGCAACTGCTGTATTTTTTATCAATGACTTATAGTAATGGCCGACTACAGTACTTAATAATGTACCTTTTGCTATAAAATTAGCCAAATAATGTTGAGCCACAGGAAACGATTCATAGGTTGTTGTTATCAATGAAAAATAACCATTAGCACGGGTTAATAGGTCAGCTTCATTAAACAGCGTATTAATAGGGATATAAGCATTGATGAAATGCGCCAATACCAAATCTTGACTGTGATGAGGGAGATAACGACTCGCTTCGGTGGCGCTTGCTTCAATTGTTGTTAACGGTAACGTTTCACGTGCGAGTGCTAACATCTCGGCAGAAATATCGATACCGGTAAAGTCCGCATCAGGCATAAATTCGCGAAGTTTTTCTAAAAATGCGCCATTACCGACACCAAAATCCAACACTTTGTAATGGGGTCTAAATCCTAAATGTTCTCGCTTAATTTGTGCTATCGCAGCACGATGACTTTGGCTTATTGATCCAAAACGGTCGGCAGTAGCATAATGGCCCGCTATGTCATCATACATGGCCTTTAAAGACACCTAAATTTTCCAAGAAATCTTAAACATTCAAACAGTATATCTCTAATCACCAATATTTTGCGACTACTCTTTATCGCTTTATTTGAACTCTTGAGATTAAAGCTTGATTATAAGCGGAAAGAAGAAGATTTTTTATTTTTCCAATGGTATCATCAGGCCCGATAGGGTTCTCTAATAATAATTTGCTGTTTAAGGAAATTGTAAGGAGTGGCAGTGGAAGGAAAGCAAAATACGATCATGAATGAGATTGATATAGTGGATTTATGTCTTACTATATGGTTACGTAAGTGGTTTATTTTATTTGTTACACTTGTTTGTGTAGGTGTCGGGACGCTTTATGTAGCATTGAAGAAACCAGTTTATGAAGCAAAAGGATACATATCTGCCCCAACAGCAGGTAACATTGCTGCACTTAATTATGGGCGCTCAGAGATAGGAGAAATGGCTTCAAGGATTAAGCCCTTTAATGTAGCAGATGTTTATGGTTTATTCACCGACAGTTTATTGTCTGAATCAACCAAACGAAAATTTTTTAACTCCATTTATTTTCCCACTGTTGCCAAAAATAATCAGAAAGTTGTTAAAGATAGTGTATATAATGGGTTCTCACGTATCTTTACTGTGAAGCAAGTGCCGGACTCTAACCCAGCTAAATACATAGTCACTGCTAAAGGGAAAAACCCCGAGCAAATTGTTAAATGGATTAAAGACTATATTGGATTAGCCAACCAAAGAGCTTTGCTGAACTTATCTCTCATTTTAAAAAATGAAAATAAAACAATGGCTCAAGATTTCGAAAAGAAAATTGAGATGAAACGAGAGGGAGCCAAACAACAACGCTATGATCGATTAGCACAACTTGAAGAAGCATTAAAAATTGCAAAGGCGGTTGATATTGACAAGCAATCTATTTTATCCCTGAATGGAACAATTGCAGATGCTTCGATTTTTAATGAGCCTAGCATGTTGTATTTACGTGGTAGTAAGGAATTAGAAGTAGAAATCAAAAATTTGCAAGAAAGAAAATCCGATGATCCTTTTATTGATGGGTTACGCGATTTACAGTTGCAATATGATTATTACAGTACCAACAATGTTAATCTAAAAGACGTTGCTCTCTTTCAATTAGATGGTTCTATTAGGTTACCTGATTTACCAATATCGCCTAAAAAAGATTTAATTCTTTTATTGTCCACATTGTTAGGTTTGATGTTGGCTATTGGATGGATAGTGTTAGAAAATTTCAGGCGCCAATTTATGGAAAGGAAATAGTATCCCTCGTGTCGAATATCTTTTGCTGAAATGATTCTAAGGTACAGTAAGCTGTACCTTAAAAGTTTGGAGGAGAGATGCATCAAGTTTTGGTGACAGGTGCGGATGGTTTTATTGGGTCACATCTAGTTGAATTTTTAGTAAACAAAGGGTTTAACGTAAAAGCCTTGGCTCAATATAATTCATTTAATAATTGGGGCTGGCTTGAGGATGTGGATTGTATCAATGAGATAGAAGTAGTAACGGGTGATATTCGTGATCCTCAATATTGCAAAAATATTACCAAGGGTATTGATACTATTTTTCATCTTGCAGCATTGATAGCCATACCTTATTCCTACGTTGCTCCTCATAGTTATATTGATACCAATGTCGCAGGTACCTTAAACATATGTCAAGCAGCCTTGGAAAATGAAGTTGCTCATATAATTCATACTTCAACAAGTGAGGTTTATGGTACGGCGATGTATGTTCCTATTGATGAAAAGCATCCTTTACAGCCTCAATCTCCTTACAGTGCTTCAAAAATCGGTGCTGACGCAATTGCTATGAGCTTTTATAACTCATTTAATTTGCCTTTAACGATTGCAAGACCATTTAATACTTATGGGCCGCGGCAATCTGCTCGGGCAGTTATTCCTACAATTATTACTCAAATTGCTGGTGGAAAAACACAAATTCAATTAGGTGACTTAAGCCCCACAAGAGATTTTAATTATGTGGAGGATACCTGCCATGGCTTTTTGACGATAGCTCAGCATCGTGAGAAAACCGTGGGTGAAGTAATTAATATAGGATCAAATTATGAAATCTCCATTGGAGATACCTTAGCTTTGATTCGAGAGCTTATGGGAAGCCAAATTGAGTCGACTTTAGATGAGCAACGCATTCGACCCGAAAAATCTGAGGTTGCAAGGCTTTGGTGCGATAATACTAAAATTTTTAACTTAACTGGATTTAAGCCAAACCACTCTATTCAAGACGGATTACGGAAGACAATAGAATGGTTTACTTCAGAAAAAAATTTATCAAAATATAAAGTTAATCTTTACAACGTTTGAGTCAGCTAAATGTTTAAACCAATCATAGAATTTATACGTGAGCAGTATCAGACAAATGAAGTTATACCCTTACATGCACCAATTTTTGCTGCAAATGAACGGCAGTATTTATTGGATGCGATAGATTCTACATTTGTATCAAGCATTGGGGCCTATGTTGATCAGTTTGAATTACAAATGAGTGAGTATACGAAAAGCCCAAATGCAGTTGTGACGGTTAATGGCACTTCTGCTTTGCATATCGCATTAAAGTTGGCTGGTGTAGACTTTTCTGATTATGTAATTACACAGCCACTCACCTTTGTGGCGACTTGTAATGCAATTCTTTATTGTCAGGCTGAGCCTTTATTTATAGATGTCGATAAAGAAACATTAGGTTTATCGCCAGACGCTTTGAATACCTGGTTGGAAGAACATGCGTTTATTGATGACTCTGGATTATGCCGTTATAAACAAAACCAACGAATAATCAGAGCTTGCGTTCCTATGCATACTTTTGGACATCCTGTAAAAATACAAGAATTGCTTAAGATTTGTCAGAAATGGAATTTATCGCTTGTTGAAGATGCCGCTGAATCTTTAGGAAGTTTCTATAAAGGACAACATACAGGCACTTTTGGTGTGGCCGGCATTTTAAGTTTTAATGGTAATAAAATTATCACCAGCGGTGGGGGGGGGATGATTTTAACCAACAAAATACTGGGTAAGCATGCAAAACATTTAACGACTACTGCAAAGCAGCCTCATCCCTTTGAATATTATCATGATGAGCTCGGCTACAATTATCGCATGCCAAACATAAATGCCGCCTTAGGATGTGCTCAATTAGAACAATTAGAACATTTTATTGAGGACAAACGAGCGCTTGCGCAAGAGTATGAAAATTTATTTGCGAATTCTGCCTGGAAATTTGTAAAAGAACCTACAGACTGCCGTAGCAACTATTGGCTGAATGCTGTTATTTGTGAGAATGAATTACAACGAAATGCTTTATTGACTGAAACCAATCAGGCTGGTGTTATGACCAGACCGATCTGGAAATTGATGAATCATTTACCGATGTATTCTCAAATGTTAATGGGTTCATTAGAAAATGCAGAATGGTTAGCCGAGCGGGTTGTTAATTTACCAAGTAGCGTACGTTTTAACAGAAGGAAACAGCATGCGTAAAGTCGCTGTTTTTACAGGCACGCGAGCTGAATACGGTTTGCTTTCTGGACTTATTAAAGCCATTCAGAAAAATCCTCAATTTGAATTACAGCTTCTTGTCAGTGGGATGCATCTCTCGCCTGAGTTTGGTGAAACCTGGCATATCATCGAAGAAGAGGGTGTAAGTATTGATGCTAAAGTGGAAATGCTTCTTTCTTCAGATACAGCTGTTGGAGTCGTTAAATCAGTAGGTCTCGGCATTATTGGCTATGCTGACACCTTACAGCGGTTAAACCCCGATATCCTGGTGATTTTGGGGGATCGTTTTGAAGCTTTGGCGATAGCACAAACTGCAATGCTTATGCGTATTCCCATAGTTCATCTTCATGGCGGCGAAATCACTGAAGGGGCCTATGATGATGCTATCCGACATGCAATTACTAAAATGAGCACGATTCATTGCACTGCGACTGAGGCTTATCGACGACGAGTTATTCAACTAGGAGAAGAGCCCTCGCGAGTTTTTAATGTAGGTGCAATTGGCCTGGATTATTTGCAATATTTATCGTTTTTATCAATTTCTGAATTATCAGCATCATTGACGTTTGACATCAATAATCCATTTTTTTTAGTGACGTATCATCCTGTAACTTGGGCAAATGAATCACCGGAAGTGTCTTTACCTGCGCTTTTTAAAGCTCTTGATGCCTACCCGGATTATCAAGTGATAATGACCTATCCCAATGCAGATAATGGCGGTCGCCAAATAATGTCAATGATCAAGGACTATGCGGTTAGTCAACCTGCACGAGTATTAGCGGTTACTTCTTTAGGACAACTGCGCTATTTAAGTGCCTTGAATCATGCTGCTGTTGTTATTGGAAATTCTTCCAGTGGAATTATTGAAGCTCCTTCCTTTAATGTCCCAACTGTTGATATTGGTGCAAGACAGAAGGGACGTATAGCAGCAGATTCGGTCATTCATTGTGAAGCGACGTCTG
The DNA here is from genome assembly GCF_000953655.1 of Legionella hackeliae. NCBI lineage: Bacteria > Pseudomonadati > Pseudomonadota > Gammaproteobacteria > Legionellales > Legionellaceae > Legionella > Legionella hackeliae. Next base: position 1,178,235 of record NZ_LN681225.1, read on the forward strand.
CCGCAATATCGGAAGCGATTTCTGCTGCAATACAAAGCAAGTCTCTAGAGCCTATTATTAATCCCTATGATCAGGGTGGGGCTATTCCTAAGATAATTACAATTTTGGAAACAATGCTACTCAATAGTCAAAAAACTTTTTTCGATATTGATATAACAGCAGGATTAGAAAATGAGTATAACGAATATCATCGCTGAGGCTGGGGTAAATCATAATGGAAATGAAAACCTGGCATTTAAACTTGTTGAGGTTGCCTCTGCTGCTGGTGCAGATATTGTCAAATTTCAAACATTTAAAGCGAAGCAATTAGTTGCAGCTCACGCCAAACTAGCTAACTATCAACAAGCAAATACACGAAAAAATGAACCCCAATTAGCCATGCTAAGCCGACTTGAATTGAGTTATGAAGCTCATAAGCGTCTTGTTGCTTATTGCTCACAAATAGGAATTGAATTTTTATCTTCGGCATTTGATTTTGAAAGTTTAAACTTTTTAGTAGACGATTTGAAACTCCGAAAATTAAAAATTCCTTCTGGAGAAATTACCAATGCTCCCTTTGTTCTAGAGCATGCAAGAACAGGTTGCAATCTGATTTTATCAACCGGAATGGCTACTTTAGCAGAGGTAGAAGCAGCACTTGGAGTTATTGCTTTTGGTTATACTCGTCCAAAAACAGCACAGCCTTCTCAGCGTGCTTTTCAAGAGGCGTATTTTTCAGAAACGGGTCAACAAGTATTGAGGGAAAAAGTTATTCTATTGCATTGCACGACCGAATACCCCGCGCCATTTGACGATGTGAATTTGCGTGCAATGGATACGATGAGAGCAGCGTTTAATTTGCCAATTGGCTATTCTGATCATACGGAAGGAATTGTTGTTCCTATTGCTGCGGTAGCGCGAGGTGCAGTACTCATAGAAAAGCATTTCACATTGGATAAAACTATGGATGGTCCTGATCACAAAGCCTCTCTTGATCCAAAAGAGCTGCAAGAAATGGTTCATGCCATCCGAATAACAGAAAGAACATTAGGGAATGGTATAAAAGGACCTCGCCCCTCTGAACTTGGTAATAAAGACATTGCTAGAAAAAGTCTGGTTGCCAAAGCAAGTATAAAAAAGGGCGAAATTTTAAATAGTGAAAATATGGGAATATTAAGACCAGGCGATGGACTTTCTCCTTACCAGTATTGGAGTTTTCTTGGAAAAGAAGCTAGCCATGATTATGAGGAAGGAGAATTGCTTCGATGAACTCCAAAGCAATTTTAATTGGTGCAGGAGGACATGCAAGAGTTGTTGCTGAGTTAGCAAGACTAAATAATATTGAAATTTTAGGTCTAGTCGACATTGGTCTTGGTCAAAATACCTTTTGGGATAATGGAATCAAGTGTCTTGGCTCTGATGAAGTTATTAATAATTTTTCTCCTCAAGAAATAGATTTATTGAATGGTATTGGAACACTGCCTGGAAAGAGTGACACCAGGTGTTCCGTATTTAATAAATTTAAAGCCTGTGGGTTTAGTTTTCCGCCGTTAATACATCCTCGCGCTATTGTATCCAGTGAAACCCAGATTGAAGCGGGAGTACAGATTATGGCTGGAGCTATTATTAATCCAAAAGCAAGGATTGGAGAAAATACAATTATAAATTCAGGAGCTATTATTGAACACGATTGCATTATCAATGAACATGTTCATGTAGCGCCTGGTGCAGTTTTAAGTGGTAGTGTCACGCTAAAACAAAATGTACACATAGGAACAGGTGCTGTTATTATTCAAAATATTATTATTGAGGAAAGTTCTATTGTCGGTGCCGGAGCAATTATTACTCAGAATGTAATGAGAAATCATATTGTGTATCCAGCACGCTCAGAAATAAAAGGAATAACAGTGCTAATGTGAGAAAAATCACAACAACTAATAAAAAATAGATTTTTGCAAAAATAAAAATAAACTCGAGCAGTGCACATGGTGGTGAAATAATGCAGAACTGGGAATCACTAATAATACATCCTCAAGCTACAATTAGCGAAACTATTGAGATTCTGGATAAGGGTGGGCAACGAATAGCCCTTGTTACTGATCAGAATCGCCGCCTTTTAGGTACTGTGACTGATGGGGATATAAGACGTGCCTTAATTAATCACCTAACGTTGGATTTGCCTGTTGAGCGGATAATGTGCAATACCCCCAAAACGGCTAGTGTGAATTGGAGCAAGGACCTTATTTTATCCACCATTGAAAAATATCAATTGATGCAACTCCCAATTGTTGATACTGATGGAAGAGTCGTGGGACTGCAAACTTTATATGATGTATTAAGAAACAGACATCGGGATAATCCTGTTTTTTTAATTGCAGGAGGTTTTGGAACTCGTTTACATCCTTTAACTCAAGACTGCCCTAAACCTTTATTAAAAGTAGGTAATAAACCTATTCTCGAATTAATCCTGGAACGATTTATTGATGCAGGGTTTCATCGCTTCTTTATTTCACTGCACTATATGCCGGAGATGATTAAAGAGCACTTTGGTGATGGTAGTCGATGGGGTGTAAATATCCAGTATGTTCATGAAACCAAACCTTTAGGCACGGGCGGTGCATTAGGATTGTTGCCTCATAGCGAAATAGATTTACCTTTATTTATGATGAATGGCGATTTATTAACATCGCTCGATTTTCAAAGTTTGTTGGATTTTCATTATGATCACCAAGGAATAGCGACCATGTGTGTTCGCCAGTACGAACATTGTGTCCCCTTCGGTGTGATTGATTTCCATGGTCATCGAGTTGCCTCAATTGTTGAGAAGCCTGTACAGCGCTTTTTTATTAATGCAGGCATTTATGTGCTGTCTCCAGAGTTGATTCGCGGTGTGCATCCTGAGGTTCGAATTGATATGCCAGATTTACTTCAAGAACATATTAATAAAGGGAATAACGTTAATATGTTTCCAATTCACGAATATTGGCTTGATATTGGTAGGATGGATGATTTTAACAAGGCACAAAAAGATATAACGAGTCCTAATTTTTCATTTAATTTACCATTATGAAACGTGCTGTCATTATAGGGTTAGGTAGTATTGCAAAACGCCATGCGAGCAATCTGAAAAAACTTTACCCTGATATAAAAATATTGGCGATGTCTTCCAGCGGGAAGTTACAAGATTCACCAATAATAGACGTTGATGAGTTGGCAACAACGATAAATCAGGTAATTAGTTTTAGACCTGATTTTGCTATCGTTGCATCGCCTGCTACGTTTCATTTTCAGCACGCTAAAGAGTTACTTAAATTAAATATCCCAACATTAATAGAAAAGCCAATCGCCGCAACCAGAAAAGATGCTAAAGAAATGGTCGTTCTGGCAAATGAGACAAAAGTGCCTGTGAGCGTAGCCTACTGTTTAAGATATCTACCTGCTGCCAATATAGTAAAAAGCATCCTCGAAGAAAATCAGTTAGGACCGATTTATAATGTTATGGCACATGTGGGGCAATATTTACCAGATTGGCGAAAAGATAAAGATTATCGTTTTTCTGTGTCGGCTTCCTTAAAATTAGGTGGTGGGGCGCTTTTAGAGTTGAGTCATGAGCTTGATTATTTACATTGGTTTTTAGGTGAACTGCACTTAAAGTATGCGCTTTTAAGAAATACTAATGAATTAAATTTAGACGTCGAAGAAATTGCAGATGTGATTCTTTCAACCGATTCAGGAACAATTTGTTCCGTTCATTTGAACCTAATTCAAAAGAAACCGCAGCGCTATTGCAATTTTGTTGGCGAAAAAGGCCATCTTTGTTGGGATTTGATAGAAAACAGGGTAGCTATATACACGAATGAGAAGGAAAATATTATTTATCATGAGCCTTTCTGGGACAGGAATACTATGTATCTTCTGATGCTCAAAGATTTTATGCAGAAAATTACAAGCCAAAATCATTGTAAGCGTATCTTAAGTAGTGCAATGCATACTGTAGAGCTGATTGAAAAAATCAAATCTCAATCTAATTGGGGTATAAAACAATGAAAACCTATGCTTTTATTTTTGCAAGAGGCGGCTCAAAAGGTCTACCTCGAAAGAATGTGAAACATCTGGCAGGCAAACCATTAATTTCCTATTCCATTGAAGTTGCTAAACAAACAGCAATGATTGAGCGAGTTTTCGTCTCAACAGACGATCAGGAAATAGCCCAGATCGCTGCTCAGGCTGGTGCTATTGTTATTCAACGACCATCAGAGCTTGCGACAGACACTTGCCCTGAGTGGCTAGCGTGGCGACATGCAATTAATTTTGTAACCAACGAATATGGACCATTTGAATTGTTTGTAAGTCTTCCTCCTACTAGCCCTCTAAGAAATGCCAGTGATGTTAGTAGTGCAATTGATTTATTTAAAAATAAAGAAGCGGATATTTGTATTTCTATCACGAAAGCCAATCGAAATCCTTTTTTTAATATGGTAAAAAGAAATCAGGAAGATTATTGCGAATTAGTAAATAAGCAGGCAACCGATGTCTCTCGACGTCAGGATGCGATTCCGGTATTTGATATTACTACTGTAGTTTATGTAACTACTCCCACATTTGTTCTTAACCACTCAAGTTTATTTGAAGGGAAAGTCATTGGCTTAGAAGTTCCTAAGGAACGTGCTGTAGATATTGATGATATTTATGATTTTCAATTCGCAGAAGTATTACTACGTGCACAAGGGGCGAATAATGCTTAAAGGAAAAAAAATTGTTGTAGCCGGCTCAGGCGGTTTATTAGGCTCCCAGACTGTAAAACAACTTCTTCTACAAAATGCTAACGTTCTAGCTGTTGATAACAACTATCAAGGTATGATAGATCGCCTTGTAAATCAGGATATTGATATTAGTCACTCCCAGTTAACACTAATGCCACTTGATTTGACAAATGAACAGGAAGTAACAGGTTTCTTCAACGACGTGACTGACTTGGATGGCGCTGTCAATTGCACATATCCTCGAAATAAGAATTATGGCAGGGATTTTTTAGAAGTAAAATTAAATGATTTTAACGAAAATGTAAATTTGCATTTAGGTGCTGCTTTTTTATTTACCCAACAATGTGCAGCTTACTTTCTTAGAGAAAAAAAATGGTTTTCTTTAGTAAATATTGCTTCTATCTATGGGGTTATTGCTCCTAAATTTACTATTTATGAACACACTCCGATGACAATGCCAGTGGAGTATGCGGCAATTAAATCCGCAATAATTCATCTGAATAAATATGTTGCAAGTTATGTGGCAAATAGTAATTTTCGTATTAATAGTGTTAGTCCCGGTGGCATTTTTGATAATCAACCCTCATCTTTTCTAGAGGCATACAAAAAAAATAGCTTAGGCCGGGGAATGCTCGATGTTAATGAGGTGACAGGAGCCATATTATTTTTACTTTCTGATTTTTCAAAATATATTAATGGTCAGAATTTAATAGTGGATGATGGTTTTAGCTTATAATCTTTGTAGGAAAATTGAATGGATAGAACAGTATTTTGGTGTAGCACTTGTCTTAATATGTCTACGCGCCCTCGAATAGAGTTTGATGCTGAAGGACGTTGTAATGCTTGCGTTTGGGCTGAGGAAAAAAAAACACTTGATTGGAAGTCTCGCCAACTAGAGCTAATTTCTTTGCTTGAAATGCACCGTTCAAAGACCGGTGGATTCGATTGTATTGTCCCTGTCAGCGGAGGCAAGGATGGTTCTTATGTGTCATACAAACTTAAATATGAATATGACATGCATCCTCTGGCAGTAACTGTAGCCCCTCCTCTAACCTATGATATTGGAGACAAAAATTTAAAGAATTATATCAATTCAGGTTTCGATCATATCCATATTAATCCTAATTATAAAGTAATGAAGGCCTTAAATAAAAAAGGCTTTTTAGAACAAGGCCGTCCATTGTATGGTTGGACGACTGCCATATTTACCTCTGTGATAAGAATTGCCAATAATTTTGGTATTCCTTTAATATTTTATGGAGAGGATGGGGAAGTCGAATATGGTGGTTCTACCGAAAGCAAAAACCGAAGTATTTTTGATATTCAATACATTAAGAAAATTTACCTTGAAGGTAATTACGAAAATACTTTAAAACAATTATTCTCGGAAAGTGAGCTGTATTTTTGGTTGTTCCCTCAAGAGAGCGAATGGAGTCAAAAAGAAATATTCATGACTCATATGTCTTATTTTGAGCCATGGGATCCTTATAGAAACTATTTGGTTGCAAAAGAGCATTGTGGATTAATGGAAAAAACGGATAGCAATAGTGGTACATATACTAATTTTGCGCAGAATGATAACAGCCTATACGATCTGCATACCTATCTAATGTACCTTAAATTTGGGTTTGGCCGATGTACTCAGGATGTCGGTATTGATATTCGTCGAGGAGCAATGACTCGCGAGCAAGGTATTCAACTAGCCAAGATTTATGATAATGCCAAGCCAGAAATCTATGTCGATGACTATTTAGATTACTATGAAATTAGTCGAGAAGAATTTGAGGCTACTATAGATAGGTTTGCGAATAAACAATTATTTGAAAAAAGTGATGGTTTATGGCTACCTAAATTTGAGATTCAATAGGTTTATATCGTGATAGCAATAATCGATTATAAAATGAGCAATGTTTATTCAATTCAACAAACATTAAAATTTCTTGGTGTCAATTCGATATATACCGCAAATCATTCTGAAATATTAGCTGCCGATAAAATTATTTTGCCTGGAGTGGGAGCCTATGCTCGTGCTGTGAAAGCTCTCAGGGAAATGAATCTTTTTGAGACGCTGCATACTGCTGTCTTGGAAAAGAACATACCTATCCTTGGCATATGTCTTGGAATGCAATTGCTTGCAAAATCAAGTGACGAGGGAGGCTATACAACGGGGCTAGGTTTATACAATGGGGAAATAAGAAAATTTGATAAAGACAAAGAAAATATAAAAATTCCCCATGTTGGATTTAATTTGGTAAAAAAACCCAATGAGTCTGTTTTATATAAAGATATGGCTGAATATTCAGATTTTTATTTTACCCATAGTTATCGTTTAATAATGCATGAAGAAAATAGTAATTTTCAGGGGCTATGCCATTATGGTGAAGAGTTTATTGCCTCTTTTGAAAAAGGACATATCTTCGGAGTTCAATTTCATCCGGAAAAAAGTCAGAATAATGGATTGCGTTTGCTAAAAAATTTCATTGAGTATGAGACATGTTAAAAAAGAGATTAATATTCACTTTAATTTATAATGATCAACATTACATGCTCAGCAGAAATTTTAGAATGCAGCGTGTTGGTGATATTCAGTGGATTAATAAGAATTATAACTTTTCTCATATCGCAACATCTTTAGATGAGTTGATTGTATTAGATGCTTCCGAAACAAAAGATATCTATGAATTTTCAAATCAGTTAAAAAAACTGGTGGATATGTGTTTTATTCCAGTAGCAGCGGGGGGAGGTATTCGTATTCTTTCTGATGCTGAGTTACTGTTGAATTCTGGCGCAGATAAATTAGTGGTAAATACTATTCTATTTACTGATCCTTCATTAGTTAAGCAGTTAGTTGAAATCTATGGCAATCAATGCATCATTGCCTCTATTGATTTTAAATTGATTAATAACACACCTGTAATATTCATTCATAATGGCAGTGAAAAACTAGAAGTAGACTTTGTGGACTATTTACATCAGATTACTGAGCTTGGAGTAGGGGAGCTTTATCTGAACTCTATGGATAAAGATGGCACAGGCCAAGGCTATGCCTTAGAGATATTTGATCATATTCCTGATACGGTTACCATTCCTATTATTATGGCGGGAGGCGCTGGAAATCATCATCACCTGTTCGAGGGTATTACTAAACCTAATGTCCAGGCAGTGGCAACAGCAAATTTGTTCAATTTCATTGGTAATGGATTGCCTTTTGCACGCGAGCAATTACGCATTGCAGGTGTACCCTTATCGTGTTGGGACGGTAAAGAAATTAGCAGTCTAAAAAACTATTTTGGTGAAGCGAATGTTAGTTGATTTTTTTAAAAAAATTAGATTTTGGTTAACAGCTGATCGAATAGGTCCTGATATTCCTATTAATCATTGGATGCTTCACTTCAATGGCACGATGAAACGCCTTGGAATTAAAAAATTTAAATATTTCCATCCAACAGCCTCTTTTAGAGCGGGTGCTTATGCGGTATGTTGCTCAAAAATTTCAATCGGGGCGCATGTCACAATTAGACCGGGAACAATGCTGTTTGCTGACCCCAGAGAAGGTGGTGCAGGCATTCATATTGAGGAGCATGCCCTAATCGGCTCTGGTGTGCATATGTACGTTAATAATCACCGTTTTAGTGATACAACACGTGTTATAGCCGAGCAAGGTTGGGAGCCTTCTAAACCCATTATTTTAAAAAAAGGTTGTTGGATTGGAGCAAATGCAATTCTTTTACCGGGTGTCACCATAGGGCAAAACTCTGTTGTGGGAGCTGGGAGTATAGTGACTAAAGATGTACCCGATTTTTGTGTGGCCGTAGGGGCGCCAGCAAAAATAATAAAAAGGTTATCGTCTGCAAGTTCAGACTCAACCATGCAATTTGTAATTCCTGAAGCGGTGACTATTTGAGCCACTTAGGAAAACATGACGAAGTTCAATGGAGAATGTAGTGAAATTTTTTAGATTATTAAATGTACTAAATCCAATTTTATATCGTTATAAATATACCTACAGACATAATTTTCCTGCAGATCCCTACCAAGAAATGGGAAAAATGATTAAAAATACGCGAAATAAAAATGAGCAATCAACAAAAAAAGTGCTTATTGTCCCTTTTCGTGTCTTACCAGGTTCTAATTTATTTGAGGGCAATTGTGCGGTTGTACTGCAGTCAAGAGGTTATCAGGTCGATGCCTTAATGTGTGGTCAGGCTGTTAGCTACTGTGAACAAATTGATTTTTCATTAAGCAAACCACTTCGTTGCAATCTTTGTTTTCATGAGCAGAAAAAATTTATTGAGGCATTCGGAGTTAACGGCGTATTTGTGAATCAATTTCTTTCTACGAAAGAACGTGATGAAATTGATAATGAAGTTGAATTAGTCGATTTAAATAACTTAAAAAATATAAGTTATCGAGGAGTACCTATACATAGGCCGTTATCCTCAGCGCTGCAACTTTATTTTAAAAAGGCGATTGTTTCTCCACAAGAAAATGCTAAGGAATTAAAAGGATTTTTACAAACTATTTTCATTACTATCCGTGCCCTGGAAAATTATTTTAAACAAAATGACGTTGAATTTGTTCTACTTTCTCATGGAGTTTACTCTACCTGGGGAACAGTGCATGAGTTTTGTTTAGCACACTCCATTAAATTTGTTACCTGGGGCAGGGAGTATCACGGGGCTGGTGTAATAGCTGCTCACAATGCCTCTTACTTAAGTGAGCCAATGCAGGAGTGTATGAGTAATTGGGTTAACAAGTTGCTATCAGAAAATCAACGCAGTCAAATTATTGATTATTTACAGGCAAAAATAGGTCTTAATAATAAATCTTATGATTATGTTGATTACAATATTGATAATAAAGGGCTGCAATCAAGAGAAGAGCTTTATGAGAAGCTAGGGCTTGATTCAGAAAAAACAATCGTAGCTATGTTCCCCAGCATCCCCTGGGATGGACAAACCTTTAGGCCAAATATTTTTTTCGATAGTATTGATTCGTGGATATACGAAACAATCGACTGGTTTGCAAATCAAGACGACGCTATTTTAGTTATCCGGGCACATCCTGCCGAAAAGCGCTCAAACGGTGATGGACTTTTGGATTTGTTAGATAAGCGCTATGGTGAGCATTTACCCAAGAATATTATCTTAGTGCCTCCTGAAAGCAAAATAACGAGTATTTCTATAGCGTCCATTTCCAGTGCTGCATTGCTGTACGGTTCAACAATTGGCTATCAAACCGTATTCTTACGAATTCCTACAATTTTGGCATCGAAATTCTTTTATACCAACAAGGAAATTACGTTTGACCCACAAACGAAAGACGAGTACTTCGCTTTGATTACTGACGCTATTCATGGTAATTTGAGTGTTGATGATGCAAGGTTTGAGCGGTTGCTTCAATATGCCTACCACTATCAATTTCGTCGAATTATGCCTGAAACAATAATGAACCTAAAAGGATTAAATTTCTCAGGTTATAAATATTCTGAGCTAGAGGAGCTTGTAAAAGATAGCGTTATTAATAAATTCATTGATTGCTGCTTAACAGGTGAGAGGTTTTATTTTGACGAATGTTATGAGTAAACATTTTAATAATTTCATTCAAAACGACCATGTAAAAAAATTTTTGGCGTTCTCTATAGGCTCGCTGGGTGGAATGTTCTTTTCATTTTGTGCCACTTTTTTTTTAAATGGTTGGTTAAGCAAGGAACAAATGGGAAGTTACAGTTATACATTTAATTTATTGAATTTTATTTATCCTGTTATTTCTTTGAGTGTATTCAGTGGTTATGCAAGATTCATTAATCTTTATCAAATAGACTTATTGGTCAATTTTGTTCAAAAAATTTCTTGGTTATCCACGCTTTTTTTTACTATTGTAATCAGCGCATTTTTGTCGAACGGGTATTATTTATTGTTTGCATTTATTGTTCTTTTTCAAGAGCGATTAATGCTCGCAAGGGCTAAATTAGAAATTGCTCGGTATAATTATCTTAATGTTTTGCAGAAAGTTTTATTTTTAATTTTTGTACTTTGTTTCAGAAATGAATTGAATGCGGAAAAAGCGCTCTTCTATTTGGGGAGTTCATATCTTATTGCTTATCTTGCTTCTTATCTTTGGAAAGAAACAATCTATGATAGACCAGTAGACTCTGCCGTCGACAAAAAAGTATTTTTACAGTTTTGTGTAATTACTATGTTAACCATGATTGTTCATTGGTTACTTACTGTGTCCGATCAGGTAATTATTAAATATTACTATGGGTATGAAGTATTAGCCCCCTATGCGGTTGCTTACCGTATTGTAACGATGCTTAGCCTAATATCAGGCATATTTTTGACGTATTATCCGAATGTCTATTTCAGAGAAATTTCCGGAGAAAAAGTTGGGGAGGTTTTTCAGTTACGTAAGTTTTTTATAGGTGCATTAGTTGCGGCGACTGTAGGGTTACTTCTGTTTAAAGATATTGTTTATATAATTTTTGGAGCAAGAAATTATATTGATCAAAGTGGATATTTTGTGCCGCTTTTGTTAGGTGAGATGCTAAGAACAATAGCGTCTATATTAATGACGTTTTTAACATTCAAGTTACAACAAAAAAACATTCTCTTGTCCTTGCTCTTTATTTCTATATTAAATGTTATCTTAAATATTCTTCTTGTCCCAAGTTTTGGTCCTATGGCCTCAGCTTATTGCACGCTTCTCTGCTTTTCTTTGTATCTTGTAGTTTCTTTTTTTACCTCTTTTATCCCTGAGGCAAAATATGTTGCACAAGAGAGGCTTGGTATTAATGTCAATGGATAGGGCTGGTCATAAATAGACCCAGGATAATAAAAATGATAGAAAAATTTTATTCAGAATTACTCGTGTTTCTTGAAAAAAGTAACATTGAATTTAAGTTGGTCAATGAAAATGGCGTTGATTTTACTGCATCTGATATTGATTTTATTCTAAGACATCCTGGTGATTTAAAAAAAATAAAGAAATTTGTTTCAAACTATGGTATTCAAACGCTAATCCGAACAAATAATAAACGTCATTTTTATTTTATTGTTGTTGACGATGAGAATATCCATGCGTTTGATTTTATGGTTGGCCTTATTTCATCTTCCGGAGTAATTTGTTCTGGTGATTATTTCTTTCAAAGTAGTAAAAATGGAGTAGGTTTTAAGGAAAATTATCAATTTTTAAAAGATAGCTCCAAACATCAAGATCTATTTTATGTGGTTAAAGAGAATAGGAAATCTTTATTTACTCGTATGAAAATTTTTTCAAAAAGGATAGTTTACTATCTCAAACATTTATTTTCGCGCCAACAATCTCAGGGACTTTATTTGGTTCTTCTAGGCGCCGATGGAAGTGGTAAAAGTACTGCGTCAGAATATATTACTCAAAGCTTTTCATTAAAAAGAAAGTTGTTCCAATTAAAACGAATTTATTTCAAACCGAATGTTATAAAAATTAAGCCTGATAATAAAATATCATTACATGAAGGTAATATACCGCATGGGCATAGTACCTATTCGTCATTGCTATCAATTTGCAAGGTAATGTATATTTTTATCAACTACCTTCTTTATGCACCTGTTCTATATTTGCGCAAAAAATGCGGGCATTTAATAATATTTGATAGGCATTTCTATGATATGTTAATTGATGAAAAAAGATATCGCATCAATAACACAGGTCTTTTGTTTGCAAAAAAATTGGCAGGGTTAATTCCTAAACCCGATGCGGTAATTACACTGAATTCTGAGGTACCCACATTAGAGCAGAGGAAACCAAATGAAGTCACCAGAGAGTTACTGGTCAATTTGAATGAAAAGTATAAAAATTTTTATTTTGACCGTGTCAAAGTAGATCACATTTCAAATAATGGAACGATTGAGGAGTTTAAACAAAAACTTCATTATTCAGTGCTTAAGAGTATTAGAGGCCATGAAGCTAGTTGACTTAATTAAAGAAGAGCAGCTGATATCGTTTGAAAATGATAAGGCAAATGCAATTGCTATTCCCTCACGTCAGCAAATGAAATATATCATCGGAATTCAAAATAAAAACGCATTCTTTGCTGGATTAAGGATGTTAGGTACTCGTACCCTAAAAGCGCTGGTCGGAAAAACAATTTTAAGTGTCATTTATCAATCTGGTCTTCTTAAGTATCTACTTAAGAAAAATCTGGTGATGATAAACGAGAACAATGAACTTATTGAGGCCATTCGTAAAGATTATCAAGGAAGTACAGGCATTAATATTTATGTAGGCAGTGCAAAAAGCCGAAATTTATCTTTGACATTACAAGTTGTTTCTCAAGGAAATGAATATTACGTTCGTTATCCAATGAGTAAAACTTCAGAAGAATTTACTGCAAAGGAAATAGAAAATATCAATTTTCTTAATCAGCAGCGAATTCAGTGTCCGACTCAGCAAGTTGATAAAATGATTACCCTAACCCAAAATCCTACACCACTATATGCTTATAAGGGCATACCTAGATATAAGACGTCAACCTCGCTATGTGTACAGAAAATGAAGTTATTACGTCAACTTGCTTCAAATGAAACAGAAACTCTTCAAGAGAACACATTTTTTATCGAGCAAGTTCAAGAGATCAAGAGAATGCTTGTTCGAAATGCACTCGCACTAAGTCCCAATTTATTACCGATTTTCGAAAAAATAGTGAGCGGATTAAAAAATATTTCATTAAAGAAAGCCTTTTTTCATGGGGATTTTTCTCCAGATAACATACTGAAATCGAGCGGAAAACTTTATCTCATAGATTTCGAGTACTCTCAACCATTGTTTTTTGCCTGTTTTGATTTATTTCATTACTTGTACAAGGCTAAAAAGTTTCATTTAAAAATTATTTCCTTACAGGACATTAAAATTATTGATACTTATTTAAAAAAAACATATAACGGTTATCCTTATAGTCTTAAAGACGAGAGTAACAGTTTAGTTTTAGTTAAACTTTATATATTTTATTTATTCTTATTATTGAAACGATTTCTTGTGGACGAACAAATTAAAACTGCAAATCCGGTGATTGAGAGACTGCAAACCAGTATCCATAACCTGTTTGTTGATTCAAAACTTTAAGGAACAGTTTAGTGTTTACCGATGCCAAAAAGGATGTAAATTTACTCAGCAAATCTAATGAAAAAATATTTTTCATCTACTCCATTGTACTACTCTTATATCCAGCAATCGTATTTTCTAGTGCGGAAAAGTGGTCGTTAATTAATTTTTTTATTTATGCATTTTCTTCACTCATCGTTTTATTTTGTATTCAGTCTATTCGAATAAATTCAATTTTATCTTGGAATATTTTTGGTTTTGCTTATTTTTTATGTTTATGGATGAATTGTTTGCAGCTTAGTGAGGTACAAACAGAAAAAACCATTTTTGATTTATATTCAATGATTGTAGGTCCCCTTGGATTTCTTTTGCTACTGTTTTTTTTTGAAAAAATCAAAATTACTTCGGTAACCCCCAGTATTCCTTTAGTTAATTTAAATTTAATTTATATAGTATTTATTATTCTTTACTGTGTCGTTAGTGTTCATATAGAAAGTATAGTGGGGTGGCGTATTACCGCTATTCAAGCTGAACACCGGATTATTTCAGGGGATCGATTTGTCGTACCTTTTTTTTCAGGATTTTGGTCAATATTGGGATGGTCATTGGTAATTTTGGCGCCTTATGTCAGGAAAAGATATGCAATCACTGCCATTGCGTTAATTTTTATTATATCGGGAATATTACACGTTAAACGTGGTGACATAATAAGAGTCCTTCTTTTCTTTATTATTTACTATGTTTCTACTTCTAACATTCAGGTAAACAAACAGACACATAGATATCTTATCTTATTTGCATTAAGCGTCATTACAGTCGTTATTTTTGTTATCTTTGGTCAATGGCGACTTGCCCAATCAGGTAACGATTGGCAGACTATTATTAATATTTCTGGTGTCAGGATAAATAGCGCATTTGTGGCTTGGCTTTTTGGCTATCTTATTATTCAATTTGATGTGTTTTCTCTTTCAACAAAAGCACTCGCATCACCTCTTTATGTACCGAATGATTGGGGGGTATTAATGACTTCCGATTCTTTGCCGACAACAAGTGAAATGGTTCCAATTAATGGATTTAATGCCGCGACTGCTTTTTGGGATTTTGTAAGAGACTATGGTGCTTTATTTTGGTTGGAAATGTTCATTTTCTGGGGCATTGCAGTGCTACTGTTAGGATTGTCAAAAAAGACGAACTGCAAAAGTGCCTATTGTTTCACAGCCATGTTGTGTGCCTTAATGATTTTTGGAAATTATTTTGCTAGCAGAAGCATCGTACTCGCAATTGTTGTCAGTAATTTAATATTTTTTATCTCTAATAAAAATCAGAAGTTAATATCACAATGAAAATTTTATTAAATTGCTCTACGTTAATGAAGGGCGGCTCATTGCAGGTAGCCTCTGCAATGTTTAGAGATGCAATTGAAGATCGAGAATTTGATTGGTTTTTTGCTTTAACAAGTTCTATTTTTTCGAAGTTTCAAGATCTACTTGAATCTAAATTGAATGCAAAACGAGTTATTTTATTGGACAAAAGTCCGGCAAAAGATAGGCATTCACGTAAACGCCTGCAAGAGTTTGTGTCACGTGAACAATTTAATGCTGTGTTTACATTATTTGGGCCTGCCTATGTTAATTTTTCTGTCCCTCATCTATGTGGTATAGCTGATGGCTGGGTAACTCACGCTACCAATGCTGCTTACCGTTCTCTACCCAACCTAAAAGAGAGAATTCGCACATATCTTCTATGCCAATATAAACTGCATTGGTATCAACGTGCAGATAGATGGTGTGTAGAGGCCGCCGTAGCAAGAGATGGCTTTTTATCTAAAACCAAAGCCAATCCTAAAGCAGTTGCAGTAATCCCCAATGCAGTCAATCAACTGATTCAGGAGTATGCCACTGTAAAAATAGAAAGAAAAATTGAGGATACTATACACATTTTTTGCCTGGGGGCTGATTACTGGCATAAGAATTATCAAATAATTCCACAGGTTTTAGTAGCCTTAAAAAAGAAGATTGAAAAAAAGGCAATCTTTGTGGTGACCTTACCAGAAGACTCAACCATTTATAACCTCCTTAACAATCAAGCGAAAATACTTGGTGTGCAAGAAAACATTCTTAATTTAGGACCGATATCACTTCCGCAAGTCATCGAAAGCTATAAAAAATTTCATATCTTGTTCTTTCCAAGTTTATTGGAAACGTTTAGCATAACTCCGCTTGAGGCCTTTTACATGAATATGCCGATGGTTCTTTCAAATCTGCCAGCAAACCGGCAGATTGTAGGGGAGTATGCGCATTATATTGATTCATGTAATAGCCAGGAGGTCGCGAATAAATTGCTTGAGTTAATTACTAATTATGACCACGAAGTTGGAAAACTAAGTAATTTAAAAGACAATAAATATATTCAAAATATATGCAATGCTGCAAATAGATTTGACAACTATAAAAAACTTTTGAGAGATATGATTCAAACGTTCTAACAAATGGTATCAGCGAGGGTTACTATTCTTATTTTTAAAAATATAGAATAAATTCTTATTACTTATAGGCTTGGAAGCAAATTATGAATCTTTATTCAAGTATTAAAGAAAGTTTAAAACAAAACCCTTCTACGTGGTTAATTACTGGTGTTGCAGGTTTTATTGGTTCCAACTTATTAGAGGCTTTGCTTAAGTTAAACCAGAGAGTTATCGGATTGGATGATTTTTCTACAGGTACGCAATATAACTTGCAAGAAGTAAGTCGAAAGTTACCCAACGAGTTTAGCAGGAAATTTACTTTGATTGAGGGGGATATTTGTTCGGAAAAAGATTGTATACAGAGTGTCGAAGGCGTGGATTATATTTTGCATCATGCGGCAGTAGCCAGCGTTCCTCTCTCTTTTGAATTTCCTGAGCAAACTCATGCAATTAATGTCACTGGTTTTTTAAATATTCTTAATGCAGCCAGAAAAGCAAAAGTAAAAAAAATAGTTTATGCGTCATCGAGTGCAGTTTATGGAAATTCTTCAATTCCCAAAAAAAGGGAAACTGATTGCATAAATCCCATGTCCCCTTATGCCGTCTCAAAGCATGTCAATGAACTATATGCCAAAAATTTTGAAATCTGTTATGGGTTGCCTTCCATTGGGCTTCGCTATTTCAATATTTTTGGACCACGACAAAATCCTCACGGCCCTTATGCCGCTGTCATCCCTTTATGGATTGATGCTATGGTCAATAACAGGCATATGTATATTAACGGTGACGGGAATAACATACGTGATTTCTGTTATATCGAAGATGTGGTTCAAGCAAATATTCTGGCAGCGTTAAGTTCTTCCTTAGGTGATACAGTATATAATGTAGGATGTGGAGAGGGGACGACCTTAAATGAACTTTTGCAAATGCTAAAAATGATTATATGCCCCGAAAGGATTAATTTAACCTATAGAGACTTCAGGCAAGGCGATATTAAAATTTCAGAGGCAGATATCTCTTATGCAAACACAAAACTAGGCTTCATACCCACGACAACTCTCTCTGAAGGACTCAAATTGGTAATAGACTCTTGTCAAAGCATACCTGGCACTATTACTGAAAAAATTATCGCTGCTGATGCTTAATCCTCATGTTGGTTTAAAAAGCAGAGTTAATTGCTACAGAATGGATTTGAAATGAGAATAGATAATAATATTGCTAAATTTTCCCTTATTTATTTGATTGCAAATCTTTTTTTGTTGCTAAATATCCAAGGCATATATTGGGATGATTGGGTTATATATCACCAGGATTTCGATGTTATTGAAAATATATTCAATCAAGCGGTTGGTAATTTAAATCCTATCACGTATATACATTATTTTTTAAGTAATATTGGGAATGGCGTTTTTCCTTATAGGCTAGTGACATTTTTCGCTTATTTTTTCTCTAGCTTATTTTTATATTTTATTTTGCGTGATATTCATTTTATAAGCAAAAAAAACGCTCTTTTTATTACAATTTTTTTTAGCGTGCTCCCTGTTAATAATGTACGTGTTGCATTAATTAATGTACCAAGTGGATTATTGTTGTCTCTTTTCTTCTGCTCTTTTTGGTTTTTAACACTCTATATTAATAATAAAAAAACACTCTCTTTAAGAGTTTTTATTTTATCATTATTTTTCTTTTCTTTTTTCATTAATTCATTGCTTCTTTTTTATTCAATAGTCTTGCTTTATATTCTCTACAAAGAATACATGCCTTTTAAAGGCAACATATATTTCTTGCCGAAACAAATTTTAAAAAAATACCCTGATTTTATTTTATTACCATTTGTATTCTTTTATGTGAAAACAATATTTTTTATTCCCAATGGGCTGTATGTTGGTTACAACAGTTTAAATACAACGGATTTAGTTGCAAATTTACAAGAATCCTTTATCACCGCTTTTTTTGAGCCGCTGCGCGAAGCATTTTTGTTTGCATATACTCATAGTATTTTATTAGCGGGTTGTACTTTAGCCCTGTGGTTTTATTTTCGAAATAATGAGGATGGCAGTAAAGAGGAACTCAAAATCTCCCTTTCATTTATTTTATTGGGATTAATTTTTTTTATTTTTGCTGTATTTCCTTATGCAGCGGTCGGAAAAATCCCTCGTTTGGACGGTTTTTATTCAAGACATATGTTACTAATCCCATTAGGGGTTTCACTTACACTCTATGGGCTTATTCTACTTATTGCACGGTTCAATACAGGATCCGCCAAGTTATGTTTATATCTATTAATTTCAATATTCGTACTTAAAACAGCCTACGATCAATTTCTTTTCTTAAAAGATTGGTTTTATCAGGTCGCATTGGAAGAAAACTACAGAAACAATAATACAATGAGAGAGAATTCTACATTTATATTTAGAACAGATATTCCTTTAGCAAATCATCGCACAATCCAGTTTCACGAGCATAATGGTATGTTCAGACAAATATTTGGTAGTTCAACTCGATACATGGCTCAAAGCGTAAAATTTTTACAAATTTATCGGAAGTACAACTCTTATGCAGAGTATAATTTCGTAGACTGGAAGGAATCCTATCCAATTATCTTTGTGCATGCACAAAAAAGCTCGCCGGTCTTATCGCATAAATTATTTGCGAGTTTATTGTATTCAATGTTTACAAACGAAGCGGTGTTTCGTTACAAAGCAAAAAATCTCGTGCATGTATCTACTTTTAAAACAACTCCAGAGACTATCCTTTAGGACATTCATAAATAAATTGAGCTAGTATTATGGGCAGATATTAAGCGTTTGGCCCATTTATAAAGTTAGTTTATAAAATTGGCTATCGTAATAATCTTAGAGTACTATTCCTTTTTTTAAACAATAAACGATGTAACGACAGGATCAGAGGGATGAAGATTCTTTTAGTATCTCAATATTTTTGGCCAGAATCGTTTCTGATTAATGACCTGGTAAAGTGTTTGGTTGCGGATGGCCATGTAGTTGAAGTACTGACCGGCAAGCCAAATTATCCGGATGGACAAGTCTTTAAAGGTTACTCGGCGTCATCGAGAATGACTGAGCAATTTAATGAGCAAATAACAGTTCACAGGGTGCCGATATTTCCACGAAAAAAAGGCGGGGCAAAGAATTTAATACTCAATTATTTTTCATTTATTGTCAGTGGACTTTTCTATTTTCCTCGTTTTGCGAAGGGAAAACAATTTGATGCGATCCTGGTTTTTGCCCCTTCTCCAATTACTTCGTCTATTCCTGCAATATATTTGAAAAAGCGACTGCGCACTCATCTTGCGATTTGGGTACAGGATTTGTGGCCGGAAAGTTTAAGCGCGACAGGTTTTATCCGTAATCAGAAGATGCTTAATCACGTCGGGAAAGTGGTGCGCTGGATTTATAAGGCTTCGGACACGTTATTGGTGCAATCCAAAGCCTTTTACCAACCCGTAGAAAAATACGCGGATAAAGAAAAAATTATTTACTACCCTAATTCTTATTTAGAAGCTCCAGAAACCTCTCTTGAAACAGAACAAATACCCAGGGATTTGTTGTCGATGCTTGAGCAAAATTTTTGTCTTGTTTTTGCAGGAAATCTTGGTACTGCTCAAGCATTATCTGTCATTGTTAACGCGGCACAACAGCTTAAACATTTAGAAAACTTGAAAATCGTGTTAGTTGGCAGTGGTAGTATGATGCCATGGCTTAAAGAGCAAAAAAATAGTCAAAAACTTGATAATTTAATTCTTGCTGGTCGTTTTCCTTCAACCTGCATGCCTCATATATTTTCACGTGCGGCAGGGCTGCTAGTTACGTTGAAGCAAGAGGAAATATTTACTTTTACAGTTCCCAGTAAAATTCAGGCTTATTTAGCCGCTGGTCGTCCAATCATTGCAGCTCTTGATGGGGAGGGAGCGCACGTTATCCATGATGCAGGGGCAGGTTTTGCAACACCCGCTGAAGATGAGAAAGCTCTGGCCATAAGCATGGAACAGCTTTATCATATGGACCCTGCAGACCGAAATAAACTTGGGCAATCGGGCCGTGCTTATTTCATGAAACATTTTGAAATGAAAAAACAAAGCCAGCGTCTTATTGAAATTCTTGAGGATAGAGTTAAACCGAATAAGGGAGAAGTAATTCAGTGAAAATTTTAGTATTAGGCGTAACAGGCATGTTAGGTCGCGCTGCTTACCAGGTTTTTCAAGAGACAGGAGACTATGAGGTATGGGGAACCCTGCGTCACTCAAGAAACTTAGAGCACTTCCCAAAGCAAACACATTCGCGCTTAATTTGTGATTTGGATATTTTGAATCAAGATTTCTTGCTAGGTGTATTTGAGCAGGTTCAACCAGAATTAATCATTAATTGCGTCGGCCTAATCAAACAATACAGCACCGCCAATGATCCTTTAATTGTATTACCTATCAATTCTCTCTTCCCTCATCGATTAGCAAAACTATGTGCCGTGACGGATGCAAGGCTAATACATGTTAGTACCGATTGTGTTTTCTCAGGTTCAAAGGGAGATTATAGAGAAGATGACCTATCAGATGCCCTGGATTTATATGGTAAGTCTAAGTTTATTGGGGAACTTTCAGATTACCCCCATGCAATAACTGTACGAACTTCCCTTATCGGTCATGAACTATCGTCAAATCGTTCATTAATTGATTGGTTCTTAGCTCAAAAAGAACAAGTGTATGGGTATAAGAATGCTGTATTTTCAGGATTTCCTGTCGTTGAACTTGCACGAATCATGCGAGATTACATTGCTCCTAATAAAGAGTTGGTCGGTCTCTATCACGTTGCAGCGAATCCTATCAACAAATACGATTTGTTGACCTTGGTTTCAGAAATTTATGGAAAGCAAATTAAAATTATACCTGAGGAAAATATGGTAATTGATCGCTCACTCAATGCTGCTCGATTTAATGCCAAGACAGGTTATACGCCTCCTAAGTGGCCAAAACTTGTAGAAACAATGCATCAATCTTGGAAGGACTGGAACGCATAATGTTTAATAATAAAATTCTTATGATTACCGGAGGAACTGGATCTTTTGGTAATACGGTTTTAAAACGATTTTTAAACTCTGATCTGAAAGAAATTCGTATTTTCAGCCGGGATGAAAAAAAGCAAGAAGATATGCGTCTGGCTTTAAATAATGACAGAGTTAAGTTTTACATCGGTGATGTACGTGATTACAGCACACTTAATGATGCCATGAGAGGGGTGGATTATGTTTTTCATGCAGCTGCTCTCAAACAAGTTCCCTCCTGCGAATTTTATCCAATGGAAGCTGTGCGGACAAATATTCTGGGAACTGAAAATGTTTTAAATGCAGGGATTGCTAATCAGGTTAATCGCATTGTGGTATTAAGCACGGATAAGGCTGTTTATCCCATTAATGCAATGGGTATTTCAAAAGCGATGGCCGAAAAAATTATGGTGGCGAAATCGCGTTTGTTGTCAGAAAACGGTCCCATAATTTGTGCGACCCGCTATGGAAATGTGATGGCATCACGGGGTTCAGTAATTCCCTTGTTTGTTAGTCAAATCAAAGCGAATCAACCTATTACATTGACTGATCCGAAAATGACCCGTTTCTTAATGTCATTAGAAGAGTCAGTTGATCTTGTGTTGCATGCCTTCGAACAGGCAGTACAGGGGGATATCTTTGTGCAAAAATCTCCCGCCTGTACAGTCGAAGATTTGGCGCAAGCATTAACTGAAATTTTTAGAAGTAAGACCGATATTCGAGTGATTGGTACCCGTCATGGTGAAAAGTTATACGAATCTCTTGTTTCAAGAGAGGAAATGGCAAAAGCTGCGGAGATGGATAAATATTATCGGATAAGCGCGGATAATCGTGATCTCAATTACAAAAAATATTTTGTAGAAGGAGAGGAGCGTATTTCTAATCTTGATGATTACACGTCTCACAATACTTACAGATTGAATATCAATGAAATTAAAGATGTTCTGTTAAAGCTTGATTATATCCAGGAGGCCCTTGATGCTTAAAGTGATGACTTTGGTTGGTACTCGTCCTGAATTAATTAAGATGAGCCGAGTTATCGCAGAAATGGATAAGCATACGGAACATATTTTAGTTCATTCAGGACAAAACTATGATTATGAATTAAATCAGGTCTTTTTTGATGAAATGGAAATTCGAAAACCTGATTATTTTCTCAATGTTTCTAAAGAATCCGTTGCTCAATCTATAGCAGATGTAATTGCAAGTTCAGATGAATTATTTGCTCGCATGAATCCTGATGCTCTTCTTTTATATGGTGATACTAATACTTGCTTGGCAATTATTTCCGCAAAACGGAGAAAAATTCCTGTATTTCATATGGAAGCTGGAAATCGTTGCTTTGATCAACGTGTTCCAGAAGAGTTAAATCGTAAAGTGGTTGACCATCTTAGTGATATTAATATGGTGCTCACCGAACATGCTAGACGGTACTTGGTTGCAGAAGGCATTAAACCAGAAACGATTATTAAGACTGGTTCTCATATGCGAGAGGTTTTGGATTACTACATGCCGAAAATCGAAGCTTCTAACATTGTGAGTCAATGCGGTTTTGAGGCAGGAAAATACTTTGTTGTTAGTTCTCATCGCGAGGAGAATGTCGATTCACCAGAAAATCTAACCGCTTTAATTGAAAGTTTAGACGCTTTGGTTAACGAATATCAGTATCCTGTTTTCTTCTCAACCCATCCTCGAACACGAAAGCGTATTGAAAGTTATGTTGCCAAAACATTAAATCCTGCTATTCAGTTTGCAAAACCTTTGGGATTTTTTGATTACATTAAGCTTCAGCTATCATCCTTTTGTATCCTTTCGGATAGTGGCACTATTACCGAGGAAGCGTCATTGCTGAATTTACCCGCAGTGACTATACGCAATACTCATGAGCGTCCCGAAGGTATGGATGTTGGCACATTAATTATGTGTGGCTTACAAAAGGAAAGGGTGCTTGATGCTGTAAAAGTAGTGACCTCACAACATTGTAATAAAGAAAGGGCCATTTTGCCTGTCAGTGATTATGAAGTTGGCTGTGTATCTAAACAAGTTGTGCGTGTAGTTTTAAGCTATGTCGATTATATTAATCGCACTGTTTGGCGTAAAAATTTTTAAATGAGTAACTTACTGTAGAATTCAAGGAAGAGTGTTATGGAAGAGTCTATGTGTGTACCTGAAAATAATAAAAAAATAATCTTAATGACTGGAGCTACAGGATTTGTTGGTCGCCATTTTATGGCTGCGCTTCGCAATAGTGACAAATTCACTGTACGAGTTGCTGTAAGAAACACCAATAGTCCCTTTTTAGGGGGTTGCGAAGAAATCATTTCAATTCCTGACATTTCAACATCTACAAATTGGAGTGATGCTTTAAAAAATTGTGATGTTGTGGTTCATGCTGCGGCACGTGTTCATGTTATGAAAGAGGAAGAAAGAGCTCCATTACTGGAATATCGACGGATTAATGTTGAAGGTACGCTTCATTTAGCTCATCAAGCAGCAAAAAATGGGGTTAAACGTTTTATTTATATCAGTTCCATTAAAGTGAATGGTGAGGAAACGAAACCAGGAACAACATACAGTGCAGATGATATACCCGCACCAGAAGATCCCTATGCCCTTTCAAAATATGAAGCAGAACAGGGATTATTAAAATTATCCGACGAAACAGGCATGCAAGTCATTATTATTCGTCCACCGTTAGTCTATGGACCAGGAGTGGGGGGTAACTTTCAACGCATGATTAAATGGCTGCAAAAAGGGTATCCTCTTCCTTTGAAAACAATAAATAATAAGCGAAGTTTTGTCTCTGTTTATAATTTAGTAGACCTCATAATTCATTGTTTGGATGCCTCAGAAAAAAATAACCAAATTTTTCTGGTTAGCGATAATCAGGATGTTTCTACGCCTGAGTTATTACAAAAGGTTGCTTTAGCACTCAATAAGCCAGCTCGCTTAATTCCATTTCCGTACTGGATTCTGAAAAATCTGGCTTCTATCGCTGGAAAAAAGCCAGAGGTTCAGCGTTTATGTGGCTCCTTACAAGTTGATGTCAATAAAACACAGGAATTGTTGGGATGGAAACCCAAGATGTCGATAGATGAGGCGCTTGCTAAAACTATTCAGGATTATGCATAAGAAAAATAATAAAATTTATGGAATAACTCATCGTACCTCATTGAAGAATTAATTTTGAGGTTGAGTTATTCCATTAAAATAGGGAGGAGTAATGGTTTGGCTTTGTTTTTTAATAGCTATTTTTAGTGTGGGTTATTCTCTAACTGGATTATTGCGACGTTATGCCTTGGCTACAAGTCTTTTAGATATACCCAACCACCGTAGCTCTCATGCCTTACCGACGCCACGAGGAGGGGGGCTGTCATTTGTCTTTTGCTTTATCGCAGGCTTATCGTTTCTTTTTTATATTCAATCAATTACGATTGAATTATTTGCTGCATTAATGGGGGCTGGCTTTTTTGTGGCATTTATAGGTTTTATGGATGATCACAAAAGTGTGGCTGCAAAATGGCGATTATTAGGCCACTTTTTGGCCAGCATGTTTGCTTTGTATATGCTGGGTGGGATGTCTCAGTTTACTATCTATCATTGGACCTTACCGTCAGGCTCTCTGTTAAATGTTTTAGCGGTGATTTATTTGGTATGGCTACTCAATTTATATAACTTCATGGATGGAATTGATGGTATTGCCGCTATTGAAGCAATTTCTGTTTGTTTGGGTAGCGCACTGCTTTATTATTTGCATGGTAATACAGGAGCCATGTTCGCGCCGCTTGTTCTTGCAGTTGCAGTTGGTGGATTTTTATGCTGGAATTTCCCTCCCGCACGAATTTTTATGGGAGATGCGGGAAGCGGATTTTTAGGAATTACGTTAGGAGTATTGTCTATTGAGGGTGGAAAAATTGATTCCAATTTCTTTTGGAGTTGGTTAATCCTATTGGGCGTATTCATTGTTGATGCCACAATTACGTTATTTCGTCGAGCTTTAAATAAAGAGGTTTTGTTGCAAGCACACCGCAGTCATGCTTACCAAAATATTTCTAGGCGCTATAATAGCCACCTTCCTGTTACCGTAGGCACATTATTGATCAATGTTCTTTGGTTACTACCTATAGCGGTAACAGTGAGTTTTGGTATTGTGAGTGGCATTTTAGGATTAGTACTTGCTTATGTACCGTTAGCTATTTTAGCGATTAGGTTTAATGCTGGAAAAGAGAGTTAACTTTTGATTAAACGTTTTTTTGATATTGTAGTTTCATCCCTATTATTGATCATTCTATCGCCGCTGATAGTAATAATTAGTGTTCTTATCCGTTGTTACTTAGGAGGTCCTGTCTTATTTTGTCAGGAGCGTCCAGGTTTGCAAGGTAAGATTTTTAAAATGATAAAATTTAGAACCATGCTAAATAGGGTGGATGAACAAGGTGTGCCCCTACCTGATGCGCAAAGAATGACTGCTTTAGGAAAGTTTTTAAGATCAACCAGCTTGGATGAGCTTCCAGAATTATGGAATGTTCTAAAGGGAGAGATGAGTCTTGTTGGTCCGAGACCTCTATTGATAGAGTATCTTCCCTTGTATAATTCAGAGCAAATAAGACGACATCATGTTAAGCCGGGTATCACAGGGTGGGCGCAAGTTAATGGACGCAATGCTCTAAATTGGGACGATAAATTTCAGTTAGATGTCTGGTATGTTGATAATCAATCGTTTTTACTGGATCTGAAAATATTACTATTAACCATCAAAAAAGTTCTTATTCGCGATGGAATTACGAGCCAGGGAAGCCCCACTGCAGAGAAATTTAAAGGGGATAAATCATGAAATCCCTTGCTATTCTTGGTGCTGGTGGTCATGGCAAAGTCGTCGCGGATGCTGCACTTTGTTCAGGATGGACGGAGATTAGCTTTTTTGATGATCGCTGGCCGTCTTTAGAGCAAGTTAGTGTTTGGAAGGTTGCTGGATCAATCGATGCATTCTTTACTGGAGTATCGTGCTTTGATGGAGTTATAATTGCCATCGGCGATAATTCCAAACGACTTGCAATGATTGAAAGGGTATTAACAAAAAGTCATACGCCCTTGGTATCGATTATCCACCCTTCTGCAATTATTAGTCGTTTTGCTACTGTAGAATCAGGTACTGCCATTTTCGCAGGCGCTGTAATCAATCCGGATAGTAAAATTGGCATTGGCTCAATTATAAATACCAGCGCTACAGTGGATCATGATTGTAATTTAGGAAAGGCAATTCATATTTCCCCAGGTGCAAATCTGGCTGGGGGAGTTCATATAGGTGATTTAACTTGGATTGGCATTGGTTCCTCTATCCGCCAACAAATTGTAATTGGCGCTAATGTGACTGTTGGAGCTGGTGCGGTAGTAGTAAAAAATATTCCCGACCACTGTATGGCTGTTGGGGTTCCTGCAGAAATTATTGAAAATAAGGCGAGGTAATGTGTTAAATACAGCTTTTTCTCCATGGCCAAATTATTCAGAAGAGGAAGCCCAGCTACTACGCCAAGTGCTCCTTTCAAATAAAGTGAATTATTGGACAGGTAGTGAATGCCAGGATTTTGAAAGAGAGTTTGCGCTCTGGATTGGAGTCGAGTATGCCATTGCTGTATCAAACGGAACTATTGCATTGGATGCTGCATTAAATGCAATTGATCTTCAGCCTGGTGACGAAGTCATTGTAACCTCGCGTACCTTCATAGCATCGGCTTCGGCTATTGTTATGGCAGGGGCTATTCCTGTATTTGCTGATGTGGATGAGGATAGCCAAAATATCACAGCTGAAACAATCCGAGCGGTTATAACTCCCCATACTAAAGCTATCGTTTGTGTTCATTTGGCAGGATGGCCCTGTGACATGGACCCAATTATGGCATTAGCCAATGAATTTAATTTATTGGTTATTGAAGATTGTGCCCAAGCACATGGTGCAAAATATAAAGGTCGCTCTGTGGGATCTCTTGGTCACATTGCAGCTTGGTCATTTTGCCAGGATAAAATTATGACGACGGGTGGTGAAGGTGGAATGATAACTACCAACGATCGTCAATTATGGTCAAGAATGTGGTCCTACAAAGATCACGGGAAATCATGGGATGAGGTGTTTAAGACCAATCAGAACACGGAACATGAGATTCTTAAGATCAGCCATAAATCAGAGTTTCGCTGGTTACATCATAGTTTTGGTACCAATGGCAGAATGCTTGAATTGCAAGCTGTTTTAGGTCGATTTCAATTGAAAAAAATGCCTGTTTGGCATCAAAAGCGCCTAGAAAATGCCCAGAAAATTTGGCAAGTAGCCGCAGATCTAAAGGCTTTGCGTGTTCCAGTAATTCCTGACCACATAGAGCATGCAGCTTATAAATGTTATTTGTTCGTCCAGCAAGAATGGTTAAAACCAGAGTGGAGCCGTTCGCGTATTATTGACACTATTAATAGCCTTGGAGTGCCTTGTTATTACGGTTCATGCTCAGAAGTTTATTTAGAAAAAGCGTTTGAAAATACGGCTTATCGTCCTAAAGAAAGATTACCTGTTGCACGTCAATTAGGTGATACAAGTCTGATGTTTTTGGTGCATCCGAGTTTAACAAAAGAGGAAATCGATAAAACTTGTTCAGTATTAGAAAGAGTAATGAATGAGGCAACCAAGTAATAGTCACTCACATTATTAATTTGCAGCATAGAGGAGCTTTTGTGAAAAAACAGTCAATTGCTACTTACGATCCCGAGATAGAGCTCATTGCATTATTTAAATTATTTTGGGTCAAAAAATGGTTCATCATAGGGATTACTATAATTTGTACGTTGGTTGGTGTTGTGTTGACCCATTCTATTAAGCCCATTTATGAAGCCAAAGGAATATTTATCCCTCCCATAACTAGCGACTTGGCTGAGTTAGCGTTAGGGAAGACTGAAACCACTGCGATAAAACCACTTAATATTACGGATGCCTACAATATATTTAAAGGAATCATTTTAGCTGACTCCATCAAACAGTCTTTTTTAAAACGATTTCAAACGAATAATAATGAATCACTGGTTTCGATTACAGCTACGCTAGAGTCTGCTGGACGCTTTGGGGTAGTAGTCAAAGCAACGAATCGTAATGATGCGCTTCGCTATGCTAAAGAGTTCTCTGAAACTCTACAAAATGAAGCTCGAGCTAAGGTCGCAGCCTCAATTAACCAAGAATTAAAAAGCTACCAAACCTATTATCAACGTGAAATCGCTTTGGCTAAACAACATGCTAGAGAAGAGCGGGAAGATCAAATAGTAAGACTCAAAGAGGCTTTAAAAATTGCAAAAAGCTTAAATGCCGAAAAACCAGCAATTAACACATTATCGGATGCAGATATTAGTAATCCAAGTTATACCAGAGGAAGTAAGTCCCTCGAAGAGGAGATAAATAGTTTGGAGAAGCGCTCAAGTGACGAGCCGTTTTCCCCTCGCTTGCGTAAACTTGAATTTGAGTATGAAAGCTTAACTACTATAAAACCTAATATGAAAAATATACTACTTGCAAGACTCGATGGAGATATTGTTGTATCTGATAATTCTATCAGTCACAAACGAGAAATTCTTCTTATTTTATCTGTGCTTATAGGTTTTTTAATCGGATGTGCATTTGTGTTGTTTAGAAATTATAATTTGGTACTAAATAGTCCGAGAGAATAAAGCGGATTCGCTAAAAACTTGGTTGACACTGAAATTAACTTAGCTGGTAACTCATTCATATGAGAATAAAATACAGCAATTTGCAAATTGCATTATATATATGGCCTGTATTAATACTTTTAGCTCTTGCTATTGGTTTTAGGCCAATGAATGTAGGTAGTGATACGCAATCCTACAGTCTATATTATGAAAATTTGCGATGGGGAATGGTTCATCATTTCTATGAATATCTCTTTTTTATTTTAGCAAAAATTTTTTCGCTGTCCTATATTCCTATTGGCTATTTTTTTTCCTTTATCGCATTAACAGGTTTTATTCTTATTAATCTCTCTGCGAGAAAAATAACTGAGTATTTAGAGGTTTCTTACGATAGCAATCTGGTTTTTTTATTACTTATTATTTGTTTTAGCCTTTCGGTATTTTTTTATGCGATAGAAATCAATGTAATCCGGCATGGCATCGCAATCTTAGCTTTATTTTTATTTTATTTTTTGTTAATCAATCGAGCCCATATATTATTGTTAATGCTAAGCGCTTTGTTCGCTGTCGGTTTTCATCAAACGTCTGTGGTTTATTTGTTAGTTTCTTTTTTAATTTTTTTTTCCTATCGCTTTGTTTTTAGCTTAGTGCTAGTTTTGGCGTTTCTTTATGTGACAGGTTTAATAAAAAAGAGTATTTTTATTTTTTCTCAAATGACCTCTATAAATATTTATGAGAAAATCGCTTCTTACGGGCTTAACTCGGGTTATGCGTCTGGAAATAGATTAGATTTCACGCTATTTACCTTATTTTGTGGACTTCTATTTTTTATTATTGGCAAATATTTGTTAAATGCCAATAACCGTAGAAAATATAACCAGCTTCTTAAAATATATTGGATATTAACCATACCTTTTTTCTTTTTAGGGTTTGCAGGTTATGCGGATCGGTATTTATTACCTGCTTGGGTATATCTTTCCATATTAAGTGCTGTTTTTCTGCAATTTGAAGTAAGCAAATCCTCACTTGCTATAAAGATAACCTATCTAGTATTTTTGGCGTCAGCAATTGTAATATACATGGTTGCACAGGGAATTTTGAGGCTGGGCTAATTCCACTTAGGAAAAATCGTAAGTTTGACTGGAGTATTATCAAAATAAATGACTAAAAAAATTCATTTAACTAGGATCGCTAGAGTGTCTACTGTTCCGCTATTCATATTTACGTTGCTGCGTACCCAAGTTGAGGCAATACGGGACAGTGGTGCTGCCGTTACTGTGATTACAAGCCCAGATGAGGACCCTAAAAGTTTTAAGCCCATCGAGAATTGCGATTTCAAAGCAGTGCCTATTGCGAGAGAAATTAGTTTATTCGCTGATGTAGTTTCACTTATACGATTAATCAAGCTTTTTCGAGCTGAACGCTTTGATATTGTTCACTCAAATACACCCAAAGCAGGACTTCTGTGTGCAATTGCCGGAAAGCTTGCTGGCATTCCAATTCGAATTCATACATTTACTGGTCAAACATGGGCCACAATTGGAGGGGTAAAAAGGCTTATTTTAAAATTTTGTGATAAGTTAATCGGCCATTTAAATACCAGTTGTTACGCAGACAGTCCTAGTCAACGTGATTTTCTAATAAACAGCAAAATTATTAAAGAAAATAAAATTTCAATTTTAGGATCGGGTTCCTTAGCCGGTGTAGATATCACTCGATTTAATCAAGAAAATTTCACAGATATTGAAAAGACAACAATTCGTGAGTCCCTAAATATTTCCAAGGACCAGTTAGTTTTATTATTTGTAGGAAGAGTAACCAAAGAGAAAGGTATCTTTGAATTAATAGATGCCTTCGCAGAATTGCTTAAGTGTCATATTGATATAATACTTTTAGTTGTAGGGCCGTTTGAGCAAAATATAGAGCAAGAGATTAAAATTTATTCAAATGAAAAATGTGGTGATAAGGTCATTTTTTCTGGTTTTTCTGTTGAGCCGGAAAAATTTATTGCTATAGCCGATATCTTGTGTCTACCAAGTTACCGGGAAGGGTTTGGAACCGTAGTAATTGAGGCTGCGGCTATGGGAGTTCCAACAGTAGGTACAAAAATTTATGGTCTAACTGATGCAGTTGTGGATAAACAAACAGGACTTTTAGTAGAACCTAGAAACATAAAGGACTTGACTATTGCACTAAATCAATTAATTGAAGATCCTCAATTAAGGCTTAAGCTGGGTCAAAACGCCAAAATGCGCGCCCTCAATGAATTTGATAGTAGAAAATTTGATACCTTTGTAATCAGTGAATATGAAAAGTTGCTAGCGGGCAACCACCACTAATAGGGTTCAAGGTGCATTAAGGGGCGTACTGTAGGGATTGTTATGGAAAAAACAAACATCGCATATAAGATATTAGCTAATCCTGTAATTTATAGAACTTTTCAACGATTCGTTGGCGGCAAGCAACCTAAAATTTATCAAATTTTAGAAAAAATATGCCAGGATTTTTTAATATTACGCGGAAGAAAACCTACATTACTTGATTTAGGATGTGGTGAAGGTAACTTATGCCATTGGATTTCTTCATATTCCAACTATTATGGCGTTGATTATTCTGAAGAATATCTTGCCCATGCCAAAAATCTGTATGGCACTAAGGGTGAATTCATTAGTCTGGATTTCTGCTCTTCGAAATTTGATCAACTTCCCAATAGTTTGGATATTATTGTTGGCATTGGATTAATTCATCATTTAGCAGATGAAGACATAAAAAAAATTCAAGATAACATTATAAATCATCATAAAAATGCAATTATTCTCACCATTGATCCTGTTTTGCTCGATAGGCAACATAGAATTGCTAAATTTATGGTGTCTAAAGATAGAGGGGCTTTTGTTAGGACACTGTCTCAATATCAACTGCTGATGCCAGATTATGATTATCACTTAGACAATTTTTGTAAGATTCCTTATAATCATGTCCTTTTTTACAGAAACATCGATCTTAATCGTTATCTGTAACTGTATTGTCAGTAGAGAGCTAAAACTCCAAACTCTCAAAATATAGGGGAAATCATGATGAACAAATTTCTCAGCGAGATTGATACAAATCGATTTGGTTTCAACGTGGCAAAAGTTAATAATTGGGATTTACCGCCTCAAGAATTACTGAAGCAGCTTCGTACTGAGAATGTAAAGTTGGTTATCACGCGTCTTGCTACTGAAGATGTAGAACTGATCAATGAACTGGAGGGTTTAGGATTTCAGCTAAAAGATACACAACTGACCTATCGATTTGATTTGAATCGCATGGCGTCTACCTCCCTTGAATTACCTTCTAATTTAAAGTTACGTGAAGCACAAGAATTAGATCTGCCTCAAATTGGTCGTTTGGCGAGCGATTCTTTCAGCCAATACGGACACTATGCTAACAATCAAAAACTTGACGAAGAAAAAGTTAACCAGATTTATGAGGATTGGGCAGTAAATAGTTTTAATAATCCTGATTTTGCTGATCGATTTATCGTAGCTGTATCTGGCCATGAAGTTGCAGGTTTTCTTTCCTATAAGATTGTATCTCAAGCCGAGAAAAAATTCGCTAAAGGCGGAATAGGGGCAGTTTCATCCAACTTCCGTAATCAGGGAATATTTAAATTTTTAACGAAGGAAGGACTCTTTTGGGGGCGAGAATTAAATTTGGACTGGATTGAACATAATGCCCTAACTACCAATTATTCTGTTGGAAGGGTTTTTACCAGTTTAGGTTTCTACAACTCGGCATCTTATGTAACTTTACACTGCTGGCTGGATTAAAATTATTAGATGTTCCTTTGATAATCGAATTTATCAAAGGATTATGCTGTTAGTGGGTAGTAAAACTAAAAAACTGATTTAATGCTTCGTTATCTCAAAAATCATTGGTGTTGAAAGACAGGCTGGTAAATGTTTAAACAATCTAATTAAGCCAGTATATTTTAAGAATGAATAGATTATCATAATGTGAAAATGACGTTGTCGAAATTCTGTATCATCCCTCATTCGCATCAGTGCTTCATACAAGAGTCCTTTTCTGAAGTTATACCTCAACTTTCTTTTTCTGGCATAAGCTTTAATTCCTGTATAAGTAACAAAATTTAAAGAATCCCAGATATTTTGTAATGAATTTATCTTCGATTTGAATAAATATTCGCTTATATTTTTCAATGGCTTAATGACAAAAATTTGAAAATGAGGTTCATAGGGAACTAGATAATTTGGACAACTATGAATCATTTTTCCGGTTGGAGTTAACACACTTAACATAGAGTCTAATGCAGACGATAGATTTGGAATATGCTCGATTACATTATTGCTAAAAATTACGTCATATTTCTCGTTGATTGAATTTAGTGATTCGGCAGTGATTTCAAGAACTGGCAAATTCACGTCAGAATAACAATCCAGAATAATAGGTTTAACTTCGCTAAATAGTTCGAACCCGCCCAGTGAGGGCTCAAGTGCTGTGATCTTAAACCCTTGCTGCTTCAAGAATATACTTAAAAGGCAAAGGCCCGCACCGACTTCCAACAAATTTAATTCTTTTGCCAGATACTTTTCAATTAATGAAAACGAAACTCTAGTTTCATTGATGTAGGTATTGAGGAGGCTTTTGATTTGTTCAGGAGTGAATTGAGTAGTCGAGGTCGTTTTATCTATAATTAATTCTATTGGTATTGTTTGAATGAATAATTCTAACTCAGTTCTTAAATTAAGGTTTTTCGCATAGGTTGTTGAGGAATGTTTTTGCATTGGACAAGGCTTGTATTTTTGTAGAAATTTTCATTTTTATAATTTAAAAAAAAAATAAAATCAATATAATTGCAATCCATATTTTAGGAGAAATTTATATTTAGTTATTTTAAAGTTATAGGGATTTTATAATTTTGTCCCTTGTGTTAATTTCCATGTAATACGGCTAAATTGGGATATCTAAAAATATGCTCCTTTATCAGATGATAAGCTATTAATAACCTACAGTTATTATCTGTGGCTTGTTCAATTTGTAGGGACCATTTAAGCCAGATGAAAAGGAGATTTATTGCCTCATGAAACTTTCTATTGTTACCACACTTTTTAAATCAGAGTCTTATGTTGAGGAGTTTTGTCGACGAGCAGCAGACACGGCTCGTAAACTGGTTGGCAACAATTACGAAATTATATTGGTTAATGATGGTTCTCCAGATAGAAGTCTTGAAATAGCGATAGAATTCGCGAAAAAAAATCCCCGAATTATAGTCATTGAGCTTTCACGTAATTTTGGCCACCATAAAGCGATGATGACAGGTTTAGCGTATGCGAAGGGTGAAAAAGTCTATCTCATTGATAGTGATCTCGAAGAAGAACCTGAGTGGCTGTTGGATTTTAATAAACAAATGCAAGAAGGGCAATGCGACGTCGTATATGGAGTCCAGGAAAAAAGGAAGGGGAAACTATTCGAGCGCTTTAGTGGAGAGATTTTTTATAAACTTTTTCGTTTGTTAACCAAGTTGGATATGCCAAGCAATAATACGGTTGCCCGTTTGATGACCCATCGTTATGTGCGAGCTTTGGTTAAACACCAAGAGCGGGAGGTGTTTATTGCCGGGCTATGGTATATAACTGGATTTAGGCAATATCCCTATATTGTAAAAAAGCATAGCAGAGGGGACTCATCTTATACATTTCGGCATAAGCTGTCTTTGTTAGTCAACTCCATTACTTCATTTAGTAACACCCCTTTAGTTAGTATTTTTTATATAGGGATTCTAATTTTATTATTTTCAGGTGGGTACACTATTTTTTTAATAATCAATCGCTTTTGTTTCCATCAAGTTTTAACCGGTTGGACTTCATTGATGGCTTCGATTTGGTTATTGGGTGGGCTTATAGTGTCTTTTATTGGAGTTATAGGAATTTACCTTTCTAAAATTTTTTCTGAAATTAAGCAACGGCCTTACACAATTATTAGGCACATTTATGAGTCCCTGTCTGATCAGGAGTCTGAATCTCAATTGAGTAAAATGTTAGGGCTGAAGACCATGTCATCAGAGTAATATATGCTAAAGTTTTTTATATTATTGCAGTTTATTCGTTCAAGTTTTTTTAGTGTAGTGAATAATTTGCTAGGTTATGTGGTTTTTCTCTTTCTCACTTCTCTGGGCATCGCACCAAAGAATGCAGTCACTATTTGGTATATTCCTGCAATTATTTGCAGTTTTTGGAGTAATTACCGATGGGTATTTTCTGCTAAATTAAATTTACCAGAAACAATCATTCGCTTTATAATCGTTTATGTTTCAGCGTATCTAGTTAACTTGCTATTATTATGGGGGTTTGTGGATAAACTAGATTATCCTTATCAGTTTGTTCAACTTTTTGCAATTGCACCTGTGGCTGTTTTTCTTTTTTGTGGATGTAAATACTTCGTTTTTGAGGGTACACTTGGTTTAGAACCTGGCAAGGGTTGAGAAGAATGCCATTCTCAGTAGCTTTGTTCGCATGCCTGCGTAAAAATAAATAGTTAGTTTAAAGGCAATTTAAGTTATAATTCAAGAAAATTATTGGTTTTCCTGTATGAAAATTCTAATTACCGGTGGTGCCGGTTTCATAGGATCTGCGTTAATTCGCTACCTTATTACTAATACTGAGCATGTTGTACTCAACATCGATAAGCTCACTTATGCGGGTAATTTAGAGTCGCTACAAACAGTAAGTAATCATCCTCGTTACAGCTTTGCACAGGCTGATATTTGTAATATCCATGCTATTCACCACCTCGTTAATAAATTTCAGCCAGATGCTATTATGCACTTGGCGGCTGAGAGTCATGTTGATCGTTCGATTGATTCTGCAGCTGATTTTATTCAAACCAATATTGTTGGTACCTATTCCCTGCTAGAGGTTGCAAGGGCATATTGGGCGAAGCTCCCAGTATCTGAGCAACAAACATTTCGATTTCATCATATTTCTACAGATGAGGTCTATGGAGATTTAGGATATACAGATGATTTTTTTACTGAGGAGACTCCTTACTCACCTAGCTCTCCTTATTCTGCCAGTAAAGCCAGTTCTGATCATCTAGTACGTGCTTGGCATAGAACTTATAAACTGCCAGTGCTCATTACAAACTGTTCTAACAATTACGGACCTTATCAATTTCCAGAAAAACTAATTCCTCTCATGATATTAAAAGCTCTGTCAGGCGAACGATTACCTGTTTATGGTGATGGTAGTCAAATTCGTGATTGGTTATATGTGGATGATCATGTCCGTGCATTATATTGTGTGCTCACCAAAGGCCGGGTAGGGGAAACCTATAATATTGGTGGAAATAATGAAAAAACAAATCTTGAAGTCGTAACAACGATTTGTGATATTTTGCAAACAAGTATTCCTGCAAATCAACTGGGTATTAAACAATTTCATGAGCTAATCACTTATGTAAAAGATAGGCCTGGGCATGATCATCGTTATGCAATTGATGCTCGAAAAATTAAGGAAGAGTTAGGATGGATCCCTGCGAAGAACTTCATGCAGGGACTGCAAGAAACAATTGAATGGTATCTTGGTAATATGCAATGGTGTCGAAATATCAAAGACGGCTCCTATCGTAATTTTACTAACCATTCAAAGGAGCTATGTCTATGAAAGGGATTATCTTGGCTGGTGGAACCGGAAGTAGATTATACCCAATCACAAAAGGGGTTTCGAAACAGTTATTGCCAGTTTATGACAAGCCCATGATTTATTATCCTCTTTCTGTGCTCATGCTCGCTGGAATTCGTGAAATTTTAGTGATTACTACTCCTGAAGATAAGGCTGCATTTATGCGTCTTTTAGGAGATGGGCAACAGTTTGGAATTCGATTAACCTATGAGGTGCAAGAAAAACCTGAGGGATTAGCGCAAGCTTTTATAATTGGCGAGTCTTTCATCGGCATTGATTCCGTTTGCCTGGTCTTAGGCGATAATATTTTTTACGGTCAAGGCTTTCGACCAAAATTAAAAGAAGTTGCAAATCGAACTACTGGGGCGACGGTGTTTGGCTATCAGGTCAAAGATCCAGAGCGTTTTGGTGTGGTTGAGTTTGATGAGAATTTACGCGCCATTTCTATTGAAGAAAAGCCGAATAGTCCGCGGTCAAATTTTGCTGTAACCGGATTATATTTTTATGATAATCAGGTCATTGATATCGCTAAACAAATTAAACCTTCTTACAGAAATGAGCTCGAAATAACCTGTGTAAATCAAGCATATCTCGAAGCGGGACAATTGAATGTGGAATTACTAGGGCGTGGATTTGCATGGTTGGATACTGGAAATCATGAGAGTCTTTTAGAGGCAAGCATGTTTGTGCAAACCATTGAGCATCGCCAGGGATTAAAAATCGCTTGTTTAGAAGAAATAGCCTACAACAATGGTTGGTTATCTGACAGTGAACTCCATGCGATTGGCAGCGCTTTAAATAAAAGCAATTATGGGAATTACTTACTCTCGTTGTTGGGCAAGAATCATATTAATGACATTCTATATGGTTCTAAAAATAAATCTGAAGCGGTTACCGGATAAATTATTAAATGATTAACTTTAACAAACCTCCTGTGCTAGGAACTGAACTGGGTTATATTTCTGAAATCATAAATGCCAATGGCAAGTTATGTGGCGATGGTAATTATTCAAAACGTTGCGAAGCATGGTTGGAACAACCCTCGTCTGTCATAAAAGCTTTGCTCACACCTTCTTGTACTGCTGCCTTGGAAATGACGGCACTATTGATTGATATTCACCCAGGCGATGAGGTTATCATGCCTAGCTATACCTTCGTAAGTACCGCAAATGCCTTTGTTCTGCGAGGGGCAAAAATAGTTTTTGTTGATATTCGACCAGACACGATGAATATCGATGAGAAAAAAATTGAAGCAGCAATTACCCCAAAAACAAAAGCCATAGTTCCTGTGCATTATGCAGGAGTTGCTTGTGAAATGGATGCCATTATGGCATTAGCTAACCGCTATAACCTATACGTTATTGAAGATGCTGCTCAAGGTGTCATGGCTACTTATAAAGGACGACAGTTAGGCTCAATTGGTCATTTAGGTTGCTACAGTTTTCATGAAACAAAAAATTATACCTCAGGCGGAGAGGGTGGGGCCCTGCTTATTAACGATGAGCGTTTTGTTGAGCGCGCCGAGGTAATCCGTGAGAAAGGAACAAATCGCTCCCAATTTTTACGAGGTCAGGTGGATAAATACACCTGGAGAGACATTGGTTCCAGTTTCTTGCCCAGTGAACTTCAGGCAGCCTATCTTTTAGCGCAGCTTGAAGCGGCTTCGCAAATTAATGAAAAGCGCCTGGCACTATGGCATCAATACCATGAAGCACTTGAGTCGATAAATGAGCTTATTCATCAACCACATGTACCTTCTGAGTGTGTCCATAACGCACATATGTATTATATCAAGCTTGATTCACTGACAATGCGTGACACATTTATTGATAAAATGAAGGCACATAATATTCAAACTCCATTTCATTACGTACCGCTGCACTCAAGTCCAGCAGGTTTAAAATATGGAAGATTCTCAGGTAAGGATGAATTTACAACCACAGAAAGCGAGAAGCTTGTCCGCTTGCCTCTTTGGTTTAACCTGACGCATGCAGAGGCTGAGTTGGTTGTTAATAAGGCTATTACAAGCTTAAGGGAGCTCTAGTGCAGCAGTTTAAAGTTGCAATATTAACGGCAGTCTCTCATTTAAGTCGTTTATTAGTTAATTTATTTATTATTAAACAAATCGCATTAACCCAAGGGCCTGAAGGTTTGGGGCTCTTGGGCAACTTTATGACCTTAGTCACTATTGCGGGTACGCTAGCGGGAGGTGGTATTACTGCCGGAATTATTAAATATATTTCAGAGTACAGAGGTTCACCTGATAAACAACTACGTTTTGCTACGAGTGCCTTTTTTTATACTGGCATTTGTGCGTTACTGACCTTAGGTATTGGGCTTATTTTAAGTAAACAATTAACAGCCTACATTTTTTTAAATTCAGAGTACCGTATTTATATTTATTTTTTCTTGATAGCCCAGGTATTCATCTCATTGAATAACTTTGCCTATGGTCTTTTAAATGGTTTTCGTCATAATACAGCGTATGCAGTTTTAGTAGTTCTTGGGAATCTTTTTGCCGTTGCCCTCGCAAGCTATATGATACCGAATTATGGATTTCGGGGAGCGGTAGTGGCAATAACAGCACCGATTCTTTGCCCCTTTATTCCTGCCATTTATTATGCGCTGTCAAAACGCATTTGGCGTTATTTACGATTTGACTCTATAAAACAAGATGGTCTTTTACTAAGTAAATTTAGTTTAATGTTACTTTTTAGCACCGTTTGTTTTCCCATTGTGGAAATGTCTATTAGAAATAAAATTATTTACTTGCTGGGGATAGAAGCGGCAGGTTTTTGGCAGGCAATTACCAAATTGTCAGCGGCATATCTCAGTTTTTATTCACTTTTTCTGTCGTTTTATTTTGTGCCTATTGTTTCGCCTAAACAAGAGAATGCGAGTATCGTACGTGAAGTTAACAAAATGATTCTTTTCATTGGCAGTTTATTCCTTTCAATGA
Organism: Legionella hackeliae; assembly: GCF_000953655.1. NCBI lineage: Bacteria > Pseudomonadati > Pseudomonadota > Gammaproteobacteria > Legionellales > Legionellaceae > Legionella > Legionella hackeliae. The sequence continues at coordinate 1,217,895 of NZ_LN681225.1, forward strand.
TGCTTTTTTTCTTTTTCTGTAGAAATTTTGTAATAACGATGGTTTATACCGATAAATTTTTAAGCATGAGCCACTTGTTTTTACTGCAAATGCTAGGGGATTTTTTCCGTGTGATTGGATGGGTAGTGGGGTTTGTGGTTGTCGCCAAGGCGGCGACGAAACTATACATCGTAGGTGAAATCATACAGGGAGCTTTATTTATTCTGCTATGCTCGGTTGAGCTTCATTATTCTGCTTCTTTATCTGCTGTCGTACTGTCTTATGTGTGTACTGCCTTTTTGTATTGTGTAATAGTATTGGCAGTATTTTACTATTTTTATCGAAGTAAACGCCCCACGTTAGTCATGGAAATATAGATTATGCTAAATGCTACAGTTGTTGTCTCTTGTTACAATCAAAAAGATTATATCAGCGAAGCGCTTGAAAGTGTTTTAAATCAAAAGACGGATTTTGATTTTAATATTTTAGTCGCTGATGATTGTTCCAAGGATGGTACTCAAGAAATCATTGCTCACTACCAGTCATTATACCCTGAAAAAATAACGGCGATTTTGCGCAAAGAAAACATTGGTGCGGGGCGAAATTATATTGAAACTCATAAAATGGCCACGGGGGATATTGTGTTTCACTTGGATGGTGATGACATTATGTTGCCTGGTAAATTACAAAAGCAATTTGATTTGTTCAAAGACGACAACACCATAAACATAGTGTTCCACCGAGCTCTTTATTTTTCGGATGACTTAAGTTACCAGGCAGAGACGGGTGCTCCTACTCCCAATAGCCCTATTCTATTTTTTGCTGTCAAGGATTTGGCATTATGGGGCACCGTAGCAGTTCATAGTTCTTATGCTTACCGTCGTGTGGCCCGTAAAGTTATGGATCCGAAGCGTGATTTTATGGAATGGTTTTTTGCAATGGATTCTTTAATTCCTGAAGGAAAAGGGGCCTATATTAATGAAATATTGGTGAAATACCGTTGTAATCCTATGGGGGGTGCTTATCTGGCAAGCAAAAAAGGAAGGCAAAAAGCCTACAATATCTATTTTACTGATTTATTTCAGTACTTTGAAAAATACCCAGCTTTAAGAAAAGAACTGTATACCAATTGCCTCGTTACAACATTGGCTATGATGAAAGGGGGATGTGGCTATCCGAAAAATATTCTCGCCTTTTTAATGAGAAAATTTTATTACTTACGTTTTTCAAATTTTAAAAAAACAATAAAAATGAGGGCCTCAGTTGCTCCTGCTAAAAAAATCAGATAGAGGTATTTAAACTCCTAGACTCTCTTGCGGTAGTAAGGATGTGTTTTCGATTTGCAAAAGAGTAGAAGTAAAGTTGCGCTGGTTTCTCAATGAAGGTATAGCTTAGATAAGACGCTATCACGATGCAGGGTAAACCAAAACATGCAATGAACAATGAATGAAACCCAAATGCGGTAGCAAAGGAATGTAGGGCCGCCAAAATTAAAACATGGCATAGATAAGTCGAATAAGACCAGTTCCCCAAATGGATAATCCATAGATGATTTAACCTGTGATTTTGTGAAATAACTGCTGTAAAAATTAGCGCACAAGGAATACCAGTACGCAGATAGTGATGTCCGGCTTTCTCAAATCCAATCACTAATAAGGCCAATATGACAAAAGCGATGGCTGCAGAACCAGGAATTTTTTGTATGAGTCCTTTTTTCCATAGAAGATTAACTATTACTCCAAATAAAAATTCGAGCATCATTTTATTCGAGTAAAATGAAAAATTATTTAATTTTGAGCCTGCAAAAATTAATAAACATAGTCCTAGTGTGGTTGCTACAAGGCGAAATTTTGTGGGTAAAATAAGCGTTAGGGCAACAATAAAATAGAAAACCATTTCGTAATTGAGTGTCCACCCCACAGTTAACAAAGGATAAAATCCTATGCCTGAGGGATTATTCTCCGGTAAAAAGAAAAGGCTTTTTAGAAGAAATAGGGGAGAAAAGGCGGTGGAAGGGATTAATCCTTGGTAATGAATCACCAAAACTGCAACAAGAAGAGTAAAAAACCAGTAGGCAGGTATAATACGGGCTATTCGTTGAAGCATGAATTGTTTAAAAGTAATCACCTTCCCAGAAATAGAGTGATAAATAACGAAACCACTGATTACAAAAAATAAATCAACTCCATAAGCACCATAATAAAAAAAATAAGCGAGCCCATCAGAGGTTCCAGATTTAAAGGCAATTTGAAAAAAATGATGCAACACAACCATCCAAGCCGCTAAGGCTCGGAGGTATTGAATTGAGTTGATCATAGAACAACAGAAGGCAATCCTTGCCGTTTTGCGCTTTCAACACCCGGCTGGTCAAACGCATTAATATCCCAAATGACACTTTGTGTGTAAATTTTATGCTCGTAAAGAGCAATAAGCTGTCCTAATGTAAAGGGCGAGCAATCTGCCAATTGGATATGATTTAAGGGTTTGTTTCCGGGAATATACCCATTAGGATTTTCTGGTTCATGGACACCATAAGCCAGTATCTTTCTTTTTGCTTCAGCCATAGCATTGATTAATTCAGTATCAAATGATTTTACAGTCACGAAATCTAAAGCAACTTTATGAGTTCCCTGGCACAGTAACTGATAATAGCTATGTTGGGCTTGGTTACCTAAACCACCCCAAACAATGGGGCCGGTAGCATGATTAACTGCTCTGCCCCGTTTATCAATGGATTTCCCATTACTTTCCATATCTAGCTGCTGTATATAAGGTACAAAATATTCAAGCTGTTGCGCATAAACCAGGATTAGCAAATTATGAATATGTAAAAAATTATTGTTCCAGATGCCCAAAAGTGCTAAGAGTACCGGTAAATTCTTAGTAAAAGGCGTATTCTGGAAATGGTTATCCATACTGTGGGCACCGGCTAAAAGTTGTGAAAACTGCTCATATCCGATTGCAATGGACGTAATTAAGCTAATTGCAGAGCACAGTGAATAGCGACCGCCTACCCATTCCCAAATCGGTAACACATTATTAAATCCATTTTCTTTAGCTTTTCTTACATTTGCAGTGACTGCTATAAAATGTTTATCCATGTGAGAGGGATTATTAAGCCAACTTAATGCCTTTTTGGCATTGTGTAATGTTTCCTTGGTAGTAAACGATTTGGATGAGACGATAAACAATGTTGTCTCAGGCTTTAAATTATGAGTTACGTATTTTAAAGCATTGGGATCAACGTCTGAAACAAAGTGATAGCGCAAATGCTTTGCAGCAAGATCCGATAAAGCACGTATAGAAAAACGAGGCCCTAAATCAGAACCTCCCATTCCAATATTTACGATATCTGTAATGGGTTTTCCTGAAAAACCAAGCCATTCACCATTTCTAACAGAGTCAGAAATAGTTTTGATTTGTTCGCGTGCTGCAGCGATGTCTGGAATAATATCTTTGCTATTAATAAGGATAGGAGTGCTGTCTGGTGTACGCAAAGCCGTGTGCAGAGCAGGTCTGCCTTCGCTGTTATTCACTGCGTCGCCCTGGATTAATGCATCAATTTTACTTTTTAATTGACACTCATCAGCCAATTGCAACAATAATTCCAGGGTAGTGGAATTTAGGCGTTGATTACTAAAATCAATTTGAATGTGTTGGGTTGAAGCTGTAAGACTCGTAGACCTTGCATCAGATTGATTCAACTCATGAATAGTTGCCAGACGTAGAGTGTGAACATGATTTTCTAGTTCGATCCAGGAATTGAGTTCAGTTAATTGCTTCATGCGAGATCTTGGTTAAAATTTTTTTATAAAAATACCACTAATAAAGCGCCGAATAAATAAAAAAATTAATATAGGGTTCTCTTTCTTAAAAAATGATTAACCTAATTAAATAAAAAGGAAGCAGCTGTAATTTATTATCTCTAACAAAATGTATAAAAAATTACCTTTATTTGATGAGAAATAAGAATTTTCAGTAATTTCAACAGACTATATCTTCATCCCTCTACAAGAAATTCCATTTATCGAATTAAATAAAAAAAAATTAAAAAAAGTCTCACTTTTACTGTTTTTTCAATTATAATATCTCGCTGTTTTTTTGAGACTCAATTGATTCCTAAGAAACCTAAGGCTATAAATTAATCATCGTGATTTATTAGGGCTCATAATCGCCAAAAATAGAGAATTTTGCTCAAAATTATTGCCTTGTGCGTTGGTCTAAAAGAACAAAAATTTAATTTATTTCTAAATAGAAATAAAATTAAGGCTTTTCTTAATATTTTGTTAAGAATCATTGTATAAACTTACGATGGAACAGCCTAAAATTGTTTGTAATTTAATCATGTTGTAGTCACCGAGGGCACCATGGAGGTTCATGGAATAGATGGTGGCTGCCATCTAAGGGAGAATTTAGTCATGCTAATTTTGACTCGGCGTATTGGTGAAACCTTAATCATCGGCGACGATGTAAATATTACTGTGTTAGGTGTAAAAGGAAATCAAGTGCGCTTAGGTATCAATGCACCAAAAGATGTTTCTGTACACCGTGAAGAAATTTATTTGCGCATCCAGCAAGAAAAAGAGTCGACCGATAGCGAAGAAGCTGTATAACCAGATTCCATTGCAGTCCTCCAGTCCCGGATCCAAAAGGAGTTGGTCACCCGGGACAAACTCTCTAAAACCCCTTTTCTCTTATCTCTCTATCTCACTTAACGATGTATCTCCAAACGACAAATAATGGATAGTTCCTTGCTCATCAACAAGACACAATTGCCCAAGCTTGTTAACCCCACAAGCACTTCCCTGGATTGAGCCAGTAGGCTGTAATACCGTAATCGACTTTCCGAATAAATAATCAACTTTTCGCCATTCATCGGTAAAACTAGCAAAGCCTGTATGTAAAAATTTATCGACGTAGCGATGTAATTGATAAATTAAATTGGCTAAAAGTCTATTACGATCATGATATTGACCTGTAATTTCATACAGGGAACACCAAGGTTTTTCTGGCAAAGGATGGAAATTTGTTGCGGTATTTACATTCAGTCCAATACCAATAATAACTTGAGAATTTGCATGCGTCTCGGCAGTAATTTCTATTAAAATTCCGCATAATTTTTTATCTTTCCATAGAAGATCATTTGGCCATTTTAACAAAATTTCTTCATGAATCCCGCTATCCTTTAAGCTTGATAAAATAGCTATTCCCACGACTAAACTTAAACCGGAAAGCTGAGATAAATCACAATTAAGTTCCCAACGAGTTGAGCAATAAATATTCTCTCCAAATGGAGAAACCCAGTGACGTCCAAAGCGACCTCGCCCGTGAGTTTGCATTTCCGAACAACAAATTTCTAACAGGGAACTACTTGGTAAATTTTTCAAAAATTGATTGGTCGAATCAATCGTAGGAAATAAATGAAAATGAAGAGGTTTTTTAAAACCTCTGATCTTAAGCTGTTGCTGAATTGTTTCTTCATTAAGTAATTGTATTGGAACGGTCAGTTGATAACCTTGCTGTGGTAAACGTTGTATTGGCAGACCTAAATCAATAAGTTGGCGGATATGTTTCCATATAGCAGTTCGTGACACGCCAAGCTGCTCGCCAAGCACACTTCCACTGTAACAGGCACCGTCCGCAAGTCGCTTAATTAATTGCAACTGTATAGGGCTAAATTTTTTCATAAAAATGAGGAATAAAATATAAATTTCTTTGATTATACAGGGGGAACTTTAGCTTGTCAGATTAACAATAAAGTCAATATTAATTCGACCTTTAACTGAAACAGTAATGGATTAGATATGTTGAAATTTCACTATAAAATCCACATCCGCTAGCACATTGGCGGGGGACCCTGGATCCCGCCGATGTGCTAGCGGATGTGGATTTTATAGTGAAATTTCAACATATCTAATCCATTACTGTTTCAGTTAAAATCAATAAATGCCAGAAAAATAAGCCAGCCAACAAAATTTTAAACCCACGTCCCGCGGCTTGTCCGCGGGATCCAGGATGCCGTTGATAAACCGCGGGACGTGTGTGTTTTAGGGTGGATTGTGGTGAATTGTTAACAGACGCAGGCTTTCCAAGTGCTAATGCCAGGAAAATAATCCAGCAAGCAAAATTCTAAAACCCACGTTCAGCGGCTTGTCCGTGGGATCCAGGATGCCGTTGATAAACCGCGGGACGTGAGTGTTTTAGGGTGGATTGTGGTGAATTGTTAACAGACGCAGGCATTTCCAAGTGCTAATGCCAGAAAAATAATCCAGCCAACAAAATTTTAAAACCAACGTTCAGCGGCTTGTCCGCGGGATCCAGAATGCCGTCGATAAATGGCGGGACGTGGGTGTTTTAGGGTGGATTGTGGTGAATTGTTAACAGACGCAGGCATTTCCAAGTGCTAATGCCAGGAAAATAAGCCAGCCAACAAAATTTTAAACCCACGTCCCGCGGCTCGTCCGCGGGATCCAGAATGCCGTCGATAAATGGCGGGACGTGGGTGTTTTAGGGTGGATTGTGGTGAATTGTTAACAGACGCAGGCATTTCCAAGTGCTAATGCCAGGAAAATAAGCCAGCCAACAAAATTTTAAACCCACGTCCCGCGGCTTGTCCGCGGGATCCAGAATGCCGTCGATAAATGGCGGGACGTGGGTGTTTTAGGGTGGATTGTGGTGAATTGTTAACAGACGCAGGCATTTCCAAGTGCTAATGCCAGGAAAATAAGCCAGCCAACAAAATTTTAAACCCACGTCCCGCGGCTTGTCCGCGGGATCCAGGATGCCGTCGATGAACGGCGGGACGTGGGTGCTTTAGGGGGGATTGTTAACAGACCTAGGCATTTCTAAGCGCTAATGCCATGAAAATATAAGTCCAGCCATCGACAATTAATTCCACGGCAATGAATAAACCAATGATCCACAATCCGCTTAGAGGCCAGTGCATTAAAATCATTACACCAAGGGCTATGGCAATAATACCCGCAAGCAACAACCATCCCCAGCCTTTACTACCTCTTAGCATGAGAGCCATGAAAAAGCGGCTTAAACCTATGATAATAAGTACTGTTGCTAATAAGGCTGTGATTAATGCCGATGCAAGAAAGGGATCATAAATGATGAGAGCCCCACCAATAAGATAAAGTACTGCAATAAACGCGTGCCAGGCAACGGCTTTCCAGCGGCGAGCTTTAAATACATCGACAATTTGCAAAAAGCCACCGATAATTAACAATACACCCAGAAAAAGCATGCTGGCCAGGGTCAAACCGACAACCATTCCTAAACCGATGCATCCGAGAATGACAAATAATATACCAAGAGTCAATAACCAACCCCAACTACGCTTTACGTCACGTGGCTCTTCTAATAGCACTGTAGTCATAAAACATCCTTATTAAGTGATTTCCTCAATTAAATCATAAACAAAATTTAGAAATCCTGCATTGTATTATGAAAAAAAGATTGGAATTATTGGCTAGATTATTGAAAATCGCGCACGGGTCTTTCCAGACTTCTCAGGATTATCAAAATTATGGGGATCAACGAGCTGCGTGGCCTCAGAAATTTTATCCTTATGCCATCGATGTTCAGACCAACGATAATAATCAAGAGTACTATATCCCAAATCTTTTAATAGTCCGACGCCCTCTGCCTGTAAATCCTCTTTTTTGTCCTTATCCTCAGTCAGTTCACTGCAGATCAAGGTATAAATAGGATTGGTGGGAACAGCTTTCATTGCAGCTATATAGAAATGATTCATGTTTTCATCGCTTAAGCTAAAAAATAGTGTTATGTCTGCCAAGATAAAATTGGCCTTTCCTAAATAGAATTTTAATTGTTGATTATCAGTATTCTTAAGCAATTCTATAATTTCCCTTAATAAGGTGACTATCTCCTGAATTTCTGCATAATGAGCCTTTGTGAACGCTATAAATTGATGTTTGGCTTCATATTCGGTAGGTAATATGGCTTTAATTTTGTAATCCACCTGGCGCATTAAGCCTTTAGCTAACGCTAATTTATAATTTTCTTTATCTCTGTTGGCGCTAAATGAACATTGTTTAAGTAACTCAACTGCTTGGTTGACTTGTTTGATATTACAGTCACTAATGCTTCTCGTATTATCATTTTCAATGAGGGCTCTGGCGTATAAAAGGCGTTGAATATTAAGTCTTTGAGTTCGTCTGCCATTGTCATCCAGTGAAATTGCCTTTTCTGTGAACTGAATTCCTTCAGGCATTAGCTCCATAACAGCTTTCCAGTTTTTTTGCGTTGCAAATTGGAGAGCTGTGCTTTCCGTCACGCTACTTCTTTCTGTGAAGTAATCAGCAAGTTTTTCAAGATCGTCAGAATAAAATTCACTCCCTTTTTGTGCATTGCTATAGAGCGTATAGGCTGCGTCATACTGTTGGTCGGCAACTAATAGTCGCAAACCTTGTGCTGGGAAATCTGCTCCAAGGTTTGAATTAAATTGCGCTGCAAATCGAATGTCCTCAAGTTTTGTGGTGTTTTCCGTTATAAACTGTTTTGAAAGGGCAATTCCTAAAGGCGAGTCTTTTTTTACATACTGTAAAAGTTTGGATTTCTCAAAGTGATTATTGAGTAAAGTTATTGCCTCTTTGAGATCCTGAAGTTGTTCAATTAAATGAAAGGCAGCATCAAAGTTCTTTTTTTCCAAATAAAAATTAATAAAAATATTTTTATTCTGTAGGCAAATGTCGGGTGCATAGAATATCGCTTTTTCTATTAAAGCTTGAGCATCTGTGGAGAAATTCAGAAACGATTTTAAATATTTTTTAAATCGATTTGTATTTTGGTGAGCTCTAACCTCATTCATATAAATTTGAGCAACAGAAAAAGCATATTTACTATTTTTTAAAAATGTATAAGAAGTTCTGGAATTCTCTAAGTGTTCAACAGTAGTGGTAATCAAAGAATCATCTTGCGGATCGAGTTTTGGAATTTCAGACCAAAGTTCCAAACTAGCCCAAGTTTTTCCGAAACTATGATTCTCAAAAGAAATTGACGGCTCTCCCTCTTTAGCGACTAGATGCTGCACATCACTGACATAAAAGCGAGTTAGGTTGTCTTGCAGTGCTTTGGTTGTATCATCACCTCGTGGAGAATGAAGAAGATGAAAAAATATTGCTGGCACCCCATGCCTTTGTAATGAATTGGAGTGTGTCTGGGAATATCCTTGCAGATAACCATAGAAAGCATATTTACGTAAACCCATTTGCACTTTTCGTGGCTCACAGTTGTTATCCAATCCAAGCCAACCTTTAAACGATTCAAACACATACCTTAAAAGGCTAGCTGGTCGGATATCAAAGCCATCTGTATACAAATATTTTGCTGCAGTTAATTTATGGATAGTGGCTTGATATTCACTCTCATCATCTTGAAAAAGGAGAATATCCGGACGAAATCCTAAAAAATCTCTTTTTTCTTCAGGTAGCTTGACAAGTAAGGAGTAATTAATTCGAGGCATAGTTTCTACAACTCTAGATAGCAAACACTCTTTGTGTCTTAAAAATGTTCTTATTGTACCATAATATGTAAGAAAATAGAATTATTGATATTTAAAAAGGATGAAAATTGAGGGGGTCAACAGAAATATAACGAATATGTCGTACATTAATTTCGCAACATAATGCAGCACTGCAAGCAATTCTGGGCATAAACGAAATTATTTGCCAATTTTTTTGATGTTTTGTATCAAGAACATGGGTCTTCATAGGGGAAATAACAGGGACATCAAATTCTTTAGTCGGATAGGAAAGTCCTAATCCACAGGCTTTAATTAACGCTTCTTTTTGTGACCAGGTATGAAAAAAGCCAAGAGGTATAAGCCAGGGTGGCAAGGCTGATAATTGGGCTATTTCCTGAGATGAGAAAACAGTGTTAGCTAAACCAAGATAAGGTCGAGTTGAAAAAAATTCGATATCAATCCCTAAAGGGAATTGCTGTCCTATTGCCAGAAGGGCCAAGTCTTCCGAATGCGTCAAATTGAATTGTAGATGAATGGTATTGTTAACCTTTGGCTTGCCATGCGAACCATAGGTAAAAAGTAGCTCAGCGGGATTTTTTTTAAAATAAAGACCAAGAATGGCGCGAAGCATAGCTCTAGACACTGCGAAACGACGCTGATGACGGGGAAAATGAAAACGTTGTGCCCGTTCACGTTCTTCTTCCTCAAGGCATGACATTGCCCAATTCGGTAAATGGCTCAATGAAAATTCCCAGATATCCACTCGATCGCTTTTCAATTGACACTCAGCAGTAGTCATGGATTGAAATAAGGGCATAGAACGAGGATTCTCCTTAAGAATGACGCGAAAATTGCTCACAAGAGTGACTCAATTCTGCATTACCTAATCAAAATAGCGATTTTTGCCCTATATAATGTATAGGAACGGTGGCGTCAAAAAGCAGTTACGGGTATCATAGCGCATGAAAATAAATTCGCCAAATGAGTAACTGATGAGTCGACAATTTTTGGATTTCGAACAACCTATTGAAGAGCTAAATCAAAAAATTCAAGCATTGCGTATGGTTGGCAATGATAATGAAGTTAACCTAAGTGAAGAGATTGCCCGTCTTGAGACAAAATGTCAGGAATTGACAGCAAATATTTTCTCTAATCTGGAGCCCTGGCAAGTTGCCCAAATGGCACGTCATCCATTGCGTCCTCAGACTACAGATTACATAGAGAATATTTTTACCGATTTTCAAGAGTTACATGGTGATAGGCATTACTCGTCTGCTCCGGCCATCATTGGTGGTTTAGCACGATTAAATGGTGAGCCGGTAATGGTCTTGGGACACCAAAAGGGTAAGAGAACAAAAGAAAAGGTTTACCGAAACTTTGGTATGGCTCGTCCTGAAGAATACCGTAAAGCATTGCGGTTAATGAAACTTGCTGAAAAATTCAAATTACCGATATTTACTTTTATTGATACAGCAGGTGCTTATCCTGGTATTGGTGCAGAAGAACGTAATCAGTCTGAGGCCATCGCAAGAAATTTGCTCGAAATGGCAAAATTAAAAACCATAGTGGTTTGTACAGTGACAGGGGAGGCCGGTTCAGGAGGTGCTCTAGCTATCGGTGTAGGGGATCGGGTCTTGATGCTCCAGTATGGAATATACTCAGTGATTTCTCCCGAGGGTTGTGCTTCCATTCTCTGGAAAGATGCGGCGAAAGCAAGTGAGGCGGCTCGTGCTATGGGTATTACGGCTGATAGAATCATTGAATCTGGTTTAGTGGATGAAGTCATTCCTGAACCTCTAGGCGGTGCTCATCGCAATGTCAATGAAATGTGTCAGCGCTTAAAAGATGTATTAACGGATGAATTACGAACTTTAAAAACGTTTTCAATGACCGAGCTTTTACAGCAACGGTATGAAAAATTCATGGCGATGGGTGCTTGTGATTAATGGATTATTTGATAGCGAAATTTTACAATCTCTCCAAGGATATCATCGTTTATTCGTAGGTTACAGTGGAGGACTAGACTCCACTGTGCTTCTTCATGCCCTGTCAAGTTACCCACAACTTCAGCCTAAGCTTACAGCGGTGCATATCAATCATGGGATTAGTCCTAATGCGCAAAACTGGCAAAAGCAATGCCAGCAATTTTGCGATAGTCTAAAAATACCCCTAATCGTAAAACAAGTTCATTTCAAACGTGATTCCAATGTTGAAGATGCTGCAAGGCGTGCTAGATATAAGGTGTTTGCCAGTTTGATTGAAAAAAATGACTGTCTGATTCTTGCTCATCATCTAAATGATCAAGCTGAGACTTTACTATTGCACTTATTACGAGGAACAGGCATTGATGGCTTGTCAGGGATGTCTTCTTTAAAGAAATTTGCCGAGGGAGTATTACTTCGACCCTTGTTGCATTCCCCACGTAGCACGCTTGAAACTTATGCGAATGACAATCACTTGCAATGGATTGATGACGAGAGCAATGAAAACACTGCATTTTCTCGGAATTTTTTACGACATCTGGTAATCCCTTTGCTTGCCTCACGTTGGCCTAAAATTATTAATAACCTGGCGCGTACAAGCAAACATTGCCAACAAGCGCAAGAGAATTTAGAAGATTTGGCAAAAATTGATTGTCCTGAACTTGCAGTTATTTCGCCTCAACTCCCTCTTGCCAAACTTCTACCGTTAACTCGAGCTAGACTAACCAATGTATTACGAGTTTGGTTGAAAGGTAATCAGATTAAATTGCCGTCTACGGCAACCTTTAATCGATTAATTTCTGAAGTGATTCATGCTAGACGAGATGCGAATTCCCAAGTTTCCTGGGGAGATAATATTTGTGTCAGACGCTATCAAGACAGATTATATTTAATACTCAAAACGCAAAGTTCTCACTTATCAGTTCGGTGGAATTCTTTTCCTGAGCCTCTCGATTTAGGTTCGGGTAGGGGGATTTTATCGGCACATTTGACGACTAGAGGGCTTGTTATACCTCCCAATAGCACAATTGAAGTAAAGTTTCGCCAAGGTGGGGAGACATTGCATTGGCATGGTCAAACCAAACAACTCAAAAAGTTATTTCAAGATTGGCAAATTCCTCCATGGCTTCGTGAAAGCATACCCTTGCTATACATTAATCAGGAATTGGCTTGCGTCGTAGGTTACGCGATAAGTGATCATTTTTATAAGGCGGACTCAAAGACCGCGTTTCAACTATTATTAACTTTTAATTAATTATAGTTAACTGAAAACCCTCTTTATTAACTAAAGTTCAAAATTTAAAATTACCGATATTTCCACTAACAGGTCATTATTGTGATTTCAAAATTTCGTATCGCATGGCTCTTAAGTTATATTTCCATCGCTTCTTTTTCAGCCGCAATTATTACTCCAGGATTGCCTCAAATCCAATTACAATTTGGTTTGGCGAATGGTCAGGTCGAGTGGTTAGTGTCTGTTTTCTTGCTTGGCTATGTGGTTGGTCAGCTTATTTATGGTCCACTTGCTAACCGATGGGGGCGAGTAGGAGCTTTACGCATCGGGTTGAGCATTAATCTTGTAGGGTTGTTGCTCTGCCTGTTAGGATTGGGGCAGTCCAGTTTTTTCTTATTAATCCTGGGACGTTTTATCAGTGCGCTAGGTGCAGCTAGTGGGCTTGCTTGTACTTATATGTTAATTAATGAATGGTTGCATGAATCGCAACGAGCAACAGCCATGGCTTACAGCATTTTGTCGTTTACAGTGGGTATCGGGTTTGCCGTTGCTCTTGGTGGTGTTCTCGCTGAGTATTGGCAGTGGTCCCTTTGTCTTATCGTATTACTTATTCATGGTATTGTAATGCTAGGGGGAACTTGCTTGTTCAGTGAGACCTTAATAAACGCTCAGCCAATTTATTGGCGAGAGATTATTAATAATTATCACCAGTCTTTATCGTCAGGAAAATTAATCATCTTTTCTTTGGTTGTAGGTTTGTGTTCAACCATGGGGTATTGTTTCTCAGCGGCTGGTCCACAAATAGCCAATGACATTTTACACCTTAGAATAGTGGATTATGGGTATTGGAATATTCTTAACATGCTTGGCATGCTCCTGGGTGGATTATGGGCAAAGATTTTAATCAATCGCTTTTCAGCCACACAAGTGATTACTCTGGGATTATTGGGTAGTTTGATGGGGATCTTAAGTCTTGTAGCAATGGTGTTAATTCATTCTGTATCGGCAAGTTGGTTCTTTTTTAGCACAATGAGTTTTTATCTCTTTGGCGGTCTCTTGTTTACAGGAGGCGCTTTGCTTGCATCGACGGCAATTAAAGATAAAGCAAATGGTTCGGCAATGATGAGTTTTATTAACATGTCGAGTGCAGCAATAGCGGTGATATTGATGGGGTATATGGATGCAAATCCTTTAAAGGCTTTTGTAGATATTCTAGGAGGAATGTGGTTGCTGGTTGTTGGTTTGCTCGTTTTCTATTATTGCTTTATTAAATCGATGCCATTACAGGAAGCATAGTTTATTGGGCATTGCGAGCAACGCGAAGCAATCCATGCATGGATATCCTGGATTGCTACATTGAGCTCGCAACGATGTGAGTTTATATAGAAAACAGCGGGCCAGCAGAGGTCTTTTCTAAGTCTATACCTAATTGGCTAGCTGCTGTAGCTGCTTCTGCAGTTTTCATGGGAAAAAATCTTTGTGCGTATCCAAGGGTACAGCCATAAGCCACCGCACTAGCAATACGCTTAATCAAATTAAGTAAGTAATCGCTCCAACTTAAATCTCTTTCGAGTGTTGGAATTGCAGCAGTAATTAGAGTTTGTGCTTGTTGAATATAACTCGTGAAATCTTGTGAAGCCCTGGGTTGTGTAACAACCTTCTCCAAGTTTTGAGTTAATTGCCTGTGCAAATTTAACGCTTTTTGTTTTGCTTGCGGATGGTGTTTACCTATAGTTTCAATTTTCGTCTTAAATTCATCTAAAATTGAATGAATTGCTTTATTCTGTATGCGTTTTTCTTTTTCCTTTTGTAGTTCTGTCCCTGATTTCAGGAAAACAGTTTCTGGAATGCCATGTGATGGGCATCGATCGGTCTCGACAGACAATTCTGGCTTTAAAACTTCAATGTTTTCTCTCAGCTGTTCAATAAATTCGTCATTGATACAATGTTCTATGTTAGAGGGGTAGGCATAGACTTTTTTTATGCCATGGAGATCTAATATATTTTTTATGACTTTTAGCAGATGTGGGTCAGCCCAGCTTTGACCAATAATTGACATATGTTTAATGGTGGATAAAACATACGACAAACCGTGTTGCTCAACAAGTCTTTTCATAAAATTATTGGGATCTTGCTTTTCATACTGAAACAGGGGTTGATACTCATTATAAGCATTGTCTGGAATAACATGATACAACTCAGTATTTTGGGCCAAAAATTCGGAAAAAACCTTTAGAAATTTAGCCTCTTTAGTCTCCATAATCACGTTATTCGCGGTCTCATCGATGAATATTGATTTTTCTATTAAATCTCGAAGTTTTCGCCAGAATGCCAATACTTTTTCACTATTATCAATAATGATAAGCTTAGGGGTCTCTACGCGATTTCCTAGCTGACAGATTAAATATAGGGATCTTAGGACCGAGGTTCCGACTAGGGCGATCTTCTCTTTGTTTGCTTTATACGTTTCAGGTAAATTTATTATTGGCTCGTTTCCTACCAGAAATGCTTTATATTCCGTTAAGCTAGACTTTGGAGCTTGTTTAATTCCATATTTTTTTCTTGCTAAATGGCCTCTAACATGGCGTTGTATACGAATTGCTGCTTCTTTATCGGTAATAATGGGCATGTTTAATTACTAGCGTGCAATAAATATAAACAAGCATACACTTGTAACCTTAAGTGGGTATTAACAATTGATAATGCACTTGCTCTCTACGAAAGGGAATCTGCTGCCTACATCCTGCCGTTTGTCCGCGGGATGTAGTTTATTCAACCACTTAGATCCCGCGGACAAGCCGCGGTACGTAGGATAGTTAGTCCGAGGTAGGGGTTACAGTAGTCCCGAGGTAGGGGTTACAGTAGTCCCGAGGTAGGGGTTACAGTAGTCCGAGGTAGAGTAAAGAATATTCCGGACATAGGAATAAAGAATAATATGGATAAACAATCCATTAAACGCGATGTTCTTCAGATTATTCGACCCAATCAAATTCTAAAGAAGCATTAACATTCTGGATGATTAACAGCCAATCCACCCATGGAGGTTTCTTTATAAATACTTTGCATGTCTTTACCAGTTTCTCTCATCGTACGAATCACTTTGTCTAATGAGATTTGATGCTGGCCATCACCAATTAACGCCATGCGAGAAGCATTGACTGCTTTTACTGCACCCATCGCATTGCGTTCAATGCAAGGAATTTGCACTAAACCCATGACTGGGTCGCAAGTCATGCCAAGATGATGCTCCATTGCAATTTCAGCTGCATTCTCAATTTGCTCAATGGTTCCGCCTAATACTGCGGTAAGGCCGGCTGCTGCCATAGAGGAGGCAACACCTACTTCGCCCTGACATCCTACTTCGGCACCGGAAATAGAAGCCCCTTCTTTATAAAGGATACCGATGGCTGCTGCAGTTAAAAAATAAGTATAAATATCTTCTTTGCTCCAACGATCATGCGCCTCTTGGCAATAGCGTAATACGGCGGGGATAATACCTGCGGCACCATTTGTGGGGGCGGTGACAATTCGGCCTCCTGCGGCATTTTCTTCATTGACTGCCATAGCGAACAAATTAAGCTTGTTCATGATATCGGATTGCTCAAAGACACTGGGTACGCCTTTGTGCTCAACCAATTTTCGGTATAAATCAGGCGCTCTTCGCTTAAGATTTAAACCGCCAGGTAGATTGCCTGGATGTTTGCAGCCGTTTTCAATGCATTCATCCATTACTTTAGCAATCGCAAGAATACCGGCATGAATTTCTTCATGGGTTCGCCAGGTTAATTCATTGGCCATCATAAGTTCTGCGATTGTCATTTTGTTGTCATAGCAACGTGTTAAGAGCTGTTTCGCAGTTTTAAAGGGGAAAGGGGGAGGGCTATTTTCACCAGATGCGTGATCAAATGCTTCTTCAGTGGTAATAAAACCACCACCTATAGAATAATAAACTTGAGCAAGAAGTGTATTTCCAGCAGCATCGTAGGCTGTAAAACGCATGCCATTGCTGTGTTTTGGTAATAATTCTTTTTGTAAAAATAAAAAATCAGTCGTTTCTGTGAACGGAATATTTTTCTCACCTGCCAGAGACAGTGTTTTTAAGCTAAGAATTTCCTGCATACGAGGGACCATACTCTCAGGATTTACAGTCTCGGGGGCCTTGCCCTCTAAACCGTTAAGGATAGCCTTATCGGTACCGTGGCCTTTTCCTGTCAATGCAAGTGAACCGTAAAGCTCAATCTTGACACGCTCGGTTTGATCAAATTTTTTCTCTTTGATAAGTAGATCCAAAAAAGCGTTAGCAGCAAGCATAGGGCCGACTGTATGCGAGCTCGATGGGCCAATACCTATGGAAAACAAATCAAATACGCTAATACTCATTCAAGGGACTCAGTGGTTTAAATAACGTCAATTTTAGAAGGAAAATTGCACACAAACAATAAAAATGTGGGTTTATAGTATAAGATTAGTCGAAAAATGTGGGGCTTTAGGATTTTACCCTAGTAATTTTAATTATTTTTAGGCAGAATGGTTGGGCATTTTTGCATGTTCTATTCTGGACCAAAGACAAAAGGGGAATTGTTTATGAAGATGAGACTGGTCGCTGCAGCTGTCATAGGTTTGACAATGTCAACGGCAATCATTGCCGCTGATGCATCAGCTACTGCTACAACTGCGCCTGCAACTTCTGCTACACCTGCAACATCATTAAATAGCGACATGGATAAACTGTCTTATAGTATTGGTGCTGATTTAGGTAAGAATTTTAAAAAGCAAGGTATCGATATTAGCCCTGCTGCTATGGCTAAAGGTTTGCAAGATGGCATGAGTGGCGGTCAATTGCTGTTAACTGAACAGCAAATGAAAGATGTATTGAATAAATTCCAAAAAGATTTAATGGCTAAGCGTAATGCAGATTTCAATAAAAAAGCTGAAGAAAACAAAGCTAAGGGCGATGCCTTTTTAAATCAAAATAAAGCTAAAGATGGCGTAGTGAGTTTACCAAGTGGTTTGCAATACAAAATTTTGCAAAAGGGTGACGGCGCTAAACCTTCTAAAGATGATACTGTTACCGTTGAATACACTGGTACATTAATTGATGGTCAGGTTTTTGATAGTACTGACCGAACTGGCAAGCCAGCTACGTTCAAAGTATCACAAGTTATCCCTGGCTGGACTGAAGCACTACAATTGATGC
Organism: Legionella hackeliae; assembly: GCF_000953655.1. Taxonomy (NCBI): domain Bacteria; kingdom Pseudomonadati; phylum Pseudomonadota; class Gammaproteobacteria; order Legionellales; family Legionellaceae; genus Legionella; species Legionella hackeliae. The sequence continues at coordinate 1,235,780 of NZ_LN681225.1, forward strand.
CTGCTGGCTCAACTTGGGAAGTTTATGTTCCTGCTGATTTAGCCTATGGTCCTCGCAGTGTTGGTGGCCCAATTGGTCCAAATGAGACTTTAATTTTCAAAATTCATTTAATCTCTGTAAAAAAATCTGACGCTTAAAAAGCAACGCTCCTGGTCCTAGCCAGGAGCAATTTTATTGAATTCTTAATCTTGCTTGTTCCAGCCAATTCCATTCATATGTCGGTATTAACTCTATGAGGTTGCCAATATTTTTAGTAAATTGCGCCTGATTCAATGAGTAACATTAAGAATTTAATCGATAGAATTTATATTGAGTATTCTCTATGAATAAACGGTTATTAATCATTTTTTTATTAGGATTTTCTTCAGGACTTCCGTTAGCTTTGATTACTGGAACCTTGCAGGCTTGGTATGCTGATGTAGGGATGTCGGTATTGGCAACAGGCATGTTGAGCCTCATCAGCTTACCCTATGCTTATCGTATTGCCTGGGGACCTTTGTTAGATCGCTATTCATTGTTACCTATGGGCAGAAGACGAGGCTGGATTTTTGTTATGCAGTTTGGTTTATTAATTGGCTTTAATGCGATGGCCTGGTTTTCACCACAAACCTCCCCTGAGGTGATGGCGGTTTTGGCATTTTTGATGGCTTGCTTCTCTGCAACACAAGATGTAGCAATCGATGCGCAACGAGTAGAATATTTATCAACCAATGAACATGGTTTGGGTGCTTCGATGGCTGTTTTTGGATATCGCCTGGCACTTTTGATTGCAGGCGGTCTTGCACTGGTGATTGCTAAACATCTTGGTTGGGCGTTTACCTACAGGCTGATGGGATGTTTAATGTTGATTGGTATTTTTGCCACATTGTGGAGTTCAGAGCCGCCAAAAGAAGCCAGTCAATATACCAATTTTGTGGATTCTTTTATTGCTCCAATTAAAGAGCTATTAACGCGTCGCGGCATAATTCCCCTGTTATGTTTTATTTTGTTTTACAAGTTAGGTGAAGCATTTACAGCGACCACAAGTGGTATCGTGATGCCTTTTTTAATTCAAGGAGTGGGTTTCTCGCTTGATACAATAGGCTATGTGAATAAAATGATAGGTATTAGCTCCATACTTGTAGGTGGTTTGGTTGCAGGTATTGTTCTAATGCGTTGTTCACTCTTTAGTGCACTGCTTGTTTTTGGTTTGATCCAGGCGGCAACGAATATTTTATTTATTTTATTAGCTATTGTCGGAAAAAATCTAGCATTATTTGCTACTGCAGTCGTCTGCGATAATTTTGCAGCAGGTTTGGGATCGACTGCCTTGGTTGCTTTATTTATGCGATTGGTTAACAAGTCATTTACGGGAACACAATTTTCTCTGCTGGTTGCTGTTTCTACCTTACCGCGAATTTTCTCGGGCCCACTGGCTGCGATGTTACAGATGTGGCTTGGTTGGATAGGACTCTATCAATTGTCTTTTCTTCTTGCGTTAGGATTTGTTCCCTTTCTATTTATGATTAAAGAGCAAACGAAACTTATCGATGAAGTTAATTTCTCTGAGAGAGAAGCGATTCGTGTAGTTCATTAGAGGATGGTTTATCCTGCGCATTTGCGCAGGAATCATCAGATCAGATCTATAAATAAATATCACTGATATCAATAGGATGATAAGCATTCCATAATTTAATAATCAAATCATCCATGGCAGCCTGCACTTTTATGAAAATTTATTTTTTACAAAATCTACATCTACCGAGCAATCATCAACGCGACCAAATTCGGATGAATCGATAAGGACGTTGGGGTAATTTTAAAATTGAGTTGTTGCTTGAAAGAAAAATCTTTTATGTGCAAGTGCATATATCTTTTATGCACTATTAATGGTACCGAGGGTGGGACTCGAACCCACACGGTGTCACCACCACCGGATTTTGAATCCGGCGCGTCTACCAATTCCGCCACCCCGGCACAGGCGGCCATTATAACAAAGAAATAGTTTGTTACAATGGGAAAAATATAAATTATTTCTTTTATTTCCATCTCCTGCATGCATAATCAGCTGGAACTATCGAAACCTTTGCAATACAGGTTTATTATTTGAATAGCAGGAAACTGTTTCCTGTTCATGGAGAGAAGACGTGACTATAAAAAAATCAGTTATCGCTGTAACCCTAATATTCTCTTTACTTGCGTTGGATAGCTATGCTCAGAATTTCATCTGTCCAGATCCTGATAACAGTTCATTGAAGTGGGGTGTTATCCCAAAGCCCTGGATTGAAAATCCCTATTCATCTAACCACGTGCAAGGCGAATCAGGAACTCGATTTTCTCGGGCAAATATCATGGTTGCCGGATTGGGGCGCGGAGTAGTTTGTACGTATAAGAATTCCGTAGGGCTTTATTCAATTTGGTGGCCAGTGCGAGTGAAGATTCCAGCCCGTGTTGATTATAATTGGATTGAAACATTAGGTGGTTTTGTATGTACTCAATCATTAACTGATTGCATCTTTAGTGTAGCAATAGAGGAAAGATAGTTTTGCTGAAAGTCATTTGATTCTTAGAAGATTAAGCAAATTATGCTAATGTAGAAAAATTCAAAAGAAAGCTGTCGTGAGAGAAGGATGTTATTAAGACAAGGACGACTTTTACTTTATGCCTTGATTGTGAATTATGTTTGTCAAATCACGGCTTTTGCTCAAAGTGATAGCAATCCCTGCACTGCAGGTCCAGCAGTACTTGCCTTAACTGATCGTGGCGGATTTGTTAATAGTCCTTGTATTATTCCTTATAAATCAGCCTTTTTAGAAGGTGGTTATCAATATCAAACTTACAAACCATCAGGCTGGTTATATAATCTTCCTCAAGGTGAGTTTCGTGTGGGTCTGCCAGGAAATACAGAATTTGGTGTTTGGTCTCCCAACTATGCAGAAACAGATGTGGAGCCCTTTTCGGGGTATAACTCGTTAATATTCGATTTCAAACATCCTTTTGCTTCCAGTCAAAATTGGATTATTACAGGTGCGGCGACCTTTGTGGTTCCTGGGGGAAATTCGTCATTTGGCAGTGGAGGTATCGGAACAGCACTAAGTCCTATCCTGACTTACAACCTCAATGATCAATGGAGCTTAACCGGAACGTTCGAAATAGATTCCTTTACTACCCCGGCAGCTGAAGGAGGAGAGCGGTATACGGTTTATATCCCCGACATTCTGTTAGGTTATAGTCCCATTGAAAAGCTTAATCTATATGTGGAAATGTATGATTTATCAAAAACAGGACCCGGTGAGGGGAACGCTCTCATGATCGATTATGGGTTGCTTTATATGATTACCTCGAAAATCGCGATAGATTTGGGATTATTTAATCAGCTAACCAACAACCCCAATCAATTTAATTTTAGCTTTGTAGGTGGTGTTACAATTGATTTAGGGTAGTTCCTATAAGCCCTCTATGAATGAGGCAACAAACTCTCAATTTCTTGTCGGATTTTTTTAAACGATGCCATAGGCAAATATTGCTTCAGCACATTTCCCTGAGTATCCACCAAGAATTTTGTAAAATTCCAGGGAACAAATTTAAGGGGGCGTTTTTTAACATTTTTTACAAGATATTCATATAAAGGTGCCTGATTGGAACCTTTTACATCGATTTTGGCGAACAAAGGAAAAGTGACGCGGTAACAGCTTTCAGCAAATGCTTTAATCTCATCATGATTTCCTGGCTCTTGATGAAAAAATTGATTACAAGGAAATCCAAGAACGCTAAATCCTTTCTCTTTATAATCATGCTGGAGTGCTTCCAATTCTGCATATTGAGGCGTAAAACCGCAACGACTAGCTACATTCACAATAAGCATCACTTGATTCTGGTAGGGTTTTAAATCAATTTGACTGCCATCCATTTTTTCAACTGGAACTTCATAAATTGAATGATATTTGGTGTTCATCGCAAAGCACTCCTGTCTAAAATCCTTAAATGGCAATTACAAACGATTCTCAGTAATATTAATCATCATTTCTAATGCCTTTTTTGCGTTATCAATAATCCACTGCTGATCTTTTTCTAGTAGACGCTGGCGTGAGCCGGTGAATTCATTCACCAAGTCTCCAGCTTTCACTTCGTTGTAACTCATTGTTTTTCCCTGGCGTAGAAGATCAAGCAAGGCAACCAGATGAGGAGGATCATTACGCGACATAGTGGCACAACCACAGCCCATCCCTTTTTCATGTTTCTTTTTAGGGGCCTCAGCCAGATTGACTACGTCAATGCCAAGAGTTTTACAATGTTGTTTTACATTTTCAACCATATGATTTTCAGTACCAATGGCATATTTTTTAGTACGAGCTCGGTCATTAACCACGTAATCCCAAATGAAGGCAGTCGATCCAGAATGCTGGGCGATGCGAATCACCTCATTACGACATTCAGGATGGACCACAGTAGTGTAGCCGTGATTATGCCAATACTCACACATGTAAGGTTGATAATGGGTATGAACTGCACATTCGCTAGAAAATAAAATCAATTCAGCGTTATCAAATTGCTCCAAGGTCTTTTGGTCTTGGGCGAGTAAAGAATATTGAGCACCCGCAGTGCCCCCGGGCCAATAAGCTAGCTTGTTGATACCCAGCCAGTAAGCAATATTTTCACCCATATGACGATCAGGAATAAATAATATTTTTTTATTTTGCTGACGTGCCCATTCAAAAATTTTTTTAACGTTCGAGCTTGTGCATACGGCACCCCCCTGAGCGCCGGTCATCGCTTTGACGCGACCAGAGGTGTTCATGTAACAAACTGGTAAAATATTTTCAGCACCATATCGTTCATTCAGATCTAAAAAAGCAGGCTCTACCATGAAATCTTTTGCCAGCATTTCCATGGTGCATCCTGATTTAGGGTTCGTGATAAACACTTGTTGATGGTGATTTGCAAGAATGGCGATAGATTCCGCCATAAAATGAACAGCAGATTCGATGATGACGGATTTTTCCGGATGATTGGCAGCCATGAGGGCTAATTGATAGGAGTCGCCAATTTGTCCACCAAATTGTTCCACCAAGCGTACAATATCACCTCCCATATAATAATGAGCAAGCAAAAGCAGCTTATCACCAAAATGGTTTTGAGCTTTTTTTACGTAAGGAGTCATCCAGGACAAGACTGTTGTTAATTTGCGATCGGGTAGGGCAAGGTATTCTTCGGCGTAAGGAATGAATTCTTCTTGATACCAATCCAATGGATAATCACTTTGGCAAATGGTCATGTCATTGGTAACACGCATTAACGTTTTTTCTGGCTGATAAACAGAGTGGCTTTCAAACATCCAAAAACCTCAAATCAAGTAAAAGGGTTTTGCGGTGAGGTTAGTCTGGCAATACTCTCTTCGGCTTTGACATTTTTTTGAGGAAAATCCTCTCGGTAATGTCCGCCGCGCGATTCTCTTCTTGAGAGTGCTGCCCGAACAATCAATTCCGCATTCAATACAATATTACGTAATTCAATAAAATCACGAGTAATACAATGCTTCCAATAGTATTCTTCAATGATTTTTTTTCGTTTCATAATTAATTGTAGTAGATCTTGTAATCCTGCTTCGGTACGTACAATCCCCGCATAAGACGTCATTTCACCGCGAAGGCCACGCCAATGGGCATTAATTTGGCTGGCACGTCTTGGATTGACTTCACCAGGTGAACTCCAACTAGGAATATTATCGACTACTTTGGCTGGCGATGTAATGTCTTTTAAAGTGCATCTTGCTGCATTGCTGGCCATCACCAACGCTTCTAATAAGGAATTACTGGCTAAGCGGTTTGCGCCATGCAATCCTGTAAAAGCAACCTCACCAATGGCATATAAACGCTTAAGATCGGTGCGACCATCAACATCGGTTAATACTCCACCGCACTGATAATGGGCTGCAGGGACTACTGGAATCATATCTTGGCTCATATCAATGCCAATGCCCAGCAAGGTTTGATAAATTTGCGGGAAGCGTTTTTTAAGAAAGGTTTTGGGCTGATGTGTAATATCGAGATAAACAAACCCATGTTGTCCGTGCTCTATTTCACTAAAAATAGAACGGGCTACGACATCGCGAGTTGCAAGCTCCATTGCCTCAGGTGCATAACGGTGCATGAAACGTTCGTTGGTATCTGGGCTTTTTAATAGGGCACCTTCACCTCGTACGGCTTCAGAAATTAAAAAATTATTGAGCGAGTGGTGGTGTAATAAAGTTGGGTGGAATTGATAAAACTCCATGTTACCAACACGTGCACCAGCACGATAGGCCATGGCAACCCCATCGCCGGTGGCGATGATGGGGTTGGTCGTGTATCGATAAGTTTTCCCTGCACCACCGGTAGCCAGAATGACGCACTGCGCCACGAAAGTATGAATGCAGTTTTTTTCGCAATCCAGAATATAGGCACCCAGCACCTCTCCCTGGATATCAGTACGGTGAGGGTGGTATTGGGTAATTAAATTAACTGCTACATGATTCTCAAAAAAAGTAATCTGTGGCTGTCGTTTTGCCGTTTCTAACAAAGCTTGGGTCACGGTTAGCCCTGTTTGATCGCCCGTGTTAAAAATACGCCGATGTGAATGCCCACCTTCTTGAGCTAGTGCAAAATCACCATTAGCTTGCCTGGTAAAATTAACCTGATAACTAATTAACTCTTCTATGGCTTGAGGCGCCTGGCGAATGATAAACTCAACTGCGGGTTGATAACATAACCCATCACCGGCAAGCAGCGTATCAGCAATGTGGGACTCTAACGAATCCTCTTTAGACACTGCAGCAGCAATTCCTCCTTGAGCATAACGGCTATTACATTCAGTGCTTTCTGCTTTACTGATCAGTGCAATTTTTACATGGGGCTGCAATTTTAGTAATTGCAGGCAATAGTTTAGACCGGCAAGACCGGTGCCTAATACTAAAACATCAAATTCACAGGTGTGTCCTTGTTGAGATAGTTGGGTCATGAAAATGCTTTAACCAATTGTGCAGCCAAACCTGTGTATTTTTCTGGCGTTAGTTCTAGTAATTGCTTTTTAACGTCTTCAGGAATGGCAAGTGATTTGATGAAATTTTTTAAACTTGCTTCATCAATTCCCTGCCCACGCGTTAATTTTTTTAATTGCTCATAAGCATTAGGTAAATTATAGCGACGCATGACAGTTTGTATAGGTTCTGCCAAAACTTCCCAATTCGAGTCTAAGTCTGATTTTAATGCTGCTTTATTGATTTGAAGTTTATCGTTACCTTTTGCAATTGCCTGAAAAGCAATGAGCGTGTAAGCAAAAGCAACCCCGATATTTCTTAGCACAGTAGAGTCAGATAAATCTCGTTGCATACGTGACTGAGTAAGCTTATTGGCAAAATGATTAAAGAGCGCATTGGCTAACCCAAGATTACCTTCTGCGTTTTCAAAGTCGATAGGATTTACTTTGTGGGGCATGGTAGAGGAACCAACTTCTTCAGCAACTGTTTTTTGTTTAAAATAATTGAGTGAAATATAAGTCCAAATATCTCGCGTGTAATCGAGCAAAATATTATTAATACGAGTCATGATGTGAGAGACTTCAGCAAGACCATCATGGGGTTCTATTTGTGTCGTATAAGCGCTGAATGATAATCCCAAGGAGCTTACAAAATTTGCGCAATGTTTGCGCCAGTCAATATCCGGGTAGGCAATAACATGAGCATTATAATTTCCAACGGCACCATTGAATTTGGCGGGTATGAGAACTTCTGCTAATTGTTGCTGGGGCCGTTTCAATCGTGCAACAAAATTGACTAGCTCTTTTCCTACTGTTGTCGGTGTTGCAGGTTGTCCATGAGTTCTTGATAGCATTGCAATGTCGGCATGCTGTTTACCAAGGAGAGTAATACCCCCCATAATTTCAGCCAAAGTCGGTTGAATAACTTGAGCGATGGCTTCTTTCACCATTAAGGCATAAGCCAAATTATTGATATCTTCTGACGTACAGGCGAAATGAATGAAGGGTGTATATTTTCTCAGACTATCAAATTGTTCTAATTTTTCCTGCAAATAGTATTCAACCGCTTTAACGTCGTGATTAGTCTTTTTTTCATAGTCTTTAACTTTCTCTGCCTCAGCTTCGTTAAAGTTAACCAAAATTTCTGCTAAATAAACCCTGGCGGCGTTATCCAATTGAGGTACTTCCGTAATATCCTTATTCGCTGCCAAGGCTTCAAGCCAACGGATTTCAACCATTAATCGATAATAGGTGAGTGCAAACTCACTAAAATAAGGACTTAGGACCTTTGTTTTTTTTAAATAACGTCCATCAATCGGTGAAATAGCGTTTAAGGGGGATAAGCTCATGGTAAAATCGTCACAATCATAAAGCGCATATGATATTAGATGCAGCAGCAGATGTGAATTAAAACCGTCGTTAAATGTAATTTTTAATCCATTTAATTCTGATTGCTGATCTAAATTAAAAACCTGACGTACGATTCGACGAATTAGCGAGAAGTACGTCATGCAATTAGAAGGTTACATCGGTGGGCCAAACGTAGAGGTATCTGTTCGTTCCAGTTCAGATTGCGGTGTTGGTGCTCTGGAGAAACAATTACCAAAAAATCGATTTGCCAGAGTGTCCAAAATGCTTGGGGGATTTTGAGGTGCTTTTTCTTTTGGAATAGGTTCGTCAACCTGGACCGGAGCAAGCGAAGCAAGCTTTTTGCGAATCGTGACGATATGTGACTTAAGTTCGTGACTGCTATTAAGATCTTTATAAGGGAATATACGATAAATTGTCGGGTAGGAAATCCCATCCACTACATAATCCACGGTTTTAAGAAGGTGCTCACGAGTTCTTGGGTGAATGGCATTCTTTTTTAATAAAGACTCATGTTGTGCGAAATCAATTATTCGGGTTTCGTTAGGAATTGGCCGCCACTTTTCCTGATATTGGTAGAGTTTTACCATTAAGCTAGGATTTACAACTTGAGTCTGAAGAAGATTATCTTGAACAAGTTCGTAGTCAAGAAAATCGCTTCTCACCCTTTGAGCCAGTGAGTGGAAGTCATTTTCGGTAATTTGCAAAAACAATTCCAATACTCTTGCAAAGTTTTGACTACATGCGCGACTGGCAAGTAAATCGGATAATTCGTCTAAATTTTTCTCCAATCGGGTTAGAGCCGCTCCGTCTACTTCTTCGTTTGTTTGTTCCGGGGTACTTGGTTTCTTATCCGGATCGGTAAAATATGATCTGAAGACATCAATGTGCCCGGTAAGTGTGGAATGCAAATCATTGTGGTTTTGATAAACGAAAATAAGAAATTTATTCAAATTTTCTACAGCTGCGTTTATTCTTTCAGGTTGCTCTTCGCCTCGTTTTAGAATGGCCTTATCACACTGCATTAAAGTTTTAATTAAATCTTCATAGGCCGCGACAGTTTGACCAAGCTCGACAATTTCTTTTGCGTCATTGATCTCTTTTGAACTCAATAAATGACTTGGATCAGTTATCCTATAGTCAACGTCAATGTCAACGCCTTCACAAAGCTCTGCTAATTGGTCATCATCCAATCCGTTAATTTCGAACAGATGTCGGTAAACTGTTTTTAAAAAAATGCTAAACATTAGCGAATTATTCAAGGCACGATTTAAAATGTGGTAGAACAATCCTTTCTTATAACCTTCTTCTGCGCCTAAGCGGATGCTTTGAAAAAGGTCATGGATAGTGGCCACGCTTATGACAACAAGTACCAAGCTGGTAATCAGAGTGAGAGCAAATGCTGCGAGAAAGGCTGTTACAATGCCCCAGAACAATGCGGAACTTAATTTTTTATCTGAGTCATTCTCATAAGTTTTTACGGCCGCATAAATGGGGGCAATTATGAAAATCAAGGAGGCTATTAAAATTGTGGCAGCGGCATTGAATAAATTTACTAATAAGGATTTAAGTGGATATAACACAGCACCAACAGCAAAACCACTAACTTTGTTTAGAGTTCGCAACATAATAGAACCTTTGATTTTCAAAAAAAGCGCTTTATGTTAACAAAATAAACAAAAAAGACCAAGCCCAATTTATACATAATAAACTGCTATGTGAGAAAAAAATATTTAAAAACGATAAATTACGAAAAGTTAATACTTATCTGGGGGAATAGTAATAATTTATTAGATGTATAAGAGCAAGTGATTTGTTATAATTCATGGCGGTTAAATTAAGGGCATAGCTAAAAATGTCAGAAAAGCAGCTAGAATCTTCACCACTTGGACAAAAAACTGTTTATATTGAAACTTATAATAACACGCTTTTGTTTCCTATTTCTCGTCAGCCTAAGCGTGATGCTATCGGTATCATGGCGCAGCAAAATTTGCCTTTTAAAGGGTACGATTTATGGACTGCTTTTGAGCTATCCTGGTTGAATGAAAAAGGGAAGCCTGTTGTCGCGGTTGCAGACATTGTTATTCCATGTGATTCTCCGAATTTAATTGAGTCAAAATCATTTAAACTCTATCTAAACTCATTTAATAATACCCACTTTAGTAGTGTGGAGTCTGTGCAGCAAACCATTATTCATGATCTTAGTAAAGTCGCTGGACGTCAGGTGTCTGTTACCATTTATTCTCCTGAGGACTTTAATAATTCTAAAATTAGTCACTTTGAAGGCTTTTGCCTGGATGAGATGGATATCAATTGCAATGAATATCGAGTAAATTCTAAGCTTTTGAAAGCTCATCATGACAAAGTTGAGAATAGTTCCCTGTATAGTCATTTACTCAAATCAAATTGCCCTGTAACAGGCCAGCCAGATTGGGGGTCGGTTGCTATCAATTACAGCGGACATCGCATTGATAATGAGGCATTGTTGCAATATTTGGTTTCTTTTAGAAATCATAACGAATTCCATGAGCAATGCGTGGAACGTATATTTATGGATATTATGCATTATTGCCAGCCTACTGAACTCACCGTTTATGCTCGTTATACACGCCGAGGTGGGCTTGATATTAATCCTATTCGCTCTAATAAAGAGATCAAACAACCCGTCAATATTCGATTGTATAGGCAATAGGCTCTAAGGTCTGTTGACGCTTACCATCTAAGTTCGCAGGATGTGGACTTAAGATGAAATGTAAACACACTCAAGTCTATAATCCAATGATACTAAGGCTTGGTTGTAGCTCGTAGTTATAATCACACATACTTTCATTCACATCATCCTTTAATTTAAGTAGAATGGTGGGCATTTGAAGGAGTAGGGGATAGATTATGGCGGTCAGTGTGCATACAATTGATTTTCAGCGCTTAGGGATGCGAGATCTAGAGCAGGTTGGTGGGAAAAATGCTTCATTGGGAGAAATGATAAGTCATTTATCTTCAGCCGGTGTTCTGGTGCCCACAGGGTTTGCTACGACCGCTGATTCATTTCGAGAGTTTCTTACCCAAAATAAGCTGGACCAGAAAATTTACGACATGTTAGCTTCCCTGGATACGGAAAACATTGCTGCATTAACCACGGCTGGTAAACAAATTCGCCAAATGATTTTGGAAGCCCCCTTCTCTAAAGAGTTTGAAAAAGCTGTTAGAACGTCCTATGAAGATTTAGTAAAAGTGATCGGTCATACTGATTTTAGTGTTGCGGTTCGCTCCTCAGCTACGGCTGAAGATTTGCCGGATGCTTCTTTCGCAGGCCAGCAAGAGACCTACCTTAATGTTCGTGGAATAGATGCAATTCTGATTGCTATCAAGCAAGTATTTGCCTCTTTATTTAATGATCGTGCCATTGCTTATCGTGTTCACCACGGTTTTGCCCATAATGACGTTGCTTTGTCAGCAGGCATTCAACAAATGATTCGTAGTGATTTGGCAGTCAGTGGCGTTATGTTTACGATGGATACGGAATCAGGTTTCAACGAAGTTGTTTTTATCACTTCATCGTACGGATTGGGTGAAATGGTGGTACAAGGGGCTGTAAATCCGGATGAATTCTATGTCCATAAACCATGCTTAAACGCTGGAAAGCCTGCAGTAATTCGTCGGACTTTAGGTAGTAAAGCTGTAAAAATGATATACGCAAACGATGCCACTGATAAAAAGACCGTTACCACGACTGAAGTGGCTCCTAAAGAGCGCATTCTATTTTCTTTAACAACTGACGAAATTGAAGAGTTGGCACGTCATGCCCTTATTATTGAGAAACATTATGGCCGTCCTATGGACATTGAATGGGCTAAAGATGGTAAGGATGGGAAACTGTATATCTTACAAGCACGTCCCGAGACTGTTAAAAGTCGTGCGAGTTCACAAGTATCAGAGCGTTATAGCCTTCAGTCAAGAAGCGAAATACTCACCGAGGGTCGTAGTATTGGTCAAAAAATAGGCCAAGGACGTGCAAAAATTATTACTGATATTAGTGAAATGCATCGCGTGGAGCCAGGCGACGTATTAGTGTCGGACATGACAGATCCTGATTGGGAACCTGTGATGAAACGTGCTTCCGCGATTGTAACCAATCGTGGGGGAAGAACTTGTCATGCTGCTATTATTGCTCGTGAATTAGGTATTCCTGCGGTAGTTGGTTGTGGAGATGCGACAAAAACGATTAAAGATGGGGATGAGGTCACTGTAAGCTGTTCGGAGGGTGATACAGGCTATGTGTATCAAGGGTTATTGCCTTTTGAACAGATCTCGCTTGATGTTGATACCATGCCAGAACTTCCTCTTAAAATTATGTTAAATGTGGGTAATCCTGAGCGCGCATTTGCTTTCCAGGCGATTCCTAATGCTGGGGTTGGGCTTGCCCGATTAGAGTTCCTCATTTCCAATACGATTGGTATTCATCCAAAAGCATTACTGGAATACGATAAAATTCAGGATAAGCAACTAAAAGAATTCATTAATGAGAAAACTGCTGCTTATGCTTCCCCTGTGGAGTATTACATTGAGCGTTTGAAAGAAGGGATTGCGACAATCGCCGCTGCTTTTTATCCTAAACCTGTCATTGTTCGACTTTCTGATTTTAAATCTAACGAATATGCAAATCTTGCTGGTGGTAAGCATTATGAGCCTCATGAAGAAAATCCTATGCTGGGTTTTCGTGGAGCCTCACGCTATGTTTCAACTGACTTTGCTGAATGTTTTGCACTTGAGTGTCAGGCAGTTCGTCGAGTTCGAGAAGACATGGGGTTGGGGAATGTTGAAGTGATGATTCCTTTTGTAAGAACTGTGGCAGAAGCGAAAGATGTCATTGACGTATTGCGAGAGCATGGTCTTGAACGAGGAAAAGCTGGTTTGCGTATTATTATGATGTGTGAGCTACCTTCAAATGCATTGCTCGCCAGTCAGTTTTTGGAATACTTTGATGGTTTTTCTATTGGCTCTAACGATTTGACGCAGTTAACACTTGGATTAGATAGAGATTCAGGTTTGGTTGCTTCGCAGTTTGATGAGCGAAATGCTGCAGTGAAAGCTCTGCTGCACATGGCAATCTCAACGTGCAAGAAAGCAGGAAAATATGTGGGAATTTGCGGACAAGGTCCTTCCGATCATCAAGATTTTGCTCAGTGGTTAATGAAGGAGGGAATTGATAGCGTATCCTTAAATCCGGATTCTGTGCTGGAAACTTGTCTCTTTCTTGCAGGTAATAAATGAGGCGTTCTCTACTCTATTTGGCATTATTAGGTTTTCCTGCTTTAGTATATGCAAGTATTCAACAAGACTCTCATCATGATCCAATTGCGCCCATACTATTATGGGTGACGCTTATTCTATTTTTTGCTTTAGTAGGGCGTTATCTTGCACGCCGATTAGGACAACCGGGTGTATTGGGTGAGTTATTGATGGGAGTATTGGTAGGTAATTTGAGCTACTACTTTGGTTCCCATTTAATGATCATTTTGCGCGAAGGTCCCGAAATTTTTAGTGTGATGGGGTCAATTTTAAGAGGTAGTCCCCTGTCTCAAGCTGTTTCGGCGAACATCGCTGACCCTGTTTATGGAAAAGAAGTAATAGAGGCTCTCACGGGTCCTCATGGTCTTGATTTAATAAAAATAGGCTATGTATTGGATGTTTTTTCTCGCTATGGGGTGATTTTCTTGCTGTTTATGGTGGGGTTGGAAAGTTCTATTGCGGAACTAAAAAAGACCGGCCGTGAATCCATTCAGGTTGCGGTCGTTGGGGTAGTTGCTCCTATTCTCCTGGGCTTTATCATTGCCCGTCTATTGTTACCCACGGCATCTTATAAAGTTGATTTGTTTGTTGCAGCTACTTTATCAGCAACAAGTGTAGGGATTACTGCACGTGTTCTTGGAGAAATGAAAAAATTGCGTACTCGAGAGGCACGAACTATTCTCGGTGCTGCAATGATTGATGACATTCTGGGTCTGATTATATTGGCGGTGGTGAGTTCCCTTGTAATCAATGATACCGTTGATTTTGGCATGGTAGTCCGTATTGTTATTTCTGCTCTGATGTTCTTTGTGGTGGCATTAACATTAGGGCCTATTGTTTTAAAGAAGGTTGTTATATTTTTTGATAACTTCCTGGAGTTTTGGGAGGTTAAATTACTCGCTTCATTCATTTTTGTGATGATTTTGGCTTGGTTGGCAACTCTGGTTGACCTCGCTGCAATTATTGGCGCTTTCGCAGCTGGATTAATCCTTCATGATGATTTTTTCACCACTAAAAATGGACATCACGTTGAAGCGCGCAGTATTAAAAGTCTAGTGGGGCCACTCGAGTCAATTTTGGCACCGTTATTTTTTATTTTAATTGGTATTCAAGTAAAACTTGAAACTTTTGCTGATTGGTCCGTATTGCTCATGTCTGCAGCACTTATCGCGGCGGCCATTATAGGAAAATTAGTGAGTGGATGGGGTGGAAATAAAAAAGATGATCGGTTGCTTATCGGTATTGGTATGTTACCTCGTGGTGAAGTGGGATTAGTTTTTGCATCAATTGGTCGCACACTAGGTGTCATTTCTGATCAACTTTTTTCTGCCATCATTCTAATGGTTGTTGTCACCACTTTTCTTGCACCACCTTTGCTTAAAGCAAGATATGGTAAAAGTCATCGAGATATAAAGCATGATAATCAATAAATCTTACGTTTTAGAGGATGTAACACGAGCATTAGCTGAGGATGTAGGCACTGGAGATATTAGTGCTGCTTTATTATCACCACTATTAATAGTCAATGCTGATATTATTTCACGCGAACCAATGCTGGTTTGTGGCATCCCATGGGTAATAGCAGTGTTTGCCAAAATTAATCCTGAGATTACTATAAATTGGTATGTACAGGAAGGAGCGTGGCTTAATGAGCCTTCGATCTTATGTCAGATAACAGGGCCTGCTACTGATATTCTTACAGCAGAACGTACAGCTTTGAATTTTTTACAGACCTTATCAGCTACAGCGACTCAAACTCGTCAATATTTGCTTAAATTGCAAGGCACAACGACAAAATTGCTAGATACTCGTAAAACGATTCCTGGTCTTCGTCGAGCACAAAAATATGCGGTTGCCTGTGCCGGTGGAGAGAATCATCGTATGGGTTTGTATGATGCGTTTTTAATCAAAGAAAATCATATTAAATCTTGTGGTTCAATCACGAAGGCAATTGCTTTGGCGAGAGAAAAACAGCCAGGTTTTTTTGTTGAAGTGGAAGTGGAAACTCTGAGTGAGTTTGAAGAGGCTCTTGCCGCGTTGCCCGATCGCATTTTGCTTGATAATTTCAGCAATGCTATGCTTGAGAAAGCAGTAATAATGAATCAAAGGCGTTGTCAATTAGAGGCATCTGGCGGCATTGATTTATCAAACATCTCTGCTGTTGCAGCAACGGGAGTCGATTATATTTCGGTTGGCTCCATTACCAAATCGATTCAAGCAATTGATTTAAGTTTATTGGTTAGGGAAGTTAAATGAATCCACGTATAGTATTTACTGGGGGTGGTACAGCAGGACACGTAACACCCAATTTAGCGTTAATTGAAATTTTGCAAAATAGTAACTGGCAAATTGATTATATCGGTTCAGAAAATGGTGTAGAAAAAAGCATGATTAGCGCATTAAATATCCCTTATCATGCGGTCAGCAGTGGGAAATTGCGACGCTACTTTAGCTGGCAAAATTTTTTAGATCCGTTAAAGATTTTTGCAGGCATTACTCAAGCCTATTGTTTGTTACGTAAGCTTAAGACCGATATTGTTTTTTCTAAAGGTGGTTTTGTCGCTTTTCCAATCGTTGTTGCTGCCTGGCTACATCGTATACCGGTGATTGCTCATGAATCAGATATGACACCAGGGCTAGCCAATCGCTTAAGTTTTCCTTTTGTTGACAAAATCTGTCTGACCTTTGCTGCCGCCAAAACGCATTTTAAGAAGCAGGAAAAGGTTGAAATTACAGGAACTCCTATTCGGTCTCAATTATTTAAAGGTTCAAAAGCCCAAGGATTAGCTCTTTGTGGATTTACTGCTGATAAACCCTGCATCCTGGTGATGGGAGGGAGTTTAGGGTCGGCATTACTCAATACTACTGTAAGACAAAATTTATCTGTTTTGTGCAAAAATTATCAAATCATTCACTTGTGCGGCAAAGGAAAAATTGATAACACATTGTTGAATAAAGAAAGCTATTGCCAACTTGAATATGCGAACGAAGAATTGGCAGATTTATTCGCGGCAAGTGATTTGGTTATTTCACGTGCCGGTGCAAATGCATTATGTGAAATTCTTGCATTAGAAAAGCCACATATTTTAATTCCCTTATCTGCCAAAGTAAGTCGTGGTGATCAAATTCAAAATGCCAGGTATTTCAAAAAGCAAGGTATTAGTGTTGTCGTCGAAGAGGAAAACCTCACTTCGCAATCTTTTTTGGCAGCTATTGATGAAATTAATGAACACAAGGTAGACATTGTTGCAAAAATCAAGGCGCTTCAAATTGAATCCGCAGCCTTGAAAATTATTGCGTTACTCAAGGAGCAGATGCATGTTGAATCCCCAGAAATTGTATGAGTACATAAGTCGACAGTGGCAAGAATCAATTCTCCCTAGCCTTTGTGAATACATTAAGATTCCCAATAAATCACCACATTTTGATCCTCAATGGCAGGAACATGGCTTCATGGAACAAGCGGTGACACACGTCGCAAATTGGTGTAAAGCTCATGCTCCAGCAGGAATGACGCTTGAAGTGGTCCGCTTACCAAATCGAACGCCATTGCTGTTTATGGAAGTCCGAGGACAGCTTGATGATACAGTGTTGCTCTATGGGCATTTAGACAAACAACCAGAGATGAGTGGTTGGCAAGAAGAATTAGGTCCATGGAAACCAGTCATTAAAGATGGCCGTCTTTACGGCAGAGGTGGGGCTGATGATGGCTATGCAGCCTATGCGTCATTAACCGCTATACAAGCTTTGCAAGAGCAAGGTTTACCTCACGCAAGATTTGTTCTTATTATTGAAGCCTGCGAAGAAAGTGGCAGTTATGATTTACCTTTTTATATCGATGCCTTAAAAGAAAAAATTGGTAAGCCCTCGCTGGTGATTTGTCTGGATTCTGGAGCTGGTAATTATGAACAATTATGGATGACGACCTCGTTACGCGGTAATATCACGGGAGAGTTGTCGGTGGAATTACTGTCTGAAGGTGTTCATTCAGGTTATGCCAGTGGCATCGTGGCAGATAGCTTTCGCATTGCCAAGCAGTTAATAAGTCGGATTGAAGATGAAGTGAGTGGCGAAATTAAGCTTGAAGAGTTATTTTGTCCAATTCCAGACGAACGCATCAGTCAAGCGACGGCTTGCGCTGAAATTTTAGGTGACGAGCTATATACGAATTTTCCCTTCCATCCAGGGGTTGAACCTATTACAAAGGATAGGCAAGCGCTCATTTTAAATCGTACCTGGCGTCCTGCTTTAGCAATTACTGGCGCTCAAGGTTTGCCTTTAATTGGTGACGCCGGAAATGTGTTGCGACCAAAAACTTCTTTAAAATTGTCAATGCGTTTGCCACCATTAGTTTGCCCTAAAAAAGCTGCTGTCGCTATGCAAAAAGCACTGACTGAAAATCCCCCTTATCATGCCAAAGTGGCATTTCATATTCATGATGGGGCAGTAGGGTGGAATGCACCTAAAATGGTTTCCTGGCTAGAAAAAGCTGCAGATAGTGCGTCAATGACGTTCTATAAGAAACCGGCAGCTTATATCGGTGAGGGGGGGACAATTCCTTTCATGGGAATGTTGGGAGAAAAGTTCCCAGAAGCTCAATTTATGATCACAGGAGTTTTAGGTCCTCATTCGAATGCGCATGGTCCTAATGAGTTTTTACATCTTGAAATGGTAGAAAAATTAACGGCTTGCGTTGCATACGTACTAAATTCACACTCCAATCAGATAATGCTCGACAGCTAAAAAAAATGTTGCCATACTCATCAACCTTCTTGCAGGTAAGCAAGAAAGTTGAGGGATTAGCTTTTGGAAAATGTTAATCCCATATTAGTCCAACAATTATGGAGAATATAATGAAAGCAAATTTATTTGCTGCTGTATTGTCGTTGTGCGTAGCCTCTCTTCCTCTACATGCCAAAGAGCAAGTGATAAATCCTCCTATTACCAAAACCAATGCTCCTTTGAGTAAAATTAACTTAAATACTGCTGATGTGGGGTTATTGTCTAAGTCAGTCAAAGGAATTGGAAAAAAACGTGCAGAAGCAATTGTTCGTTATCGTGAGGAACATCATGGTTTTAAATCTATTGAAGAATTGTCTCAAGTACGTGGATTAGGGAAACAATTTGTGAAGAACCATTTAATGCAACTCCAGGAAGTTTTTACTGTGGGCTAAGATATTTTATAAAAAAAATCTTAGTAATATGGCGGGGTTACCCGCCATTATTTTCATGAAAAACCACAAAAATTATAGTTATTCTTTGATCATTCCTTTAATTTTTTATGGAGACTTGCTTGCTTTTAAAGGTTACCAGGAGCTTAAGCAATTAAAAACTACTGTACGTGAAAGGGGGAAAATTAACTGGTTGAATTGGTTAAAAAAAGCATGATTATAAAGTCTCTTAAATAATTCCCCTAAGAAAGCAAAAAAATCTTAATAAAGATCTGTCGATTTTTATTCAAATATAGGTTAAAGTGTTCGCCAAAAAAAGAATGAGGTAATGTTGCACATGTTTAGGAAATTAAGGGGCGTTTTTTCCAATGATTTATCAATCGATTTGGGAACAGCGAATACATTGATTTACGTTAGGGATAAGGGAATAGTATTAAACGAACCCTCTGTCGTTGCCCTTCGTAGTGAATCAGGTCAGAAACGAGTTGCTGCTGTTGGTCTGGAAGCGAAGCGTATGTTGGGTAGAACACCTGGCAATATAAACGCGATCCGACCCATGAAGGATGGCGTAATTGCTGACTTCTTTGTTACAGAAAAAATGTTGCAACATTTTATCCATAAAGTTCATGAGAATCGTTTCTTGCGTCCAAGCCCGCGAGTACTGGTTTGCGTACCTTGTGGTTCAACACAAGTAGAGCGACGTGCTATCCGTGAGTCGGCAATGGGTGCTGGTGCTCGTGAAGTTTTCCTAATTGAAGAACCGATGGCTGCAGCGTTAGGCTCTGGTATGCCTGTTGAGGAAGCTAGCGGTTCAATGGTGGTTGATATTGGCGGCGGTACTACAGAAGTTGCAATTATTTCTTTAAGTGGAATCGTTTATCATCAGTCAGTTCGTATTGGTGGGGATAAATTTGATGATGCAATTGTTTCTTACGTTCGCCGTAATTACGGCACGTTAATTGGTGAAACAACTGCTGAACGTATCAAACATGAAATTGGTTCCGCATTCCCAAGTCGTGACCTCTTTGAAATTGAAGTCAGAGGTAGAAATCTAGCTGAAGGTGTACCTCGTAGCTTTACTCTAACGAGCGCTGAAATTCTTGAAGCTTTACAAGAGCCTCTTTCAGGAATCGTGGGTGCAGTTAGAGCCGCTTTAGAATTAGCTCCACCTGAGCTTGCTGCAGATATTGCAGAGCGCGGTATGGTATTAACTGGTGGTGGTGCCCTATTGAAGAACATGGACACTTTATTAATGGAAGAAACAGGCCTACCCGTGCTGGTTGCAGAAGATCCTCTAACCTGCGTAGCTCGTGGTGGTGGTAAGGCATTAGAAACCATGGATCTTCGTGGCGGTGATTTCCTCTCAACAGAATAATCCTAGAAGCAGGATTTTTGCTAAACAAGGCAAGCACAAAGCATTTGGATTTGTGTTTGCTTCTGCTTTGTCCTTTTTATTGATGTTTTCTGATTACCATTACAATTACCTGAAAAATGTGCGTAGTGGTTTCGCTTTGCTTATTTCACCTCTTCAATATGCAGTGGACTATCCTGTTCGTGTTATCGGTTGGATGCAATCTTTAGTAAGCGCAAAGAAAGCATTAATTAATGAAAATATGCAGCTGCGATACCAGCAAACATTACTTGAAGCTGAACTGCAGAAGTTAATTGTAATTAAAGAAGAAAACTCTCAACTAAGAGAGTTATTATTAACATCTTCCAAGGCTAAAATGCAGGCAATGGCTGCACAAATTTTGGCTGTAGACACCAGTAGTTCCCGTCAATTGGTAGTTTTAAATAAAGGCAAGCGTGACGGTGTTTATGTTGGTCAGCCCGTCCTTGATGCCAAGGGTGTGATGGGGCAAATCATTGACGTAGGGTCAATGACCAGTACTGTTCTGTTAATATCGGACTCCAAAAGTGCAGTTCCAGTGCGTAATAACCGTACAGGAGAGCGAGCTATTTTGGTAGGTACCAACAACATGGGGCAATTGTCATTGATTAACCTTCCCAGAACGTCATCAATTGGCGTAGGTGACTTGTTGGTAACTTCGGGTATGGGGCGATTGTATCCAGAAGGTTACCCCGTTGGTCGTGTTGAAGCAGTAAAAAGTATCCCTGGGGAAGCATTTATTAAAGTGGATGTTATGCCAATTGCCTTACTGAATAGAACTCGCCTTGTTTTACTGATATGGCCTGATAAAGAACAGGCTGCATTATTAGCTCAGATCAATGAGCGATTGAATGCACTAGGAGACAATGCATGAATGTAATCTATTTGCGCTTGTTTATTGCCGCTATTATTACTCTTGCATTAACTATTCTGCCTTTGCCGGAATTGTTAACAGGCTTAAGGCCACCATGGGTTCTAATGCTTGTTTTATACCTTCAGTTTTTTCTGCCAGGTTATTTTAATGTAGTTATTTTACTCATCATTGGTTTAATACTGGATGTTTTACTAGCAACTGTACTTGGGGAGCATGCCTTTGCGTTATCAGTAGTAACCTGGATTGCGAGTAATAAAGAGCGGCGCTTTAATTTTTTCTCAATGGGACAGCAAATGGCTTTAATCGGTTTTTTCTGTCTGTTGTATCAAATGCTTATCATGATGATGGAACTTGTCTTAGGCTATCACATTAGCTTTTTAATGTGCGTAGGAAGTGCGGCAATTAGTATGATTTTGTGGCCTTGGGTAAGATTGCTGGCAGATGATACCTTGCAAGTTAGGGCTGTTTATAGCCGTAAACTAAGCCGGTAAAACTTGAGAAGCTTTGTCTTGGCGTTAATGAGGTCGGTAACCCATCAGATCTATATCTAATGCAGCGCCATAATCTCGATTGGCTCGTACCATAGTGTCAGTAACCACGCCCTCAATAAGATCAGCCAAAGGTGTCTTTCTGGTTCGTTGTAAAGCATCTATACGGGCAATTAATCGGTCATCTTGAGCCATACCAAACATGGTATTCATATCAATCTGGGCTCTTTCAGCTTGATGATATCCAATTTGACCTACTACTCGCTGTAAATTGGGCTCATAGGCTTCATGCATACTTCCTTCAATGATATTAATCACTTCACTTGCCTGTCGTCCATGATTATTAATCAAATCAGCACAGGCAGCAGCCAGAGCATACATTGCATCAAGATAGCCATTTTCATCTCGTAGCATTAATAGGCGCATAGCTTCAGCCGATAAATCACGTACTTGCATGACAACTAAAGGAGCGGGTTCGACTGCAGCCGCCGCAGCTGCTGCACCTGCACTTCCTACTACATTAGGAACTGCCAATCCAACTGACGCCGCTGCCGCAGCAGCACCGACACTTTCCGCCACATTAGGGGTTGATTCTTCGGATCCTTGAATTTTTTTGTCGCCTTCGCTCTTGTCTTTCATGATGACATTCCATTGATACCCTTGTTCTCAGTATAGCAGTCTTTGTGATTTGAAATTGAACAAACAGATCTTCTCGGGAATAATCTAAAATGACTTTAGGGAGGATTGATTCTGGTAAAATTAATGAGATTTTAAAGCATAGGAATCAAGAAAGAGTCCTCCTCATCTAATTGAAAACGAGCTCCGTGCCAGCTACTGTTTAATAGACGATTTGAACTGGTATTGAGTTTTAGGAAATGATTAAGTTGCAAATTGTAATGCAATCTACATGCGATTTAAATCTCCGATATCTATAGTCTTGAATTCATATTCGCCTGGTTGAAGATTACCTAACGACCAGTTTGCAATACGATGACGGACAAGTCTTAAGGTCGGAAAGCCTATGGCGGCTGTCATTTTGCGAATTTGATGATTTTTACCTTCGCGTAAAATAATTTCTAACCAACAAGTTGGAATGGCTTTTCGAAAACGGATAGGGGGATCTCGTTGCCATAAGTTTGGCTCTTCTATGATGTGAACCTTGGCGGGTAGATAACGTACCCCTCTAATGGTTAATCCTTGCCTAATTGGTATAAAATCTTTTTCTTGAGGAGTGCCTTCAACCTGTACCCAATAATATTTTTCTTTATTAAATTTAGGATCAGTAAGTCGATGTTGTAATTGGCCATCGCTACTCAATAAAAGTAAACCTTCGCTATTTTTATCTAAACGTCCCGCCGCATAAAAATTGGGTAATTTTATATAATCGGCTAATGTCCTATCGCTTTCTTCACCTGTAAATTGACTTAAGACACCAAATGGTTTGTTGAATAATAAAATATCGCTCACGAGTTTTATATCTAATTTAAAAAAGCTTATTATGCAGTGAAACGCATTTGGGACAAAGGGTTTTCGCATGCTATGATAACTCACTTTAAATTGACGGAGTTGCCTATGACATTCGAAAAAATTCATGTTCCTGCGCAAGGAGAAGCGATTACAGTTGCTGCTGACTTGTCTTTGAAAGTTCCTAATTTCCCAGTTATTCCTTTTATTGAAGGAGATGGCATCGGCGTTGATGTAACTCCACCAATGATTCATGTAGTGGATGCAGCAGTATCAAAAGCCTATGGCGATAAAAGAAAGATTTCGTGGATGGAAGTGTATGCAGGAGAGAAAGCAACAAAGGTTTATGGTGCTGATCAGTGGCTACCTAAAGAAACAATAGAGGCATTGAAAAAGTATGTCGTGGCTATCAAAGGTCCTCTTACTACCCCAGTGGGTGGTGGTATTCGTTCGTTAAATGTCGCTATTCGTCAAGATCTCGATCTTTATACTTGTTTACGTCCAGTTCGTTACTTTACTGGCACTCCAAGTCCTGTAAAAGAACCATGGAAAACAGATATGGTTATTTTCCGTGAGAATTCAGAAGATATCTATGCTGGTATTGAGTGGCAAGCAGATACTGCCGATGCCAAGAAAGTGATTAATTTCCTGCAAAAAGAAATGGGTGTGAAGAAAATTCGTTTCCCTGAGCATTGCGGCATAGGCATTAAGCCTGTTTCTAAAGAGGGAACCACACGACTGGTAAAAGCTGCTATTCAGTATGCTATTGACAATAACCGCGATTCAGTCACCTTAGTACATAAGGGAAATATCATGAAGTTTACCGAAGGTGCTTTTAAGGACTGGGGATATCAGGTTGCTCGTGAAAATTTTGGCGCGACAGAATACCAGGGCGGTCCATGGATGCAATTGACTAATCCAAAAACCGGTAAAATGATTATTGTGAAAGACGTCATTGCGGATGCCTTTTTACAACAAATTTTACTGCGTCCTGAAGATTACAGTGTTATAGCGACGCTCAATTTAAATGGTGATTATATTTCTGACGCACTTGCTGCTCAAGTTGGTGGAATTGGTATTGCTCCTGGTGCCAACATTGGTGACAAAGTGGCGGTATTTGAAGCAACGCACGGTACTGCACCAAAATATGCTGGACAGAATAAAGTGAATCCAGGTTCGCTTATTTTATCAGCAGAAATGATGTTACGTCATATGGGTTGGATGGAAGCCGCTGACTATATCATTAAAGGGATGGAAGGTGCTATTGAAGCAAAAACTGTAACTTATGATTTCGAACGTTTAATGGACGGGGCGACTTGTGTTAGTAGTTCTGGCTTTGCGGAAGAAATGATTAAGCATATGTAAGTAGCTGCTAAGGTGAATTTCGCTCTGATGATTCAATCATCAGAGCATTTTAATTTGTGCAATTGACTGAAGATAACTAATTAGCTCATTACTAGCAAGATGCTTTTTAACGACCAATCGAACAGAATACGTCCTTAAAGGACTAACGATTGTAGTAATAAAAAAAATTTCGTTGCAACTCAATTTTTAGACAAAGAGTACTGGTGAATTAAGAACCAGTTGTGGAAGCCAATCTGAATGCAATCTAGTCAAGCTGTTATTGATTGTCGCAAGGTTTAATTTTTTAGAGAATTAAATCAATTTTTACTGGCCAAAAGTGCTTTAGAAGTCTATAAAATTAATAAAGGGTGTATGTTATGAGTGGATGGTCTTTAGAGGAAATAATTGAACGCAAGACGGCTGAGTCAGAAGTTCAACCGGAGATTAAACAGCCTAGAAAATATAAAGTGATCTTACTTAATGACGATTACACACCCATGGAGTTTGTAGTAGAAGTTTTAAAGCGGTTTTTCCATTTAAATGAAGAGGTAGCAACGCAGGTGATGTTACAGGTTCATATTGTTGGGAAGGGCGTATGTGGTGTTTTTACTAGGGACATAGCAGAAACAAAGGTAGCTTTGGTTAACGACCATGCCAGAAGCAATCAGCACCCCCTGTTATGTACCATGGAACCAGAATGAATGTTGGTGGCTGGAGAGAGGAGCAACGACAATGTTAAACAAAGAACTTGAATTCACCTTAAATCTAGCCTTTAAGGAAGCGAAGGAGAAGCGTCATGAATTCATGACTGTTGAGCATTTATTATTATCGCTACTTGATAACCCAGCAGCAGGAAATGTGTTACAGGCTTGCGATGCAAATATTGATGCTTTGCGTCGGGACTTAATTGAATTTATTGATGAAACTACCCCTAGGATTCCCGAAGATGAGCTAGATAGAGAAACTCAACCTACACTAGGGTTCCAACGTGTTTTACAACGTGCTGTATTTCATGTGCAATCAGCAGGTAAAACTGAAGTGACCGGAGCAAATGTGTTAGCCGCTATCTTCAGTGAACAAGAAAGTCAGGCCGTTTATTTTTTACGTCGTGAAAATATTACGCGTCTGGATGTGATTAATTACATCTCTCATGGTGTTTCCAAGTACCACAACGATATGACAGAGAACATGAACTCTATGGATGAAGAAACACTTGGCAATGAGGTTAATGAATCACCTTTAGAAAGCTATTGCATGAATCTTAACAAGCGTGCTCGACTTGGAAAAATCGATCCATTAATTGGTCGCCATGAAGAAATTCAACGTACAATCCAAGTTCTATGCCGTCGTCGAAAAAATAACCCTTTACTTGTCGGTGAAGCAGGAGTTGGTAAAACAGCCATTGCTGAAGGGTTAGCCCGTCGTATCGTAGATGGCGAAGTGCCCGAGGCGATTCATAATTGTGTCGTTTACTCACTGGATTTAGGCGCATTGCTAGCGGGTACCAAATACCGTGGTGATTTTGAAAAACGATTAAAAGCTGTTTTAAAACAACTTTCTCAACAAGATGGAGCCGTTCTCTTTATTGATGAAATCCATACAATTATTGGAGCTGGCGCTGCGTCAGGTGGCGTTATGGATGCTTCAAACCTGATTAAACCATTATTGGCTAATGGTGAATTAAAATGCATAGGCTCCACAACTTATCAAGAATATCGTGGTATTTTTGAGAAGGATAGAGCGCTTGCCAGACGCTTCCAAAAGATTGATATTACAGAACCAAGTATCGATGAAACTTTCGAAATCCTTAAAGGGTTAAAAGGTCGTTTGGAAGAGCATCATGGTGTTAAATTCTCTATTCCAGCACTCAAAGCGGCGGCAGAGCTGTCGGCAAAATATATTAACGATCGCTTCTTACCTGATAAGGCGATTGATGTGGTTGATGAGGCTGGCGCTTATCAAAATCTATTGACTGCTAATAAACGTAAGAAAATTATTAGTGTCACTGAAATTGAAAGTGTTGTTGCTAAAATCGCCCGTATCCCTGTTAAAAAAGTGTCAGCAAGAGACAAAGACACGCTACGTAATCTTGAGCGTGATTTAAAATTGTTGGTTTATGGGCAAGACGATGCAATCACAGCACTTGCTTCAGCAATTAAATTGGCTCGTTCTGGTTTGCGGGAACCGCAAAAGCCTGTGGGTTGCTTCCTATTTGCAGGTCCTACAGGGGTAGGTAAAACAGAAGTTACCAAACAACTTGCCAATGTATTAGGTATTGAACTGTTACGTTTTGACATGTCTGAATATATGGAAAAACATACAGTGTCTCGCTTAATTGGTGCGCCTCCTGGCTATGTTGGCTATGATCAAGGTGGTTTACTGACCGAGGCTGTGACTAAAAACCCACATGCAGTGTTGTTATTGGATGAGATAGAAAAAGCACATCCAGATGTATTTAATCTACTATTGCAAATAATGGACCACGGTACATTAACTGACACGAATGGTCGTCAAGCTGATTTCAGACATGTAGTTTTGGTGATGACATCAAATGCCGGAGCTAGTGAAATTAGCAGGAACTCTATCGGATTTTCACTTCAGGATAACAGCAATGATGGCTTGGAAGTTCTAAGACGTCAATTTAGTCCGGAGTTCAGAAACAGATTGGATGCAATTATTAATTTTGCACCTTTGGACACAGCAACCATTGGCTTAGTTGTCGATAAATTTATCATGGAGCTTGATGAACAGTTGAGTAATAAGGGAGTGACCTTTAAAGTTGATCAGGCAGCACGTGATTGGTTAATTGAACATGGTTATGACAAGGCAATGGGAGCTCGTCCTATGGCACGATTAATCCAGGAAAATGTCAAAAAACCCCTTGCTGACGAGCTACTTTTCGGTAAATTAGCGAATGGCGGACATGTGACCTTGAAAGTAAAAGACGGGAAATTACATTTCGACAGCCATGATCATCGCGAAGGTGTTTTCTAAATAATAAACTTAAAAAATGCGCCATTATGGCGCATTTTTTTTAATATCCTACAAGCGCGAAGTTTCTGTGCGTGATTAGCATGCCACCATCTATTACCAAGCAATTAGTTAAAGCTGACAATTATGTTTGTTCTGGGTTAAAATAGCGAAATAATATCAAATTGGTTATTACATGCTGAGTGTCATCATTATTGCCAAGGATGAAGAAGCAAACATTAGACGTTGCTTAGAGTCAGTGCAATGGGCG
Source organism: Legionella hackeliae (assembly GCF_000953655.1). NCBI lineage: Bacteria > Pseudomonadati > Pseudomonadota > Gammaproteobacteria > Legionellales > Legionellaceae > Legionella > Legionella hackeliae. The sequence continues at coordinate 1,263,402 of NZ_LN681225.1, forward strand.
GATGAAATTATTGTTCTTGATTCGGGTAGCACGGACAACACCGTTGCTATTGCCAAAGAATTTACGGACCATGTCTATTGTACGGATTGGCAAGGTTACGGTGTTCAAAAACAGCGAGCGTTGGCTCATGCTACTGGTGATTGGATATTAAATCTTGATGCCGATGAATCAGTGGATAGTCAATTGCAAGCAATGATTAGACAGGTCATTAACAATGACGCGGCGGATGCTTATCGAATCCCAATTTGTATGTATTTTTATGGAAAGCTCTTACGTTTTTCCTCCAGTCCCAAACGGCATATTCGCCTCTTCAAGAGGGTAGGTGCTCGCTATAGTGATGATATCGTTCATGAAAAAGTCCTATTACCGTCTGCAGCACGAATAGCTCGCCTGAAATTAGCAATCCAGCATCATTCATTTCAAGATGTGAGTCATGCTTTATATAAAGTAAATAAATACTCATCGTATAGTGCAAAGATTCGTATAGAGCAAAAAAATCCACCAAATTTTGCAAAAATCCTGCTGGGCACGACATGGATGTTTTTCCGTTGTTATTTTCTACAACGAGGATTTTTGGATGGCAAAGCCGGTTTTTTATTTGCTGTTCTTAATGCACAGGGCACTTTCTATCGCGGTATTAAACAACTTTATCGCGATTCAAAAGTTGATAAATTACCCACCATAGTACGAGACAATTAAGAATGGATACATCAATTAGCTTTTCTCAAAGATTTCCCATGCAAAGATGGGTTTCGATTTTATTAGGAGCTACATTATTAGCCTTGCCTATGAGCTCTACGGCTAAAAGTGTTTTTCTAAGCCTTTCTTTAATAGCAATATTATTCACGCCAACTTTGCGTAAAGATGCATTAGCACTTTTTTCCAGTGATTGGGGAAAAGCTGCAATATTGCTTTTTCTTGTGGCAATAGTTGCTTGCTTCTGGAGTCCCGCAAGCTTTGGCGATAAGAAATTCATGATTGAAAAATATAGTAAATTGCTTTATTTCCCCGTTTTAGTTGCTGGATTTCAGAATGCTAAAACAAGACAATTAAGTTTACATACTTTCTTATTGGCTATCGTCATCACTTGCTTCTTATCAATTTTAAAATTCCATGGTTTTTTGCAATCGTTTAATTTTAATCCAGATCATGTGTTTCGTAATCATATTATGACGGGTTTTATGGTTGCTTTTGCTGCTTATTTATCCTGGTTGTTTGCCTATAGACAGCAAGGTTATACACGTTTAGGGTATGGTTTGCTTGCACTAATGTTTAGTTACCAGGTTCTTTTTGTGAGTGGAGGCCGAACTGGATATGTCATTTATTTGCTGCTAATGGCAATTTTGATGTTGCAGCTTTGTACATGGCGACAAGCTATAGCCGGAGTTTGCTTGGTTTTTGCAGTATTTGTAACCAGCTATTTTGCAAGTCCAGTGATGAAAGAGCGTGTCGATGCAATTGCTCAGCAACTTCAGAGCTACCAAAATAATCAGAAAGATACGGATATCGGATTACGTCTACAATTTCATGATTATGCACACCAATTATTCAACCGCCATCCTATGTTAGGTAATGGTACTGGAAGTTTTACCTATTATTTCGAACAAGAAAAACCTGTCCCATTTTGGAGTTGGAAATTAATAGAACCACATAGCCAATATTGGCTAACTGCTGCTGAATTTGGGTTGCTGGGAATTGCTGCGTTGATTTTCTTTTTCTATAGTATATTTCGCGCCAGTTTACGCCTGGACAAAACAAGAATTATTGCGTTTGCCATGTTTATACCATTTTTGATAGGTAATTTATCAGATTCCTTACTTCTTTATTCAGGCTCTGGTTATTTCTTCTTATTGTTTATGGCGCTTTGTTTTGGTGAACAGCTTGAGATGAGCAAACAGAAAGACCAATGAGTCAGCGTTGAGTTAGTCCTAATCCCTTATTATGGAAATTAAATCAAAAGAAGCTGAAAGTGGTATTTAGAAGGACTTATGTTAAAACGATTTCTTTATTAGTGGCAAACCTGGCAATATGCTTCTGCATTTGCTGGTTCTATGTGAGCTATCGAGGCGCTAATCAGTTACCGACCGTTTGTAACAACCAGTTTGGGTGTTGAGTGGATAGATACCGATAGGGCGCAATCGTTAGAGTTACTACCGCCCCTTTGGTAATTATTATACAAGCGAAAATTCGTACAAGCTGGCGGGTAACCTTGGATTTGCTTTGGGGTTTGAGCATGCTATCAATTCACAATATTTCTACCAGTTAGGAATCGCCGCTTATGGTGAAACGCAAATAAAAATCGATGGTCATGTTTGGCAGTATGGTTTACCTGAGTTTAATAATTTTATCTACCTTTATAACATCAAAAGTAAACCCTTAATGTTAACTAGTAAACTAAGTTTGCCACATTTGTACACACATCAGATTCGTCTTCAATGGACAGCATTGATTTAAGGATAACGAAGAACTCCTCAATAGAACATTTTATACTTTGTTCGTTGCTTTTAATTCAGGGTTATACCTTTGGAGCCAAGCAACAGAACGTTTAAATGTAACTGTCGATAGAAAAATTCAGGCACTAATTGATAATTATCTGGTAAGCCCAGGAAAACGAGAGGGGGTTTCAGGGATAGCTGTTTCTATATTTATACCTAATGCAAAAAGAATACCGATATCGGTGATGCTATTGGAGAGCTCAATGCCGACATTTATCGAGTTATTGTGTCTACTTATCCTCAGTATGCGTGTAAAACTAGTATTATTCTCATCTAATGTTAGGGCATTGAAACTCTCCTTTTACGTGGAGAATATCAAAGTCCTTACAAAGTTGGTCATCATTTACAATATTTGTCCTTTATTAATATTCTCTTAAGAAAAATTAGTTACCCTGAGTAAAATTTTTATTGGGGATAATTAATGCAAGAACGTAGAGAGATAGATAAGACTACTGATGCTAATAACAACAATATCTATAATAGCCCAGCTTATATGTTGGCGAATGTGACTTTTAAAACTGCACTTATCTCTTTTTCAGTCTCTGCGTTAACTCAACCATTTCAAGCGACATTAACTCATTTTCAACTTCAATCTGGTGCTACTTCGTCATTAAAGAATGGACTATTCAGAGGGTTGTATCGTGGTTTCTTTCCCTACGCTTTAGCGGGGCAAAAACGAGGTGCCGTGGCCGTAAGCGCAAAGCAGGCTAATCGGGAGGTCACGGAAGAACAACTAGAAGCAGAATTACCGATTCGTCAACGCTGGTTAGGGACATTTCTTTTCTCTCAGGCAGATTTATTAATCAGCAACGGCTTGGGGAATAAGTCAAAATTAGAAAGTGCAAATATTATTACTAATGCAAATTTTAACTGGTCTTTTACCAATTATGTGAAATTAACCTGGGCTAACTGGGGATCCCGTACGGCTTCAGGATTTATTAATTTTGCAGCTCTAGGTTTTGTTGGGGATTACATCAGTTCTTTCTACAAATTCGAAGATGAGTTTTATAATAAATTATGTGGCGGTGCAACTGCTGGTGTCATTGCAACAGCATTAACTACAGTGCCTAATTCTTATGCTGATAGAAAGATATTGGCGTCAAAAATGGAGAATGGACGTTTGTTAACAGTATCACCATATACGATGTTTCGTCAGATGCAAGCTCAGGTAAAAACGGGTGGTCGAGGCGTAATTCTGGATTGCATAAGATTTACCTTATTCAAGGAGTTTTTGATAAGAAGTCCTCAAAGCGCTCTAACTTTCAGTATTATTTTTGGCTTGGATCACGCATTGGGTATTGAACCTTTAAGAAAAATTTGGCCTAAAAGTAAAGAAAAGCCTGATACTGATGAAATTGCAGACCGAGTCTCCAAAGGCCTATAACACAGTGATTTCCTGGTTGCAAGCACCAGGAAATTTGATTTATTGAGTCACAACCTAGGGCTCGATTCAGCACCTCTCTGGATGCCTCGGACAAGCCGAGGCACGTAGGGGACTAAGTAAAATAATCCGTATACTCCCACCTCATCATTTCAATTTCACTTCTTTGCACTTGCATGAGTATGCTCTTCTTTCTAGGTATCTCGGCCGAGGCAGGTAGGGGTTAAGTAAAATAACCCGTATATTCCAACCTCATCATTTCAATTCCACTTCTTTACACTTGCATGAGTATGCTCTTCTTTCTAGGTATCTCGGCCGAGGCAGGTAGGGGTAAGTAAAATAACCCGTATATTCCCACCTCATCATTTCAATTCCACTTCTTTGCACTTGCATGAGTATGCTCTTTTTTCTAGGTATCTCGGCCGAGGCAGGTAGGGGTAAGTAAAATAACCCGTATACTCCCACCTCATCATTTCAATTCCACTTCTTTGCACTTGCATGAGTATGCTCTTCTTTCTAGGTATCTCGGCCGAGGCAGGTAGGGGTAAGTAAAATAACCCGTATACTCCCACCTCATCATTTCAATTCCACTTCTTTGCACTTGCATGAGTATGCTCTTCTTTCTAGGTATCTCGGCCGAGGCAGGTAGGGGTAAGTAAAATAATCCGTATACTCCCACCTCATCATTTCAATTCCACTTCTTTGCACTTGCATGAGTATGCTCTTCTTTCTAGGTATCTCGGCCGAGGCAGGTAGGGGTAAGTAAAATAATCCGTATACTCCCAACTCATCATTTCAATTCCACTTCTTTGCACTTGCATGAGTATGCTCTTTTTTCTAGGTATCTCGGCCGAGGCAGGTAGGGGTAAGTAAAATAATCCGTATGCTCCCACCTCATCATTTCAATTCCACTTCTTTGCACTTGCATGAGTATGCTCTTCTTTCGACGTGCCTCGGCTTGTCCGAGGCATCCAGTTGAGGCATCAACTTTAGTGTTGGTTGAATTTTTGAGATCGATTTAATGTTTAAGTTGGATCGATTGACCCAACAAAATTAACTCTTACTTGCTCTAATTTTAATATTTTTAAAACCCATCGTAGCAGAAAGTTAATTAACACTAGAATTAGTGTCTCTTTGCATTCTTTAATGATTCGTTTAGAATTTCCTAACAATTTAATGGATTGCATTAATTATTCAGGAATGTGGATATGATATCTTTTTTTAGTAAGGCGGCACTTCATGTTCTACGCGAGGCTCTTAAAACAACGGCAGTCGACACTACTCGAGTTACACTAGGTACGGGAATGGTTATGGGGGGGTATCATGCATACGATAAGGCAAAAAATGCATTTTTCCAGCAGCCTTCTGTCGAACCCCACAATAAAAAAGATTTTCCTTCAAACAAAGTGGGTTTTGGAGCATAGACTTAGTGTTCAGATTACTAAAACGCTAACTTCAATTGCTGCCAGTACATATTGTAAAGAGCTAAGGTTTGTTCACCCACATCGCGCTGAAAGTGTCCTCGATTTAAGATTTCATTTGATGGATAAACAATGGGGTTTTGCCTGATTGCTGTTGGTAAAAGTGCTTTGCTTTTACTATTGGTTATAGCATGACCTTCCATCAGAGCTATCTTCATCCCAATATCCGGTCGTAATATAAAATTGATAAATTGATAGGCCTCTTCTTGATGAGGTGGATTTGATGGGATAGCAAGACAATCTACCCAAATTACAAAACCCTCTTGCGGGTAGTTAAATCCAATTTTATTATTTTCGGCGTGAGCCTTGAATGCATCACCATTCCAGGATGAGCCTGCGATAGCATCTTCATCAATCATAATTGCCTGAATGCTGTCACTAGCAAACAATTTAATGTTTGGTACTAACTTCAACAAATGATGGAAAGCGTCTTTAATGTGTTCCGGATTAGTATCGTTGGGATCAAAACCTAAACTCATTAAGGCAATAGCAAAGATTTCACGGGAGTCATCCAATAGCATTAATTGTCTTCGCCAGCGGCTTTGCCAAAGCTCTTTCCAAGCCCTTGGGGGTTGGATTACAGAGTTCTGGTTGTAGAAAATGCCAGTAGCTCCCCAAATGATAGGAACACTATAGTGATTTCCTCTATCATAATCATTTTGGGTAAAATTTTCAGAAATATTACTCAAATTGGGTAATTTTTTCTGATCCAGACGGGTTAACATGCCTTGTTTTTGCATACGCTCTACAAAATAGGCGGATGGTAAAATCACATCATAAATGCTTTTGCCACTAGCTTTTAATTTGGCAAACATAGTTTCATTACTGTCATAGGTCGAGAAATTAACTGTAATCCCTGTTTCATGCTCAAATTGTTGAATGACCTTCTTGGGAATTTCACCTCCCCAGACATAAACGTTCACTACCCGCTGTGCCCAAAGTGAGGTGGTTGAAAGAAGTAAAGTCAGTAAAAGATAGCGATAACTCATGGTGATTTACCTGACAAGAGATGTGAGATAATTACCATAACCATCGATAACAAAATAGTAATGGTACATAGTGCATTCAATTCAGGTGTGACGCCTGCTCTTACTAGAGAATAAATTGTTAAGGGTAAAATATTAAAATCAGGACCAGCGACAAAATAGCTAATAATTACATCGTCAAAAGAGAGGGTAAAACAAAGCAAAAACGCACTTAAGACTGCGGGCCACAATAAAGGTAATAAAATTTTAGTTAATGCAATAAATCGTGTGGCACCTAAATCGAGAGCACTAAAATAGATATTAGGATCCAAAGTATGGATTCGGCTGTTAATTGTCAAAACAACAAAAGGAATGCAGAACGTAATGTGGGCAATCAACAAACTAAAGAAACCTAATGGTATGTCGCTGGTGTTAAAGAATATGAGTAATGCTACTCCTAGTACGAGATCAGGGATGATGATTAACAAGAGCAGCATGACGTGCAAGAAACGGCGATGACGGCTACGAAATAGAAATAAGTTGACGCAAGTTAGTAATCCGATTGTTGTAGCTATCGTCGAAGCGGTTAGTCCTAAAATAACGGAGTGAAGGAAAGACGTCCATAATCCTCTATCATGGAAAAGTTCGTAATACCAACGCATTGAAAATCCATGCCACTGCAAGGAGAATTTAGCATTATTGACTGAGTAAACTACCAAAACCAAAATAGGCAAGTAGAGCATAAGGTAGATAAGGAGAATAAAAAGTTTTTGCGAAAATACTTTCAACGCAAATCCTCCTTATTTTGACGCCGAAAAATAATTAGCAGCAACAATAATAAAGCGGTTAGAATCATACTGGTCGCAGCACCTTGAGGCCAATTTCCTAAAACAAGAAATTGATCCTGTATCAGATTTCCCAACAAAATAGAGCGAGCACCGCCAAGTACATTAGGAATATAAAATAATGTCATTGCGGGTAATAACACCAATAAACAGCCCGCAGCAATACCACTTGCCGTATTAGGCAAAAAGACACGGAAAAAGATATCCCTTTTACTGGCTCCCAAATCTTTTGCGGCTTCAATTAATCGAAAGTCAAAGCGCTCCATATTGGTAAAGATTGGCAATACCATAAATGGGAAAAGATTATAAATTAAGCCACTAATGACAGCAAAATTAGAATAGAGTAAGGAAAGTGGACTGTCGATTAGGTGTAGATTTAACAACAGAGTATTTAGTACTCCTTTTGCTTTAAGAATGGCAATTAGAGAATAAGTTCGTACTAGAGAACTCGTCCAAAATGGAATAATTATGAGCAATAATAGCAACGATTGATGCCTGGATTTAACCAATAAGTAACTAAAAGGATAGGCCAAAAGTAAGCACCCTCCAGTCGTCAATAAGGCTATAAAGAGTGAGCGAAAAAAAATTTTCACAAACGTTGGGTTAAGTAGAGCTTCATAATTATTCAAAGTAAAAGGCAGAGTAACCAGATGACCACTGTCACGCGATAGAAAGCTTGCTAGTAACACCATGCTTAGGGGGATAAGGCAAAAAACAATAAGCCAGATGTAGATAAAATAAATAGATACCGAGCGAGCTTTCATGAGGTTGTCTCGACCAAGCGGTTCATAATTATTTTTTTTGACAACAAATTTTTCATCGTTTGCTCACTATCGAATGGGCACAAGGAGTTAATATTGGGATCGAGGGAGCAAAACTTCCCATCCGGTAAGCCAATGTACCCAGACCGTTTCATTAGGGGCGTATTCTAACTTATCGTCATCTTCATCGAAAAATTCAGAGGCATTGATAACCTTACCTGAAGCTAATTCGACTTTTAAATCAACGGTAGAGCCTTTATAAATAATATCGATGATTTTACCGGGTATCATGTCATTCGTATCTACTACCTCAGACAAACTCCAAACCCGAATATCCTCAGGTCGGACAATCAAATGCAGTTTGTCCCCGGGTTGATAGTTATTGGTGTTCTTACAATGCAAGGGAGTACATTCAATCTCTGTCAACAAGGTCTGTTCAGTCGCTTCAAGAACCTCAATATCAAAAATATTGGCTTCACCAATAAACTGAGCCACCTGGAGATTTTTGGGCGTCTCATAGACTTCTCGCGGGGTGCCTATCTGCTCAATATGACCATGATTAAAAATTACTATTCTGTCAGACATAGATAGAGCTTCTTCTTGATCGTGTGTAACAAAGATAAACGTCATGTTGAGTGTTTTTTGGAGTTGCTTTAGCTCAGATTGCATATCTTTGCGTAAACGATAATCTAAAGAGCTTAAAGGTTCATCCAGTAATAATACTTGCGGACGATTAATAATTGCTCGAGCAATAGCCACGCGTTGCTGTTGCCCACCACTTAATTGCTTAATATTTCGAGCCGCAAATGACTCAAGTTGTACAAGACGCAATGATTCTTGGACTCGCTCCGTAATTTCTTGCTCATTAATACCTTTACACCGTAAAGCGAAAGCAACGTTTTCATAAACAGATAGATGCGGGAAGAGTGCATAACTCTGAAACACTGTGTGTACATCTCTTTTTTGAGGAGGTAATGAGTTTACGCATTGTCCATTGATATAGATGTAGCCTGCAGAGGGCTGTTCAAATCCAGAGATTAATCGCAAAAGAGTAGTCTTGCCACAGCCAGAAGGGCCTAACAAGGTTAAAAACTCACCATTAAAAACCGATAACGTAATGTTATCAAGTATGGTTGCCGAATTATAGGACTTATAAAGTTGTTTTATTTCTATAAGAGGTATCATGACTCTGGATATAAAAAGTACAATTATGCGGCCTGGTACGCTAGTTGTCCAGACCACTACTAGGGCTACTGGTATTAATATAATTCTTTACCAGATAGAAACTTGTTGCGATGGTGATTGCAGACTACAGACTTCTGAGACTCCACCATTGTTACAAACCACTACACCAGTTGCATCATCGACGGTCAAAACGCCTCCTTGCCACAGGCAGCAGCCTTGAAGTTTTTGTAAATCCATTACTGCATGTCGAGTACAGTAGCATGATGAATAGTAACCATTACTACAAACATAACGGCCAGCGGATGTGTCGCAATAACTAATACCCCCCATGCTGCCGCAACAGCTCTTTTTGTCGCATTCGGGTATAAAAGTATTTGAGTTACTAGGGCATATAACTTTTACTTTTGCAAACATCGAAAAAGATGTAAGCAAACATGCTATAGTAATGAGTAAACTACACAATAACCGCATAACTTATTCCAACGATTTTATTTTGATTAGAATAACATAGCTAACAACAAAAAGAAGCCTTCGCTCATTTGCTGCGGTAAGTTCGCTGGGTTGACTGGATGCCCCGGACAAGCCGAGGCACGTAGATTTAGCCCGAGCTGTGATGATGAGCCACAGCATAATGTATGAGCCAGAGCATAATGTATGAGCCAAACACTGTGATGTAGAAGCGAGATGCGATGAGCACTCTCGCCTACCTGCCTCGGCTTGGCCGAGGCATCCAGAGAAGATCCAACCAACCGAAATCTTTCTATGTCTTACTCCTTGGCAGGCTCTAGAGGAACTACAAGCCACATAATGAGATAAACTAAAATTGCAGAGCCACCCAATAAAAGAAGAATAATAAAAATTAATCTCATTACGGTAGGATCCATACTAAAATAGGCCGCTAAACCGCCGCATACACCGGCAATCATTTTATCGCGACGTGAACGATATAGTCTTTGGGGGCGTTGAGATAATTGTTTCATGTCTATATTCCTAATTATTAGGTTCTTGATGGTTATTGTAGAACATTTAGCTTACCTAATGATAAAGTTATTGTTTTGAAGAAGTAAAGGAGGGAATAAGGTTGCCAGGAGTTAGCCGGTACTTGAGCTTTTGCTTCTTAGGAATTATTTCAGCGAGTCTGAATGCCCAGGATTTGTGTGAACTGGCACTTGAAAAGCTTTACGAAAAAGGGAGTGGTTTAATTGCTGTTATTAAAATTAACACGGACAACTCTGGACTTTATTCGTCTACCGTTGAAATCAGTAACGATTGTGAGAAGTACATCCCATTTTTATCGGTTAAAGACCCCGATGTTGTAAAAACTAAAAATGGTCTCTGTGCTGTTTTGCCTGCGAGCGAATTAAAACCTAATTTATGTGGATTACGAGTGACTTTTTGTAACTCAGAAAAAGAGTGTCAGTCTTTGAATATCGATTTAAAAGCAGAGTCAGGCCATTATGTTGCAGCTGAACCTGCTTATTATGAAATGACATTCCCCTAGAAATATAGCGGCTCAGATAATGTTAACTTTCTTCCAGTGAAGGAACGGCAGAGGCTAATTCTTGCAGATCCAAATCGACCGATTCAATCTTCTGGAAGCGCTGTGTAATCTTTTTAGCAGACGTGTTGACCTCAGAGACATCTTGATGAGCTAGATCAATATGTTTGGATAATTTGTCCATGCGTTTTTCAAACCGTTGGAAATCATCGGCAAGGGCATGCAAATGTTTTTGAATAATGTGAACATGCTTGCGAGTTTCATCGTCTTTTAATACGGCTTTAGCAGTGGTTAACACGGCCATTAAGGTGCTTGGTGAAACCAACCATACCTTCAAGCGCTGAGAAAGACTAACAATTTCTGGGTAGTTGGCATGAATCTCTGCAAAAATAGCCTCTGCTGGAATAAACATCACTGCGCCATCAGCCGTTTCATTGGGAATAATATATTTTTCGGCAATATCTTTAATGTGTTTTTGTAAATCTTGACGAAATTGTTGTTGTAATGATTTTCTTTCGATTGAGGCATTGTCAGTATTCATCAATTTTTGATAGGTTTCCAATGGAAATTTCGCATCAATTACTACATTGCCAGTCGGGTCAGGTAAAAATAAAATACAATCGGCTCTTTTTTGATTGCTTAGAGTGTATTGCATTCGGTAATGTGTGTTTGGTAAAACATTGGCAATCAAAGTAGCTAATTGCACTTCCCCAAAGGCACCACGAGCTCGTTTATCGACTAAAACATCCTGTAAACTCACGACATGAGTCGATAATTCGGTAATTTTTTTTTGGGCTTCATCAATAATAGTCAAGCGTCTAACCACGTCCGTGAACGTTGATGATGTTTTTTCAAAGCCTTCCGTTAATTTGTGATTAACCTGCTGAGTTAGACTATGTAGATGGTTACGAATTTCTTCAGTCAGTGATTGTAAATGAGAGGTTAAGGACGTCGCGTGTTGTTTGAAGCTATGATTCATTTGCTCACGCACATCAGTCATTTGACGTTGAACTGTTTCACCAATTAGCTGTTGACTTGCCAATTGTCCTTGAATAATTTTCTCATGAACGAGATGCTGACTTGCCTGATAGGCTTGTTGTAGATCAAGGTGTATTTGATGAAGTTGGTTAGTAAATAACTGCTGTACTTTTTCAGTCTGCATTTCGGAAAATGCCCGTTGCTTTGCTTGACGCCAGATTAACCAAAGGACCAAAAAAAGTTGAAGGGCAAGCGCAGAAGCGATGCCCTCAATGAGAGAAAAAGAAGCAAGAAAAGCCATACTATCCCAAGGTTGTTAATTCAATTGGCGTATTGTATTCATAAACAGGTTTCAACTGACCAAAGTCAATCAAATGAAGATAGCCAAGATAATAAGGTGCTTTATAATTAGTTTTTTGTTGAGAATCAAATGAAAAATTAATGACATGCTTACCGGGGGCTAACCATGATGCAGATTGTACTGCATTAATTGGATGAAGTTTACCCTCAGAATCACTACCGAAAAGAACAGCTTCTAGGGCATAACGACTACCTGTCGCAACATTAATTTTCGCAGAAAAAGCCAGAGGTTTGTTGTCTATTGGCTTTATTTTGCTAATAGCTGCTGAAGGAATCACATAAGAAAACGCCGTATGAGCTTGACGAATAATAGTTTCTTCCTCTACGAGAGAGGTTGTTTCAACAGCAATATACCAATTTTCGCCTTGAGAATTCTTATCAGATTGCAGATCAATCTGTGTCTGATAAAGGTTGTCTGAAACTTGTTCCAGGGTTAAGTTGGTAATTTCACCGTTGGGGTTAATTAACGACGCATTAATCTCATCAATTGGATAATTCAATTCATCATCGCTTAAGCGAATGGTAACTTTTAATTTATCACCATAGTGGTAACGACCTTTGTCTGTTTCTACACTTAAATAAGTCGGAGCATACTTGTCGTAAACATGAATAATAAATTGACCGTCATCCCCAGTTAGATGCGTATTGCTTCCCAGAATGAATTTCCCAGAGCCTAATTCCGGTTTTAATTGCAATGCTACCAGTTGGCCAGCAAATGCAGTATCTTTAAGCGCATCTTTTTGTGCAAATAAACTCGAGGCTTCTAACATACTCAATTTGGCTTGCCTGGTTTTAATAAAGAAGTCCGGATTAGTTTTCGAGTCAGATTGTGCTTTCGTGATATGGATGATTGCACCCGGTGCCTGGGTGTGAATGGCAATACCTGCATTTAATTGTTGCGCTGTTGCTTTAATTTGATATTGGCGACTTGTTTGCTGGTGCATCACATCATCGTTCAACGGCTCGTCGTCGGTTGCCCAGCTGGAGTTAAGATCATCGTGAGATAGATTTTCGCACTGCGCACATTCATAGGAAATAATTTGCTGTGTAGGTAGGGTAACTGCCAATGATTGTGTAAACCAGGCAGTAGTTACTAAAAAAATTATATGACGTGATTTCATTGCAACGCTCCTTGTGCAATTAAGTCTCTGCGAATGATTTTCTCAAAACCAAAACAAGAGTGCCTACTCTGATTATGACTTAACGGAGTTTGGTTTATTGTTTTTTGCCAATCATAGAACCAGATCTTTCCTGCAATGGTTTGAGAGCGACAATTTAAAAAGCCATCTGAGCAGTCATCTAGATAAAATTGCGTAAGCTTCAAGCCTGTATTGAGTAAATAACCATTGCAATAGCTAGCTTTTGAGATAGGGGATGCGGTTACATTGGTGCCAATAACGACTCGAAAAGGTACGGGTAGAGAGGGGCGGCCCATGGTACCGAATAATATGTCAGCATTATAAAGCGCCATATCGCCAATACGCTGTTGCTTGACGGAATCATTCTGATAACCCAACAACCAACCTACTTTTGATTCAAAACTGTGACCATCGATAACAGCATCAGCTAATGGTGTGCCACCGCTTGATGGGGCAAGTGCGATAATTTGGCTGATTGTTTTTGTTACGCTGGCATAACGTGCATCATAGCTGGGGTTTGATAAAATCCAGCGGATGACATTAGCGCCGTTTGAGTGAGTATAAACAATTAACTTAGTAATTTGTTTGTTTTTAATAAAATCCAGTAGCTGATCGGCAACGCAGCCTGCAGCAGCCTCATGCCACATGTAATGGCTAAAATCACAAGCCAGCACAATATTATTTTCAGGGTTAGGTAAACCATCAGCCACTGCATCAATAAAGTCCCGCTTCCAATACCCTCCATCAGCATCTGTCCGGTGGTCATTTGTACCATGTACAAAAGCAATACCTATATTTTCTGCAAAAGAAGAGGAGTAGTTAAATGAAGCGCATATAAATAAAAAAAGGCAGGCAAGAAAACGTTGTAAGTCCATTTGTTATGTCCTTGTCTAAAACCCAAGCGATATCTATAACATACCCTCACTTCACACAGCAAGAGGGGAAAGAGAAGTATGCGTTTAAAAAAAATTTTTACCGGCAAGACGAGTAAATTTAGGATTTGAAATTAATAGGAAAATGCTAAACTTCTTCTTTTCTTCAGAGGACTCGATTAATGAGTCAAGATAGTGTTTTAAAACAACTTAATGAACTGCGTGAGCAGATTCGTCTATATGATTATCATTACTATGTACTCGATACCCCCTTGGTACCTGATATTGAGTACGATCGTTGCTTTAAAAGATTGCAGGCTCTAGAAAATGAGTATCCTCAATATATTACATCAGACTCACCCACTCAACGCGTAGGCGTTAGTCCTTCAGGTGCCTTCGACGAAGTGGTGCATGTAAAACCGATGTTGTCCCTGGCAAACGTGTTTACTACTGAAGAGTTGCAAGCATTTATGAAGCGCGTTGCAGACAAGTTGGAGCGACTTGAGGATAGCCTGACGTTTACCTGCGAACCAAAACTTGACGGCTTGGCAGTTAATTTAACCTACAAAGAGGGCCTTTTAGCGTATGCAGCCACCCGAGGTGATGGTGCAGTGGGCGAAAACATAACTAACAATATCAAAACAATTGCTGCTGTACCGCTAAAAATTCTCTCTGATAAACCACCACAACTGATTGAAATTCGCGGAGAAGTTTATATGCCCAAAGCGGGCTTTGAAGCCTACAATGAGAAAGCTCGACTCAGTGGCGAAAAAACATTCGCGAACCCTCGAAATGCTGCTGCTGGAAGCTTACGCCAATTAAATCCAGCAATTACAGCATCTCGTCCGTTGGCAATTTATTATTATGGTATTGGTGCTTGTGAGGATTTTGAATTACCAAATAGCCAGTTAGCCCAGCTGCAGTTGCTTAAGCAATGGGGATTTAGGGTGTCGAATGAGGTTCAAAAAGCCACGGGTTTGCAAGGTTGTCTTGACTATTACAATGCTATATTAAAGCGTCGCATGGATTTGCCCTATGAAATCGATGGCGTGGTTTATAAAATTGATAGTATCGAATTGCAACGTGAACTAGGTTATGTCGCACGAGCACCACGTTTTGCTTGTGCCCACAAATTTCCCGCCAGTGAAGAAATCACAGAATTACTTGCCGTGGATTTTCAGGTAGGTCGTACAGGTGCGTTAACACCTGTTGCCCGCTTAAAACCAGTTAGTGTGGCAGGGGTTACCGTGAGTAATGCGACCTTGCATAATATGGATGAAATTGAGCGCAAAGATATTCGTCTCGGTGATACAGTGGTGGTGCGTCGGGCTGGGGATGTGATTCCTGAGGTAGTTTCTGTAGTCATGGAAAAGCGTCCTGCAGAAACGCATGCTATTCATTTGCCTACAGATTGTCCTGTCTGTGGTGCTGATGTTATCCGTGAAGAAGGCGAGGCTGTTGCGCGTTGTACAGGTGGGCTATTTTGTAGTGCACAACTAAAACGCATGCTTTGGCATTTTGCTTCAAGAAGGGCGATGGCAATTGATGGTTTGGGTGCTGGTATCATTGAATTACTTGTTGAAGAAAAGTTAGTAAAGGATATCTCAGATCTATACAATTTGGATTTTGAAACTTTAGCTAATTTGCCACGTATGGGTAAAAAATCGACTGAAAATTTACTCTCATCCATTGAAAAAAGTAAGGAAACAACTTTCTCGCGTTTTCTGTATGCGCTGGGTATTCGGGAAGTAGGTGAGGTTAGTGCTCGAGTTTTGGCAGCAGAATTTCCTGATATTGTTTCGTTAAAAACTGCTTCTGTAGAGCAGCTCATGGAATTAAAAGATATTGGCCCTGTGTGTGCCTATCATGTGGTGCATTTCTTTGCCCAGGCCCACAATGTTGACGTCATTAATAAATTAATAGCCTATGGTGTGCATTGGCCTCAGGAAGAGCGTAAGCAACTTGATGAGCAACATCCATTTTTTGGTAAAACCCTGGTTCTTACGGGAACTTTAACCAGTATGGGACGTGAAGATGCTAAAGCTCGTTTGCTTGCTCTTGGCGCTAAAGTATCAGGGAGTGTGTCGAAGAAAACAGATTATGTGATTGCAGGAAGTGAGGCTGGATCTAAACTGGATAAAGCGCTTGAATTTGGCGTTCGTGTGTTGAATGAAGAAGAGTTTCTTGTCCTGCTGACTTGACTAAATAGAAGCGTGCTAACATTATAATAATTTGAATAATTAATTTTTTTTAGGGATTTGCTTTGGTCGTACTCGGCAGGTTGAATATTCTATTTGTTTTACTGCTAAGTACGAGCATTTCTTGGGCGAGCAGTTGGATTTTTAATAATCCTTATCCCGATGATGATGCCTCAGAAAAAATTTATTATTCATCCTTTGCAGAACAACCAAAAACGCTTGACCCAGCGAAGTCCTATTCGAGTAATGAGTATCAGTTCATTGCACAAATTTATGAGCCATTATTGCAGTATGATTATTTTACAAGACCGTATATTCTAGTCCCTTTAATTGCAACACGCATGCCGGAGCTGCGTTACCTCGATAAAAACCGCCGACCCCTTCTTAATCCAAAGGTTGGAGACCCAGCCTTTTCTGTGTATACCATCCACATTAAACCTGGGCTTTATTTTCAACCGCATCCTGCATTTGCTAAAAATAAGGAAGGTCGCTATTTGTATCTCAATTTAGATGAAGATTATTTGGATGACAATGATATTAGTAAGCTATCTGATTTTAAACATACGGGAACGCGTGAGTTAACGGTAGATGACTATATGTATCAAATTAAACGATTGGCAAGTCCTGCGGTAAATTCACCTATCTTTGGCTTGATGAGTGAGCATATTGAAGGATTTCTTGATTTTGGGAAAAGCTTACCTCGACAGCATGGATTTATTGATTTAAATAAATACCCCATGACCGGCCTTCGTAAGATTGATAATTATACCTTTGAAATTACGATAAAGAATCAATATCCACAATTTATGTTTTGGTTAGCGATGCCTTTTTTTGCTCCCGTACCATGGGAAGTTGATGAATTTTACTCTCAACCTGGTATGGACGATAAAAACTTAAGTTTTGATTGGTATCCAGTGGGAACAGGGCCTTTTATGTTAACTGAGAACAATCCAAATCGTCGTATGGTTCTCAATAAAAATCCCAATTTCCGTGAGGATTTTTTCCCCGAAAATGGTTCAATCGAGGACGAAAAAGCAGGGTATACGCAACATGCTGGTCAGAGGCTTCCTTTAATTAATCAGGCTGTTTTTACCCTTGAGAAAGAATCAATTCCTCGATGGAATAAATTTTTGCAAGGTTACTATGATCAGTCTGGTATTAGTACTGACAGTTTTGATCAGGCGATTCAGATTAACGATGCAGGTATTCCCACATTAACCCCAAGTATGCAAAAGAAAAAAATACGTTTGGTCCAAACTATTGATCCTAGTATTTTTTATCTAGGTTTTAATATGTTAGATCCTGTGGTAGGAGGTAGGAGCGAAAGGGCGCGCAAATTACGTTTAGCTATCTCTATTGCTGTTAATTTTGATGAGAGTATCGCTATTTTTTTTAATGGCCGCGGCAAAGCAGCACAAGGTCCTATTCCACCTGGAATTTTTGGTTTCAAAGAAGGTAAAGATGGAATCAATCCTTATGTATATCGTTGGTATAATAATGCACCAAAACGTCGGCCCATAGAGGATGCCAGACGACTTATGCGACAGGCCGGATATCCTAACGGTATTGATCCAAGCACAAAACAAGCGCTTATTTTAAATTATGATGTACCCATTACCGGGGGACCTGACGATAAATCCATGCTTGATTGGATGCGTAAGCAATTTGCCAGTATTGGTATTGATTTAAATATTCGGGCCACTCAATACAATAGGTTTCAAGATAAGATGCGCACTGGAAACGCCCAAATTTTCAGCTGGGGCTGGAATGCTGATTATCCCGATCCTGAAAATTTTCTTTTCATGCTTTATGGAGCAAATGGTAAAGTGAAGCATAATGGCGAAAATGCAGCCAATTATGCAAATCCACGTTTTGATCGTTTATTTGAGTTGATGAAAAACCGCAGTAATGATTTAGAACGGCAAAAAATAATTGACAGTATGGTTGAAATCGTGAGGCATGATGCACCTTGGGCATGGGGAATGAATACTAAAACCTTAACACTAAGTCAGCAATGGGTTTCACCTACCAAGCCAAATACGATAAGTGTGGGTGGTTTAAAATATTTAGGAATTGATGTTGAGTTACGTAACAAGTTACGCCAGTTGTGGAATAAACCGGTGTTTTGGCCACTTGGTCTCCTGTTTTTAATAGGTATGCTAGTATTATTGCCCTTACTGCTTGCCTATTATCAAAAAGAACGGCGAAGTGCTCCGAGAGTAAAATCATGATTCAATATTTATTACGGCGCCTGCTGTATGCAATTCCTATATTATTAGGCATTAATATCATCACGTTTGCTTTGTTTTTTATGGTGAATTCACCCGATGATATGGCGCGTATGCAGCTCGGGGAAAAACATGTTAAGCCTGAAGCGGTGCAACAATGGAAAGTGCAACACGGCTATGATCTGCCGTTATTTTTTAATGCTGAAAAATCTGGGGTAACTACAATAACGCAGACGCTTTTTTTTCAGAAATCACTCAAATTGTTTGCCTTTGATTTTGGAGTCTCCGATGCTGGGAGAGATATTAGCTATGACATTTCTCACAGAATGTGGCCAAGCCTTGCAATCGCTTTTCCTATTCTTATTCTTGGTATGATGGCCGATATTATTTTTGCAATGCTGATGGCCTTTTTCCGTACGACTTATCTTGATATCAGTGGGGTAGTGGTATGTATTATTTTAATGTCCATTTCCAGTCTATTTTATATCATTGGAGGACAATACCTCTTTGGTAAACTGTTGCGTCTTGTCCCTATTTCTGGTTATGACGGTGGTTTAGATAGTATTAAATTTATAATATTGCCTGTCCTTGTTGCAGTGATTGCAGGAATTGGGGCTGGTTCTCGTTGGTATCGTAGTTTATTTTTAGAGGAAATGAATCGAGATTATGTCAAAACTGCGAGAGCGAAGGGTTTATCTGAGGTCACCGTACTCTTTCGTCATGTCCTTAAAAATGCAATGCTACCGATTCTTACAGGTATTGTCGTTTTAATTCCCTCATTGTTTATGGGAAGTTTAGTTTTAGAATCATTTTTTGGTGTTCCTGGACTTGGAAGCTACATTATTGATGCCATTCAACAACAAGATTTTGCAATTGTTCGAGCCATGGTTTTTCTGGGCTCAATCCTTTATATCGTCGGTTTAATTTTGACCGATATTTCTTACACTTTAGTTGATCCACGTGTGAGGTTTAGTTAGATGGAATTATTATGGACTGATAAGTGTTTCCTTAGTGTATTGCTAATCAGCGCATTAATAACTCTTTTCAGTCTGCGCAAAAAGCATATCCGAGTTGCATTTAAACGTATTGGTAAAAAGCCCTTGGCAATGAGTGCGGGCGTGGTTCTGTTATTCTTTTTAACATTAGGTGTCTTAGATTCAATTCACTTAAACGCAGTAAGTTCGGAGAATGCCAATGCTTCTTTAGAGCAAAATGATTCGTTGCTAGATAGAATATTAGCCCCTTTAGGGAATGTGTATGAAAAAACTTATTCAGCACCATTAGCCTTAAATCTTTATAGCATAGAAACGGTGCTGGTTAATAATAAGGTAGAGCAGATATATCCGCGTTTGAACTATGTGTCTCAGCGTATTAAAACTTCTCAAGATAAGCATCATACAATTTTGCAAACATTGGTTAAAGCGTTTCTCATGTCTACTTATCTCGGGGGGCTACTGTGGCTGCTCATGATAGTAATACCCTGGTTTTCGACTAAAAAAATCACTGTTTTGCCCAGCAAATCGGGTTTTAGTGTTTTATTAACCAGCTTTGTTTGTTTGTTTATCATGTTTGCCAGTTATTGGATATCTCGTGATTTTCATTTATTAGGAACAGGTAAAATTGGGCAAGACATCTTTTATTATACCGTAAAGAGCATTCGGACAGGGCTGGTCATTGGAATATTAACGACGCTTTTTATGTTACCTTTAGCTTTATTATTTGGGATTGCCGCAGGTTATTTTGGTGGTTTAATAGATGATGTTATCCAATATGTTTATACCACCCTGAGTTCTATACCGGGAGTACTATTAATTACTGCCTCTGTTCTATCCATGCAAACCTACATTGCGAACCACCCGCAAGAGTTCGCGACCTTGGCTAAAAGCGCTGACGCGCGTTTATTTGCCTTGTGTCTAATTCTTGGTGTAACCAGTTGGACGAGTTTATGCCGGCTATTGCGAGCTGAAACCCTTAAATTAAGAGAAATTGATTACGTAACTGCCGCACGTGCTTTGGGTAGTAATTCCTTTACTATCATTCGAAAGCATTTATTACCCAATGTAATGCACATTGTACTTATTACTCTGGTATTGGATTTTAGTTTTCTTGTTTTGGCGGAAGCGGTGCTTTCCTACGTGGGGGTGGGCGTTTCGCCAATGACCATAAGCTGGGGCAATATGATTAATGGCGCACGTTTGGAGTTAGCACGAGAGCCTATCGTATGGTGGCCGATGATGTCGGCATTTATCTTAATGTTTATTTTAGTTTTAGCCAGTAATCTCTTTGCTGATGCAGTAAGAGATGCCTTTGATCCCCATCAAACTTGAAAGCTTAGATTACAAAGAGATTAATAGTTTATACATAAAGAGTAATTTTACAGCAAATAATCGCGGCATAAAGATTTTATTTCGGGTAAGATAGCGTCATTTTTTATTATCAAAGAGGAGTTGTTATGCCTTCAGTGGAAGACGTTGTTAAAGTGTTTAAAGCAGGTTTTCAATACCTTAATTCAAGCGGTCAGCGTCAAGAAAAATGGTATGAATTGTGGTACAAGAGTGATTTTTTGCGAAAAAATGTGACAGATGTGAAATTAACAACGGCGATAGAAGAGGCGGTAAAAACGTGTAATGACAAGTTGGATTTGTTGATTAAAAATCATGGCCAGCAAGAGTTTCATGCTTATCGACAAGAGTTTTTAAATCCTATTGTAGATGTTCTAAATACAGTTCAAGCCAAGCGCTTTCAACATGGCAAGACAGGGACCAGAAATTTCGAGCATGCCGGGCGCTCTATTTTCCAACGTGTTCAATACTCAAAAAATCCTGGGTTACTGGAGCAAAGCGTCATCCAGGGATTAAATAATATAAAAGATGAATATAATGAATTAACCAATCTGATTGATGAGATAATTAAAAGGATTGAGGAACGACCTCAATCATTCGTACTTTTTCATGAGAGTATGGGCGTTGTTGCAAATGGTAGACGTCAGTATTCAGATAGCGGTTGTATGAGTAGCCTGGCTGATCATATTGCTACTCACCAGTTAAGCCTGGATGTTGAGGAGCTTGATAATATGACTGCTTCAAGCGGTTTAGAGAGGTAACCTCGGTTTTAACAACATTGATTCAAAATTTTTAGCTAATTCCACCATCTCCTTTGTTTTCGAGAATTTTTGAAAAAATTTAATTGGATTTTTCGTGGGTTGATGGTGGTTAAAAATAAATCCTAAAGCATTATTACTATCTCGAATATCCTCTAAATAGCGAGCTTGGGCATCCGCTGTTAATGTCGCTGCAAATGTCACACAGTGCACAAGCAACTCTTGTCTGTGTTTGTGTATTTTTTTTATTTGAGTTTTAGTTAAATCTTGTGGAGGCATTGCTGCAAGTATGATGAGAAGCATTTCTTTCCTGTCATTTTCGAGTGCAAGATCAAGGATTGACTTATCTTCAGGCGCATGGAAATTAGTAGCCCCATTGTCAATGAGTTTGCGCAACATTTCAAAAAATCCATCTTCGGTAGCTATTGAAGCAGGGGTTGATTGGTCCTTAGCTATGGCGTTTATATCGATAGGCGATTGTAAGAGAATGTCCATAGCCTCTAGTTGATTTCCTTTTGCCGCAAAATGGGCAGGGGTAAGTTTTTCATTCGTGCACTGGGTAAGAGGTAATTTAAAATCAAGGTATTTTTGTAGGTAGTCACAATGACCATAGAGTGCTGCGATATGAGCGATTGTCATTTTTGTATAGGAGGTTTCTCTGGTTGCCTTTTCTTCATCAAATTCATTGAAATGTTGATTTCTAAATTGCTCCAGTTGTTCGATAAGTAAAGACGAGGGGAGATTATTGGTTGCTGAAAAAATATCGACATTAAAAATGATATTTTCATGAGTGGCAAAAACACCTTTTATGAAGGGTATTAATTCACTGGAAGAAAATGTTAAAGCCTCAATATTTTGCCCGACAATGGATTGGTCAACCATAATCCATTGTTCGGATTCAGTATCATATCTTAAACCGAAACGATGTTGTCCGCTGCTTATTGAAAGAGCAACCCTATCGTGCTCATTGGCAATAATATGACGAAGATTGTTAATATAAGTGAGTAATTCAGTTTCATTACAAACAACTGGTTCACTAAAGATTTTTTGAATATTTCCCAGTTTCTCAAGTCGATTTGAGGCTATCACTTTAGATATAGACACTATATCAATTTGACTTAAATTTTTGTCGAACAGAAAGCTTTTGTACTTTGAAGGTCTTTGATAAAGTTGGATACCGTCCAGGAAGGCAATAATTTCCAAAGTTTCATATTCTTCGTTAGTCAGCTTTTCAGGCGAAATCCCTGATTTTAATTTATCTTGAACCTCGTTAATGTTATTGATTAACACAGTGTTAAAAATTTTTTCATCTAATAATTTTTTCAAACGAGCAATAAATTTTGCTTCCTCTTCCTTTCCACTTAACCAAGCCTGAATCCACATAGAAGTTATACCTGCGCAGATGCCTTTTTCCGTAATATTTTCGTATCCTAGACTGGTCATTAATTTGATAAGTTTTAGCATAAAAATAAGTGGGTGTTTATGTATAAATCTTATTATATATGGTCAAAATTAAGGCAATATGAGTTGGGGGAAAATGTAGCTCATCTCCTCTAGCCTGAAACAAAGGAGTTGATGAAATCGCAATTCGTACTTAACTTAGATTGTGATACAGTCTTATGTGTGATGTGCACACCGCAGAAATGTAGGTCGGGCCTATCCGACCTACATTCAAATGCTACAGGAATTCTTTAAGAACATTCGCTTGATAAGAGTTGGGTTTTACTCGTAAATTGTAATCACCCCATCCATGTCCTGTTGACCAAATTGTCCAGCCGACAAAACCGTAGTCTTTTCCTTTCGCAGAGTTATCTTGCAAATATTGCATAAATTGCCTTAAGGGAGCTGTACAGCTTTTTGCATCTCTCCCAGTACCAAATTCTGTTACGATAGCTTTTAGACGATTTTGTTGTAAATAATTAACAAATGCATCGAGATTAAATCCACTCTGGCCCGTTGTGGTTAAATCTTGTAAGCAATTATCGTGGGTTCCACTGAAATCGTTATCAAGATATTGATGAACATTAATTAATATTTTCGATAAATCTGTAATCCCTGCCTTTGCAAAATTATCACGAGTAAATAACGTTGCATTGCTATAAGTTTGGCCATTTATTCCTGTCCATTGGTAATTTTCCCAGGAATGAAGACCTGACCAGCCATTTCCCTCTACCATGATATATCCATCAAATTTTTGGTCACGTAGAAGCTTTATTAACGACGCTTGAATCGCAAATACTTTATCATCAGGGACACCCACGGGTTCATTCATAAGATCCAGTAAAATGTAACTTTTATTAATTGCCGGATCATTTTGAATCAGTGTCACTAACTGTCCCCATACGGATTTGTAAGCGTTATCATCTAAAACCAGGGTACCATCAGGACAAGGGCCTGATTGTCCACACCCTGAGTATTGCTCGCCAAATTTTGAATAACGCATGTAAGCATGCAAATCAATAATGGTATGGACTTTAGCCTGTGTAAGGGATTGCAGAAGAGGACGAATATAATTGTTGTAATAGGCAAGATTTAAACGTCCTTTCCCTGGTCCATCCAATTGTAAATAGCTCCAACTAATGGGTACGCGAGTGGTGTTCATGCCCATAGAAATCCATTCTTCTGTTTCTTTTAAATCAGAATAGCGACCACTGCTGTCTTCTATTGAAAGATTAGGGATGACTACGGGGTCTATCACTTTACTAAACTCAAGACCTGATAAATTAAACCCCGCAAATTGCCAAAAATTCGGGGTTTGGGCTTGTGTCAATTGCGAGTTTGTTGCAATCGCTGTGTAATTAATTGAACCTGTTACTCGACCTTGGCTATCAATAGCGGGTTTGTTATAAACAATGTGAACATCTTCGGGAGGGGAATACGAGGCGATGGAATTATTACCAGAATTACTGAGATTAAAGCCTACATAGCCTAGGTAAGTATTTGAGAGATCGCAGCCACCAAAGCGTAAAGTTGCTCCCACGTAATACTCATTTCCTGAGGCTTTGTTGGCGTCACCTGATTGACCTGAAGCAAGTTTTAATGTGACTTGTCCTGATTGATTTTGTACGCAAAGGTAAGGTTTAACAGATCCATTTGGCCCTACGCCGTCAACAGCATTAGTAATTGTTGCCGCTGAAAGCGTCCCAGATAACAATGAGAAAACTACGATTGGTCTTAGCACGGTAAATTCTCCGGTGAATATAAATTAAATTTTATGTATAATAACAAGACAGCTTCAACTCAAAAACCTGTCTTTACTGACAGGTTACAGGCAAATAAATGTATGAAATATGCACAAAAATGGCGTCTGCGAGTTCTATTGAACACTTAAAGCAACTCTTAATTAATTATTTTTCACGTGAAGGTATTACAAGTATCGCTTTAACCTATTACAAACAGCACACAAAAACAGGCAACAAGCTTATTTATGATTGGGTAAGCGCTCCTCTTCGCGCCTGGCATGAGCATTACCTCGGTGAAAACTATGCGGACATTGATAGAACACTGGAATCCCTTGAGCAAGGTTTACTGCCCACGTTTTGGGATCTAGATTGCCAGCTTGCCAATGCAAAAAATACGCGTGAACAGCGGATGCGTCAGGAATCTAAAGAATTTGGAATTCATCAGGGCTTGTGTATTCCACTTCATGGGCCACAAGGTGATTTTATTGTTTTAGTGTTGCATCAGCGGATAAATGAAGCAGGATTACACCATTGGGAACAGAAACAATATGGTTGGCTTGCTATTATCCAATGCTATTTTCATCATCTTCGACAATTTTTATTACAAGATGCAGTTTCTGCGGTGAAGCTAACAAGACGTGAACAACAATGTATACAGTTAACAGCTGAAAATATGCGCCTTGATGCAATAGCGTCTTTGTTAGGCGTTTCACAACGAACAGTCAATTTTCATTTGCAAAATGCCAATAAAAAATTAGGGGTTAATAATAAGTATTTAGCAGTTATACGGTGGCTTGCAAGACACTAATTTAAGGATATAAAACACAATGCTTGCTCTCAACAACTGAGTTCGGTAGAGTTCACTTCATCACTCCTTCTCTTTTTACTCTATGAAATCGCGTTTTGTTCATTTGCGGGTACATACCGAATTTTCTATGGTTGATGGATTAGTGCGTATAAAACCGCTTATGAAATCCTTGGCCAACAAAGGTATGAATACAATTGCTGTTACGGATCACTGCAATTTATTTGCAGCAGTTAAAGTGTTTAAAGCAGCATTGGACGCAGGTATTAAACCTATTTTGGGGAGTGATTTACCCTGTCATCAACCCGGAACTCCAGAACAAATCAGTTCGCTTATTTTATTGTGTCAAAATGAGATAGGGTATCGAAATTTAACATGCCTGGTGTCTAAAGCCTATCAGGAGGGGCAATACCAAGGCCAGCCAAGAATCCAATATCCCTGGATTGAGGAGCATGCAGAAGGGCTCATTGCCTTATCAGGGGGACGATTTGGAGCGATAGGTAAAGCATTGCTTGCCGAGGATGAATCAGGTGCATACGCTTTGGCCCAATCTTTCATGAAGCTATTCCCCAACCGTTTTTATTTGGAAATACAGAGAACGGGGCGAACGTATGAAACAGAATATAATGAGCGCGTAGTGCGTTTGGCAGAAGAGCTGAATTTGCCTCTGGTGGCAACCAACGACGTGCGTTTCCTGCAAAAAGAAGATTATGAGGCTCATGAAGCACGGGTTTGCATCCATGAAGGGTACACCTTAGCTGATCCAAGACGACAGCAACTATATAGTGCCCAGCAATATCTGCGCTCGGCCGACGAAATGGTGGCTTTGTTTAAAGATTTGCCTCAAGCCTTGGAAAATACAGTTGAAATTGCCAAACGCTGCACGGTCAAACTGGATTTAGGCAACAATTATTTGCCCAATTTTCCAATTCCGGCAGGCTCAACGGTGGAAAATTATTTATCGGATTTGTCAAAGAAAGGTTTAGAAGAACGCCTTCAACAAATTTTTCGTGACAAAACACCCGATGCAATCGAACTTTTGCGTGAGCCCTACGATAAGCGCTTACAGATAGAGCTTGATGTAATCAACAGCATGGGATTCCCCGGATACTTCCTGATTGTGGCCGATTTTATACAGTGGGCAAAAAAAAATGGTGTCCCTGTCGGGCCTGGACGGGGCTCTGGTGCGGGCTCACTGGTGGCTTATGCGCTAAAAATTACCGACTTGGATCCCTTGTTGTATGAGTTACTCTTTGAGCGTTTCCTAAACCCGGAACGTGTTTCCATGCCTGATTTTGATATCGATTTTTGCATGGAAGGACGGGATAGGGTTATTGAATATGTTGCTGAAAAATACGGCCGTCAAAGCGTGTCACAAATTATCACCTTCGGTACTATGGCAGCTAAAGCGGTGGTGCGGGATGTGGGGCGTGTCCTTGGGCACCCCTATGGTTTTGTGGACAAGATAGCTAAATTAATTCCTTTTGAAATAGGAATGACATTAAACAAAGCCCTCGAGGATGAGGAGGAATTAAAACGACGTTATGACGATGAAGAAGATGTTAAAGAATTGATTGATTTAGCATTAAAACTTGAGGGGATAACACGGAATGCAGGTAAGCATGCTGGGGGAGTGGTCATTGCACCCTCTAAACTCACCGATTTTACAGCGATTTATTGTGAACAAGGCTCCACACAAATTGTCAGTCAATTTGATAAGGATGATGTGGAAGCGGCAGGACTTGTTAAATTCGACTTTTTGGGGTTACGGACCCTAACAATTATTGATTGGGCATTAGCGATTGTTAACAAACAACGTGTCGCTCAGGGTGAGACACCTATCGATATCTCACTTATTCCCACAGATGATAAAAAAACATTTGATTTGCTAATGGCTTGCCAGACAACAGCGGTTTTCCAGCTGGAATCCCGAGGAATGAAGGAATTAATTCATCGGCTTCAACCGGATTGTTTCGAGGATATTATCGCGCTTGTAGCACTTTTCAGACCCGGCCCTTTACAATCAGGGATGGTGGATGACTTCATTGATCGTAAGCATGGCCGTGCCAAAGTTGAATACCCACATCCGGATTTGGAGCCGATTTTAAAGCCAACCTATGGTGTTATCTTGTACCAGGAGCAGGTTATGCAAATTGCTCAGGTATTGGCGAATTATACACTCGGTGGAGCAGATCTTTTACGTCGTGCTATGGGTAAGAAAAAACCAGAAGAGATGGCAAAACAACGTGAGATTTTTACTGAAGGTGCCACTGCGCGTGGTGTTGCTGAAGAGACAGCCACCTATATTTTCGACTTAATGGAAAAATTTGCGGGCTATGGATTCAATAAATCTCACTCTGCTGCCTATGCGTTGGTTGCTTACCAAACAGCATGGTTGAAAGCACATTACCCCGCTGCCTTTATGGCGGCTGTCATGTCTTCCGATATGGATAATACCGATAAAGTGGTCACCTTTATCGACGAATGCGTACAAATGAAGCTTAAGGTGTTGCCGCCGGCAATTAATCAATCTCACTATCAATTTACTGTTGCCGATGATAAAACCATTCTTTATGGTTTGGGTGCTATCAAAGGAGTCGGTGAGACAGCTATTAATTGTATTGTTGAAGAACGAGAGGGTGGTGGATCCTATGCAGGTTTATTTAGTTTCTGCCAACGAATGGACTTGCGCAAAGTCAATCGTCGAGTTTTAGAGGCATTAATTAAGAGTGGAGCTATGGATTGTTGGAATGTGGAGCGTGCGGTACTCTTCGCATCGCTTGATAAGGCATTAAAACTGGCGGATAAAACACATCAAAATCAAAATAGTGGTCAGACGGATTTGTTTTCGATGCTTGAAGAAGCGGTCAATCAGGAAGATTATGTCGAATCTAAACCTTGGCCAGATATGATGCGTTTAAATGGCGAAAAGGAAACGCTAGGCTTGTATTTAACTGGACATCCTGCAAATCAATATACTCAAGAGTTTAAAACGTTTGTCACGCCTATTGCCCGATTAAATCCAAGTACTGCCAAAAAAGCGTGTATTTGTGGTTTAGTCATTTCATTACGACGAGTAATGACCAAACGTGGGAAGAAACTGACGATCATTGGAATAGAGGATTCCAGTAATAAGATGGATGTGGTGGTTTTTTCCGAAGTTTATGAGGTACAGCAGACCAATGTTCAGGTTGGTGAAATGTTGATTGTTGAAGGTGAAATTGCCCCGGATGAATATAGTGGGGGCATAAAGATGACAGCTAGTCAGCTATATAGTATTGATGAAGCCCGTACGCGATTTGCCAAATGCATTACCATCGATTTATCAGCTAAAGAGCAAGGGATCTTACCGACACTGCAATCAATACTCAAAACCAACACGGGTGAATGTGTGGTTCAGGTTCGTTACTTAGGAAATAGTGCAAGAGCGGCTCTTAATTTAGGCACGCAGTGGCGTGTGGTTCCAAGTGATAGTTTACTAATGACTTTAGGGGAGTTGTTAGGGGCAGAAAACGTAAATTTAAGTTATTAAAGGCAAATAAAAAGGCGCTCTCATTAATGAAAGCGCCTTTTGTCTTCTAAATCTTAGGATAAAATATAATCCTCAATGTTTACGCCTAAGAGAGTAATTGTGCTACCGTCACCGAACTGGAGCATAGTAGTGTATTGTCCGTTCGCTTCATTAATAAAGTAGTCGGCTGCACCTTCAAATTGCAATGAATCTCCGTATGAAAAATCGAGAATAACATCATTACCGGAACCAGCAGTAAAGACGAACGTATCATTTCCGACACCTCCACTTAAGGTATCATTTCCGGCACCGCCTACTAATGTATCATCCCCCGCGCCACCATTTAACTCGTCATTACCGGCACCGCTTTTAAAGGTGTCGTTCCCACTATTGCCTATCAATATATCATTTGAAGCAGTACCTATTACTTCTTCTACACCTGTTACTGTTAATTGTTTGCCGTCAGTGGTTAAAAGCTCTGTGAGGGCAGAATAAGTAGCGCCCGAACTAAGTGCACTCAAATCCAAGGTGTCATAATCAGACCCATCAGCCTTTTCTCCCAAACTTACTGAATTATCAAGAGCAGTATTAAGTGATTTTACGGACAATTTATCATTTGCTTCAGAGAGCTGTAATTCACTAAATCCATAAAAGGCATGCGTATTGGAAGTAGTGACTCCGGCAGAGTCTACAGAGTTTACTGTAGTTAGTCCGTCTCCATTATTTGCAGCACCATCCCATGTTGCTTGGATTTGAACAAGTTGAGGTTCAGGAGGGGGTTGCTCAGGGTCAGTATCGATTTCACGAGCTCTAACAGCGGTTAAATCAGCAACTCCGCGAGTGTTAGTTTCGTTGTCAACAATCATCCAGGGGCGATATTCTGAAGTTGAAGTATCACTTTGGATCTCCACCGTATTATCGCGTAATCCTGTAACCGCCACAGTAACATCATCTGTAACGGGATTTACGTCTGAATTTGTTAGGTCAACTCTAACTTCTCCTGTAAATAAATGCGCACTTTCGCTAGGTCTGGTGGTTTCATTAGATAGCTGATTTGATAGATTGGCCAAAAGGGTGTTTAATTCAGCAGTATTAATTTGTCCAAGAATTGCTGTAGCGATTAGGGCTGCAATGAGTCCGTATTCAATTGCTGTAGCATTGAAAGCATAAGTTCCTTGAGCAAAATCAACTGTAGCCACATTATCAATGTTGGGACCACCACTATTAAATTCCATATCCATGGTGACCTTTTGAATACCACTAAGAGTGGGTGTTGCGCCGGCGGGATATTCTTCAAAGAAGAGTCCTACATTGGTTGCACCTGTTCCCTCTATCATTTTTATAGTCGTAGGATCATTATTGGTATAATTATTGGAGTTTGCCGCAAAAATAAAGTTGTAATCCCCACCCTGATCGAGTACCACGGTTGTTGATTCAGTATCGAGACGGATCGCTTCAGCATTGGCGATAGAGAGGCTATTGCCGTTCCCATCAGCAAGTGTCCCCGTACTTGCAGTATAAGTTGTGCCACGGATATTAGAGATATCGACAATGTCATTATCAGTATTTGCACCGTTTTCGCCTAAATCGATTTGCAAACCATCAATTATAGTATTGACCACTAAAAGATCGCTTGCTTGACCTGTTTGTATCGTTTCGATAGTTCCAGTTTGTTGGGTATTATCAGCGACAATCCCTGTACCAGTCAGTTGAATTACTGTTTGATCAGGAATGTAGAGATCAACATCAGCGGTTACTACAGCGGTGGGCGCTGAGCTCAGTGTTTCATTGGTGTTGTACTGGTCAGCATAACTAACTTGTACCGTTATTGCTTTGCCTATATCACCAGCCGTCAATGTATAATTGGCTGCATTAGCTCCGTCAATAGCAACGCCATCAGCTAACCATTGATAGTTTAGTTGACCTAAACCATCTGCATCGGCAATAGCCTCTGTATTTGCTGTTAGCGTTTCATTTTCCTGCGCCGTACCCACGATTACTACAGCACCTTCAGGTGCATCGTTGACATTGGCAACGGCCGTGGTTGCTGCAGAAACAAGCTGTTCAGCAGTATTGAATTGGTCCGTGTAATTAATTTGAACCGTGATGGCTTTACCTACATCGCCTTGAGTCAATGTATAGCTGGCTGCATTGGCACCTGAGATTGCAACACCATCAGCTAGCCATTGATAACTAAAATCACCGAGTCCATCTGCATCGGTTATATCACTTGTGTTGGCCACTAGCGTTTGGTCTTCTTGTGCCAGGCCTTCGATAACAACTTGACCAAGTGGACCATCATTGACGTTGGCTACCGCAGCCGTTGCGCCTGCCGTGACAGCTTCGTGTGCACCAAAGCCATCCGTATAGTTAACAGCGACAGTAATTGCCTTACCTACATCGCCCTGGTTTAATGTGTAATTCGCAGCAATAGCGCCAGCTATGGCAACACCATCTGCAAACCACTGATAAGAGAAAGCACCTAATCCGTCCAAGTCAGCTAGTTGTTCAGTATTTGCAGTTAACGTTTGTCCCTGTTCGGCTACGCCCTCAATCACAACATTACCCGTCACCACATCATTCACGTTGGCGACTTCAACCGTAGTGTCGGCATTAAGAGATACTGTATTTCCGTTCTCATCTCTATATGTAAGAACCAAACCAATTTGTTTGCCTACATCATCCTGGCCCAGGGTGTAACTTTGTTGAGTTGCATTAAGAATATTTTGACCATCTGCTTGCCATTGAAAAATAAAACCGGAACCATCATCAAAATCAACATTGCTTAAATCAGCGGTTAATGTTTGATTCTGCACCGCCTCACCACTAATCGACACACTGTCAGGATCAAGATCTATCCCAAATTTTTCGGCTAATTTTTCAATAACATCAAGGAGTTTTGCTTTAGCGGTACCTGATAATTTTGCCGCCACGGCCGTGAGGGTTTCAATAAGTTTTAATTTTAAGATATACAAAAGGTTCATCGCCAATCTCCTGCAACAATTGCCAATAAAACACTTATGACGCCTGCTGTTTTCCTTAGGCGATACTCCCTATTGTACTCGCGAGATAAGAAACGGTAATTGTACAATTTTAGTACATATGTGGGGCTAGTCAAGTCTATTGACATAACCATTATTACTCTTCATGAAAAGCTTGTCTAAAGCTGTCTTCTAGCGGGGTTATTAAATAATCAAAAGCGGTCCTTTTTTCCGTAATAATCATGACTTGAACAGGCATTCCGGGGTATAACTGAATTTGTGGAAAGCGAGCCAATTCATTTTTATCCAAGGTGATTCGAGCCTTATAAAATTTCTTTTTTGTGGCTTCATCTTCAAAAATATCTGCAGAAATACTTAATACAGTTCCTTCCAGAGTTGGAGTATTTCTCTGTTTATAAGCCGTCAAATGAACCTTGGCTTTTAAGCCAGGTCTGACAATATTAATATCAATGGGATTTATTTCTGCCTCAATAATCAACTGGTCCCCAGAAGGGATAATATCTAATACCTCTTGCCCTGGAGTAATAACACCACCCACGGTATGTTTTTTAAGGCCAATTACCGTTCCGGCCGACGGAGCCACAATGAGAGTTCTGCGTAGAACGTCTTCAGCTGCTTTTGATTTTTCTAGCACGTCTGCTAATTTTTGTTGAGTTGTACGTAATTCCTCTAACAAATCTTTACGGCGTGTTTCCATTAGGGTATACATTTGTGATTTAGTTTCACCAATCGCTTGATGGGCCTTTGCAATTAAACCTAAGTGTTCACCACGATTACCATTAAGCCTGGCTTCTTCTCGTTTTAAAGCGAGTAAGCGAGGGCGGTCAATAAGTTTCTTTGCTTCCAAATAAGCGACAGCTTCAATTTCTTCATCAATGAGTTTGATTTGTTCTGTTTCAGACTGTACCTGCGCTTGCAAGCTGGAAATTTCTTTATGCAATTGATCGATTCGTTGATTTAGCACTTTTGTTTGGCCTTCATAAGTATTCACTCCCGCTGTAAATAATCGTTCTTGGCCATTTATAATTTTTTGTACGTCGGGATTATTTTTCTGTTTTAATAATTCATTAGGAAAGACAACTTTGGGATCGTTATTTAGTTCAGAATATATGCGAGCTTCAGCTGCAAGACCCTCCCACATTTGAACTTGTAATAGTTGTAGAGAGGTTTTGGCCTGGGTGTCCTGGAGTTTAATAAGCGGTGTATTGGCTTTGACTACTGAACCTTCATTAATAAAGATTTTTTCAATGATGCCGCCTTCCATGTGTTGAACCGTTTTATGCTCAAACTGAACAACAAACTTACCTTCGGCAACGGCTGCTGAATCCAGTGGAAAGAGCAATGACCATAGAAAAAAACCACCCACAAACACAATAAGAAGCGTTGAGCCTGCTATGATGGCATTTCTAATGACGGGTTTATCCGTGGTTGGCGGAAGTTTTTTAAATAGTTCATCCATTGCCAATACCTTTACCTTCTTGCAGTTTAGGATTTTTGGCAAATTCATGCAGTTTCGCTAAAATTTGTTCCCTGGGCCCTGAGAATTGAATTTTACCTTCATTAAGCACAATGATAGTGTCCACATGGCGAATAATACTCGGACGATGGGCAATGATAATGACGGTGACCCCATTTTCTTTTAGTACTTGCAATGTTTTAAGTAAAGCAATTTCACCTTCGTTATCGAGGTTGGAGTTAGGCTCATCAAGTATGACTAGTTTGGGCTCTTTATAGAGCGTGCGAGCTAATGCAATACGCTGACGCTGTCCTCCTGAAAGGTTAAAGCTATCTCGGCGAATCACGGTATTGTAGCCTTCCGGGAGGCGTAAAATCATTTCATGGCAACCTGCCAGCTGCGCTGCTTTGACTACTTCGGCATCATTGACTTCGCTCATGCGTGCAATATTGTCTTTGACAGTTCCTGCAAATAATTCAATGTCTTGTGGTAAATAGCCTATGTATTGGCCAAAATCATCTCGTTCCCACTGATAGACATCTGCACCATCAAGACGCACTGTGCCAGTATTTGGTTTTAAGACACCCACGATTAGTCGAGCTAATGTGGATTTACCCGCGGCTGATGCACCAATTAAGGCAACCATTTCACCTGCTTGAATTTTATGAGTAATACCAGAAATAATTAATTTCTGCATATTAGGTGGAGAGTAAAAAAGATTCTCTAAAGAAAGAATGCCTTTAGGTTTCGGTAACTTAAGCCCTGCCTTTCTTCCAGAGATAAACATAAAATGAGGTTCAAGACGGCTTCGTGCTTGTTTAAAACCTTGAAATTGCTTCCAGGCACCAATGGCTTGCTCGACAGGAGCTAGTGCACGGGCCATCATAATAGAGCCTGCGATCATCATCCCAGAGGTGATTTGATTGGTTAAAACGTAATAAGCACCCACACCAAGAATTAAAATTTGTAAACAAAAACGCAGGAACTTACTACACGATAAAATATAGCCTGATACCTTGCTTGAGCGGGTTTGAAACAAAAGAACTTTTTCGTTATTGGTGTACCAATTATTAATTAAAGGATAAAGCATCCCCATTGCTTGAATAACTTCAGAGTTTCTCAATGTTGCTGTTGTATCGTTATTGTTACTAATTGCCATGTTATTTGCATTTTCCATGGTTTTTTTTGTCGCATACTCATTGGCGAGCGCGCAAGCAAATAAAAGAATGGCTCCTATGGTGGAAATGAGACCAAGAATGGGATTTAGCATAAAAATAACAATAAGGTAAATAGGAATCCAGGGGGCGTCAAAAAAAGTAAACATGGCACTGCCTCCTAAAAACGAACGCATAGTACTGACATCGCGTAACACTTGTTCTGGATAAGGATTTCCTTGTAAAAGCTGATCAGGGCTTAGAGCAAGCGCAATAGGGGAGACTTTTCTGTCAAACCAGGTACTGATATGGATAAGAATATTAGTACGTACGACATCTAAAAGACTCAAGACAAGTAAGGCGAGAATTGCAATTAATGTAAGGTAGATTAAGGTTTCATAGCTGTGACTGGCGAGAACACGATCGAAAATTTGCATCATGTAAAGAGGAATTGTGAGCATCAATAAATTAATAAAGAGACTGAAGAAACCAACGTAAAGGTAGGCAGAACGGCTTGCTAGAAAGATCTCTTTTAGCAAATTATTGGTGGGTTTCTTAGCCATCGAATTTCACAGAAAGCAATATGTAATAACTATAGTTCAACAATAAACAATGTTCTAAATAAATGGTAAAAAAATTAATACATTGATTTGTTGTTATCTATTTTCGGGGGGGGGGGGTAAATTGAGCTTCCGGGATAGATTGCTTCAGGTTGCTCGCAAAGACACTATAGGTATTGCGAACTAAATTCAGAATGCTGCCGCCCTTATGATGAAACGTAATCATTTATATTAAACCCAATTAGAGTAACTGAGTTTTCTTCATCAAAACGATAAGTCGTGTTGTTATCTGCAACTTCAAGGACTGGAGTTAAGCTGCCAAAGTCGAGTTGATCGGTATAGTAATCAAAATCAGTGATGCTATCATTACCGGCGTTTTCCCCAAAAGCAAAGACATCATTACCATTACCACCGGTGAGCGTATCATCCCCCTCACCACCGGCTAGTGTGTCATTACCGTCACCGCCAATTATTGTGTCATTTCCTGCGCCACCTTGAATGGTATTATTCTGGCTGTTGCCTTCTAAAGAGTCTCCATAAGAACTGCCGATAAACTTTTCGACACCCGTGACGGTTAATGTCTTAGCATTGGAAGTTAATACACCACTGGCATTAAATGAAGCCGCCTGTCCAAGAGAGCTTAGATCAAGGATATCTACGTCGGTATTATCCCCGTTATTGCCTAAACTGATTTGTAAACCATTTAATACATCTACAACGGTTACTGTGTCATTTTCGGTAGAAGCAACTACGGAGTTGATGTATGAACTTTGCTGAGTATCATTAATATTAAGTGCAGGGTCTATTACGTCTATTGTTGCTGATTGCAAGAGAGTAACTTCTGTTACAGGTGCTACAGCGCTTGAGACACTGGAAGTAACAGTCTCTGTAGTGCCATACAAATCGATATAAGTGATTTGAACGGAGAGGGCTTTGCCAACATCAGCAGCTGATAAGCTATAATTCGCGCTAACAGCAGAATCAATAGCAACTCCATCTGCATACCATTGATAACTATAAGAGCCTAGACCGTCATTGTCTGCCAAGGTCGAAGTGTCGGCAGAAACAGTTGCTGATTCTAATAAATAGCCTGCTATGCCAACACTCCCAGTGGGATTGTTATTGACATTGGAGACTGCATCTGTATAGGAGGAGTAAACACTTTCTGCGGCACCATAGGCATCCACATAACTGACCCCTACAGAAATATTTTTACCAACATTGGCTTGGCTTAAGACATAATCTATGCCTGTCGCACCATCAATAGCAACTCCATCCGCATACCATTGAAAGCTATACGCTCCTAAACCATCTGTATCAGTCAAATCAACACCTGCTGTTAAAGTGGCGTTTTCCTGGAGAGCTCCACTAATCATAACAGCACCACTTGGAGTGTCATTTACATTAGCGACAGCTCCAGTTGAATTAGAGTTAAGATCTTCTTCTGTACCATAAGCATCCAAATAGGACACTTTTACAGTCACGGCTTTACCAACATCGCCTTGTTTCAAAGTATATTTTTCTGCTGTAGCTCCACCAATAGCAATATCATCAACATACCATTGATACCTGTAAGTACCAACACCATCTCTATCAGCTATCGCACCGGTATTCGCTGTTAATTCTTCGCCTTCCTGAATAGCTCCATCAATTGTTACAATTCCAGTAGGGGCATCATTAATGTTTGTTACAGCAGTAGTGGTTGCGGAATCTAAGCTTTCAGTTGCTCCATAATTATCAACATAAGTTACTTTTACCGAAATTTCTTTCCCGACATTAATCTGATCCAACGTGTATTGACTACCATTAGCACCAGAAATTTCCACGCCATCGGCATACCATTTGTAAGTATAAGTGCCCACACCATCTTGATCGGTAACTGCGGCAGATGCTGTTAGAATTTCTCCTTCTTGAGCAACACCTGTAATACTTACAGTACCAGTAGCTGCATCATTCACATTGGCTACAGTTGCGGTGGCAGTGGATGCCTTGCCTTCTGTGGTACCATATCTGTCGACATAACTTACTTTAACTGTGATTTCTTTTCCTACAGAGGCCTGGTCTAACGTGTATTGTCTTGCTGTTGCTCCAGTAATTGCTATGCCATCAGCAAACCATTGATAACTATAAGAGCCTACGCCATCGGCGTCGCTCAAATCAGCTCGAGCAGTAAGCACCTCATTTTCTTGCGCATTGCCATCAATAAGTACATTGCCAACTGGGTCATCATTGAGATTAGCCACCACTGCAGTTGCTTTTGACGCTACCTTTTCTGCTGCTCCAAAACCGTCGGTATAATTGACAGCAACGGTAATGGCTTTTCCTACATCAGCTTGTTTTAATACATAGTTGGCTTGATTAGCTCCCGTGATTGCAACACCATTGGCTAGCCATTGATAGCTAAACTTTCCTAATCCATCGGCATCGGCCAAACCACTGGTGTTTGCCGTTAAAACACTATCTTCCTGAAGTTGCCCCTGAATAACAACTAATCCAGTGGGGGCATCGTTAACATTGATAACTGGTACACCCGTTTTTGCAACCAGTGTGACTTTTTGACCTGTAATATCGGTGTAGGTTACTTTTAAGGAAATAAGTTTGCCGACATCTGCTTGTGTTAGTTTATAGGTTTGTTGCGTCGCTTTTGCTATATTTTGGCCATTAGCTTGCCACTGAAATGTAAAGCCGGAATCGTTATCAAAGTCTATATTTTTCAAATTGGCGGACAACACTTGATGTTGGACTAGCTTACCTGTGATTGCTGCAGTATCAGGAGTAAGATCGATACCAAATTTCCGAGCTATATTTTGAACAGTTGTTGAGGCCTTTAGTAAAGGGGTAAGGGGTAATTTATAATTAAGTGAGGCCAATTTTTGAAGGAAAAGAACATATTGAGAAGCCATCATAATCTCCAGTACACCATTAATATTTCTATCCGTACTGTATTGGTGTTTCTCCCTTCAAATCCTACTTTAATAAAAGAAAGTATTATTGTACAAGTTTAGTACATATATTGGGCTGTTCAACTGTTTTGGCAAATATATTTAAATCCTCTACAAAACAGGCCTGTATTGTGTTTTAAGGATTTTAATATTTTATTACGTTGAGCTTATATAACTTTTGTATTGGATAATAAATACCCATAGAAGCCTTCATTTAAAAGGGCGTAATCTCGATAAAAAATCATCAAAGCTTTATTTGCCTCTTTTTTTGCTGTCAGGCATAAGCTAACATGTCATAAATGTTGCTAATGGATTGTAATAATGATTTTTTTTGCACGAATCATTGCTAGTGTACTTGCCTGTTTGTTACTGCTGAATACCGGCATGGCTGCCCGTAGTGATAACTTCTATAGAAATTTTTGGATGCCTAAGTATCATGGGCAACGTTTAAATTACTGTAGTTTTGATGGCAAAGAATGCGGTATGGCCTTGGCAACACGTTATTGTAGACTGATGGGTTATGCTTATGCTGATCAACAAATCATTGATAATAACGTCGGTTTAACTAACTATCTATTCTGTAATGCTAAATGCAAGGGTTGGCGCTGCAACGGTTTTAAAACAATTCGTTGTGTAGCAAATATGTCCCACAAGCCCCCAAGAGCATATCATTATCGCTTAAGACGCTATGTTTATCCTCGTTTTAACAATTATCGCATAGATTGGTGCTATGACGGACAGCATGGCTGTGGCCGCAAAGCTGCTTTTTCCTTCTGTCGTCGTATGGGATATTTGGATGTCCGCCGATACACCATTCAAAAACACATTGCGGCTACTAAAGCAATAGGGAACCAAAAGCTATGTTTTGGAATAGCATGTAACGCTTTTGAACATATTGATTGTTACCGCTAGGGCATGTGAATATTAAGGATTTCTGACGCGAAGAAAAAAGGTCGTCATTTATTTGACAGGCTAACGGTTAGTAACTAATACTCAATTTAGATAAGTCGGGTAGGGATAGCTATGAGCCAAAGTGAAACTATTATCATTATTGATAATGACAATGAACGTTCTCATAAGCTAAACACGATTTTAAATTTTGTAAGTGAAACCTGCATTCTTGCAAACTATACAAGCTGGAGAAATCTTTCCTACAAGCGTGCTCATGCTGTTTTAATTGGTTTTCAGGAATCCTATGAGGAAACGCTTGAGTTTTTAAGCGAATTTAGAAATCGAGTGACACAACTTCCCATTATTCTTATTGATTCACCGACTTCTGAAGCTGAATATCCAGTGTCTAATGTAATGGCTAACCTTTTCTTCCCCTTTACCTATGCTCAAATGCTTGAGGCCCTTCATAAATGTCAAATCGCCAATGAAACTGCTCTGGCCGAATTAAATAATCAAAAAAGGACGCCCTTATTTCGCAGCCTGGTCGGAAACAGTGAGTCTATACGTCAAGTTCGTAAATTAATTGCTCAGGTTGCGGATACTGAAGCCAGTGTATTGATACTGGGTGAATCAGGAACAGGTAAGGAAGTTGTCGCTCGAAATATTCATGCTTTTTCATCACGCCATAATAAGCCATTTATCCCGATTAACTGTGGGGCAATTCCTGCTGAATTATTAGAAAGTGAACTCTTTGGACATGAGAAAGGGGCATTCACTGGAGCAATTACTTCCCGCCAGGGGCGTTTTGAATTAGCGAATGGGGGTACTTTATTTCTGGATGAAATAGGAGATATGCCTCTGGCAATGCAAGTTAAATTATTGCGTGTGTTACAAGAGCGCTGTTTTGAACGAGTTGGAAGTAATAAAAGTATCGATGTTAATGTCAGAATTATTGCAGCTACTCATCGCAATCTTGAAACGGCTATTGGAGAGGGGAAGTTTCGTGAGGATTTGTTTTATCGTTTAAATGTATTTCCTATTGATATGCCTCCTCTACGAGAAAGACGAGAAGACCTTCCCCTACTGCTTAACGAACTTATTTCACGCATTGAAGGGGAAAATCGGCCTGGAATTCGCTTGATGCCTGCAGCTCTTGAAGCCTTGAGTCGTTATAATTGGCCTGGAAATGTCCGAGAATTGGCCAACCTTGTGGAGCGATTATCTATCTTATTCCCGAATGGTATTGTTGATTTGAGCGATCTGCCCCGACGCTTTAGAAGGGGTAGTAGACTGACGCAGGGAGTATTAAGCAGTGAGCGCGAAACGTTATTAGAACTGTTAAGTCCAGAGGCAATTACCAGTGATGGTATTGATTTGAAAGAGCATCTGGTAAAGACGGAGCTTGCACTGATAAGCCAAGCTCTCAACGAATCAGATTGGGTTGTGGCCCATGCTGCAAACTATTTAAACATGCGACGAACCACACTAGTCGAAAAAATGCGTAAATATGGCCTTACTCGACCTGAACGTGCTTAAGCTTTACCAATTTACTCGGTTTGCTTAGGTTTTTCTGTTTCAGGTGATGTAGCTTTAGGTTTTGCTGTTTTGCTTTTAACTGCAGTTGCAACGGTAGCCACTTCTTCTTCGCCAGCTTTAGACGTCTTTTTAGCGCTTGCGACAACTACTTCTTCCTCTTTTTTCGCTTTTTTATCAGTTGAGCTAACGACATCACCTGTTTCTGGTTGCTCGCGTTTCTTTTTATAATCGGTAATGATTTCTGAAACGCTTTTACTCACGTCTTTAAAAAGCTTATTCGCGATTGAGGTAATTTCCTTAAAATCAGGAAGCTTTGATTTAAAGTCGCCCATGATTTACTCCATATTGGTTAATCAGCTTAGTCTTTGTATTAAGTATACTCGACTTTAACGCTTTGAGTAATCCAAAATGGAGTATCGATGATTACCTTAGTTCGCATAGCTCGGATATAGAGGGGGAGCTGAAGGGGTCACTTGGCTATAGTCTAAAGGATTGGGTTTTTGACACTCTTCCTGTAGATGTGCCAATTCTTTAGACAGACCTTGTTGTGTGCCTTGTTTATAAACTCGCCCGCCAAAAAATGTTAAACCACTACCAGCAAAGGTTGTTGCTGTAAAAAGAGTACCGAAAGCTACTTGGAATTGCAGCATGCTAAGACCTAAACCGATACCGTAAGCACTAAAAAATGAGCTGCCCCCAAAAGTAGCAGCAAGGCCTACAATACTCGCAGTTAAAATGGTCAAACCAATAACCACTAGTAAAGCACCACCAATTTGTTTGCCTAATGAAGGAGCGCCTGAGGCGTGTTCAGCCAGTACTCCTAGATGCTTGATAGCTTTTTCCGATTGAGGGGTAAAAATTTGCAGAAAATCATTTGTTACAGCGGTGTAGAAATGATAGTCGACTGGCTCATTTTTTAGAATTTTTCCATTAATCTCATCAGCGATTAAGCTCATCGCTTTTGCCATGGAGAGTTGAACACTATTTCGGCCGAAAAGAGAATTATTGGATAATAAAGTGTATTTATCCCTAAAGATCGTTGCTTCATATTGTACTAATTGTTCATCATTTAAATCACATAAAAACTTATTGGGACCTTTGGCTGCTTGAAAATAGCTTTGTGCTGTGACCCCTGTCGCTAACAAATCAGGTAAATCATCAGACTCTCCGATATGAAGGTCATTAACAAGTCCTATAAGTAAGTCAGTAAACTCCTCACTTTGCCCTTCAGCTTTTACCTGACGATACATGTCTAGAATAAAACCACATAAACGAAGATAATTAATTTGATGACGTTGTTGCTCCTCAAATCCAAAGCGAAGATAGGACAATGCCGGAGCGGTATATAATTCTTTCAGCTTTTCTTCAATGTTTAGCAAGCAGAAGCGAACGCGAGGTGAGAGACCTGCAGGATGATGATCTTCATATTGACGAAAGTCATTCAGAAGTTTTTGGTGAAGAGAGTTAACTAAATCGGCTGGATTGTTATTTAAACGCTCCAGGAATTTTTTCGCTAAAGGGATATGGGTATATCTCCACTGAATATTAGCCTCGTTGTCGCGAATTCTACGCTCAGAATTGGCAATAGCTTTTCTGTGGGGTTCCATTTGACGGTCTAGACTGTCGCGCTCTAAAGTCTTTATGCTTAATTCACTCTGCAATTGCACGAGGGTCATCCTAGATATAGAGTCACTCATAAAATCAACGACATCGTAACGATGGTGATCATGACCATGATGATGGTGATTGTGATGATGGGAATGGTGGTGATGACTAATGTTTGCGAGTTGTTGACTAAGAATTAGTGTATTTAAAGAGCCTATCTTAAGATCTAGAGTGGTTAGTTGCTGCTGTAAGGGAGCTAATGATTCCCTTTCTATAGCTATTTTTTTTTGTTCTTGAATAATTTCCTTTTCTAAGTGAGGTATTTCACTCTCCCATTTGTCAATATTTTTTTGATTATAAATAACATTTTCAAGTGGTCGCATAATCACCTCATTAGTGAAGGGTATTAAAAGGCCATTAGTGTAGCAAAATGACCTATTAATTAGCAATGAAATATTTTATGAGTGTTTTTTAAATGTTCGCTATGGCAAATTTCATTTCAATTTGACGCTGTAAGTTATAAAATGTCACCCATTTAGTGAATAGGTATACGGATAATGGTTAAAGGAATGGTGGGTTATTTCCTTCGAAAAATAATTGAAGGCCAAATTAAATCAGCTTTATTAAATGATGAGACCGAGAAAACATCCTTAAGACGTTGGCTTGCTATTGCGAATCGACACCCCTTTAATCCCAATTGCTGGAAATATCAATTCGCAAACGGGGAATCGCTAGTCGCCTATAGTGTAGTACAATCGAATGCACGACTAGAGGCTGCACGAAATCCTAAGTGGTATCAAAAAATTCTTGGTGGTAGAAATTATCATTCAAAATATTTGTGCGAGTCACAAGCGTATTATAAAAGTCTTTTTGAGATATGGGTATATAGGAAAAAGTTTGAAAATACTGCTTTACCAGTCTCTTTCGAACTACGTTGGTATCATCGCCTTATTAGCTGGCTGCTGGATAAAATCAATTTACAGTGGAGTTTTACCAGTGATGATTTGGACGAACAACATTTATTTTTAAAGTTAAAAGAGAATGAGGGGATAGAACCCGATTATCAAGAGCACCCCGCTCGGGTTTTAGCAAATGAGCCAACGTCAGGGTATAAGGATACGCCTTCAATTCGTGAGAAATATACCGTCGCGAGACTGCTAGATTCACCTCAGCTTATTTTTAAGCGGATGATAAAGCCTGAAAGTAAATCAAAAGTAGAGCCCCAAAAGA
Organism: Legionella hackeliae; assembly: GCF_000953655.1. NCBI lineage: Bacteria > Pseudomonadati > Pseudomonadota > Gammaproteobacteria > Legionellales > Legionellaceae > Legionella > Legionella hackeliae. The sequence continues at coordinate 1,306,762 of NZ_LN681225.1, forward strand.
TTGAATCTCCAATACCCACCCATATGCAACAATGGCTCAATCAATTGTCACTCCATCATCAGGTTGATCAATTTCATCAACATCAGCATCAAGTAGAACAAGAACAAAAAATTGATAAAAATATCATGGCTGATTTGCAGCGTTTACAAGATGCACAAAAATGGGTCGATGAGTCCGCAATTAGTGAGGTAAGTGCTGCAATAAGTCGCTTGGAAGCATTGAATTATGAGGCTTCTGTAAAATGGGTTCACGCATTAAATAAACGTTGTTTTCAGATATGGCGACGTGGTAAAAGTTTTGAGGCTTACCACAACAACTCGCATCAGTTATTGATCAGTGATGCTGCACTGCAAAGGTTACTGGCAGCAAAAGGTCATATAAGAACAGATGATTATAGGTTGGATTTGGATACTCTCCCTCTAGGTTTTTTCTTGGAGAAAGACAGTTCTGGCAAAATTTTTACCTTGAAATATCATGAAAAATATCGTGAATATCAGTTGATGACAGTTCAGGATGCCGCTGTACGATTAGATACTTACAATCCGAGTTCGGAATTTCATTCTAAGGAGGAAAATCAATCGTGTTCGGTGACAAAACTCGATTTATTAAAAACCTTTGAGGAGTGTGGCATTCAACTTAAACCGCGACAATTAGAATTTTTGGAGCAATTAGACAAGTCAAGCAATACCCATAGAAATACTCAAGGTCTTTATAAAACCAGTGCTTATGCCTTTCGTGCGTTAAAACTAATCGCTGAAAATATTCACTCTGCTCCGTTTCATGAGGATAAAACCAATCAACTTAAGCATTTTCTGGGTGAATTTATTGATATTCTGGAAAAATTTTCAAAAATAAAAGCTCATGATCTGTCTAGTTTAATCAGAGAAGAAGATGTCGAGAGTTATAAGGCTTTAGGTATTTCTCTCGAGTTAAGTGATCAAAAGGATGAATATAAATACTTAGTCCGCACTAAAGAATCTTATTTGCAAAGGTTTATACTTCATTATTTAAAAGATTTAAGAAATGGCCAGGAATTTTTTAGTGAGACTCAGCAAGATGCTCTAAGACGATTTGGGAAATTTGATGATAATGCATTTCGCTGGCTCGGACATATAGAGTATGGTCTGGATCATCACCATAATTTTGCTGAAATCAGTAAGGGATTATTGTATTTTTTTGATTATTTTGAAAGTCTTGGCATTGATGTTCCTGCCTGTGATAGTGGTTCTGCGGGATTAAGCAGTCTGGGAGGTTTTATTCATCTTAAGCATATGCTCGATTGCATCAGTTTATCAGGTGGAAAGAAGAACATTGCTGTTCAACAACTGCAAGCAAAATATGTCGCGGCACTACCAAGAGATTTTGAAGAATCCAAGTCTTTATTAAAAGAAGGTTATAGCTTTGTCCATGAGTCTATGCTGGTGGGCAGTGACCGTTATCCTGCCAATATGCCCGCAATTATTTCTAAAGAGGAATTCGAACAACTTAAGTATGGTTCTTCAGCTTCAGAAAGGGTATCTCCTCAAGCTTATTTTCGAGCGATCTATTTACGGTTTATTGCCTATCATGTCGATCCCAATTATTTGAAAGAAGCTATTGAAAAATGGGAAAAATTAACACAAACACCAATCACTTGCTGGGAAAATTCGTTTTATAATGATAGCGAGTATTTTGAGCTGATGCATTCGAACTTATTAAAAAATGCAGATGAACTCATACAGTATGCTTTATCACTTCCTATGAAATTAGCCTCACACTCCCAAGAAGACTTCTCTCAGGAAAAAAATAGTTTTGAAGCATTTGGTAATCAGAAATTAGTTGGTTTTGAAGTAAAAGACCAATATGAGAAAGAGCACATCGAGACGCTCTTTAAAAAATTAAATCTACCAATAGACCTCGTTATCGAGTTACGGCCGATTTTGCAGCGAATGAATGAGCTAGCGCGTGACTATGCAGACAAATCAGCAAATGAGCTTGAAGCTAGTTTAAAGAATGCCCGTAAACTTAGCTTTGAAGATCAACTTTGTCTGCTTCGAGAAACTCATTGTCGTTTAACTTGTGCAGAATCAACAACAAATCCTCCGCAAGGAGAATGGCTGAGGTTAGAACAGTTAATAGCTATTTTGATTGCCACAAAAAAGAATAGTTTGTTACAAATAGATACCAGTGAGGGTAAGACGCTTATTATTCAATTCAGTGCCATTTTAAAAGTATTAGCAGGCAAGAAGATTGATGTATTAACACATAATGAATCATTGGCTTTGGAAGCTAGTGCAGAGATTAAAAAAATAGCTAATTATTTAGGGATTAAAGTAGCAAAAAAAGGTGATAAAAGTGCGGCAATTTTAGATGCTGATATTTTGTATATGGATGCAGCAACAGCAGTGATTAACGATTTACTTGCTCAATTTTCTGATGAAAAAAATCTGCCAGGACATCGACGTGCAAGTGATGCCATTATTGATGAAATTGATAATGTTGTTATTGATATTAATGCCAACACCACGATGCAAATTTCCCAAGGAAGCGGGAGGGCAAGTGATGATTTTGAAAAGTTCTTAATGACTTTAAATACTCTTGTGCGTAAAGATTTACCTCAGAAAACAGAACTAGTAGACAAGACATCGCAACGTCGCTTTATTAAAAACATGCTAGGTACTCAGCTAGTTAATAATGAATTTTATAAGAAAATAAGCGCATGTGAAGAAGATTTAGACTATTACATAAGTGCTGCAATTTCGGCGATGCAATTGATTAAAAAAACACATTATGTCGTTGAAGAGAATGATCTGGTCATCGAGCAGAAGCCTAAGGCGATTACTATTCCTAGAAAAGTTGTGCGTATTGTGCATAAAGACACAACTGGACATGTCGATGAAATTTCACGCTGGGGGGCCGGTGTTCATCAATGCGTTGCCGCCTGGGAAAAACAATACGATGCCACTGTCGAGATCCCTGGGGAGTCAAAAGTTTTAGCAGAAGCGGATGTTGCCCTTTATCTTCAGGAGCACTACAAATCCCGCAGTGGTTTATCAGCCACGCTGGGGGATAACTCTGTAAAAGGAAAAATAGAACATACTATTGGTTCCGAAATAAGTGTGATTATGCCGCCTGCGATTAGACCTCTGGATGGTAAGGCGAATTGGCCTCTTAAAACAAAAACAATAGGGGAGAATATTTTAACGCTACCTGAATACAACAGGGCCTATCGATTTCCACCTATTTATACAGAATCTCGGGAGACACACAACGAAACCTTATTAGACGCGGTGCAAACGATTCAAGAGAACAATCAGTCTTGTATTATTTTCTTAAATACTATTAATGAATGCGATGCATTGTTTGATTATCTTACTGAGCACGGCATATCAACAAAACACTTGCAAATTTTAGACGATACTCAAGACGACCAGTCTGCTGGGCAAAAATTTCGTCCTCCTGAGTCAACTGTAAAAGTGCGCGCCAAAGAACCTAAGATGATTACCTTAACAACAGCAGCAGGTAGTCGTGGTACTAACTTTAATGATGTGAATGTGGGTATCTTAGCGAAACCTGGTTCTGGTCGCGTAACCTTGCAAAAATCTGGGCGTATCGCCCGTAATGGTCAATTTGGGGTGGTTTATGAAATCTACTGCACCGAAGATTTGGAGCAGGGAGATGACTACAACACAGACACTAATACTGATCCGATGGAGCATCGTAATCGTATTTTTACGCATGAAAAAGCGAAAGAATCACGTGATTTAGCAGCGATTGAATCAGGGAAACAGGAACGGCAAACTAAATGGTGGTTGCAGCAACGATATTTAGATTACCGAGGGACTAATTCTGACCGAAAGCATCTTCTGGATAAACAATGGACTACTTTCTTCAATCAAATAAAATCCTGGAAGGAGGATGACGTTAAGGCACAATGGGAGCAGTTTAAAAACAATACAAAACAACTATCTCAACAATGAGATAGATTGTTTGGCATTGCCCGTGAATGCTTAATTGGTTAGTGCAGTCAATATTCGCCGCTTTCCTTTAAAAGTAGCTCTGCCATGCAAGGTTAAAATATTATCCAAAACCATGACATCTCCTTGTTTCCAAGGGAAGGAAACAGTGTTTTCTTGTAACATATCCAAAATATGGGCCAGATCGTCTCGTGGAATTGCACTGTTATCAGCAAAGGTTACTTCATGTAATCGAGTTAAACGACGAAAATAGACCAAATTGACAGCCAGAAATTTTACCATTCCTAAAAGTTTAGGACTGAAGTCATAAAGATGAGCCTGATTAAACCATACTGTTTCATTGGTGATGGGATGCTGTAGCACGGTAGGTCCGTTGTGTTTGATTTCAATCCAGTTATTCGGAAGCCACTGGCAGTGAATTCCATTGGTCTGACAAAACTCTTCTACAAGTTCTTTGTTATTAGTTTCAAAAACATCCATCCACGATTTATGTGAACGTGCTAAACGGTTAATCAATGTCATGACTGCGCTTTGCTGATAATAATGAGAAATATAAGTGATTCCTTTATCCTTGAAACGTTGTACTACATTAGGGTCTAGTGCTTTATATATTTTCCTCGCATCAGCAATCACTGTTTCACCCTGGAAAGCAGGTTCAATTTGGCAATAAAAATAAATATGCGCTGGATAGGTGGTCAAATAGGAAAGCTCTTGATGTAGAGGGATATAGATATTCGGAGGGGCTTCTGTTGAAGTATAAACACCATCAATCACTTTATCGCGTGGACTATCACCGCCAACATAATCAACAAACTGTCCTAAGTTTATTTCTTTAATAAAGTCAGAGAAATGTTCTGCTGTTGATAATGGGAAATCGCGGAAAAGCAAAGCACCATGCTGTAATAAGTATTCTCTAAATTGGGCTTTATGTTCGGAAAGTTGTTCCTGCCAATGCTTGGAGTTTGTACTTTTCCAGCGAATAATAGTTGGGAATCGTTCTTCTATACTGAAATTATCCATGTTTAACTCGTCCCTGATTCTAGTTAACCTAATATACAAGCAAAAAGTAATCCAAACTTGATTCTTTGCGACCATAATCAGTATTTTTACGAGTAGTTCGAAACAATCCAAGGTGATTTTCAATGAGATTCCGTGAGTGTAGCTGCACTGCATTTACACTGAAGTATGCAAAAAATCCCTTTTATGACTACATTTAATTGAGAAATAACAAATTTTAGTCTTTGAAATGATTTGAGAATTTTAACCCGTAGTGAATAAGATTGATTAGGGATAAAAATGCAAGGTCATTTTTTTTATAAACTAGGGAAAATCATCTATCCATTTCGGTGGTTTATCATTCTATTCTGGATACTTGTTATCTTGGCGTCTATTCCATTTCTTCCTGATGTTATAAGCCCTTTTAAAACCACAGGCTTCATTGATGAACATTCTCCAAGTGCTAAGGCCGAGGAATATATCAATAAGAAATTGAAATATAATACATCAAATAAATTTTTGATTATGTATAGAAGTCCCAAGCTGCTGGCTAGCAATCCTCAATTTATCAAGAAAATAAAACAGTCCTTATCAGATTTAAAAGATTTCCCCATTGAGCATGAAATCCTGATGCCTAATGATAATAAAAGCCAAATCTCGTCTAAAGATAAACATACAGCTTATGTCGTTGTCATTTTAAAGAGTAGTGAACCGCTTAAAGACAGGTTATTAACTCAATTTGAAAACGCGATAAAAAAGCCTGCGAATATGACGGTAGAACTTGGGGGCGAGGCTGTTTTTGTTAAAGATGTGAATAAACAGACCCAAACTGACCTTTATCGTGCCGATCTTGTGGCAGCTCCCGTAGCGCTTATTACTTTAATTTTTGTCTTTGGATCGCTTATAGCAGCTTTATTGCCTATTTTATTAGGAGGTGGGGGGGCATTAATTATTTTGACCCTGCTTTTTTTCATAGGCCATCTCTATACGCTGTCTGTGTTTACACTCAACATCGCATTGTTATTGGGACTTTGTTTAAGTTTGGATTATTCGTTATTTATCATGAGTCGTTTTCGTGATGAATTGCACAATGGTGTTAGTGTCAGTGACGCTATAGCAATTACTACGGAAACGGCAGGAAAGGCTGTTTTTTTTAGCGGATTGGCGGTTCTTGTTAGTTTGAGTGCTTTATTTCTTTTTCCCATTAATATTTTGTTTTCAGTGGCAATGGGTGGAGGGGTGGCCGTATCAATAGCAGTTCTTACTGCGATTATTTTATTGCCAGCCATTTTATCGGTGCTTGGGAAACGGATTAATTTTCTCTCAGTGCGTTTTCATAAGGATAAAAAAAGATTCAACTTTTGGCATTGGTTGGCAACAAAAATTGTCAAACGCCCTTTATTATTTTTCTTCCCCGTTCTGCTGTTTTTATTGATGCTTGGTTACCCCTTTTTATCGGCGATATTTGGCGTATCTGATCATCGAATTTTGCCGGAAAAATCTGAGCATCGTCGCTTTTTTGATATGTATGCTAAAAAATTTAATATAGAAACACTCAATCCTATTTTACTGGTAATTCAAACATCACATGGTTCAATTTTATCAAAGACAAACATTAACAATTTATTTGATTTAGCGAAAAAATTGAAAAAAAATCCCTCTGTTGACAAGATAAATAGCGTTGTCACTACGGATTCAGATCTGACTAAAAAGCAATATTATACCCTTTATAATGACAATAAAGATTCCAGAAGCAAAAGCTTAAAACAATTGCTTGCAACAACCACCAGTTACTCATTTACAGTAATGAGCATTATTAGTAAATATCAAATCAATTCACCAGAAACCCAGAATCTAATTGCAGATTTAAGGGATCTGAAATTAAACGATGGAATGAAGGTTGAATTAACCGGTACACCCGTTATCAACAAGGAAGTTTTAGAAAGTATTTCACATATTCTTCCTTTCGCTTTACTGTGGATTATTGTGTTTACCTATCTAATCTTACTTATTTTACTGCGCTCCTTATTTCTGCCTATTAAAGCGATTTTAATGAATTTACTGAGCCTTTGTGCCTGCTATGGGGCATTGGTATTAGTTTTTCAGGAAGGATATTTGTCGCAATGGCTTAATTTTGAACCTCAAGGTATGTTAGATATCAGTTTATTGGTCATTATTTTTTGTGCTTTATTTGGTTTTTCCATGGATTACGAAGTGTTTTTATTAACGCGCATAAAAGAATGTTATGAAGAAAATGGTGCTAATAATAACAGCATTGTTTTTGGAATTGAGAAAAGTAGTCGCATTATTACCAGTGCTGCTTTAATTGTAATTGTGATCTGTGGTTCCTTTTTAGTTGCTGATGTGTTAATGGTAAAAGCATTTGGACTTGGAATCGCAGTGGCTATTTTTGTAGATGCATTTTTGATTCGCACACTGCTAGTTCCCTCAACAATGGCTCTGCTTCAATCCTGGAATTGGTATTTGCCAAAATGGATGGATAGACTTTTGCCCAGACTGTAATTAATAATTGATACAATAAAATTAGTCGTAATCCATTAACACGTTTATAAAGGACGATAAATTGAGATGGAAAACTCAGAACAATTAAATGAATTTCTGGAAACAGAAGTTAAACACGATGCAAAAACACTTCATGGATTATTCGAAGAGCAAGCCAAACATACCCCGCAGCAACTTGCCGTTATTTTTGGTGAACAAACCATAAGCTATGAGCAATTAAATCAAAAAGCGAATCAGCTGGCTCATTATTTACAACAGATGGCGGTAAAGCCAGACACACAAGTGGCAGTGTGTATGGAGCGCTCAATTGACCTTTTAATTGTGATACTTGGTATTTTGAAAGCGGGTGGAGCTTATATTCCCTTAGATTCCTCACATCCTGAAGAACGGCTACTACTTATTTTAAAAGAGGGCGGAACGCAATTTTTAATCACAATTGATAAATTTAAGAAGAGATTTTCTCGCTATCAAGGCGATGTTGTTTTGATGGACAAAGAAGATGAAATCAAAAAACAATCAACAAAAAATCCGCGCTCAAATGTAAACGCAAGAAATTTAGCGTACATTATTTATACTTCAGGCTCCACAGGCACACCCAAAGGTGTGGTTGTCGAACATCGAGGTGTAGTTGATTACTCGTTATGGTTTGCTGAGTATTGTGATTGTCAGCCGGGTGAACGTATAGATTTCTCTTCCAATCATGCTTTTGATTTCGCCTTAACGACGTCAATTATTCCCCTGATGTTGGGATTAACATTAGTAATTTGTGCAGACAAAATTAAAAAAGACCCTAGACAATATTTAAAATATCTAAACACTCATGAGGTTAATTTTATTAAACTAACACCCAGTTATTTTAGAGTGTTGATCTATGAGGTCAAAAACAAGCATATTGACTTGCCTTATTTGAAGAAAATTATGTTGGCAGGAGAGAGTTTATTTTCCAGTGATTGTTCAGCTTGGCTAGCTCTTTATCCTGATCATATTTTATATAATGAATATGGCCCCACCGAGACAAGTGTGGCGGTGTGCTTATATAAAATTGACCGAAAAAATATTCATAGATTAGGTGCCAACGTTCCAATTGGTCATGTCGCGCCACATATTCAATCCTACATTCTTGATGAAAATCGAATGCCAGTTGGTGAAGGTGAAACAGGGGAGTTATATCTTGGTGGAAGCTGCCTGGCGAGAGGCTACTTAAATAATCCTGATTTAACCCGACAATATTTTATTCAACATCCTTTCAATCCAGATATTGATGCAAAGCTCTATAAAACAGGCGACTTGTGCCGCAGGTTAATACAGGGAGAAATTGAATGCTTAGGACGGATTGATCATCAGTTAAAAATACGTGGTTTTCGTGTTGAGCCTGGTGAAATCGAAATTTGTTTAATTGGACATTCGGCTATAAAAGAAGCTGTTGTGCTTGCTGCCAACGAAGAACAAAAAGAAACACGTTTAGTTGCTTACTATATTTTAAATGATAGTAAGGTTGAATTAGACAGTACGGAGTTACGTCAGCATTTGCTACGTCATTTGCCCGATTACATGGTGCCATCAAGTTTTGTCAGAATGGATTCATTTCCATTAAATGCCAATGAGAAGTTAGACAGAGCAGCATTGCCTATTCCTCAATTTACAGCGAGCCAATATTACATCGCGCCCAAGACCCACTTAGAAAAAAATCTTGCACAAATTTGGTCGGAAGAACTAGAGATAAAACCAATAGGCTTAAAAGATGATTTTTTTGAGTTAGGAGGACACTCTTTAGCGGCGGCAAGAATCATTTCAACCGTAAACCATAAATTGGGCAAAGACGTGAAGCTCTATGATTTTTATTCACAACCGACGATTGCCCATTTAGCGTCTTTAATAAAAAAAGCAAAGAAGAAAGGAAAAAGACGCGTTATCAATAAAGCCTTTTTAAATGCAACCCAATTTCCTTTGAGTAACTTTCAACTATTACTATGGTTGGCCGATACATTTGAGCCTAAAGCAAAACGTTTAAACATTTTTGCCAGAAAGCGTTTTGAAGGACGTCTTAACATCGATAAATTAAATAGGGCTTTCGAAGCGGTCTTTAAAAAACATGATGTCTTTTCTTATAGCGTCTCCAAGCTGCAACCCTTACAATGTCTACAGAAAAAAATTGGCTTTCAAGTGATTGAAAAAAACCTTGAGTCATTTTCTGAGAAAAATAGTGAGCAAATTTTAGAGAGTTCTATTCAGGAATTAATTGAATATAATTCATGGCCAAAAAATAAATACCCAATAGTTGTTCGCTTATTTTATTTAAAAAATAACCTTACAGAACTACAACTTTGTTTGCCTCATATGATCTCGGATGATCTGTCTCCGGAAATTTTATTGTCGGATTTATCGTCTTTTTATAATTCAGCAATAAAAGGGCATAAAACTGTAAAAAAAGATATAGCATTCAGAAATTACCTCCTGGAAGAACAAACTTACATGCAGCAACATATAAATCGAGATTTAAAGTTTTGGGATGATTATCTTAAAGACGCTGCCTTATTTGCCTTTCCAACAGAACAAGTGGTACATAGTCCACAAAATTATCAATTTTCCTATTCTACATACAGGGAGATACCTGAAGAAACTTTGAATAGTTTTCATGTATTTTGTAAGCATCAACACACCAGTGTTTTTGATGGTTTGTGTGCTGCATTGATGATGGCTCTGTTGAATATCAGCAAAAATAATCAAGATATTCCTGAGGCAGTGTATGTGAATCGCGTAAAATCCACTCGAGATAATCCAGATTATGACAGTACTTTTGGTGGTTTTTTAAGGCTTGAGCCTATTAAACTGCGCATCAATAAGAGTTCTAATTTGACATCCCTTTTACAACAGGTGCATGAGTCAGTGATTACTACTCATCCTTACCAACAGTGTTCTGATTTAATCAAACTTGCGAACATTAGTACATTTCGACAAAAACCTCCTTTCATAAAAAATTATGTGATCAAAGGGGTCGTTTGGCTTTATACTACAATTTTCCGCTCGGTTAAATTAGATCGTCGCATTCTTAATTTATGTGGACGACTTGGTGCCGATAAGAAAAATAATTTTCTGGTGAACATGAATGTGCAGCACAGTTTTCTAGGCAATTCTCACAAGCGAAACAACAGCAATATATTTGGTTTTGAAACCCGAAAGATTAGAGATTATCACTACGATTTGCTGAAAATAAACAACTTGTTAGATGTTTGCTTTTTGCGAATGGTGGGTTCAAATGCACCACATTTAATTATCTCTGCTAATTTGCAACCTGCATTTAGAGCATTAATTGCGAATGAGGTTATACGGGTGATGCGAGAATGCTGCTCTACGCAATAAAGTTTATTTTTTATTTTCAGCGGTTTTAGTTTCTGATAAAGTTTCCTAGAACTTCTAAAAAACAAGGATCAAGGATGATGAGAGTATTTTTGGCCGCTATTTTATCAGGCTGTTTCGCTGTTTCTGCTTTTGCTGGTTGTCCAAATGCGTTACCTACCAATGACGTGAATTTTTGTCCGTCATTCGAAAGAGCGGCTGTTTGTTATTGCACGTCATCTGGATTGCCTAGAGCAATGTGTGAAGATATGAATACGCTTTATGCACGCATGATAAGTTACTTTGGCTCATTACGTAAGGCATGCGAGCATCAACGTTATACAACTACTGAAGATTGTATGGATAACTGGAATTGTTATCTTCATGGTGGTGTAGATTCTCGTCGTAGATTCTGCAGCTCCACAAAAAAAGCTTGTCAATAAACCTGGTTGTCAATAGTGGCTATCTCGATGATGGCCACAACCGTTTTAAGGATGTATAGGACGTGATTACAAAAAAATTAGTTTTATGGGGCTTGCTGTTCTTTGTATCGGTAAGTAGTTTTGCTCACTCCAATGAAAAAACTAATCGCAGACAGCATTTCTATGTTGGTGCTATGGGTGGATATGGCGCAACCACATGGGAAGGTCTGGTACCAACGGAAGAAAACCAAAATTTAGCCTTGAGCATGTCAACACCTATCAAAGTTAGAGAGGGTGGTGGTGTATGGGGTGCCTTCACAGGATATGAATTTAATCCTTTTTTTGCCATTGAGTTAAGTTATCTGGATTATCCTGATGCAACAGTCTCCTTTGATTCAATGAGTCTTTTTAGTTTTCTAAATGATAATAGACTGTCATTTAAAACAAAGACTGAAACTGTCGATTTAAAAGCAAAGATTATGCTTGTTATTCCTAACACAAAGATTAGAGCATACTCAAGTGTAGGTGTCGCAGGTGTCCATCGCGATGATATGTTGGTGGATGACTGGCGTGTAAGCCCTGCATTTGGTGCAGGAATTAATTATCAATTAACTGAGCACTGGATGGGGGAGTTAGGAGGCAATTACACCGCAGGGTATGGTGAAGCTCAATTAACCCCTTCAGACAGTTATTTTCCTTTTCTCTACTCGGTTGTTTTACGTCTGGCGTATTTTTTCTGAGGATTTAATTAAGGAGGTAGCTTCAAGATACAGAATCGGGGCGTTTCTCCATTTATTATCATCCTAAATAGGCAGTGAACCAGTACGAACTCGAGGCGGGGCCAAATTAATAATTGAACTAAATAAAAATCCCAAAAAAAGCATTAATGAAAGATAAAAGATAAGCTTTGCTATGTAGGTAGATGTGGATGGATTTGCTTTAAAACTAAATAGTCCTGAGATAATGCAAATGACTAAAAAAATAAGAGCCCATACAAACATAGCCTGTCCTTAGACTAAAAAGTAATAAGCAATTACTTGGAGAAAGTTAATTCACTATATAAGGAAGAAAAGAGAAAAGCTATCTCTGATTTTATAAAATAAAGTTCTCTCTTTTGCGAGACCCACAAAGCAAATCGATTCTTTATTTAACCTCAAAACTGGATTACTTCGCGCGCTTGCAAAGATAAAAGGTTTGTGGAAGAAAACACCTGCGCCTAGGTGCCTCGGCTTGTCTGACGCATCCAATAGAGGTTCGAGTTGCAATCAGTATTAAATGAAAATAAATGGTTCCGCTAAACTCGCCATAGATAGTTATCCATATTATACTGGACGGCTTTTCGGTTTTAAGGATGAAGGAGAAAAGATGTACCCGCCACAAAAAAGAAGAGATGTTCTATTCGTTACACGGTCTTACCTCACTTTCATATTTATTGCTGGAAATGCCATGGCTGGAACTGTTGGTCCAAACAGTAAGCCCCACTATATTCGTCCACTTGTCACCATTTCAGCCGGAGTTGTTGCGGCCAAAACAGGTAAAACACAAACTCTAACAATGGATGGGGATTTTACTGAATATCGCTATCAAGCGGGCAACTCATACTCAGATAAAATATTAGGTGGCGTTTTTATTGGCGAAGAAGTATCTCTATGCCCCAAATGGCTTTTGCAACTGGGGTTAGGACTTTATATTCCTGGTGATTTTTCTTCTAAGGGGAACTTAACTGAAGGCATTGATGAAATTTCATCCGATACATTTAGTTATAATTACAAAATAAGAAGCCGTCAACTCTTGGTTGAAGGAAAGTTGCTTTCAACGATGAATAAGAGTTTTCATCCCTATGTGCTTTTAGGTTTGGGGGCTGCGTTTAGTGAAGCCTATGATTACAACCCAGCAGTTCCTCCTTTTCTAACGTTTACACCTCAATTTACAGATCATCAAAATGTCAGCTTCAGTTATAGCGTTGGTGCAGGACTTGATGTTGATCTACGAAAAAATTGGCGTTTGGGACTAGGCTATCGTTTTGCAGATTTAGGACGAGCAGATTTAGGCTATGGAGTCATTGACGTTATTCCCTTCGCAAATACATTAAAACAATCTCATCTTTATGCGCATCAAGTGATGTTGCAATTGACTTATCTTGTTATTTAGGACAAAGGAATGATAAAGAATAATTGGTTATTATCGCTATTGTTGTTACTCGCTTCAGTTGCCATTAGTCAAATGAGCTATGCAGTTCCATACACTATTGTGCCCAAAGCGGGTACAACATTGCCGACAAAAATTGTTCGTGGCGAGACGGTAAGAGCATTTTATACTGTGACTAATATCACGAGAAGAGTATTGCCCGGTGGTTTTGTAAAATACTTGCCTCCTCTTGTTCACCAAGTTAAGTCAGGAGGGACCTATCCTGATACTTGTCTCTCAAGTTTTACGTTGAATCCAGGACAAAGTTGCACACTTGAACTCATTATTTCTGGTCGAGTGAATGCCTCTGATCCAGACCCCCATAACCACCTTTTTGTGTGTAGTCCTAATGTTCCTGCCTGTGCAGGTACTAATTTACCTCTTAATGTAACTGCCGTTAATGCAGACTTAAGCGGGATTGTGCAATCAGGCGGTACTGCGACTACTTTCCCCATTGATGGGGCAGATGTGATAGTTTATGGGGTTAGATTAACACATGCGGCAGTTGTTGGAACTGCAAAAACGAACAGTGCTGGGCAGTTTTTTATGGCGCTTTCTGCAAGTGGTCCACCCTATACAATTTACTATGCAGTTGCTCGTAAAAATAATCATATTGTTCTGGCGAGTATCTTGGGTGAAAGAATTCCCTCACGCATTGTTATCAATGAGCTGACCACAGTTGCAGCAGCCTATTCCATGGCCCAGTTTTTTAATGATGGTCAAATTTTTGGTAGACCCTTAGGTTTAAGAATTGCAGCTGGCATGAACAATAATCTGGTTTCGCCGACAACAGGGACTTTATCATCAGTAATTAGGTCATCACCTAATGCTGATCAAACCAACGCAATGCGTTCAATTAACTCTCTATCCAACCTAATTGCACCTTGTGTACAAAATCATCCTGGAGCATGCGCAGCTTTATTCGCAGCAACACGTGCTGAGGGCAGATTGCCACCCAATACGCTGGAAGCGTTGCTAAGTATCGCTCATAATCCAGCAAACAATGTTGCAGCCATTTTTTTGCTTACCAATAAATTAAAGTTATATCAACCGTATTTGCTACCCAGACAGCATCCTGATGCCTGGACGTTGGCGGTTAAGTTTAATAATTCAGGGAGTTCGAGTTGCCCATTTGCAGGACCTGCAAAGACAGCATTTGATGCGAGAGGTTATGGCTGGATAACCAATAATGTTATTCAAGGCACTCCTTTTTCAACAAATTGTATTATTGCTTTAAAGCCTAATGGACAACCCGCAGATGGCATTGGCAATACTCCAACATCGCCTATCTTTGGTGGAGGCCTTTTAGGAACAGCGTTTGGAATTACGATTGATAATAACAACTCAGTATGGGTTGGTAATTTTGGCTGGGGAAATTGTGCGGGTTGCCTGCCAGTTGCAGGCAGTGTTTCTCAATTTTCCTCAACAGGAATTCCTATTTCAGGACCAAATGGTTATACCACTTTTATATATAGAGCTCAAGGTACCATCAACGATCAAAACAACAATATATGGATTGCGAGCTATGGGAATGACAGAGTGGTGGTATTTCCAAATGGCGATCCTAATTCTGCATTTTATTATCAGGAGCCAGCAAACAGCGGCCCCTTTGATATCGCTATCGACAGAGACGGGGCAGCCTGGGTTTCTAATTCGACCTCTGCGACGGTGAGTAAATACGTTATTTCCGGTAATCAAATTGTTTTGCAATTTAGTGTCGCTGTAGGTGCATCGCTAAAAGGAATTACAGTAGATTCCTTAGGAAATGCATGGGTTGCTTCCACATTGGATTCGACAGTTTACAGAATTAGTGCTAATGGAAATTTAGTACGTGCTTTTCGAGGCGGCGGCATTTCTGACCCTTGGGGGGTTACTGTCGATGGTGACGATAACGTTTGGGTAGCAAATTTTGGTCCGGAGGGGCAACGGGCCAATTTTGCAATTTCAAACCTTTGTGGAAGCCGACCCACTCAATGTCCACGAGGGTTAAGAACTGGAGATCCAATTACACCTTCAACTGGTTATACACTGCCTACAGGAGGTCAACAAGTACTGCTTTACGATGGTACTCCACTTTATGGTGTAAATGGTCCACCTAGCTTTAATCCGCTTATGCGTCTCACTCATGCGATTGCTGATCAAGCAGGTAATGTTTGGTGTGCCAACAACTGGAAACCTAATGCGTTAAATGATTTTACAACCAATCCTGGTGGGGATGGAATGGTGATATTTGTGGGGTTAGCAGCACCACTGATATCAAGATAATTGGATGATTCCTGAGTGTTTA
The DNA here is from genome assembly GCF_000953655.1 of Legionella hackeliae. Lineage (NCBI taxonomy): Bacteria > Pseudomonadati > Pseudomonadota > Gammaproteobacteria > Legionellales > Legionellaceae > Legionella > Legionella hackeliae. Next base: position 1,322,469 of record NZ_LN681225.1, read on the forward strand.
CGTAACACTCAGGATATATACATGAGTTTAAGCCCAGGGATGAAGAATTTTTGTCACAGGTTTAAGTAACTTTTCTGCGAGTGATTTTTTACCATGCACACTAATTTTGAAGACATTAAAATGAGCCATTTTTTCTGTCAGATAATCATCACTTGTTTTTAATTTATCCACTAACTTTAATTCAAACGCATCACTCGCTAACCAATGTTCACCAGTGGCTACTTTATCAATATCCAATTGCGGACGATTTTCGAGGACATAATTTCTGAAAGCTTGATGAATTTTTTCTAAATCTTCCTGAAATTTTTGCCGTCCTTTGTCGGTATTTTCTCCCAAAATAGTCAGTGTACGCTTATATTCACCGGCTGTTAAAAGTTCGATATCGATATTATTTTTCTTTAACCAGCGATGAAAATTAGGTAATTGTGCAACAACTCCAATAGAGCCAATAATTGCAAAGGGAGCTGCAATAATTGTGTTAGCTACACAGGCCATCAGGTAACCTCCACTTGCAGCCATTTTGTCGATACACACTGTTAAAGGGATATTTTTATCACGTATACGTTGTAATTGAGATGCAGCAAGACCATAGCCATTCACAGCCCCTCCTGGACTTTCAAGGCGTACAACTATTTCATCTTTAGGTTCAGCAACAGCAAGAACAGCGGTAATTGCTTCTCGCAGAGGTTCTGCTTCACTTGCTTTGATATCACCGTGAAAATCAAGAACGTATAATGACGCTTTCTCTTCCTTCCCTTTTTTCTTTTTCTTTTTTTCAGGTTTCTTACCTTTTATATCATGAAACATTCGCTGCTTTGTTTCTTCATACTGTTTATTAAGCGAGGTTATTTCCAATTTATGTTTAGATTTTCGATTTATCGCGGCAATACCTGCTACAACAAGTAGTATGGCAATAACAACGGTTAAAGCTTTTAACAAAAACAAACCATATTCAGACAGAAATTCCATCATCCACCTTTCTTTATTTAATAAAGTAAATGATTATCCCTGTGACAGTAAGTAGGTGCAAGTTCTTTTCGGAGAATGCCTCTTGCCAGAACGGCTAATTCTAGATAGTCTGCCTGTTTTAATCGAATCTATTTCTTATGCTCGAAGTCCGCTCGCTTTGCTTTGACTACCAGGATAAGCCTTTGCTTAATCAGGTAACCTTTTTATTAAAAGCAGGGCAATTATTGCATTTGCGGGGTAATAATGGGGCGGGAAAAACGACATTGTTACGATTGCTGGCAGGGCTTTTATATCCTTTGGAAGGGGATATCTATTTTGATGGGCAATCAATAACAGAAAATCTTGGCACTTATCAGCAGAAACTATGTTTTGTAGGACATAGAACAGGCATAAACCCGCTATTAACGGTCAAAGAAAACTGTTTTTTTGATATGCACTGGGGGCGACAAGACGTTGATTTTAAGCACTTGCTCCAACAGTTTGGTTTAAAGGGACTAGATCAAGAAATTTGTGGGCATTTATCGGCCGGACAGCGACGACGAATTGGCCTATTGCGTTTAGCAATGACCAATGCTCGATTGTGGTTGTTAGATGAGCCTCTAGTTGCGTTGGATAAGGATGCCATCGATTTCTTAATGACTTCTATTGAAAATCATCTTGCTCGAGGTGGCCTAATTGTGCTTACGTCCCATCAAAATTTACCTTGCCGTGCTGATTATCTGGAGTATGGTTTATGAGGCTTCGGAGTAACCATGATTAATCTGGCTATTTTATTTAAACGCCAACTTCATCGAGAGTTGCTGTTGCATCTTCGAGAACCACGTCTTTTATTACATGCATCGATATTTTTTCTAATGGTCACAGTTTTTTTCCCGTTAACCATGCCGCCTGAGTCCTCCACCATGCGTACGATTGCGCCTGGTGTTGTATGGATTGCCATGTTATTGGCCATGTTGCTGTCTTCCGTTAATCTTTTTCAACAAGATTATGAAGATGGTGTTGTGGAGCAATGGTTAATTTCAGGATACCCATTGAGCTTGATTATTAGTGCAAAGCTGTTGGTTCATTGGGTTATTAATTTAATACCCATGTTGATTTTTTGCCCATTATTGGCGCTATTATTTAATTTATCAGGGATGGAAACGTTAATTTTAATGGTAAGTCTCGTCTTGGGAACTCCCGCTATTCTTTTTTTATGTGGACTTGCAGCTTCCTTCAGTGCAGGCAAAGGGGTGTTAATGGCGTTGGTTTTACTGCCATTAACAGTGCCTGTGATGATTTTTGGAAGCGGCTCTTTGTCGGCTGTTATGCAAGGGTTTTCAGCCCAAGGTTATTTAGCGTTTTTAGCTGCAATTTCTTTATCAGCCGCGACCTTTTTGCCCTTTGCTATTGCTGCCATCATTCGCATTAGCCTTGCTGATTAATGCATGGTAAAATTCTTGTTTTTTTCTGATTCAAATATCTCCTATGTGGAAATTTTTATACCAACTGGCTTCGCCTAAAGCATTTTACCAACGTACCAGGCCCTGGCTGGTTTGGTTTGGTATAAGTGCTTTGATATGTCTAGCCCTCGGCATAATTTGGGGATTGATTTTTGCCCCTTCTGATTATCAGCAAGGGGATGCCTTTCGTATTATTTACATTCATGTGCCCAGCGCATTTTTATCCATGGCTTTATATGGGTGGATGGGATTTCTTGCGGTGCTCTTACTCGTTTGGCGTATAAAAATGGCGGGCTTGATTTTAGGGCTTGCAGCCCAGGTCGGGGCATCTATGGCTTTTCTTGCTTTAGTCACTGGAAGTATTTGGGGAAAACCCATGTGGGGTACCTGGTGGGTTTGGGATGCGCGTTTAACGTCGGAACTGATCCTGCTTTTTTTGTATATTGCTATTTTAGCGACAAAAAGCTCATTTCAAGACAAAGAGCAGGGTGACAAAATTGCGGCAATTCTTACTTTAGTAGGTTTAATTGATTTACCAATCATTCATTATTCAGTCTATTGGTGGAACACACTCCATCAAGGGTCTACTTTATCTGTTTTTGCAAAACCTAAAATTGCTGCACCGATGCTCTATCCCTTACTGTTGACGCTGCTAGGTTTCTCTTTTTATTGTCTGTGGGTTATCTTGCATAAGGCCCGTAATGAGTTATTGCTGCGTGAGCGCAGGCAGCAATGGGTACAAAGTTTGATGGAGAATGGGGAATTATGAATCAGGTTATACAATGGTGGTCCATGGGGGGATATTCTGCCTATGTATGGCCTGCTTATAGTTTGGCGGTAATTGTATTGGTTGGACAGGCTTTTGGTATACGATTGCAGCGTGCTCGAACAATGAAGCGTTTGCAGCAGTGGTTTAAGAGACAATTATCATGAATCCAGCTCGCCAGCGTAAAATTTTTCTGTTGTTATTTATCCTCTCAGTACTTGGTGTGGTTACGGCACTTGTTTTATATACCTTAAGACAAAATATCAGCCTGTTTTATACCCCAACTCAGGCGGTCAATGGTGAAGCTCCGAAGGAGCATCGGATTCGCTTAGGCGGAATGGTGGTAAAAAATAGCATACAGCGAAATGAAAAAGACCTAACTGTTGTGTTTCAATTGACTGATTTTAAACAAGCTATCACTGTTAACTATCGCGGTATTTTGCCTGATTTATTTCGTGAAGGGCAGGGGATTGTTGCTATGGGCACATTAACCAATAACCACCATTTTAAAGCCACCGAAGTGCTCGCAAAGCACGACGCGAATTATATGCCGCCTGAGGTAAAAGATGCCTTGGCCAAAGCGGCTAAATCAGGAGAAAAGAAAAGCGGATGATAGCTGAAATTGGTTTATTCTCATTAATATTAGGGTTGTTGTTTGCGATATTGCTGGCAATTATTCCTGCTTTAGGGCTATGGCATAACAAGAATGATTGGATAAAGGCAGCGCCTATTTATGCCTGTGGTCAGTTTATTTTTGTAGCCCTTGCTTTTTTTTGTCTTGCGCTTTGTTTTTTACGAAATGATTTTAGTGTGGTGTATGTCCTGACCAACTCCAGTGTCTCTTTGCCCTGGTTTTATAAACTATGTGCAGTATGGGGTGGTCATGAGGGATCGATGCTCTTGTGGGTGGTTATATTAAGTTTGTGGATGCTTGCTGTCAGTTTCTTCAGTTCAACCTTGGATAAAGCAATGCGAGCTAGAGTATTGGTAGTCCTTGGTTGGGTCAGTATCGGCTTTCTACTCTTTTTATTGACGACATCCAATCCGTTTACTCGCCAATTCCAGTTATTAAATACACAAGGTCGAGATCTTAATCCTTTACTACAAGATCCTGGTTTTTTATTCCATCCACCGATGCTTTATATGGGCTATGTCGGATTTTCAGTCGCATTTGCTTTTGCAATAGCGGCACTTTGGGTGGGAAGAGTGGAGGCCTCCTGGGCCAAATGGACTCGTCCCTGGACTTTAGCAGCCTGGTGCTGTTTAACGGCGGGAATTACCTTAGGTAGTTGGTGGGCTTATCGTGAGTTAGGCTGGGGCGGCTGGTGGTTTTGGGATCCTGTTGAAAACGCATCATTCATGCCATGGCTTGTTGGTACTGCATTGCTGCATTCGTTGGCAGTGAGTGAGCAGAGGCAGCAATTCAAAGCCTGGACTTTATTATTAGCCATTACTGCGTTTTCGCTAAGTTTGATAGGCACATTTTTAGTCCGCTCGGGGGTGCTTACTTCGGTCCATGCTTTTGCTGTCGACCCCGAACGAGGATTGTATATTCTTTGTTTTTTATTGTTGGTTATTGGTGGTTCATTGGTATTATTCGCCATTCGGGCACAAACGTTACACAACAAAACGCGTCCTTCCCCTCTGTCTCGAGAAAGTGCACTGCTGTTAAACAATGTTTTTCTGGTGGCCATAATGTTAACAGTGTTAATGGGAACCGTATATCCCTTACTCATTGATGGATTAGGGCTTGGCAAATTATCCGTAGGTGCCCCTTATTTTAATGCTGTTTTTAACCCGATGATGGTTCCTTTATTACTGTTGATGGGAATAGGGGTAAATTTAAATTGGCAGCAACACAACGGTCGAAAATTAATTCCTTTGATGCTCGGACTTTTAGTCGCCAGTATGCTTGTTGCTGTAGGTCTTTTATGGGTGTTAACCTCCGTGATAAATCTTTCCGCGCTTCTTGGATTAATGCTTGCTCTGTGGGTGCTGTTCGGCACGGGAAAATTGATTCTGGTGCGCCACAAACAGCGTGGTATTTTAAATTTAACTCAAGGCTTTTGGGGAATGGTCGTTGCCCATTGTGGTGTAGCCGTGGCCGTTATCGGCATTAGTATTTCATGCAATTATGGTGTACAAGACGATGTGAGAATGGCGCCTGGGGATACAGCGCAACTGGCCGGTTATGAAATTCAGTTTATGGATGAGTCATCCCTGAAAGGCCCAAATTATCATGGTGCTCAAGCCCGTTTTGAAATTAGGCATACTAATAAAATAGCCATTATCTATCCTGAAAAACGTATTTACAACGTGGGCCAAATGGCTATGACAGAATCAGCAATCGATGTTAATCCCTTTCGTGATATTTACGTGGCTTTAGGTGAGCCTTTGGGAGAAAAGGCATGGTCGGTACGTTTATATTACAAGCCTTTCATTCGTTGGATATGGGGCGGTGGGTTTATGATTCTCACAGGAGGGCTAATAGCTCTAAGTGATAGACGTTATTATCAGAAGCGTCGTTCTAACGAGGTCACTGAGGAGGTACTGGCATGAAACTTTGGCGCTTGGCTCCTCTATTTGCATTTGTTTTATTAGTGGTTTTTCTTTGGCGGGGCTTATCTTTAGAGCCACAAACACTCCCTTCTGCAAAAATCGGTCAATCACTTCCCGCGTTTCAATTGACAATGTTGGGAAGTGAGCAATTATTTAGCCCGCAAATTTTACAAGGCCAGGTGTCTTTATTAAATGTGTGGGCGAGTTGGTGTTCTGCCTGTATTGACGAGCAAGTCTTTTTAATGCAGCTCTATCGAGAGGGTGTACCTATCTACGGCTTAAATTACAAAGATGACACTAAGAATGCTACGCAATGGCTAAAAGAGTGGGGTAATCCTTATCGGGCAATCGGCGAAGATCATGAAGGGACTGTCGCAATTGATTTGGGGGTGTATGGTGCTCCTGAAACTTTTTTAATTGATAAGAACGGAGTAATCCGTTTTCGACATGTAGGTATTTTGGATGAGAAGAGTTGGAAGACAGAGTTTTTGCCGCGGATGAAATTATTACAGGAAGAAGCATGATACCTCTTAAAACTTGCCTGTTACTGATGACTTTATTATTGGCAACAGCCTGTTTTGCCAATAATACGCTGTATCCCTTGGAAAATGCGAAAAAAGAGGCCCAATTCTCTCATTTACTTAAAGAGCTACGTTGCCTTGTTTGTCAAAATCAGGATTTGGCAGATTCAAATGCTAGCCTTGCTAAAGATCTACGCGATCAAGTTTACAATTTAGTTAAAGAGGGGAAGGCGGATAGTGAAATTATCGATTATTTAACTGCGCGCTACGGTGATTTTATTTTGTTTAAACCCCCCGTAAAAACTTTAACTGCATTATTATGGTTTGGACCTGCTTTATTTCTATTCGCAGGTTTTATTATTTTTTGGCGAACTTGTTTGAAGCGAAGCACAAATGATTAAATGGTATTTATTACTCTCTCTTTCTCTATTGGTTTTGCTGGCTCTTCCAGTCATCTACTATCCATTGCGTCAGTCAAAAAAGCTATTTCTAGTCTTGCTACCTCTGTTAATTTCTGCACTGGGTGCAGGCTATTTTTACTGGGGCGCGATGAAAGAGTGGAATGAGTTTTTGTTGCGGCAGGAAAAGCAGAAAAAAATTCAAGCCGTACTACAAACTGTAAAAAGTCCCTCTCAAATCATTGAAAAATTAAAGGCACGTCTTGAAGCTAAACCAAATAGTGCCCGAGGATGGTATTTACTGGGTCGATTATATTCAAGTCAGGAGCAATGGGGGGAGGCACAGGATGCATTTAAGAAAGCTCATGAACTTAATCCCCGTGATGAAGCGACAACGGTTAACTACGCGCAGGTGCTTTGGCAAATTAATCAGCAAACATTCAATGATATGATCAGAAATTTATTTAAAGAGTTGCTAGAAACCAATCCAGATCAACCTGATGCATTAGCGATGTTAGCCATGGATGCTTATAGTGGGCATGATTATCAACAAGCAATTAATTATTGGCAACACTTGCTAAAACTAGCTCCAGAGCAGTCTCAGGAAGCTCAAATGATTCGTCGTGCAATTGCTAAAGCACAACAACAAATGATGTAGGTGTTTATGAAATTTTTGCGGTTTATGAGATTGCTATTCTCACTGATGACATTGCTCTTCCCTTTAGTATCACAAGCAGATGCCGTTCATCAAGAAAATAATTTTTTAGTCCTCTCAGATATTCATCTTGATCTGGCATCAACACGTCCGATGGATATTACACCATCAAAATATAATGGGAATAACGATTTGGATTATGCCACCTTTGAAAGACTTATCAGTGAAATTGATAATAATATAAAAAATGGCACGGTAGCGCCGCCTGAATTTATTCTTATTTTAGGAGATATAGTTGGGCATACTCGCTCCACCTCTGAAAGTGCTGCTGAAAGTGAAGTAGTTGTGTTTAGAATGTTAAAAGATACTTTTCCCAATACACCTATCTTTTACACCTTTGGTAACAATGATTCTCTTAAATCTAACTATGGCCCTTTTAAAGACGATACTCGTGACTACAAAACGCCTTATGACATTGCCAAATATGCAGGCTGGATCAATGGCTTTTTATCAACCGGTGTGGCATGCCAAAAAAGTGATAGTTATCCTTGCCTTATTAATGAAGAAGTGAGCTATGGTTATTATTCTGCTTATCTCAAACCTCAACTGCGTTTAATTTCATTAAACACTGTGCAGTTTTCACCAAACCGTAAAACGACACAGCATGATGCCCTTAATCAATTAACCTGGCTTGAGAGTCAATTAAAAATAGCGGCTGCTCAACAGGAAACTGTCTTACTGAGCATGCATATTCCACCTGGAAATAATATGGTGGATCATTCGAATTTTTGGTTGTCTAAAGAGCAAACTGCATTTCTGAAACTTATCAATCGTTACCAGAAAACCATTGTTGGTTTATTAGCATCTCATACACATACTGAGGAATTAAGGGTTATAAAAGATAGTTCGCAAAATACCATTGCCGGTGTCTATTTTGTTCCCGGACTGTCAACCTCTCATGGAAATGAACCTTCTATAAAAACATTTTATTTGGCTAATAAGGATGAACGTTGGCAACTGTCAAATTATGAAGTGTTTCATTTCTCAGAGCTAAGTTCAAATTTGTTGTTCAGCAAACTCTATGATTATGCCAATTACTATTGTAATCCTCAGGAAACTGGATTATTGGCGTGTCTTGGTAACGTGACTGTCGATAAGATTGATAAATATTTTGCTGCCGGTAATAGAAACTATACGGGAGGAATGCTGCATTCCCCGAGTGATATGGTGTTAATTGCCTCCGAGTAACTATTGTAGATTGGAAAAAATTCATGCAAAAGCTTCCTGTCTTGAACGCTGGCGATAGTGTTGAAATTATTGCTCCTGCTTCGCGCTGTACAGAGAAACATTTAGCCGAGTTGAAAGAGCTCCTGGTTTCCTGGGGTTTAAATTGTTACATCGATGATGCCATTTTAGGTGATGATCTACTCTGTGCGAACCACGATGCTATCCGTTTTGCTTCATTAAAAAGAGCTTTGGAAAATCCAGAGACTAAAGCGGTTATCTGTGCTCGCGGTGGTTACGGTTCCATGCGTTTGATTCCTGAACTTACTAAACTCAATCAGCCGTCTTCACCTAAAATTTTTATTGGCATGAGCGATATCACCGCATTGCTGTTGTATTTTGAGCGCCAATGGCAATGGCCGACAATTCACGGCGCATTAGCTATTGATAAATTTTCAGAAGAGTCGATTGCAGCGTTTAAATCTTTGTTGTTTCATAGAGAAAAGGCCAATTTTCAGGGTAAACCACTCAATGCACATGCTATGAAACGGAGTTGTCTTGAAACCACTATAACTGGTGGCAATTTATCACTTGTGCAGACAAGCATTGGCACAAATTGGCAAATTGAGGGCGCTGGTAAAATTATTTTGTTGGAAGAAATTGGTGAGCGTGGCTATCGTGTTGACCGTATGCTAAATCACCTCTCTCAAGCCAAAGTATTTAAAGAGGCAGCAGCAATTTTGTTCGGTGATTTCCTGGGTGGCCTGGAACCCAATGGTACCTCATTAATTCAGCCTGTGTTGGAGCGTTTTGCTGCTGTGTGTGATGTCCCCGTAATTCAGATCTCTGGCATCGGACATGGGTTCATCAACTTTCCAGTGCCTTTAGGAATACCGGTTCAATTAAAATTAGGTCAGACTATTCAATTAAGTGGCATAGGGCAATGAATATATTATTAAATGACTACCTATTCAGAAATTTATGTGTTAAATAGTTAGAATTCGTCTAGACTAAATCTGCAAACTAAAGTTGAGAAGGAATTTAAACTATTTCAAGGAGTAGAAATGAGTAATCGCGTATATCAAGTTATTGAATTAGTGGGTACATCCGAAGATAGCATTGAAGAAGCTATTAACAACGCTGTCGCACAAGCTGCTAAAGCACACGGAAAATTAGACTGGTATGAAGTCATGCATACCCGTGGCTATATCGAGGGCTCTAAAAGTAAATATTATCAAGTACATGTGAAAGTTGGATGTCACGCGCATTAATTTAACATTCTTCAGTGGTAGCCTGGTTGACGCAACGCGGCAACCGGGTTTCAATTTACTAATCCTGCTCCACCAGATCTCGATGTTCTCTCAAAGCTTTAAGAAAATGCCATCCATAATGGTTTAACTTGTGTTGGCCCACACCGGAAATATTTAATAAATCATTGAGGCTTTGAGGTTTGTCTCTGACCATTTGATGCAAAGTAGTATCGCTAAAAATCATAAAGGGTGGTTTGTTTTCTTCGTCAGCTAATTTCCGTCGCAATGTACGTAATACTTCAAAGAGGGGATTGTTGGCTGTAGAAAGCGTCTCACGTTGTTTGGATTTTGTGCTTTTGGAGACCAAATCAACTTGGGGTAGAGCCAATGAAACCTGTTCCTCATTTTTTAAGACAGCCACTGCTTTTTTGGTTAAGCGAAGCACATTGTAATTACCAACATCCTGATAACAATAATCACGGTGAATGAGTTGCCAGGCTAAATGTTTCCAGTAATTTGCTGATTTGTCCTTACCTATGCCAAAGGTACTTAATTGATCATGGCCTGCCTGTTGAATTTTTTCCGCAGCACTCCCACGAAGAACGTCGATGGTATAAGTCATCCCATAGTTTTGTCTCAGCCGATATATGCATGAAAGTAATTTTTGTGCATCTTCTGTGGCATCAACCGTTTGAGGTGGATTGTCACAGACATCACAATACTGACAGGCATGTTCAGAAGACTCGTCAAAATAGCGAAGTAAAATTTGGCGACGACAATGCGTGGCTTGAGCAAATGCCAGCATATGATTGAGTTTGCTAATTTCTATACGTTGCTGGGCTTCACTGGGAGTTGTCGCAATAAAGCCACGTAGTCGTCCACTATCGGCAGGATCAAAAAGCAACACTGCGGATGCAGCTAATCCATCGCGTCCGGCGCGACCGGTCTCTTGATAGTAACTTTCAATATTTTTGGGTAGATCATAATGAACGACAAAGCGTACATTGGGTTTATCTATTCCCATGCCAAATGCGATAGTGGCGACCACAATATCAATGCGATCATAACGAAATAAGCTTTGCACCTCGCGTCGTTCATTGTAACTAAGACCCGCATGGTAAGCCCTCGCTTTTATACCAAGTTCTTGTAACTTTCGTGCAACGCGTTCGACCTCATTGCGGGTACCACAATAAACTATTCCTGACTGCTGATTTTGTGTTTGCAAAAAATTCTGCAGTTGTTTTATAGGATTATTCTTACTCACTACGGTGTAATGAATGTTGGGTCGATTAAAAGAGGCAATAAATGGTTTGGGATTATAATTGAGCTTCCTGATAATATCCTGCCGTGTTTGTTGATCAGCGGTGGCGGTTAATGCAATGACAGGTACGTCTGGAAAATGAGTTTTTAATAAACCTAATGTCGCATACTCAGGGCGAAAATCGTGTCCCCATTGCGAAATACAATGGGCTTCATCGATAGCAAACAAAGCGAGCGAACATTCTTGAAGGCGCTCTAAAAATGAAGAGCTCATCAGGCGTTCCGGGGCGATATAGAGGAGATCAAGTTCGTTTGTATGAAGTTGAGCCAGAACTTGTCTTGCCTCCTCACTGCTCAAGGATGAATTATAATAAGCAGCACGAATTCCTTGTAATTTCAGTGCAGCAACCTGATCTTCCATCAGAGCAATTAAAGGTGACACAACGATTGCGACACCCGCGCGTACCAGGGCTGGAATCTGGTAGCAAAGTGATTTACCTCCGCCTGTGGGCATGAGTACCAGCAGATCTTTGCCTTGAATAAGGTCGTGAATAATTTCTTCTTGGGGATGACGAAAGGCATCAAAGCCAAAAAATTCTTTTAGTACCTGAAGTGCCTGGGCACGATAGAGTTCGACTTGTCCTGAGGTTTCCATACTGGTTTTTTATTTTTTTATTTTACGGACGCGAAAAATTGGCAATAATAGCATTCTTTATTAGAGCACCGTAAATAGTATTTGTGCATTGGTTAAGATTTTTGTTAGCGAACATTATCTGACTGGTAATAATAAAGAGACTCGTTTGCCAGGCGAAATTTGTGTTATGGTTTACACTAGGTAGGTGGGTAAACCCAATTAATAAGGACAGTTATGGATTTTAAATTCAGTGAAGAGCATCTTGCATTTCGGGATATGGCTGCTGAATTTGCGCGCAATAAATTAGCACCTAATGCAGCTGCCTGGGATGAGAATTATGATTTTCCTGTGGATGTTCTACGAGAGGCCGCAACTCTTGGTATGGCGGGTATGGTTTCTGCTGAAGATATTGGTGGTGCAAATTTGAAACGGCTTGATGCTGCGATTATTTTTGAACAACTTGCCAGTGGTTGTGTAAGTACCAGTGCCTATCTTTCTATTCATAATATGGTTACTTCGTTAATTGACCGTTATGCTCAAGAACCCTTACGCAGTAGTTGGGGACCTCGTTTAACCTCCATGGAAGTTTTGGCTAGTTATTGCTTAACTGAGCCTGAGGCTGGATCCGATGCTGCTTCGTTAAAAACCAGAGCAGTCAAGGACGGTGATTATTACATTCTAAATGGTGCCAAGGCATTTATTTCAGGTGGTAGTGTCAGCGATGTTTATTTATGCATGGTGAGGACAGGTGATGATACTCATCATGGCATAACCTCAATCCTCATTGAAAAAGACACTCCTGGCTTAAGCTTTGGTAAATTAGAAAGAAAATTAGGTTGGAGAAATCAACCTACTTGTATGGTCTATTTTGAAAATTGCCGCATCCCGGTGTCGAATCGAGTTGGCGATGAGGGTATGGGTTTTAAAATTGCCTTAAATGCTTTAAATGGAGGACGTGTCAATATCGCTGCATGTTCTTTAGGAGGAGCAACGGCTTGTTTGCGCTTAACAAAGCAATATTTGCATGAGCGAAAACAGTTCGGGAAGTCGCTAACTCAAATGCAAGCTCTGCGTTTTTATTTTGCAGATATGCTTACGGATTTTGAAGCTGCCAGATTAATGGTGTATCGTGCTGCCGATGCTTTAGATAAAAATGATCCACACGCCCCAATGTATTGTGCGATGGCTAAACGATTGGCAACAGATGTGGCTTTTCGCATTAGCGATAAGGCGATGCAGTTGCACGGTGGATACGGTTATCTTCATGATTATCAAATTGAGCGAATTTTCCGAGATTTGCGAGTGCATCAAATCCTTGAGGGCACGAACGAAATTATGCGGGAAATTATTGCTAAAGCAACGCTTGATGAGGACTATTTGATTGAATAACTGCTAATCGATGGATTTTAAAAATAATAATAAATAACAGGAGTTTTGTGGCATGAATTTAATTGAAAAAGAGTTAGATAATAATGGGATTTTAACGCTGACTCTCAACCGCCCAGAAAAATTAAATGCACTCAGTACAGAAGTGCTACGTGCATTAAGTGAAATCTTCTCGTCAGTCAAAGACGACAAAAAAGTGAAAGCTATTCTTCTAACAGGGGCAGGTAAAGCCTTTTGCGCGGGTGCTGATATTTCTCGTCTGGCGGAATGTAATGTACAAACTGGTTATCAGTTTGCTTGTGAAGGTCAGGATGTATTTAGACAATTGGAAACGCTAGGAAAACCTTCACTGGCCGCAATCAATGGTTTTGCCTTTGGTGGTGGATGCGAGCTCGCTATTTCAGCAACCATTCGAATTGCTTCTACTACTGCTCAATTTGGTCAACCTGAAGTAAAACTTGGTGTTATCCCGGGTTACGGTGGCACGCAACGTTTGGCGCGTTTAATTGGAAAAGGCCGTGCAATGGAGTTATGCCTGACGGGTCGCTTTATTAATGCAGAAACAGCATTCAATTGGGGGCTAGTGAGCGAGGTCGTTGCTCCTGAAGCCTTACTTGAGCAAGGTAAACAGATTTTGAATACGATTTTATCCATGGCGCCTTTGGCAGTGGCCAGTGTTATGGAGGTGATTGATCACGGTTATGATTTATCATTAACGGATGCTTTGCACCTGGAGGCTGTACATTTTTCCAAAGTATGTGCGACCGCTGACAAGCAGGAAGGGGTTGCGGCATTTTTAGCTAAACGCCGGGCTGCATTCAAAGGGGAGTAGGGATGACTGATATTGTCTTTGCTCGTGAGGGACATTTAGGCTTGGTAATGCTAAGCCGCCCTCAGGCGCTAAATGCATTGACCCTGGATATGATTAAAGCGTTGCAACAACAGTTATTAGTCTGGGAAAAAGATTCAGAGGTTCATGCTGTTGTTGTTCAAGGAGAAGGGAAGGCCTTTTGCGCAGGCGGTGATGTACGATGGTTATATGAGGCAGGTTTGAATCAAAATCCTGAGCAGATGCAGTTTTTTTGGCATGAGTATCGTCTTAACCAATATATCCATCATTTTAAGAAACCGTACATTGCTTTGATGGATGGTATTACTATGGGAGGTGGTGTAGGCATTTCTCTTCATGGTTCCCATCCTGTTGCCACAGAAAATTTTGTGTTTGCTATGCCTGAAACAACAATTGGCTTTTTCCCTGATATCGGAGCCAGTTATCTGCTCGCTCGCTGTCCTGATGCAACTGGAATCTATTTGGGATTAACGGGGAACCGCTTGCAAGCTCAAGATGCTCTTGCTATCGGTTTAATTAAGCAAATTATTCCTGCTAACCAAATACATGAAGTTGTAAAAAGTTTAAGGGATACGGACTTGTCAATCAATCCCCATGAAAAAGTGGATGATTGTTTAAAAAAATTCGCCGCCAATCCCGAAAAAGCAGCGATTACAGAGCATCAAGACGTGATTAAGCGTTGTTTCTCGAAACAAACCATGGAAGAAATACTTGCGGCGTTAGAAGAAGAAAAAGATGAGTGGACAACAACCATTTTTAATAATCTCCATCATAAAGCTCCTTTAAGTCTTAAAGTCACCTTGGCACAAATTCAAAAGGCCAAAACAATGTCGATAACAGAATGTTTAGCAAAAGATTACTGCATCGTCACCCAGTTCATGCGTGAACCGGATTTTTATGAAGGGGTGAGGGCCTTGTTAGTTGATAAAGACAAATCACCGCATTGGCAACCCCCAAGTTTGGACAAAATAACGCCGGCACAAGTCGCGGATTATTTTGAATGCCATGAGCAGTTAATTTTTATTACTGAATAAAAACGCTTACCTGTGTCTGTCTACGTGCCTCGGCTTGTCCGAGGCATCCAGTAGTCTGGATGGTTCCTTTAGCAAGCATCCGGGTTATGGTAAACCCTACCGGTAATAATTGTTTAATATTTTCTTAAGGAAACATAATTATAATCTCCAAACCTTTAATTTTAGTGGGTAAAAGGTTGGCTATTAGAGTCGCCTTTGAATACTCATTATTCTATGGAGTCATTATGACTAAAGTTATTAAACCTATTTGGTCACGTGAAGAAGATATATTCAAAAGTACTAAGCAACATTTTTTAACAATGTTTCAACCTGTTCAAGAAACGAAACGCAAAGAATCTGATGTCGCAGCTTATTTTTTAAGTCCAGTAGTGGATACATTGGTTATACCAGCATTATTATTAGATACAGCTATTCATTTAATGAATGCCTTAATTACACTATTAAAAGCTGGCAGAGACTGGGCGTCCGAACAAACTGTCAATCATAAACTCTTACCTAATTCCACTAAGCGAGACCTAGAGCAATCACTAGATTACTTTCTCGAAGCCGTTGCTTCCTTTGTTGAAGTAATTAATCCAATTTTTAGCGTAATTAGCTTGGTAACTCGTCCTTTTGCCAGTGCCATACAAGGTATTAGTAATGCTTGTGAAAAGTGTGCTTCTTCTGCTGAGAATCACGATGATAACTATGTTGTTGGCTACTCAAAACAATAATTTTGGGGTTTGAGCATTCTTGCTCAAACCTTTTTCTATAAATTTCCCTTCAAAATTTATCAATTTTAAATTATTTATCTTACTCGATTTGATTTCTTTATGCCTGTTTTGTGCGTAAGAAATGCTTGCCAGGGTTAAAAAGATTTGTACAATAGGCGACTTTGAGTACATAACCTGGAGCCCTTATGGCAAAAATTATAAAACCTATTTTTGCAGAAGATGACGTATTCGTATCAACTCGCAATCGTTTTTTTACCGTGTTTAAACCTATTCAATCAACACGAGGAACCAAATATATCAATAGAAAAGATTCGGATTTCTTCTCTTATCTTTTAAATCCAGTGATTGATATTGTTTTAGCGCCAGTATTTTTGCTTGATATATTAATTGATGTTACCAATTTGGTTCTTTCACTGGTAAAAGCTGCTTATCGTTGGTCTCATAATCAACAAAGCACCGAAAGTTTCTTTGACTTAAGGACGCGAGGTGAGCTATCAGAAGCAAAAGATCACTTTTTATATGCAATTTCTGCACTCTTTTCAGCAGTTATCAACCCAATTTTAAGTATTTTAAGTCTAGGTACTCGTCCTATCGCCAGCATTGTTAAAGCTATTGCAGATGGTTGCGAAGAGTGTACAGCGCCTTCTAGCAGAATTTAATAATCTACATTCCGCGTCCTTTATGCGCGGAATTAACTCCTAAGAAATTCTTAAGAAAATTATTGTAAAATAGACCTCAAATTTTATTTAGGATTTGAAAATGAGTCTCTTAAAAGTGATGATGTTGGGTAAGACCGGTGCTGGTAAAACACAGATTGCAATGGGTTTAATCCAGAAAAAGGTAACGCAGCCACTATTGCCTACAAAAGGGATTCAAACTTTGAGGCATGAATCTGAAGGTATCACCCTGGTAGTAACGGATCCTACTGGTAAAGATGACTTCCCTAATACTCGACGCAGTCTATATAAAGATCAGGCATTTATTCTTTATTGTGCAGATTTAAGTACAATACTTGATGAAGACGATCAACAAAAAGTTAAAAAGGAACTAGATTTATACCGATCGCAAAATCCTAATGGAAAAGTAGTCTTAGTGGGTACCCATGCTGACCAATGTAAAAACCCTTTAGAAACACTCAAGAATTTAGAGAATGATCTTAGAGATTTGGGCGTAACAATTGACCACAAAACTTTAGAGATTGAAGAGCTACAGCGTATTCTAATCCCGTCATTAGCAAAAAAAGAAGACTTAACAGAGCAAAGTGACGTAAGTGAAAAAGCAGTTAAATCATCCCTTAAGACTGATGATCCCTCTGTAAAAGAAGCTGACAACGCAATAAAAAGAGAGACATCAGAAGATTCGATTTTTATTGAGGCAAAGAAAAAATTATTAACAGCGTTAAAAGATTTGCCGGAAGAGAAAAAACAAATAATAGAAAAAAAATTAAAACATCTTGAGGGGAGATTAAACAATGAAAAATTGTCTAGCCGAACCATTGAAGGACTGATTAATAGCTTTGTTCAAACTAGTCACAAGACTTTGCAAGGTGAACATCCTAATGTTATGAAAGCTCTTCTTGGTTTTGCCGCTGCAATCATTGTGACTCTCTTGGCCGGTATTGTAGGATTTTCAATTGGTTTTGCTGCAGGTATTTGGTCTGGCCCTGGTGCCTTCTTTACTGGTTTGGCGGCAGGTGAGGCGGCCGCATTGGCAACAGCGGGGGCTTGCGTTTCCTCTGGATTAGTAGCAGGTGGTTTAACAGCCTGGGGTATGTTTAGGCCGTCTAAAGAGGTGACTGCGGTAGACGAGTTTGCTAAAACGATTCAAGAGCACTATTCGCCTGGCAAGAAATAATTGACAGTTTTGTTTTACGGAGATGGTGGCCATGGCTATCATCTCAATTTCAAATTTCTTCATAAATCTATTTCTAGCATCTATATTCCGTAGTAAAATTATCTGTTTTATTGTTTCACTTAAAATGCAGCTTACTTTGTGCATTAGTAGGTTTTTATGACTGATTTTTACCAGGATTTCTCTAAACGGCGGACCTTCGCCATCATTTCTCACCCCGACGCGGGTAAAACCACGGTTACCGAAAAGTTACTGTTATTTGGCGGTGCTATTCAGCTTGCCGGTACAGTGAAAGGACGAAAGGCTGATAGGCATGCGACTTCTGACTGGATGGAAATGGAAAAAGAACGGGGAATTTCCATCACAACTTCTGTAATGCAGTTTATTCATAATAATCATGTGATGAACTTGTTGGATACCCCAGGACACGAAGATTTCTCTGAAGATACCTATCGGACCTTGACGGCAGTCGATTCCGCATTAATGGTCATTGACGTTGCGAAAGGGGTTGAGGAGCGAACGGTTAAGTTGATGGAAGTTTGTCGGTTAAGAGATACACCGATTATGACGTTTATTAACAAATTAGACCGTGAAGGGCGAGAACCTATTAGTTTGCTTGATGAGGTAGAAACGGTTCTTGGTATCCAATGTGCGCCTGTGACGTGGCCCGTGGGTATGGGGAAACGTTTTAAAGGGATTTACCATTTATATGAAGATACGGTCTATCTATATCAAGCTGGAAAAAACGCCCAGAAACAGGAAGCTCAGGCAATAAAAGGGCTTGATAACCCACAGCTTGATGAGTTACTGGGAGATATGGCCGCGGAGTTGAGGGATGAAATTGAATTGGTTAAAGGTGCTTCGCATGAATTTAATCTTGATGATTATTTGTCAGGAAAATTGACGCCCGTCTATTTTGGTTCTGCTATCAACAATTTTGGAATCAAAGAATTGCTAGATGACTTTGCCGAATATGCACCAGGTCCAATGGCAAGAGCTACGGTTGAAAGACGCGTTAATCCAGAAGAAGAGGCATTCAGCGGATTCGTCTTTAAAATTCAAGCGAATATGGATCCTAAGCATCGAGATAGAATTGCATTTTTACGCATTTGTTCAGGTACGTTTAAAAAAGGCATGAAATTAGCTCATTTACGCATTGGCAAAGACGTACAAATTGCTAATGCACTCACCTTCATGGCCGGCGATCGGGCGCATGCAGAAATGGCTATGGCGGGTGATATTATTGGTTTGCATAACCATGGCACTATCCGTATAGGTGATACTTTTACTCAGGGTGAAAATTTAAAA
Organism: Legionella hackeliae; assembly: GCF_000953655.1. NCBI lineage: Bacteria > Pseudomonadati > Pseudomonadota > Gammaproteobacteria > Legionellales > Legionellaceae > Legionella > Legionella hackeliae. The sequence continues at coordinate 1,341,289 of NZ_LN681225.1, forward strand.
TTCACCGGTATTCCTAATTTCGCACCAGAGCTTTTTCGCTTGGTACGCCTTAAAGATCCATTAAAAAGCAAAGCCTTGTTAAAGGGGCTTATTGAGTTATCAGAGGAGGGTGCAACACAAGTGTTTCGTCCTTTAAATAGTAACCAATTGATTTTGGGCGCGGTCGGAGTATTACAGTTTGATGTGGTCGCTCATCGTTTAAAACACGAATATAAAGTGGACTGCGTTTACGAAACAGTAAACGTGAGTTGCGCGCGTTGGGTTTATTCAGATGATGATAAAGCAATGAGTGAATTTCGTACCAAAGCCTATGATTACCTGGCTTTAGATGGCAGCGACTCATTGATGTACCTCGCGCCTACCCGGGTTAATTTAACGATGGCCCAAGAGCGTTATCCGAAAATACATTTTGCGGCGACTCGAGAGCATTAATAGGGTATGACGGGTAATTGTGAATACAATCGCGTCATTGTAGATACAATTTTTTCGTTTGCCAATGAATCCTGTCATTGCGACAATGAAGCAATCCATATCGAAGCCTGTTTCGAAATTGTAATGGATTGCTTCGCGTTTACTCGCAAAAATAAAGCATAAACTGGCCGCATTTGATGAGAAATTGAGAGAGACGGCCTGTTTCTCTTCTATACATTCTTTCGTCCTGCGTCCTCTTTAAACTATATTCTGACACCATGCATCCTCCCTTTATACGTAGTCCCGTATCTCGCGTATTCTCGCTTATATTAGTCCCGTATGTGTGTATTCCTCCCATTATATGTGCACTCCATTATATGAAGTCCCGTGTCGTGTGTTTTCTCTTTATACTACGTCCCGCGGCTTGTCCGCGGGATCCAGACAATTTGAAATAAAACCAAGATCCCGCGGACAAGCCGCGGGACGTAATATAAAGCGTGAGGTGTATACTCATGGAAGATAGTGTCGCGTGGAAAATAGTGTCACTGCGGGAGGATGGCTATAAAAATACTGTTTCGTACTAAGGCAACTACTATGTTAGGTTGTGCAGTCTGCAAAAACGGTATTTTGTCCCTTATTAGTTAATCGTACTTTGCTACCTGAGTCAGCGGTAATGGTTATTTTATCGCCATTATGAACTTCAATAGACAAGGTATCGCCCTGAGCCATATTAGTATTATTAATTTTCCCTGTTTTCTTTAATGCTTCAATGAAGATGGCATCGCTAGAATCTTTTGTACGGATGGTACAGGTTGAGGTAATTGACCAAAACCAGGTATTTACAAATTCTTCAGGTTTGCTGGGAGCCAATTCATACTCAAGGCTAATTCCCAAGGCAAGATTGTGAGTGATAGCCAACGCATTCGCGCTGAATAGGGCGCCCGCGCAAAATATGCTATAACCAAGCTTTCTTAACATAAGACTCTCCTAAATAAAAGCAATTAAGATACCTTTATTTTGAGGTCATAGCAACGAGAGGCATATTATCTAATTTACTGATAGAAGCATGGAGACACTTTTAAGTCCTGCGGCGTATTTAAAAATTAAAACCAGATGAGGTCATCCGGTTTTTAATTTAACGACTCAGTTATACTGCTTCTAACGCCTTGGCAATCGATTCAGTCATTGATTTCGCATCACCAAAAAGCATATAAGTGTTATCGCGGAAGAACAGATCATTCTCAACACCAGCATAACCCGGTGAAAGGCTGCGTTTGACGAATAAGACAGTTTTTGCCTTTTCTACCTCTAAAATTGGCATACCATAAATCGGTGAACCCGGATCGGTTTTGGCTGCGGGATTCGTTATATCATTCGCGCCGACAACAAAAGCCACATCGGCTGTAGCAAAATCGCGATTGATTTCACTTTGTTCGAATACTCTGTCATAGGGAATATTCGCTTCAGCCAAAAGTACGTTCATATGGCCAGGCATACGACCGGCAACCGGATGAATGGCAAAGCGAACATGAATATCGCGCTTCTCCAGGGCATCTACTAATTCTTTAACAGCGTGCTGTGCGTGAGCAACTGCCATACCATAACCAGGAACAATAATGACATCTTTTGCGTTGCTTAAAAGGAATGCTGCATCCTCACCGTTGGCTTGATGAATTTGCTGATTATCGCGATGGACTGCACTTTCACTGGAGTCAGAGCTTTTTATTCCTCCAAAAATGACGTTAATAATTGAGCGATTCATTCCCACGCACATAATGTAACTCAAGATAGCCCCGCTGGCGCCTACTAAAGCCCCCGTGATAACGAGCAAGTGGTTACTTAAAGTAAATCCAATACCTGCCGCTGCCCATCCTGAATAAGAGTTTAACATTGAAATAACCACGGGCATGTCCGCACCGCCAATGGGAATAATTAATAAAAAACCAATCAGGAATGACAGGAGAGCTATCGCTATGAAAATAGGGAGTGCTTGACTCATGACGAAATAGATAAGCAGTCCAAGGATTGCCAAACCGATTACCAGGTTTCCTACTTTTTGCCCGGGATAACGAACGGGTTGCCCAGACATAATCCCTTGTAATTTTAAAAAGGCAATCACAGAACCTGAGAAGGTGATGGCCCCAATGATGAGTCCGAGACTCATTTCAATAAGACTTGTTAAGTGAATGTCACCAGGTGTGCCGATATGAAATGAAGCCGGAGCCAAGTAGGCGCAGAAAGCCACAAGGACTGCTGCAAGACCGACTAAGGAGTGGAAGCCGGCAACTAATTGTGGAATGGCAGTCATATGAATTGTAAGGGCAATGATTGTTCCAACCAGTCCTCCTGCGACAATTAAACCCACTAGTAGCCAATGATGATGCACTGAGGGCATCATCAACGTTGAGCCAATGGCAATAGCCATCCCTAAAATTCCCAATAAGTTACCTCGACGGGAAGTAGAAGGGCTTGCTAAACCTTTAAGCGCAAGAATAAAACATATCGCAGCAATCAGATAAAGAAACGGAAACCAAGAAGTCATACGCTCATCCTTATAGACAATATCCTAAACAATAGTGTTGCAATCTTAGTGCGTATCTCATCAACACTATTTCTTATACATGCGTAACATGCGTTGGGTAACAACGAACCCACCAAAAATATTAATGGCGGTTATAAAAATTCCTAACCCTCCCAAAAAGGTAATCGTTCCTGTAAATTGTGCTCCAGCAGCAATCAATGCACCCAAAATGATAATACTGGAAATGGCATTCGTCACTGACATGAGCGGTGTATGTAGGGCTGGAGTTACTTTCCAAACCACATAATAGCCAACAAAACAGGCCAGAACAAAAATCGTTAAAATGGCAATATAGGGATTACCTAGAGTATTAGTATCAGGCATATTGTGTTTCCTTAAAGGGCATGTGACGGCCGTCGTGACAAAGCATGGCTTGTTTAATAATCTCATCTTCTGCATTAAAAGAAAGCTCTGTAGCAGAGGGGACAATTAGACGAATTAAATTGACTACATTATTTGCATAAAGCTCGCTGGCTGTTGCCGGGACAAGTCCTGCCATATTGCTATAACCAACAATAGTCACCTCACCATGCTTAGTAATTTTATCTTTTTCACTTAATTCGCAATTGCCACCACGGGCTGTTGCTAAATCAACAATTACTGATCCAGGTTTCATTTGTTCAACGGTGTTTTTGGTCAGTAATACAGGGGCTGGTCTCCCAGGGATTAATGCGGTTGAGACAGTGATGTCACTTTGTCTGGCGTATTGATCAATAAGCTCAGCCTGTAAGCGTTTATATTCCTCACTCGTTTCACCGGCATAGCCACCGCTGGTTTCAGCATCATGCTCAGCACTGACCTCAATAAACTCAGCGCCTAAACTTTCCACTTGTTCTTTGGCTGCCCGACGCACATCAAAGGCATAAACCACAGCGCCCAGGCGTTTTGCCGTGGCTATGGCTTGCAAGCCTGCCACACCCGCGCCAAGAATTAATATTTTTGCTGGATGAATCATTCCTGCAGCAGTCATCATCATTGGAATCGCGCGTTTAAAATGAGACACGGCTTCAAGTACTGCACGATAACCAGCCAGGTTTGCTTGAGACGATAAACTGTCCATGCTTTGAGCACGACTTATCCGAGGAATGAAATTCATTGAAAAAATGCTGACTTTTTCTTTACAGCCCCAGGGTAGTAAATTGCCAGCAGGCTCATTATCCACATGTCCTATAACCAGTGTGTTTGCTTCGATGCCAGTTAATTCCTGAGGTTTAGGTTCGTTGACACAAACTACAATATTGGCAGTGCTCAGGAGGGTTTTTCTGTCATTTACCACTGTAGCACCTGCTTCCTGATAAGCTGCATCACTAAAACCAGAGGCAAGTCCAGCATTGGATTCGATGGTGACATCAAAACCCATTTTTACATAATGTTTGACGGCATTGGGGGTAATTGCGACACGAGTATCGCTGTTACTTTCGTTTAAAGCTGAAATGAGCATGGAGATATCCTTTTCACCGCAGATTAACTTATCCTATTGGAATCTGTTTGATATTGCTAGTTTTTAACTAAATTTTTCAGTGATTAAGGTTTTTTGCTAAAGGTTAAAAATTGTCTTTTTTGAAAAAAATATTTCCAAAAGTAAATGAAAGTGGCATAATGTTCAACTTTTAACAAGTTGGTGAAATTATGCATTACTCAGATTGTTTTGAATTAGTTAAAAAACTTAAAGACAAAGTTTTCGCAGAAAAGCTTCAAAGAGAACTGGAGACGGTAGAAAAATTAGCTAACTCGCCCACATTTACAGAGTTCGTAAAAGACGATAAATCGACAAAAAGCCTTTTAGTACTCCGCAGAGAGTATGACCTTGCTAGGCTTCAAGCGGTTAAAAAAGGAATTAGAACTATACTGGACACGTATTTTGCTGAGAATGAGCATGAAATTAAAACTGTTTTGCTTCACATCAAAGAAGCAATCAAACAGCGAACTAAGAACTATGAAGAGTTAGTAAATTACACCCATTATTCTGATCTTGCACAGAAGTATGCAACACATTATCTTCCGTTTAATCATCTAAGTGATCCTTTCAAAGGTCCCACCCCTGTGGATTATGGTTGGGGGCACAGCCAACACTATGCTGACTTAGCATCTCGAACAGAGTTAGACAGTTTAACTACCGCATCTAATAAAAGAATCCATACCTTCGCTCAATCCAGCCACTCTTTGGCGGATATCTTCTTCAGACGTGTAGGTCGCTATTCAGTCGATGAAGAGGTAAAAGTACGAAATGCTATTTGGAAATCGTTAAAAGCTCTTGATGATAAAGCAATTCTTGATATGACTATTACTATGGGGACAAACAGTCACTCTATGGCTATAAGAATGGTTAACGAAGGTGTTGAGTTTTATGATCATAACTACGGTTTGGTAAGATTCCAGAATCGTGAAAAAGCAGTAAGTTTTATTACTGCCCACTTGACGCATATTTCTACCACTGCCAAGGAAGAAATCAGTGTTATTGAGACTTATAAGCTGCCTTATACCAATAATCACGGCCATCAGATTGTTTCTGATTTAGACAAGTCTAGAATTCCAGTGCCTGTAGTGAGTAAAGCAGAGGACGAAAAACCACCTGTGCAGCCCAATGTTAGTGAAGCGATTGATGCTTTAGAAAATTATGCCACTTCTTTAAAGAAATCCTCTGATATTAAGGCAAAAATCAAAGCGAATGAGTTGGATTTCTTAGCAAAAGAATTGAACGAGCTGATTTCTGCTGGTGCAATACAGGAGAGGGTGGGGGCTATTCTGCAGAATAAAGATCATAGTCTTATGGTTAATCGTGGGACAGGTTTTTATTTCTTCAAGTCAGGTTTCAAAAGCCACAGCACTACCGAGACTTTGTTGCAAAACATACATAAGGCTGCTACGCCTAGTTAAATGGACTTGTAGGTGGGAATGGATTCCTATACAGTAAGCCCTTTTTGCAAGTCCAATGGAAATATGGAAATTCTCTGTTTTTTTGCAGGGACGGCTTACTTTTATTCAAAGTCAGTATATGCCCTTTTATTGGTAATTTTTGCCTGTATTCTCTCCCCACGTTGGTCATTTCTTATTTGGTTTCTTGCCGCTCTATTGTGGGCTACTGTTCATCAATGGTGGATAGCGGATTTGGCTATGCCAAACAACACTCGTGTTATTCCAAAAGCTAGGTTGGAAGGAGAGATTGTATCCATTCCTAACACAACGGATTTCAAATCCCAATTTCAATTTAGAGTTAGCCGTTTTAATGGAAACGCAGCGCAATCCACCGTATTACTCGCTTGTTATAATCATTGTCCATCCTTCAATGTCGGAGACTTTTGGGATTTTGAAGCAAAATTAAAAAAACCAGTAAACTTGGGAAATCCAGGAAGTTTTGATTATGTGAGTTGGTTAAATGCACGTCATTTGGAGTGGACTGGCTATATTAAACCGCATCGCGCCAAACTTCTTAATCGTCTTCATTCACAAACTCTGTTAAGTATCCGCGAACAACTTGCTTCAAGCGTGGTTAAATTATTACCCAATGAAGACAGTTTGGGTATTGTTGAAGCATTAACGCTGGGCTTAACAAGCCATATCGACAAAAAGCAATGGGATCTTTTTCGACGAACAGGAACCACGCATTTGATGGTGATTTCAGGGGCGCATATTGGGTTAGTAGCTGGATTAAGTTTTGCACTAATGCGTTGGCTTTGGACTCGAAGTAGCCGGTTATGCCTTTATTATCCTGCAGCACAGCCTGCAAGCATTCTGGGTTTGTTAATGGCCCTGGTTTATGCGCTTTTGGCAGGATTTGCGGCTCCTGCACAACGCTCCTTAATTGCTTGTTTTTTTCTGCTGGTTAAAAATTTTTTAAATTATCGTTTTACCACCTGGCAAGCCTGGCGTTATGGTTTATTGGGAGTGTTGTTATTTGAGCCCCATGATGTTTTATTGCCCGGATTCTATTTATCTTTCTTAGCAGTCGCGAGTTTACTTCTAGGAAGTCAGCGCTTAACAATGTCAGGTTTAAAAAAAAGCATTGGCTTACAACTTATCTGTCTTTTTGGTTTGATGCCTTTGACCTTATTTTGGTTTTCCTATGGGGCAATTAATGGATTTTTTGCCAATTTGTTAGCAATACCAATGGTTGGGTTTATTATTGTGCCTTTGGCGCTTATTAGTTTATTTTTGGTACAGTGTTGGGATAACTCCTGGATACTCCTGCCTGTACATTGGGCGATTGAAGGATTACTTTATTTTCTGCGATGGGTGGATTCGTTTTCGCAAGTTAATTTAAGTTTTTCTTTTAACGATATTTTATCCCCTTTAGCGTTAATGCTTGTGATGATGTTGGGGTTATTTCTACCATTAAGGGCATTATTTCCTGCCATGATTGTCTTGAGTATAACAGCGCTTTGGCCCGGTTTTTCCAAAGTGAAAAAAGGGGATGCCGAAATCAATATTCTTGATGTGGGACAGGGATTGGCAGTCCTGGTACAAACCGCAAATCACAGGCTGGTTTATGATACGGGGATTAAGTTTTATCAGGGTGGGGATATGGCCAAATTGGCAATCATTCCCTTTCTTAAAACGCTTGGCGTTAAAAGGATTGACAAGGTAATAATTAGTCATCCTGATCTCGATCATCGTGGTGGCTTGGAGTCTCTTGAGTCCACTTATCTTGTTGATGAACTTTTAGTGAATGAGGTTTCTTTTTATCATCGCGGAAAAAATTGCCACCATTATCCTTCTTGGCAATGGGATGGGGTTTCCTTTAAGTTTTTAGCAATTAATAAGCGGTTTAAAAATAAGAATAATAATTCTTGTGTATTACAAGTTAAAAATAAGAAAGGTCGCATTTTACTCACTGGAGATATTGAGCGCCTGGCGGAGGATTTTTTGGTAAAAGCCTACAAAGAACAACTTGCCTCAACCGTTGTTGTGGTACCTCATCATGGCAGTAAAACATCGTCATCGTTACAATTTATCCAGCAAATTGCACCAAAGTTTGCGATTATTTCAGCAGGTTTTGACAATCGTTACCATTTTCCCCATGGGCAAACCCTGAAAACCTTTGAGCGGCAAAAGATTAACGTATTTAATACGGCGGAGTGTGGCATGGTCACTGTACAGTTGTTCGTAAAAAAAGACAGGGTTGAACCATTTTGTTATAAACCCATTAAGAGTGGGTAAAAATTGTTCTCATTCAATTCTCATTGACAATAAAATATACATAATGTACCATGAGGCCCACTTTTACTGTTAAGTTGAGTTGCATGCGAATAGTTGCTCTGTGGGTTTCGTTGTTTGCCATTTGTTTCACTGCTAACGTTTTCGCTGCAGAGTATAATTGCCAACAACATCAATGTGTGGCTGTTGTTGATGCTGGTAGCACGGGTTCTCGTGTGCATATTTATTCTTATGATTTAGACAGTACTCAAAGCCCAATCAATATTAACGAAGTGTGGTCTAAGCGGATTAAACCCGGTTTCGCAACTATCGAGCCTAATAGTCCAACCATCGATGCTTATTTGACGACATTATTGTCTGGTGCGCCGGAAAACAATTTACCCATCTATTTCTATTCGACAGCAGGTATGCGTTTACTGCCAAAACCAAAGCAACAACAACTGTATGGTTTGTTGCAACAATGGTTTGCAAACCAATCAAGCTGGCAACTAAAAAATGCTAAAACCATTACCGGCACGGAAGAGGGTATTTTTGGTTGGTTAGCGGTAAATTATCAACGCGGATCGTTGGAAGCGACTGATCAAGACTTATCCGGCGTAATGGATATGGGGGGAGCTTCGGTACAAATTATTTTCCCTGTGGAAAAAACAGACGGGATTAATTCACAAGACTTGCAGCAAATTGACCTTTACGGTCGTCATCTGACTATTTTTGTTCATAGTTTTTTAGGCCTGGGTCAAACTGAAGTGACACACCAGTTTCTCGACGAATCAGTCTGTTTCGCCAACAACTATGAACTTCCAACAGGGCAGCCCGCATCAGGCGATGCTTACTCCTGCGAGAGTGATGTCGCTTCTTTAATGAATTCCGTACACCGAGTTAATCATGTGGTCCAACCTGTGATGACAGCAAATCCTGTAAATAACTGGTTCGTCATTGGAGGTCTCGCTGAACTCACTCGCAGCAAGCCATTCCAACTTGAAAATCAATTTAGCAGCCAGGATTTACTGGAACAAGCCAACACACAAGTATGCCACCAAGATTGGCAAATCCTTGTTAACCAATATCCCAACAACGACTACCTCTACGGCTACTGCTTATTCCCAGCGTATTACTACGCGCTAATAGTAGACGGTTACGGCTTACAACCCCAACAAGAAATCAACCTAATGGCTGCCAATCAAAACAGCGATTGGACACTAGGCGTTGTCTTAACCCAAAAGCCAGCGCAAGCTTCTTGAGAATCTTGCGCCCCAACCATCTCTGGGTATAATAATAAACTATCGCCGTTGTAGCTCAGTCGGTAGAGCACTTGATTCGTAATCAATAGGTCCGCGGTTCGATTCCGCGCAACGGCATTGTAAATCAATGGGTTATAGAAAAATAAAAGAGAACTCTATTTGCGTGTCGAATATGTGTCGAAGTTTGATAGGGCAATATAGTTAAACAGGAAGTTACGATGGTAAGATTGATAACAGAAGACGATTTAGAGGTATTTGAGCAAGAGAGAGAATTGAATCAAGCTGCAAGAGAAACTGAACAAAGTTGGCTTGAAGAAGTGTGACCCCGCATTAATGTAAGAATATTTCTGAGCACCATCTTTAAATGTTTAATTTTAAGTCAAATGGCTCTAATTTTTTCAATTAATTCCCGTATAATTCATTTTTTAAATTATCCCAAGTAAATGGAATTAAGTTGAAAGTATGCAATCCAAATTCGAGAAGTTTAATGAATTACTACAAGAACTTAAAATTGAAACCGCTCAAAATTTATCAAACCGTGATTTAGTAAACTTCGCTCAGACATCAAAATATCATTTGGCTTTATTTAAACCGGTGATTGATGTTCGTAAATTATTGCATCATGTGACACGCGGGGAACATGATGCCGTTAAAGCAATGTTAGAGAAGGACATGAGTTTATTTTTTAAAAGAGGCGTCGTTACGGATTGTTCTGGGCGCGAATTTGAGAATATCAGCGCTTTTGAATATGCGCTGTGGGCCCTGGATAAACACATGTGGGCAGCAATGATTGCGTGCATTCCACAGAATGAAGAAGGCAGAAAGGTATTCGCTCGTTTGATTGCTCAGTACAACAAAGTGAACACAGACGGAGTCAGTTATAAGCTGAATGGGAAAACAATCACTGAACAGCATTTTGATTTCAAAAATACCCTCATCAAAGAGCTGCAAACACACGAGGATTTAATCAACGCTCCAGAGGTTAAAAATAGCGATGTCATTGATATACAATGGAGAGAGGGTGTAGGGGCTGCTCAAAACCTTTTGCCTATGCATGTTGTTCATGAGTACTGCTCTGATGAACCGTTTTATCCTGTACCTAAGTTTATCTACCAGCCAAAATCATCGAAGCAATTTTATATTTGGTCTACTAACAAGGTTGCAAATTGGTTTAGTGTTGATTCTAAGTGAGCGGTTGATTTTGCTATATATAAAGGGAAGGGGGAGCGTTGCGTGGCTTGGCGAGATCATTGGGGCACGCTCGATTTGGCTGCCATGATGGTATTATGTAAAGTAAGAACAAACGATTTTCTCGATCTCAAATCGCAGCTTGAGTTATTGTCAAAAGTGGTGTACGACATTAAGCGGCCTTCCTGTCTGATTGTTTGACAACCTGTACTCCATCTTCAAATTTAACGTTATTAACAACAAGCGTTATTAGTTTAAAACCTCTCATTTTTATCCATCGCTTTTGGTCGGATTCATTAATTTAAACACCATTGCTAGCAACGTAGCCTGGTTGACGCTTGCGGCAACCGGGTTTTCAACTCAATATTCTTCCCCAAAATTCCCCCTCAAATCTCTTATCCCACCCCAGTTCTCCGAAATTATCCCTTGTCGGATATAACGATGAATACTCGAATATTGCCAATCACTCGCAAGGTTAACTAACTTATGTTTCACGGGATTGTAGTGGATGTAATTAATATGCGTTGTTAAATCGACTTCATTACGGATACGATGCTCCCAAAATCTTCTTTGCCACAATGAATATTCCCCACGTTTATTTTTTGAGAGAAGAACTCCGGAGTTTATCAGACTCTTGGAAAAATAAGTTTTAATCAATCGCCATCGTAAAGAGTAGTTGGAGTCATTCTTTGGTAATTCCCATAGGGTGTGGAGATGATCGGGTAGAACGACCAGGGCGATGGTTTTAAATGGAATTTGGTTTCGTACGGATCGAAAGGCAGTTGTTAAACAGTTAATATGCTCAATAAGAATAGATGAGTTACGATCCTTCAATGTGACTGTGAAAAAAAAGGTTCCTCCAGGATAAAATTCCCGACGATATTGGACCAATGGTATTCCTTTTTCTTGGTTGATAGGAGGGAATGTAATTTAGATGAGATTAGTTTTCAAGAGGAAAACCCGGTTGTCGCAAGCGCCAACCAGGCTACGCATACTGTTAAAAAAGGTAATGGAAGCAATGACAGAAAACCGAGGGCTTCCGTATTTAATTTTTACTTCATAAAATGAGGCCATATGAAAAAAGAAGTGCGCTTTGCGGTTGAAGATGATTTTGATTTTATTTATGAAACTTTAACTGAGGATTTAAAAGAACAAGGGGTATTATATCGTTTTAAATATTCTAAGCACGAATTTAAAACGACTATTTTTGGAGAAAAGCCCTTGGCTACTTTTTTAATCTTAATCATTGATGGAAAAAAAGCCGGATTTGCTAATTTTTCCATTGATTATCGAAATTTTACTGTAAACTCAAAAGCAAACATGTATTTAAATGATCTCTTTGTGGCGAAGCAATACCGTCGAAAAAGAGGAGCAGCCTTATTAATGAAGAGACTAGAAGAAATAGCCATACAAGAAAATTGTGGTCGAATTGAGGGGGTTGTGCTTTCTAATAATGTGGAGGCTCTTGAATTTTACAAAAAGTTTCTAAACGGAAAAATTATAAGCGATAAACTTCATTACATGCGCTTAGAGTTGAACTCTGATAGAAAATAGATCATCTTGATACCACAGTGAGGTAGCCTGGTTGACGCTTGCGGCAACCGGGTTTTCAACTCAATATTCTTCCCCAAAATTTCCCCTCAAATCTCTTATCCCACCCCAGTTCTCCGAAATTATCCCTTGTCGGATATAACGATGAATACTCGAATATTGCCAATCACTCGCAAGGTTAACTAACTTATGTTTAACGGGATTGTAGTGGATGTAATTAATATGCGTTGTTAAATCGACTTCATTACGGATACGATGCTCCCAAAATCTTCTTTGCCACAATGAATATTCCCCACGTTTATTTTTTGAGAGAAGAACTCCGGAGTTTATCAGACTCTTGGAAAAATAAGTTTTAATCAATCGCCATCGTAAAGAGTAGTTGGAGTCATTCTTTGGTAATTCCCATAGGGTGTGGAGATGATCGGGTAGAACGACCAGGGCGATGGTTTTAAATGGAATTTGGTTTCGTACGGATCGAAAGGCAGTTGTTAAACAGTTAATATTCTCAATAAGAATAGATGAGTTACGATCTTTCAATGTGACTGTGAAAAAAAAGGTTCCTCCAGGATAAAATTCCCGCGATATTGGACCAACTGTCTTCCTTTTTCTTGGTTGGTAGGGGGGAATGTAATTTAGATGAGATTAGTTTTCAAGAGGAAAACCCGGTTGTCGCAAGCGCGTCAACCAGGCTAAGTATACTAAAGATTATATGAGCATCACGGGAGCAACAATTGCGACAACAACTCGAGATCTGTGTGACTTAGTTAAAAAAAAATATTCTCAAACGAACTGGCGAACTTAAATAAACTCGGTATTTTTTAAATCTGGATGAGGATTAAGGCTATGCTAGATATATTTATGGAGTTCAATTGAAAAGATATGTCTAAATATTCAGGTGGATGCTATTGCGGGGCAGTGAAATTTTATTGTGATAGCGCTCCGTTTTTTACTCAATATTGTCATTGCAACAAATGCCGTGAGGTAGCGTCGCAATCAAAACGTGAAAGTGATAAGCAAGGTTATTCGTGGACAGCAGGATATTTACTAGCAAGTTTCAAGATAATAGCAGGGATTGATAATCTTGATGCAATTATTAAAAACCATGCAAAACTCCTGCTTTGTAAATCATGCCACAGTCTTATTTATGGTATTTCACTGGATCCTAATATGCAGGAAGGTATAGGTATTAATGTAAATAATTTTTATTTTATAGGCTCAATACCAGAATCCTTTAAACCTGTTAGACATATCTGGTATGTGAATAGAATAGTTAATTTTGATGATCCTTTGCCCAAATTTAAAGATGCACCAACAGAGCAATTTGGTTCAGGGGAGTTATGGCATGAAGATGATTGAAATAATACCTGAAAAATATTATTGACGTAGGTTGGCTTCCTTGCCGAACCTACTTTAAGTTAAGCATTCATTAATTTTAGTTTGTTATGATATATAAATCTTTTTTTTATTCTGATGCTATGCACTACTCTGACTGTTACAAATTAATCAAAAAGCTTAACGATAAAGATTTTGCTGTACAATTGAAAAAGTCATTAAAAGCGTTGGAAAAAGACGCTAATAATCCTAATTTTATTGCGTATTTAAAACAGGCTCCTGTAGAAAAATCGATTTCTGAATTACGAAAAGAATATGATCTGCTGCAGCTTACAAAAGTAGTTACAGGGATAGAAACAATACTTCAATCTCTACCAAAAAATAACGCGGATCATGCAATATCAGAAATTGAAACTGTCCTAAAAAACATCAAAAAAACGGCAAACCAACAAAAACTGCATTACCATCAAAATGCCCATACGCATTATGCTAATCTAGCAAAAAAATATGCCACTCATTTTATTCCTTTTGATCAATCAAACGATCCATTTAAAGGGTCTGATTTTAATGGATATTGCTGGGGACATAGTCATCGTTACGGAAGATTGGCTTCTATGGGCGTATTGGACAGTTTATCGGTAGCTTCTGACAAAAAACTCTATACAACCTTTAAAGATAACTGGAGCTTTGCTGACATTTTGTTTAGACGGGTAGGTTGGTATTTCGCTGTAAGACAAGAGATAAAGATTCGTAATGCAATTTGGGATGCCCTGAAGCAGTTGGATGAAAAAAGCACCCTCAATTTTAATTTTCTTGTGAATACTTCAGGCTTTCACTCCACAGCACTTAGAATGGTGGGTAATGGGGTTGAATATTATGAAAATAATTACGGTTTAGTAAAATTTAATAGTCGTGAAAATGCCGTCAATTTTTTAACAAAGCATTTACTTCACCAGGCACTTCAAGCACAAGGTGAGGTTAGTTTTATCACGGTTTATAAACTACCTTATGACAATAACGTAGAGCATGATGTTTTTGCCGATCTACCACAAGCGGTTATTCATAGAGAGAGCTCTTTTTCACCAGAAACTGAAACAATGCCTCGACATCCAAATTTAATGGACGCTCTTACAGACCTCGAGAATTATATAAGTGAGTTAGAAACAAGTAAGGACGTTAAGGCAAGAATTAAAGCGAATGAACTGAAATGTTTATTTGAAGAATTCAAGTCATTATCGGACGATATGATAGGTCAGCGTGTGGGTCAGATACTTGAAAATAAAAATCATAGTTTAATGATAAATCGCGGAACTGGATTTTATTTTTTTGCATCAGGATTTAAAAGCCACAGTACCACAGAGACTTTACTGCAAGCTATCCATAAAGCTACTTTACAAAATGTCTTAAGTTTAAAATAATACTTTGAACTTTAAATTTGTCATTGATATGTTGGTTGGGTCAGATGATCCCAACCTGTTTGATAATTGTCGAACATTGAGTGAGTTGCTAGCCACCTGGTCTGGGTGCGGTAGGATCTAACTCTTCATTACGCTCTACTGTTTCAATTTTGGTATCTTTGGGACCTTGATTATTGCGTTGAGCATCCACTTCTTCCACCGTATCGACAGGACCTAGGTTATTAAGAATGTGTCGTTTAATTTCGGCTGCAGTATCTACAGGAGAGGGGTCCGCTTCGGTTTCCAATCGTTCGTTTTTATCAAATTGCGCTTTTATTTCAGACCATTTATCTTGGCGTGGTTGACTAGGCATAACATTTCCTCAAAAACATGTTGCATATACTATTTTAGCAAAGCTAGCTTATCGTTTGCTTAATTGGTTTTGTGGTATATAAGGGGAAATCGGCAATAAACTCTGATAAAATGCTGCGCAATGAGTAGTTATATTGGTAAAGGTTTGATACATATTTACAAGAGGATAAGAGAATTACTATGAAAATTTCCCGGGTTAAATGGCTGTCATTGATAGTGGTTGCAGGTTCTTTTCTAACAATGCAAGTCAATGCTCAGTCAGAACCGCTTAAGAAAAAATTAGCGGAACTTGAAGCTTCCTCCGGAGGGAGAATTGGTGTTTATGCGATTAATACGGCAAATAATGCCCATTTGCAATATCGTGCCAATGAACGCTTTCCTACGGGTTGTACCTCAAAAGTAATGGGAGTTGCCACTATTCTTAATCAAAGCATGAATGATAGCTCTCTCTTATCGCAAAAGATAAGTTATACAAAGAATGATTTAACAAATTGGAATCCAATCACAGAAAAACATCTTGCCACTGGGATGACCGTTGCTGAATTGTGTGCAGCTTCGATTAGCTATAGTGATAATACCGCAATGAATCTCCTTGTTAAAAAGATGGGGGGAGTGGAACAAATGAATGTCTTTGCTCGTTCCATTAATGACACCTCATTTCGACAAGATAATGATTGGCCCAAAGAAGCACTCTCTGGTGGAAAAGGCAATTTAAAAGATAGTTCTACTCCGAAAGCCATGGCAAAAAGTTTACAAAAGCTTGCATTTACCAACGTCTTGGCTGAACCTCAACGGCAGCAACTCTTATCCTGGTTAAAAGCGACCACCACAGGTGATTTCCGTATTAGGGCGGGTGTCCCAAAAGGTTGGGTTGTTGGCGATAAAACAGGCACGGGTAGTTTTTATGGGACTACCAATGATATTGGAATAATTTGGCCTCCCAAATGTGCTCCGATCGTAGTTGCAGTTTATTACACGAGTGATGATAAAAAAGCAGTGAAAAGAGAAGATGTTGTTGCCTCTGCGACACGTCTCTTAATCGATAAATTTGCGCAAAACGATCCGTGTATCAAGGGTAATGTAAAGTAGCCAATAAGCTTAAGTAGCCTGGTTGACGCAAAGCGGCAACCGGGGGTACGTTTGTGCATAGCTTAATGCTATATTCCTGGCAATTTTATTTTTTCACAACATCCTATGCCTCAGATTACGAATAGCCTTCAATCATTGTTTGGACCTGATTCTCCAAGTGGTATGTCCCAAAAAAACACCGCTAGTACTCAATTATTTTTTGGCATGGAATTCAAAGAGGTTTTTAGTGAAGAAAATATCTTTACAGATGATTTGAAGAAAAGTGCACTCACACAAAATCCCACCCCAATCCCCGAAATTGATTTAGTTTATGTACTCGCTGCCAGAACAACTGTTTTAAGCCGGATCGCGGATATTGAGCTTGTGCAAATGAGTAAAAGAAATGAAGACGAGTTCGATCTTGTTGATGACATTCATAGAATGAAACTGGGTATCGAGCTTGCGATTCAGGTTTGTGCTCTTCGGGCCGGTAAAAATCCTGAAGAGTTAACTGAGAAGGATTATGTCATTCCCATTTTTTATAATGGCAGAGCAATTCATAATGAAGATCTAAAGAGAGCACTTAGAGATCCTGAATTACAGAAACAACTCGGCAAAGAACCGCTTCCTTATTATCCTGCAAGATTATTTACTATTTCGGCGCTTTATAACCCCAGAAAAAAGGCGCAAGGTCAAAATACAATAGCGCAAGCTCAATCGTTTCGTGATTATCTTGAACATCATCACCATGAACATGTGGCTATAGTTTCAAGTGCTTTCCATCTGCCTCGTGTCGCAAGAACACTCGGTTTAGACTCGCCGCAAATGGATGAAGTATTTATGGAGCCGGACAGAGGGTTCAGATTTCCCGATTCAATTGGTCACGTGAAATTATATTTATATGGTGTGCACAAAAATGAAGCCAGGAAAGGTATTAAGTTGGACCTTCTTGGGGAAAATGATGCAATGAAAAACTATTCTTCCGGTCAAGCGCCTTCTATATCCAGGTACCGCAGTAAAAATGTGTTTTTCACTGATGCCGAAATTTTCTCTTATAGAAGCCTTGCTAAAGCAATATTCTGGAGTAAACATGCGAATCATAGAGAGGACAATACAATTCCGGAAGTGAGAAGAATAAATCATACAGTGGAAATGTAGTTAAGAAGAACTAAATCTTATCACCTCGCTATAAAATCACAATTTAGTCAAAATGTTGTGAGGGGGTGTCTTGTATTGTTACAATGTGCGTTTTAGTTGAGCAACATGAATATCTAATTTATAAGGTGAGCTCCCTTGAAATACCAAATTCTTTATGATCAAAATCGCATCGACTCAGAAATAATCACACAACATTCCGGTACTATAGCCCAGATTATGGCGCAAGAACTAGGTTATCCAAAAGTAAAGAAGTTAAAGGGTATCTCTTATCAAAATGAAGATGTGTTTCGCGCTAAAACAGATAGAAAACAACGCTTGGTTTATACCTATACTTCCTATCAGGGAGAAAAAACACTTCTGATTTTGTATATTTTAGATGACCATAAGTACAATAAAATTAAACATCAATTGAAGGGTGAAACAGTCATTGGGGTGCAGCCCTTAGAGGAAAATAGCAATAAAAATTCCTCTGCCCCAAAAGAGAAAATAGAAAATATTACTATGCTACCTAGTGTTAGTTACAATCAGATGACACTAGTATTAGATGACGCTCAGCAGCAAGCGATTCAACAAAAAACCCCTTTATTATTAGCTGGTGTGCCCGGAGCAGGGAAAACAGTACTCCTGTACAATTTAATGATTCGTGCAATGGACAGTAATCATGACAGTGAAATTCAGGCAGGAACCACTTTATTTATATCTCAATCGGAAAGTTTGCTTAAAACGCTTAAAAATGATTATCAACAATCCCCTCTTGAAACAAGACCTACGGTCCAATTTTCTACCTGGAGTCAATTACTTCAAGCCCAATACCCCGATCGAAAACAGGTCAGTGAGGACGAATTTTCTCAATTCTTGAAAAAATCAAAATTAAAGACGGAGTTACCTCATGAAGTACATTATGAGCTTAGCTTAATTGCTGCTCTGGGTGTTGATGATTATCAAAAATTAGCCAGCCGACAATCGTATTACTCGGACAACCCTTCTAAAAAGAAAGCATTAATCAGCTTTCTTCAATTATGGCAAAACGATTTGGAAACGAATAAATTATTCGACCCAATGGTGACCAGATTAGATCCATTGAAGACACCCCGCTTTAACAACGTTTTTTGTGATGAAGCTCAAAATTTGCCACCGGTTGCTTTACTGGATTTTATTACCTATGCCAAAGATAAACGAATTGCTATTTGTCTTGATACCGAGCAGTGTCTTTTAAGCTCACCATTCATCCATAATTGTATAAAAATGTTGTTACAAAAACATTATGGATCATATAACGCACATGCCTTGTCACGGACCTGGCGCTGCCCCCCGAAAATTATTGCTGTTGCAGAACATTTGATGAATAAAAAACATCAATTGGATAGTGGGAATCGTCGTCTTTACTCTCATATTCAATCTGCTCAACCTGATGGAGGAGTAGTGACCTGGCTTAATGATTCTGTATTGGAGGAGTTAAGTCAGCATGGTAAATCCGCAAGTACTGTCGTTCTTACTGAATTGCTGTCCCAAGGGGAGCGAGAGCGTATTATTAAAAGTTTAGGGACAAATAATATTCTTAGTTCGTCTCAGGCTATAGGACTTGATTTTAACATTGTTATTTTATGGAAGCCCATTACACAAAATCCTTATCTCTGGTCGCTTTATCAAAAGTGGCAAACACAGAAATCATTCGATGTAACTTTACAGGAGCTCAACGCTCTGAATGCGTTATATGTTTCCATCACTCGGTCACAAAATGCAGTTTGTATCTATGAAACCGACAAGCGTGCGCTTCGTTTTGGAGAGTTCTTGCTTGGTGTATTACCTCTTAATCAAATCATGTTTTCTACTGTAAAGCTCACACTCGAAGAAGAAAGCAAACTTTGGGAAAAAGCGATTGAACATCATTTGGCAGAAAAACGATTTGATGTAGCTAGAGAACTCATGCAATTCCATTTGAAGATGGATCTGGCTTCGATTGAACGGCGTATTCGTGATTCGCAAAAAAGTGAGCAAAAGAAAGCAAGCTATGAGAACGATGATAACTCTCCAGCTACTGTACAAACCTTAACTCCAGAGAAAAAAATTACTCAATCAACTGATTCGAAAGAGGGGAATCAATCCTCAAAATCAGTTGAGAAATTTTCTAAAATTGAGAGCAAGCAAGAAGCATCCAAACCTAACAATAAAGCATCAAAGAAAGAAGCTACGCGAAAATATATTGCCGGTTTGCTTAAAAATCCAAGCCCGACAAATTTACTTGCGCTTTTCGCACATAAAAATGCTCAAACTTATTTATTTGACGAGCCAAACGCCAAAGGACTTTGCTTATTTATGCAGTTAGCGATGAACTTTGATGTGGATGTTAATGTCTTTACTGAACTGTGTATTCAGTATCTTCAGACTATTTCTTCCAGATTAACTGCTGAGCTCCTTACACAATCCTTATCAAGCAATTTTACTCTTTTGTACTATTTTTCGCATAACTCCCAAGGTTGCCGTTTCCTGAATAAGTTACTTCATGTAAATCCTAGACTGGCGGATAACATGGATCCACGCATGTTATTAATGATTCCAACTGGTTTTGACAAATCCACGTTATATAATTTGGCACTTTATGCTGCTGGAAGGCAGTTTTTATCAGCATTGATTAAATTTAATCCTGAACTTGGTAAAAAGTTACCAGCAGAAGCACTGTTCAATATTCCAAAGAACACACCTGAGTTAAAAAATAGTTCTGTATTTTCCTGGTTAGCTATGTCAGCAGAGGGCGCTAAACTTTTATCTACTCTGTTGAGAATAAATCCCGAGTTATTTAAGAATATGCCTGCGAAATTCTTAAAATTGATTCAACCTGGTATTTATGCTGATGAGGTAACTCTAACAACTAGCATCACCTCATTCGTTTATTTATCAGAAAACCAGCCAGGTAGGAAGTTTTTATGTGAATTGTTAGAGTTAAACCCGGAATTGCTTAAATCTATCAGTGCTGAGATGTTGTTTCGAAGAAATCCTCAAAAGCCGGAGCAGGATGTGTCAAGAACTCCCTTTGCTCTTCTTGCAAATTGTGTAGATGGTGATGGCCATCAATTGCTGGAACTAATATTTCGGGCGAATCCAGCATTATTTAAAGCAATTACCCCAGAAAATTTATCTTTAAAAAATTCTTTAACGAAAAAGAAAGTGTGCTCACCTCTTTTGGGCTTAACTGGTGGTAAAGGTCTTCCCAGGTTGCTAAAGATGTGTCCTGAATTAGCGATGTCTGTGACAAGTGAAGAGCTTTATAATGTTTATGAAAATGGAAGTAGTGGCGTAGCCCCTTTTTCTCTCCTTTGTCGCGATGCGGGGCATGAGACTTTAGAGCGGTTATTTAGTGCTAATCCCGCCTTAGCTAAAGATTTAACCGGGCAATTTCTAACTCATATTCAACCGGCAGCTCCTGGTAAAAAAGTCTACTTGTCACCTTTATATCTGTTATCACTATCCTCAGCGGGGATTCGAGTATTAAACAAATTACTAAGTTTAAATCCACAAATAGCTCAAGACATAATGGGGGCCTATTTATTATTTTCTCATGACATTTCGCCTTCTATGTTGTCTAGCACGCCTCTGTTTTCACTGGCTTCTGATGTATTTGGATGTCAGTTTTTAGATAGCCTGGTTACTTTGAATCCTGATATTAAATTTTCTGATAAATTTTTATTTAATCCTCTCTCAGCAAAAGACCCTACAACATTGGAGCAAATCCTTAGAAAAAATAAGTTTGGTATATCATTCCTGAAAAAAATAGGTTTGGACAAAGAGAATGCTCCGGATACTTTAGAAAAGGATTCGGCTTTGGAGTCCTATGATAATGTCAAAACCGAAAATGTTGAGACCAAGGTTTCGCAAGGAGGCTTTTTTGCTCGTAAAGGCAATAACAACAACGAAGTCAAGGAAGGATATACAGCCAGCCCTTAGGGAAAAAAGTTATCCAGATGTAAATAGTCTATCTATTAATGCTCGGCAAGCGGTCAAAATTGACCGCTTGTTCTATAGTTTAAAAGTATGTCTTTAAAAGGAGTTAACATGAAAAATCATACTTTAAAAGCATTGATTGATGAATTGGCAGTTATCGTTAAGTCAATTGATGAAGACCCTGACAGTCCAAATAAAGGGGTTGCTCATAGTCTTCAAGAACGCCTGTCAGGACGATTAAAGGAAGTTGGTAGTCCTCCTTTTCCTGACACCCAGACACCAGAAGAAGAAGCGGAGACTGATATTTTCGTATTGACCGCCTTAAAAGAGGCTTACTCACAAACGAAAGGGGTAGGAGCGCATTCTCTATTCCGACATGTAAAAATTGAAAAATTGGGAATTGATCCTGGTAGCAATTTGAAAGCGGGTATTGCAAAACTGACACAAAAATATTTTGGCGACGAAAAGGAAAAAATCAGAAATACCACAAAATTTTTAAATAATCTTCTACAAGAAAAACAACAAGAAGAAGGTTGGATACTTCCTAATAGACGTAAGTAATTATAGATAAACCCGTATTACGTTGAGGCAATACGGGTTATAGATTCAAATTAGGACTACGATCGTCTAACTCCACATCAGTGGTTGGATTAAATCCAGTGTCTTGTTGGGCGCTTTGTTTGGGAGGCTCTTCTTTGAGGTATTTTTCGTAAGAATTTCCCCAACCTTCGAAGAATTTTTCCCAACCACGAGTAATGGATTTTTGAAACATGTTGCTTGCTGTATCCATTAGTCCTTTGCCCTCATCAAAGCCCTCTTTAACGCCTTCAACAACTCCCTTTATTCCTGATATTACGGCGTTGGAATAGGCTTTTAGCATAATCCATAACTTGGAAGGTAAGGATCTGGATTCATCCTCAAGTAAGTTATTAAACTGTTTTGCGGTATTTATAACATTTACTCCTAATTTACCAATTACATCCACATCCGATTTTTTACCACTAAGTTCACGGGGATATAGTGCACTGTCTCTCATGAAAAATTCACTAGCACTATACATGGTTGATAAACAGGAATTTAGAAGATTTAAGCTCGTTAGTGTTTTATCTAATACCCACAGGGAGCGCATTATTCGCTCTTCTTTTTCTTCATTAGCAGTGCCATCTGAGGAAGCTTTATCTAGCTTGCCCCGTAATTCTTCCAGATAAGTATTGATTTCTTGTGTAATTTTATTTTTTGCAGCCCCCATCGACGGATCACTAAGCATGCTAATTCTATCTTTTTTATTCTCAATGTTTTTAATTAGTTGTTGGGCTTTTAGTGAAGGCATAATATTCCCTCGTCGAGTAACTAATAGTTATAGTATGTATAATTTACTCAAAATTTGACTGAAAAATAGCCATAATGGCCCTATCAGGAGGGTAAAATGTATTTAGGAATAATTTAATTATGAAGGAAACTAGGTCCATTAATATTGAAACTTTGATACTGGTTGCGGTGTGGGATAACCCCGCAATTTTTCAAGGTGCTTTTAAAATTAGCTTGCAATCGGACGTTAAAAAGCCAATTTTTCTCTTTTTCAGATGCGAATATGTTAATAAACTCGAACAAGATACTATCATTGATTCCTTCAGCTCTGATGATTATGCGTTTTCGCATCTCTATAACAAAACTCAACTGATTCATCTGGATAGATTAAACGAAGGAGTGGGATATGCTGAGTATGTCCTAAAATATGCTCTTCATAAGACATTATTAGAGATGCAGTCAAGCCAAAAACAAAAGTTCACAGCAATAGATGATATAGCAATGAACGCCATTATTAAACGGGTTGAGCCCATGCTGAAACAAGAGAAGGCATGGACCTCGTATGATAATGATTTAGGCTTTGCTGCGTCAATGGATTTTCATCCCCAGGAAACCATGGGGCGGTTAGCTGTAGAGATTCTATTAAATTTCGATTGCGGTAGTAATGGGAATTTCAAAATCCATTAAAAATTTGAAACACGCTCGACTCTCAGACAATTGTTCAATTTTGTTCTACACTTAAAAGGTGTTTTTTGCTCTAGGACAACATCATGAAAAAAACCTCAAAAACCGCTTCAAAAAATAACGCAAAAACGAAATTGAAAAAAGAAGACCTAAAAAATTCTTCTGGTGGGACACAGCATCAGGGGAGATTCAGCAGACTGCCTGGTTGGTTGTCAGGTGATAGTAAAAAATAAGTCTGTAAAACTCCCAATAGGAGAGTAATTTCTGCTCAAGACAGTGGCCACATGCTGGATGCCTCGGACAAGCCGAGGCACGTAGGGCGAGACAGGGTTCTCTTCGTGCATCGGACATGATGGGCATAAGGCGTATAGGTTGCTCTCTAGTGCATCGGACATGATGGGCGTAAGGGCGTATAGGTTGCTCTCTAGTGCATCGGACATGAGGGGGCGTAAGGGCGTATAGATTGCTCTCTAGTGCATCGGACATGAGGGGGCGTAGGGCGTATAGGTTGCTCTCTAGTGCCTCGGACACGAGGGGCGTAGTGCGATAGGTTTGCTCTCTAGTGTCTTCGGACACGAGAGGTAGCGAGCGGATAGGTTTTCTCTACGTGCCTTGGACACGAGGGGCGTAGTGCGATAGGTTTGCTCTCTAGTGTCTTCGGACACGAGAGGTAGCGAGCGGATAGGTTTTCTCTACGTGCCTTGGACACGAGGGGCGTAGTGCGATAGGTTTGCTCTCTAGTGTCTTCGGACACGAGAGGTAGCGAGCGGATAGGTTTTCTCTACGTGCCTTGGACACGAGGGGCGTAGTGCGATAGGTTTGCTCTCTAGTGTCTTCGGACACGAGAGGAGCGAGCGGATAGGTTTTCTCTACGTGCCTTGGACACGAGGGGCGTAGTGCGATAGGTTTGCTCTTTAGTGTCTTCGGACACGAGAGGAGCGAGCCGATAAGTTTTCTCTACGTGCCTTGGACACGAGGGGCGTAGTGCGATAGGTTTGCTCTCTAGTGTCTTCGGACACGAGAGGTAGCGAGCCGATAGGTTTTCTCTACGTGCCTTGGACACGAGGGACGTAGTGCGATAGGTTTGCTCTCTAGTGTCTTCGAACACGGGAGGTAGCGAGCCGAAAGTTTTTTCTCTACGTGCCTCGGCTTGTCCGAGGCATCCATTGTTCATAGCCTTCTGAAGAATCAGTTGTCTCAACAACTCTACTACAAACCTCACGAGCTTAGTTATATAATACAAACCGTTTAAACGTGTTGGTTTGGGTATGACAAACAAAAAGCATCAATCTGTAACACAATTTATTGTAAGTCTTCTCAAACCTTATAAATTTTATCTGACCATTTTTGCCTTCGTAGCACTGTTTTGGGCAATTACCAATACTCTGCTTCCCTATCTCCTCAAAGTGATTATTGATGAGGCAGTTAATTCACAGGGAGATAAATTATCTGCTTTTGCGATAATGAAACCCTATATTTTTCTGTACGTAGCGCTTTGGATAGGATTATGTCTTGATATGCGTCTATTAGACTGGGTCAAACTTAAATTGTTTCCTGGTCTTAGGCAGGATGTTATGTCCAAGATGTTTGCCTACTTAAATCTGCATTCTCATCATTATTTCCAAAATAATTTTGCAGGAAGTTTGATTAATAAAATTGTGGATATGCAGGGTGGTATTATTGATATCCTTACTATCGTTGATGATGTTTACGCCCAATCACTGGGACTTATCATTGCAATTGGCACGTTGTTGTTTATTCATCCTTTGTTTGCTTTTACTTTATTGGCTTGGGTTGCTACGTTTTTGCTCATCACGTTTTTATTTTTAAGACCTATAGAAAATCTTTCTCATGTTTTTGCCGAAGCACGTAGTTCTTTGGTGGGAAGAATGGTCGATAGCATCAGTAATATTGTTAATGTTCGACTGTTTGCAAGTCATCGTTTTGAAAATGAATTTATCAATAAATCCATTGTTGATGCAGTCCAAAAAGACAGGAAAATGCAAGCCAAGATTATTCATATGCGAATGTGGTGGGATTTAAGCATTGTTGTCCTGCTTGGGGTCAATCTCTGGATGTTAGGGAGAATGTATAGTCAGGATTTGGTTACTGTAGGCGATTTCAGTTTTATTATTACGTTATCTATCAGCATTTTATGGAATCTTTGGTTTATAGCAGGACAATTCGTTTCCTTCTCAGAGCAGGTGGGTAAATGTAGACAGGCGCTGTCTATTATCAATGCTTCTCATGATATTACTGACGCTGACGATGCAAAACCTCTGGTGATAACTCAAGGAGAAATTCAATTTAAAGAGGTGAGTTTTCATTATGAGGAAGGAGCGCGATTATTTAAAAATAAGACGATTCTTATTCATCCTGGACAAAAAGTAGGATTGGTAGGATTTTCGGGAAGTGGAAAAAGTACTTTCGTGAACCTAATGTTGAGGCTATACGATGTTGAATCAGGCACTATTACGATTGATAACCAACCGATTAATAAAGTGACTCAAGAATCTCTGCGCCAAAATATTGCCCTAATTCCTCAGGATATTTCTTTGTTTCACCGTACATTAATGGAAAACATACGTTATGGCTCATCAAACGCTAGCGATGAAGAAGTGATTGAAGCATCAAAAAAAGCGCATTGTCATGAGTTTATAAGCCAACTCAATGACGGGTACCAATCAATGGTAGGGGAACGTGGGATAAAATTATCTGGGGGGCAACGTCAACGGATTGCTATTGCCCGCGCGATATTAAAAAATGCGCCAATCCTCATTTTAGATGAGGCAACCTCGGCACTTGATTCTGTGACTGAAAAATATATCCAAGATGCTTTACATAATTTGATGCAGGGAAAAACCACTATCGTTATTGCTCATCGACTATCTACACTTTCCGAAATGGATAGAATTTTAGTGTTTGATAATGGACAGATTATTGAAGATGCAACGCAGGAGCAATTGATTAAGTTAAATGGTCACTATACCAAAATGTGGGAAATGCAGGCAGGAGGCTTTCTTCCAGAGCATTTAAAAGTTCAATAGGTAGTATCTGTTCATGACAGTTGCCTACGTGCCTCGGCTTGTCCGAGGCATCCAGTCGACCCATAGAATTTCAACAACCTGCTCCTGACATGAGTATTGCTGGTACGAGTTGGTCTTGGTTTATAAGATAGGTTTTGTTAAGAACAATATCTACCCAATTTGTGAGCAGGTCAGGTGCCTGTTTGTTGGTTGACCCTACTACGATCCTAAAATATCTTCCATGAGTAGGAGGGGTGAGTTGAGTTTGCCCTTTTTGTGACAGCATCGTTAAGGAATTTGAGTCTAAGGAGGAGCTGTTAAGAATGGTCTTATTCGCTTTTTGAGTATCCTCAATCATGGTATCTCAGTTCAAGGTGCCTGGATTGGAGATACTAACCGCCTATTCGGAGGTGGAATAGAAGAAGCCAAAAAATCCACTTCAATTAGTGCAGGAATTTTGGATTTAACCATTGATATGGAGCGTTTCAATGGATCGAAAGGAGGGCTTTTCAGCGCTCAATTTCTGCAACAAAATGCACAAAATACAAATGGTCAAGCGGGGGTAATACAAGGATACAACTCATTACCTGATGTTCCCCCTTATAATCGCTCAGAGCTCTATGCGCTTTGGTATAGACAAGCCTTATTTGACGATGCTTTCTTTCTTCGACTCAGTAAAACCATTACCACTTTGGATTTTAACAAAGTCGTAAAACCGGTCCAGTTAAGTCGCGCTGATCCCAATATTTATGCTGTAACAAGCTTGATTTATACCCCAGTTTTTATTAATCCGGCAGTAACAGGTCTAATGCCGGGGTATACCAATACTGCTTATGGTCTTACAGCAACCTTTACCCCGACTAAATCCTGGTATGCCTCTTATGGTATTTACGATGGAAATTTGGCGCATGGAAAACAAACAGGACTATCGGGCCCAACATTCAATGGCAATTACTTTCAAGTAGGAGAAACGGGAGGCGCTTGGCTTTTAGGTCAAGATAACAAACCAGGAACTGTTGGAATTGGATTGTGGCATCAAACTGGGCTTATTCAGCAGGGAAGATTGGCCGAACGAGGTTCGACGGGAGCATATTTATTTGGTTCTCAACGACTGTGGTATAGACATCCGGGGCGAGGTACAAGTGGTATTTCAGGGTTTTACCAATATGGAATTAGCGATTCTAGTGTGTTGGCAATGAAACAATCCATTGGTGCAGGCTTAACTGCATTTGGGTTAGTGGCTAATAGAGAAGGAGATTCTCTGGGGGCAGGACTCTCTTTAGCGTGGTTAAATCAGCGGATCACGAATCGAAAAAGAGAATTAATGTTTCAAGTTTATTATCAGGCACAACTACTCAAATTCGTCTATCTTGAACCAGCATTCTCTTATATTCCTAATCCTGGACAAAGTTCCCAATTAAGTCCAGCAAAAGCCGGGACGTTAAGAGCAATAGTATTGTTTTAGGTAGCCGGATTGAGGCATTAAAAATGCTAATGTCAACTATAATTCATTCACAAGCATATACAGCCGGGTTGGTAGACTTGGCGAATTTGTAGAAAAGTTCATAAACTCTATTATAACTTTGTCAAAGTACAGTTTGCCTAAAGCTAGAAAGTGGGTGATGAAATGTCCTTAATAAAACTAGGGTTATATTTTTTAATAGCGTTAAGATGGATTAAAAATCTGATAATTGTATTACTACTGATTTCATTTGTCGCACAATTTATAACCAATATAGAAAGATATCCTGCCTTAAATAAGTTAAATAATGGCGTAAAAAAAACAGTATACCCAGTAAAAAATGAAATGATAAAGCTGATACCTTATCGCTATAAGAATGTCGATTTTTCATCATTAATTTTGGCTGTCATATTACAAATTATAGCGAGTCAAATTTTTGTAATCGAGGAGAAATTGCGAAGAAAAAAATATTCTAATAAGAAAAATAGCCCGGTTGAAATTCCTGACTCCATAAAGATGAAAATAGAAGGAATAAATTCCGGTGAAAATGAAAAAGTTACAGCCTGGGAGGGCCTGTCGATTCAACAACCAAGTGATAGAAAAAAAATACTGAAACAATTTGCGACCCTAAAATCAAAATTAGATGAAATGGGGCAACAATTAGCATTTTTATCAATTGATGTTGTAGATTCCACGGGCATGAAACAAGATGAGGATAAA
This sequence comes from Legionella hackeliae, assembly GCF_000953655.1. Taxonomy (NCBI): domain Bacteria; kingdom Pseudomonadati; phylum Pseudomonadota; class Gammaproteobacteria; order Legionellales; family Legionellaceae; genus Legionella; species Legionella hackeliae. Next base: position 1,369,881 of record NZ_LN681225.1, read on the forward strand.
TATATTGTCGCTTTAGCATTTGAACGCTATAACGAATTGGTCAACGAAAGTTTACAAGAACATGGTGTTGTAAAATTTGCTATGACACCGGATGGTATCATGAGTTGTTTTCGTACGGTGGATGATGCGGTGAGTACCGCATCCAGTTTATTTAAAAAATTGGAAAAATTTAATAAAGAAGACAAGATGATTAAACGAGATTTCCAAATTCGCTGTGGAATTAATACGGGATTTGTTTATCTGGATGATGAAACGCCGCTCGAACAAGTAAGTGATCGAATTATCGACATTGCCGGGCATATGCAAAAATATGCTAAGCCCAATACGATAAATATTGCGGCATCAGCAATCGAACCTCTTAAAAATAGTCAGGGTTTTAATGAAACAACGGATGTCATTGACGGACAAAAAGTTTATCAGTGGAAAAAATAAAGCCTCAATTTCACTATTTATTATTTACCAGCCTATACTCATATAAATGTGTTGCTTGAGTGCACTTTACACTCTGAAAAGGATAATGAATGAAGTTATTATTTTTGGGGGTTTTTTCCTTTATGGCAGTTGGTAAAGATACCTTTCAAGCGAATATGCTCATTGAGGGCAATAATGGCAATAGATTGCTAATTGATTGTGGAACAGATATTCGCCATTCTCTTTATGCCCAAGGATACTCACATAACAGCATTGATGCCGTTTATATCAGCCATTTGCATTCTGACCACATTGGAGGACTCGAATGGCTTGGATTTTCTACATTTTTTCAAGAAAACCGTCGTGTAACACTATATATTAGCCAGGATCTCATCACGAAACTTTGGCAGAATGCATTGTCAGCAGGAATGTCTTCATTAGAGGATAAGCAAGCACAACTTGATACCTATTTTAATGTTAAAAAAATTCTAGACCACCGCTTTATTTTTGATGGTAATCAATTGGAGTTAATTAAAACTTTTCATATGTTAGATAACGGGCAATATGTTCCAAGCTATGGGTTATATATTCATACTGAAACAAATAAAATTTTCATAACTACTGATTCGCGATTTTCTCCGGAGCATTTATCAAAAATTTATCGGCAAGCCAATATTATTTTTCAAGATTGTGAAATCGGCAACAATAGTGGACAACATGCTCGCTATGAGGAATTACGAACATTAGACAGCGAAATAAAACAAAAAATGTGGTTGTACGGTTATTCAAATATTGCTTTACCACATGCCAAAGAAGATGGATTTCTAGGCTTTATTAGTCAAGGACAAGTTTTTGATATTTAATTGGGATAGCACCTATCATGCTGATTATAGAAAAGGTTTTTCTTTTAAAATCGGTTGATTTATTTGCTGACCTCTCAGAGGAGCGGTTAGTAAGTATAGCTGAGGTGATTAAAGAGGAGTTTGTTAACAAAGGTCATGAAATTTTTCACAAAGGAGATAAAGGAAATAATTTATATCTTATAAAAGAAGGATTAATTAGTATTCATGATGAAGAAAATGAGTTAGCCCGCCTGACAGCAGAGGATTTTTTCGGAGAAATGTCGCTACTTTCAAGTGAAAGTAGAACGGCATCTGCAACGGCCATTGAAGATAGCGTTTTACTGAAACTTAATCAGTGGCAATTTTATGAGTTACTTGAGACAGATGTGTCAATCCTGAAGGGAATTATTCAAACACTGTGTACCCGATTAATGAAGCAAAATAAGCTGATTTCTCAGTTAAAAAAAAGTTTATGTAATACAATGAACCGTGAAATTGATCCTTATGAAAGTTAAAAAAAGATTGAATTTATTTGAAGTAGAGGATTATGAATTTAAGGTGGTCGCATTCATGACCGTTATTCAATTCTTTTCGGGGGTGGCATTATCAATATTTTTCATTGCTATTAGTGCTATATTTATCCACGAAGTGTCTGTTTTTAATTTATATATTGTTTTTATTGCTGCAAGTTTTTTAGTTATTACTGCAAATTATTTTTATAAAAATATTGAACATCAATTTGGTGTTGGTAATACTTATTATATTGTCTTGTCGTTCTCAGCAGTCAGTCTCGGTCTTTTTTACTTTGCTTTGCACTATCATTACGATTCAATAATAATCGCTGTTTTTGCGAGTTATTATATCATCTATTTTTCGAATAATATGAGTTTTTGGGGGGTGGCTTCACAAACCTTCAATGTCAGAGAAAGTAAGCGACTGTTTCCATTAATGAGTAGTGGTGATTTAATTTCCAAGTTAGTGGGATATGCTCTTGCGGGATTACTGGCTGGTGTTATCGCGTTAGAATCATTGCTTCTATTTAGTATGATCTCTTTTGTTATAGCTAACATTTTTCTTCGATTAATGCTTAAGAGCAATCATGAAAAAATAGTGTTCCATGAACATCATATTTTACAAAAAGATCATCGTAGGGAAAACACGATAGCGGCAGAAGAGAAAAAGTTAATATCTTCTATTTGCAGATTAGGCTTTTTTTGTGCAATGGGGGTGGGTTTAAGCGAGTTTTTCTTTTTAGGTGAGGTTAAGGTAAGTAATAAATATACTGATAATTTTGCCCAGTTTCTAGGTGGATTATTGTTTTTTGGTCGGTTGTTAGCCTTGCTGTTTAAAGTAATATTAAGTGCAAAGATAGAAAAAAAATTAGGATTGAAAAATATATTATTAATACTGCCGATTTTTATTTTTATGAGCATGTTGATGTTCTTCTTTATTGATCCCTCTCATGATTACCTCTATTTCCTGTGTTTGTATATCGTTCTTTTTGAAGGGATAAAATTATCTACTTATGAACCTTATTATTTTGCAATGATGCAAGTTGTTAATCCAGAAAAGCGTTTGAAAGTTCATGCAAAAGCGAAAGGATTTTTTGCGCCAATGGGACAGTTGTTCGTTGGGTTTTTTATTTTATTTTATTTCATGATTCCTCATGAGCATATTTTTAAATTGCTATCGATAACATTGGGTATTCTGTCAGTTGTTTGGGTGAAATTTATTATAGAGGCCAATAAAAAGTATTATTCTTATGTTTACAAGATGTTGGTTAAATACTCTCTTTTTAATGAAAAGTCATCATTTGTAATAAACGATAAAATGATTGAGCGTACTATTAAAGAGAAAATTGAAGTATTTAATAAGAAAGATTCTTTTTTTTCCGTGCAGTACATTTATCAATTAAATCGTGATTTTTCCCGAAAGTATTTTCTGGATTTACTAGAAAAGAATCCTCCTGGAAATATTGTTTTGTTTATTATGGACAAGGCTCGGGAAAACTCATGGGAAGAGTATCTCTACCATGGCCGATCGTTATTTAAGCGCAGTGATGATGACGCCCTACAGTGTAGGGCAGCTATGTTGCTCTCAAAGCTCAATAAAAATGATTTTTTAAATTGTCTTCATTATTGTAAAAGTTATAACCGGAGTGATTTATTAACCTCTTGTATCAGTGGGGGCTTAGATAATAAGGATCTAGCGGTTGTTCGTGTATGTATTAATTTAATTCCTAATAAATTACTTTCCTCGTCTCACGATGATAAAGTAGAGGGTTTAAATTTGATTGCTAAACTAGGGGCTAGCCCACTCAATAAGGAAATTGTTTCCAGTATAATGCCCCTCTTAAATACCAAAAACGCTCGTGTTAGAAATCATCTCATTAATGCGATTAAGTCACTTAAATCCCCTGATTTTCTGCCTTATCTTTTTTCGCAATTGAAGAAGAATAAATATGCAAATAATGTTAGAGAATGTTTGGCAAACTATAGTGACTATTGGTTGCATGAAATTAAGTCAATTGATGGTATTAATTTATCCGTTCTTATTCATATATTAACTAAATCCAAATCTAGAAAATCTAAAGAATATTTGATTGATATCTTTCATGAAAACAATAAGTACCATGATATTATTGTTCCATTTTTAATTAGAATAAACTTTTCCAGTCAAAATAAAAAGATCATTCGTAATATGATTATGGAACGTTCAGATAAGCTTGGAAATATTCTTGAATTAACAAATTCTTGCAGCAATTCTCATTTAATTTCCGCATTAAATAATGAAAAATTCAAGGAGCTAACATTAATTATTTGCTACTTACACTTCATTAATCCTATTCATAATATTTATGATTTATTGCGTATAGTGGAGCAGAAGCAAAGTGATTATTATCTATACTTGATTGAAAACATTGAATTTTTATTGCAAAAGCAAAAGTTAAATAAAATAACCTCTGTTTTTGAAAAATCCTTACTCGTTAATGAAAAAACAGCTCATTTCAAAGAAACTGATGAAGTTATCGCTCAAAAAATTCTAGCCGAAAAAAAGCATAACTACTCTCCCTGGGTAATTGCAGTTGCTGTTTATTTTTATCCAGATAATAAAGAATTACTTGATGATACCCACTATTTAGAGGAAACCGTAGTTGTTGAATTATTACGCTAAAAAATTGAAATCAGTACTCTATGAGATCGAAATAACTAATAAGAATTATAAAATTATTCAACGTATTGCGCTTCATTAGCTCCACTTGCTTTTTTTCTTCACCTACACGACAATCCGCTCGCAAATTTTAATTTCAACACATGAGGTGTATTGTGAAAGCAGAGATTCTTAAGAGCTTGCGGGAAATTCGGGAATTAAAAAGTACGGTAGCAAAAAGAATATGGGAAAATGCCCCCCCAGTTAGAGAGATTGATGAAGATCACTTTGATGGAAGAGGAGATGCTCTTACAGAGGCTACTATCAAAAAGCGTACAGAGATGTTTGCTGAAAAGCTTATTCAAAAATATCCCAATTCAAACCCTGTCTTAATTAGTTTAATGGATGGTGCACTGCCTTTCGCAAGCCTTTTACAAAATGCGTTGATTGAACGTGGTTATGAATATGATTACACGACCATGCAAGCAAGTAGCTATGGAAATAAAATGAGCTCTGGTGAGTTAATAATTGGCTCGATGCCAAAAATTCACTTGGGTGGACGTATTGTATTTATAGTTGATGATGTATGTGATACAGGGAAAACTTATCTCAAAGTTAGAGAATTGTTAAAAACATTTGGACCTGAAGAAATTTCTTTAATCGTTTTAGTAGACAAAGTACAAAAAAGGGAAAAGGACTACAAACCTGAATTCCCGTTATTTGAGTTGTCTAGCAAAGACTTTATTGTTGGTATGGGACTGGATTATATGGGTAAGTTACGTAATATGCGTGAAATTCGTGCAGTTGACCCGAAATTTTTACCGACCGAAAAAGAACAAAAGCTATTGGATTCCGAAGGAGCATTTCAGGCAGAACTCAAGCGGTTAATTGAGCTTGAGCAAACGGCCAAACCTGGTAGCAGTTCTGACACACTATTTGGCGGTATCCTTGAGAATTCAGAATCCAAATCGCTTACAAATAATTTCTCACAGGCAGAAACTCTGATTTTGTAATAAATCATCCTGGTCCGGATTAGCCAGGTCATATCCGGACTTATCTCACACTTTGGTTATTTATCCCTATTAATCCTCATCTGCTTATTACTTAATCTTAACAGTCAAAAATAGCTGTATGCACTAGACTTAAATTAGCCCCCTCTGAACTTTATGTAAGGAGATAGATGAGTTGGGAAAATTGGGGGAAAGGTTGCTGCCAGGTACTACTAAAGCTAGTGAGAAAAGCCTGGAAAGAGGCCGGATGCACCGAGTCCTGATTAAAGAAAGACTTGTCTTAAAACTTTATTAATAAATTTTCTTATTGTAATCTGGGGATCCTTTTATTCAGTCATTACAAGGACAGTGTATGGCAAAAGTACTTTGTGTGCTTTATGAGGATCCCGTGGATGGTTACCCAACCTCTTATGCAAGAGATTCTCTTCCAAAAATTAATTTTTATCCCAATGGTCAGACCTTACCCACCCCTAAAGCCATTGACTTCACGCCTGGACATTTATTGGGTTCTGTCTCGGGTGAATTAGGGCTTCGCCGTTTTTTAGAGCAGCAAGGACATACGCTTATCGTTACATCCGACAAAGATGGGTTAAACTCATGTTTTGAACAAGAGTTGATGGATGCCGAAATTGTGATTTCACAACCATTTTGGCCTGCTTATCTCACAGAAGAGCGTATGGCTAAAGCGAAACGTTTGAAATTGGCAATCACAGCTGGGATTGGCTCAGATCACGTCGATTTGCAAGCAGCGATGTCGAAGGGTATCACTGTTGCCGAAGTGACCTATTGCAATAGCATTAGTGTGGCTGAGCATAATGTAATGCTGGTTTTAACCTTGGTTCGTAACTATATCCCTTCTTATCAATGGGTTGTTCATGATGGATGGAATATTGCTGATTGTGTTTCAAGATCTTATGATGTTGAAGGTATGAGCGTAGGAATCGTTGGGGCAGGCCGAATAGGGATGGCAACGATGAAGCGTTTGAAACCTTTTGACGTGAAAATGCATTATACCGATAGACATCGTTTGTCTGCAGCCATGGAACATGAGCTGAATGCCACTTATCATCATTCAGTAGAGTTTATGGTCTCGCAATGCGATGTTGTATGTTTATGCTGTCCACTACATCCTGAGACAGAAAATCTTTTTAATGAAAACCTTATTCATAGCATGAAAAAAGGTACTTATCTCATTAATACGGCGCGTGGGAAAATTTGTGATCGTGATGCTGTTGTCAAGGCATTAGAAACCGGTCAATTAGCGGGTTATGCTGGAGATGTGTGGTTTCCTCAGCCAGCTCCCAAAGATCATCCTTGGCGACATATGCCTCATCATGGTATGACACCCCATATTTCTGGAACATCACTTTCTGCGCAGGCTCGATATGCTGCAGGTGTTCGAGAAATACTGGAGGCTTATTTCGCAAAAACACCTATTCGCGAAGAATATCTAATTGTAGACCAAGGAAAACTTGCAGGAAGCGGTGCTCATTCTTACACTGCCGGCAATGCAACAAAAGGGGTTGAAACCCTGACTAATATTTTTTAATTCTTATCTGATAGCTTGAATTATTTGTAGGACTACAATTTGAGCTATGTTAGGTTGGTTATTATGAATAATTTAAAGCCCCGTGTAATTTATTCCTCCCAGGCTATTCTTGGTGAAAGTCCTTTATGGTCAAAGGAAGAGGGTGTTTTATATTGGTTAGACTGCATGCAACCTGCCGTACACTGTTTTAATCCGCGAACAAAAAAAGATAAATTTGTTGTTCTAAATCAAATTGTTACAAGTATAGCCTTATATTTGCCTGGGGTTTTATTAATTACTGCAGAGCAAGGGTATGCCTTTTTAGACTTTAACACGGGTCATTTAGAACCTATTGCCAATCCTTATGCAGAGCAAGCAGTCATTTTTAATGATGGAAAATGCGATCGTTGGGGCCGATTTTGGTCTGGGACTGCAGCAAAAGATTGGCAATCTCCCGTTGGGATTCTCTTTCAATTAACTGCGGATTTAGCCTTTAAACCGATGGATTTGGGTTTTATCCTATCGAATGGAATTGGATTTAGTCCTGATAATAAATTTATGTATTTCGTAGATTCGATGGCTCATACAATGTATCGCTATCATTTTAATTTGCAAACAGGTGAAATTAGCAATCGAGAAAATTTTATCGAAATTCCTGCTGAAGAAGGTTTACCCGATGGTTTAACAGTCGATGAAGAGGGTTTTATATGGCTTGCAATGTGGGATGGTTATTGCGTTAATCGCTATGATATAACCGGAAAGAAGGTAATGACAATTGAATTGCCCATACCTCGGCCCACCAGCATAGCTTTTGGTGATTCGTCTCTCTCCACCTTATACATTACCTCTGCACGCATGGGGTTGGATGATGGTATGTTAAAAAATTATCCTTTATCAGGTAGCTTATTTGCAGTAAAAACTCCCTTTAAAGGAATAGCTGAGCCTAGCTTTAACAAAATATAACGAAAGGCTGGATGCCTCGGACAAGCCGAGGCACGTAGGAAAGGAGCTAGGCACGTAGGAAAGGAGCTAGGTACGTAGAGGTTAGAGCAAGGTGCGTAAGGTTGAAGCAAGGTACGTAAGGTTGAAGCAAGGTACGTAAGGTTGGGCTAGCTGGGAAAAACCGTACCTTTCTACCTACGTGCCTCGGCTTGTCCGAGGCATCCAGATCTTCCTAAGAACAAATCATTTCATATAAATCGTCCCAGGCAGGATTCATTTTTTCGATCAAATTTAATTTCCATTGTCTAGGCCAATTTTTAAAGCGTTTCTCACGGCAAGCAGCCTCGACATAGGTTTCATGCATTTCGTAATAGACCAACATATGTACATTATATTTGGCTGTAAATCCTGGTATTACCTGATTTTTATGTTCCCAAATACGCTTAATTAGATCAGATGTTGAACCGGTGTATAAGGTGCCATTACGTTTACTTGCTATGATATAGACGTAAAATGATTTCATTTTTCTTCCTAGTTATCGAGTTTTGGACTCAATATCAAGAATATCATTAGTTGTTTATGGATATATATATATTAATTTGCTCATTTTACTGGATGCCTCGGACAAGTCGAGGCACGTCGGGGTTTGTAGGGATGGAGTTAGGCACGTAAGAAGACACAGCTTACCTTTTGTCTGCGTGCCTAGCTCCAACCTCTACGCGCTAGCTCCTGTCCTACGTGCCTCGGCTTGTCCGAGGGATCCAGTAAAATGGTCAAGTTAACAATCATACCTTAATAAATAACGGATAGATTACAGCACTCAAATTTTTAACCGGAATATTTCTCCGGGGCTGCCTGGAGGATAGGGGTTGCCATTGCAAAGAGATCTTCGGGTTTCTTTGTTAGTGGAGGGTAAATTCTTTGATGATTAATCAGATATTTTGTCTTTTTTTGCACCTGCTCCTTCGCTGACCACGATGCGTTCCCAACCTTCCATGTAGAGTGCATTGTTTGGGCCTAGATCTAATATGGTGACATAATTTTCCTGATGATAAGCGATTAATGGCTTACCGAATAAATCAGCAACAGCATTGTAACCTACAAATCACCCCTGTGGTCTTGCATGCTGACAAGACATAACGGAGGAATTAGTTGTATCAACCAGGGCTGATGCTACATCACCGGCGGCGAAACAATTTTCAGCACCAGGAATACGTAAAAAAGAGTCGACCACGATACGGTTCAAATGATCTTTTTCCAATTGAAATAAACTTGTTAGGGGATTCGCCCGCATTCCGGTGGTCCAAATGACTGTATTTGTAGGAATAATTTCTCCTGAATCCAAGGTAACAGACTCTTGTTGAATGGAGGCAATGTCTGTTTGAGTGTATGTTTTAATTCCTAATTCCAGAAGAGTTTTATTGATGGCCGGCTGAGGATTTGTGCCCAAAGTGCTACCAATGGCATGGTGATCAACAATAATCACTTCGGGTTGTTGATTTTGAACCCAAGCTTGTTGCATTAGTCGCTGTAAACGCGCAGGTAATTCGCAAGCAATTTCTAGTCCTGTAAAGCCACCGCCTACAACCACAACAGTTTGGCATCCAGGTGAGAGGTCATGCGAAATATTTTTAAGATGGTCGGCAAGTTTCGTTGCGGCATCGAAACTATCGATATTAAATGCATATTCGTTAAGTCCTGGTACCGATGGGTAATAAACTTGACTTCCAGCAGCCAGTACGAGTCGGTCATAGTCTAAAGTTTTTGATGATTGTGTAGTTTGTAAAAGGATAGATTGTAACTTCACCAACGATATAGCTTACATTAACAGGTTTCAGCAAGTCATCCAGGGGGATGCGAGTGGACGATAAATCCTCTTCGTAGTACCGAACTCGAATACCATGAAAGGGAGACCGATTGATAACCACAATCTCCAGTTCACTTTCTTTTTGTAAATCATGGCTAGTTTTTGCTGCACCTAATGCCGTCCATGGTCCAGCAAAGCCACAACCAACAATAACAATTCGTTTCATAAAATCCCTTTTATTACAGCAACTGTTGTCCTTAAATAATAGACGGGGAAGCACTTAATTGCAGGGTTTGTTGCCTTCACCAGTAAATAGAACAAACGAGTAAATTGTTTGCGCCGGAGTTACATATCTGGTGTGTTGAATGGGCCTTAAAATAGAGGATATCGTTTTCATTGACAGGAATAATTCTGTTGTCACAATGGAGAATGCCCGTGCCTTTTAAAATAATCCAAATTTCTTTTTCTTGATGAGCATCCAAGGGTGTTTGACAACCCGGTTGAACTGCAAAATAACTGCCTCTAAATGGCACGTTTTCATCGAGGTGAATTTCACACAACTCAACACCATGGCTGAGTTTTTCTTTTGTAGCCAAGTTTAATTTACCATTCATTAAGAGCATATTTAAATCCTCCCTGAGTTTGCAGATCAAGTGCAGTGTTTTCAGCATCTAATTGATAGATTGGGGCATTGCACAAGCTGTTAATTATTTTTGCACTGCGCCATGCCATCAGCGTTAAATTAGGCTCAGCAATACCATACTGCTGACGGCTGGCATTCTGTGCATAAATTCGATTTTTTTTAGGACCATCCCATTGAATTGAAAAATCAGAATGCATATAAAATTGGCCATTTTTTAAGGGGATTCTATTGGCTAATGAGGAAAGGTAATCAGGAAATTCCCATTCATAACCTGTGCAAAAAATAACAATATCGGCGTTGATTATTTGTTTATTATTTCCCTCACATTCTGATAAGACAAGATGGTAATGATTGGATTCTCGGGCGAGCTTAATGAGTTGATGGTTAATAATGAGTCTAAAAAAATGACCTTTATCTTCTATGAATTCGAGCTTATAAAGTTTTTGATAAATTTTATCTAGAAGAGGCAAAGAAATCCCATCGCTAGCTAGAATTTGTTGATGTAAGCGAATTGCTTTTTGTTTCTCATCAAGACTAAAAAAATAATCGGCATATTGAGGCGTAAAGAACTCATTAGAAAAAGTAGAGTCATCAAGCGCGGAAAATTGATTTCGTTTCGTTATCCAGAATAATTTTTCAGGAAATTGCGAGCTATGCGACAGCAAATAATGTACTATCTCAGCGCCGCTTTGTCCTCCTCCTAAAACGACAATTTTTTTACCATGCCAATGCTTTAAATTTAACAAAAAGTCTTTACTGTGAAAGACATCTTGACCCAAAAGATTTTGTCCACAAGACGGAATTTTCGCTTTTAAACCGCTACCAAGTACTAAATTTCGCGAATAGGTTTTTCTTTGTGTAGTTGTTATTGTGAATAGCGAGTTATTAAATGTAATATCTTCTATTTTTTCTTCAAAGAATAAATTTGGTAGGGAACGACTTACCCAACTTAAGTACTCGCTAAATTCCCCTCGTGGGACTTGTTTAAATTGCGCATTAAGAAATCGGTATAAACGTTTATTTTTTGCAAGATAACTAATAAATGAATAGGGGTTAGTGGGGTCAACTAATGTTACCAAATCATATAAAAAACTGACTTGTAGTTCAGCATCTGGAAGTAACATTCCTGGATGCCAAATAAATGATTTGTTTTGATCAAAAAAACTACTTTTAATTTCTTTAGTCGGAGTTAAAAGTGCTGCCAAACTTAAATTAAATGGACCTATGCCAACACCTAGTAAATCAAAAACATCCTCAGCTAAATGGTAAAGCATCGTTATACTCCCTGCTCAGATAATTTTTTTTAAATGGCATCACTTGCTGATACAAGCCATTTGACGGTGTAAATAATTGTTCTTTAAGGGGAATTCCTTGATACCCTAAAATTTGCCAAAGTTCGCCACCTAAACGTGGCATAAAGGGATAAATAAATAAGGCTAAAGTTTGTAACCACCAAAAGTAACTGGGGTGTGATTTGAGTTCATGGCCAACTTGTAACCATTCAGACAATGAGTTTATGGCGATGTGAGGAGAAAACTGATGTGGATTTAAAGCACTTTCCTGACGAGCCAAAAATAGAAGTAATTTGCTCTTGATATCAGCTGGGCATTCAGCCGGTTTGCTTGACGAAAACAAAGGCAAAGTATCAAAGACATAGGTCTTGATCCACTCAAGAGAATAAGAATAATAATGATTGAATTCGGCGGAATTGAAGTTTCCTGTTTTCTCTCGAACATTGATGGATGCTAAATACGCACGAATCACATCGCTTGATAGCCTCTTATTATGGATTACTTCTCCAACCCAAATGGCATGACGACGGCTTGTAGAAAACTTATTGCCATCTAATGCATAGAAATAATTAACCAAGTAATAATCAAATGGTTTGTATCCCTCACAGGCAGCACTAATTCCAAGAGTACTGCTTAAAAAAGGTAAGAAATTGTCATGCCCAAAACTGGCAATAGTGGTAATATCTGAATCAGCGGCAAATGCGTTCTTTCCTTTACCTGTTAATTCCCCTGCCAACTCACCAAACAATAAAAAATAACAAAATATAAATCCATAACTGAATAAAGTGGAAGAGTTATTGTAGGGTAAGCCCCAATCGGCATTTGTTGTTAATCTGAATAAGCCATTTTGTTGATTTAAATAGTCCAGGAATTTTTGATTAAGAGTAGCGCTCACTCCGGGTAAGTTAATTGTTTTTAAGAAAGGAAGTTTTAAAAACAAATTGGTAACGTCCTTTTTATTAGAAATGGACTTGGGGTATGCCTCCTCAGGTCTATAATGAGCGCCACATTCTTCACAAAAATAACTTTCTGTCTCAATGTTACAAACCGGACAAAATCCTTCTAACCAGCATCCGACTAAATATCTTTGGTGTTGTTCATTCCACGCAAATTGCTCAGTTATCAGTTGTGTAAAACCTCGCGTCATTAATTGATGGAGGATTTTTTCATGCCATTTTTTATAACGAGGGAACCATTGCTCATTAAGCGGATTTAAAAAATAATCGACTTGAATATCCATTGCCTGGAGATCATTTTCGATAGCAGGATGATAGAAGTCACAAATTGTTTGCGGAGGTTTGTTTTCTTTTTCAGCTTGAGCTGTCACATAGGATTCAAAGCTATCTGTTCCGCAAAGCAATAATGCAGAATGGCCTTGAGTGCGTAAATATCGACTTAAAATATCAGCACTTAAGTAAGGACCTCCTATATGCCCTAAATGCAGCGGGCCATTGGGGGTGGGTACAGATGGCAGCAATAAATATTCCTTTTTAATCATCACTAAATTCCTTTTGCTCTGGTTCTTGAATTAGACTTATTAAGCTATTAACATCTCACTTAATTTCTTTGCCATCATATTCAATGAAGAATCCCAACTTGCATTTAAAAGCTGGATAGCCAAGTCAATATTTCTAGACAAGACTGCTTTCACTAGTTGATTACATTGCTCGTGATAATCAAGAATAGTCTTTTCATTGGTAACGTTATTTGCCATACATAGATAACGATAACGTGAAGAATTATCGTAAAGCATTCTTTGCATGCGAAGTAACCACGCCGATTTACAAGCACTGGTTATAGAAAAACTAAACTCCTTCTCAAACTCATTCCAAGCAGTGAGCTCTAAAGGCTTTTCGTTAATTTGTTTGAGAAATTTTGCATATCGATGCCAACAAGCCAAGACATTGGCTTCCCAATAATCATCTCCATGTTTGACGGAGAGTGTTAGCGCGAGTGTTTCTATGTGAGCTCTGATTTTATAAAGATCAAATAATTCTTCTAGAGACAGTTTTGCAACGTAAAATCCGCATTGATCTTCAAAATTCACAAAACCAATCACGGTCAAACGACATAGAGCTTCTCTTAAAGGGCTGTAGCCAACCTTATATTTTTTTTTCAAAACATCCATAGATAATCTTTCGCCAGGAGAAAAAACGCCTGTTAGGATATCCAAACGAACTTGATCCAATACACAGGTAGATTTCGTTTGTTTACGTAAAGTCATGTCTCTTTCTTTTGAACCTGGAATGGAGTGAGTATTCATTATTTTCGAAAATTTGTAAATCATCGAAAATATTTTTTACAAGGTATTTCGACGAGTTTGCTAACGTGAGTAAAAACAATTGATCCTAGAAATGCAGCCGTATTAGCAGAGCTAACACAGCTGGGGGTTATCAACGTAGTCTTAATACTAGCTCTTCTAGTTGAGTTGATGTTTTTTCAACGGTTTGCCAAAAGAATCGTGTTAGAGCTGTTTGTTGTTCTGTCTCTGCGGAAGCATTTTTAGGAATGCTTGCTTCTTCCTGTTTTAAACTTGCTTCATATCGCAACAATTCGCGTGAATTTGCAAAGCGACGTGTTTGATAACGTGATTTTTTGTTTTCCAAGTCATTGATTTGTTTAATGGTAGCATCTATTTGATCAAGCTCTTGATCATAGGCAGTCACTAATGCAGCACTTGTCTTCTGTAAGTAGCTTCTTAAACTATCTTTTGCTTTCTCTTCTAAGCTAGTTATCACTGTATTTGCTTGGGATTGGCATACTAGACTTGACTGCCTTAAAGCTCTGAGCTGCAGTGTTTCTTCTTGAACAATCGTTTTAAAATCACGTTCTAATTCAAAAAGTTGCTTTTGCAGATTAAAAATCTGTAGTTTGATACGGCCTGCTTGAAAGGATAAGCTGATTGTCTCTCCAAACCCAGCATCAGTTAATTGGTCATTTATTTTTTTCTGATTTTCTAGTTCTTTTTTAATATCCTCTTCTTTCTGATCCCTCAGAACTTGAGTCGAATTTTTTCTCTTCAGGATTTGTTCAAGTTCTTGCTTTAAGTGAAGATGTTTTTCGAGCTGGTTATCAAAAAGTTCAGGAGATTTTTTACCTAAAATACTTTCAGTCTTAACTAATTGAAGTGATGTATCCCCATCCCAATTTTTAAGTTGTTGAATGCAGCCCAGTATTTCTTGAGATTGTGCAGGCAGATCGCTAAAAATGGGATTGTTTAAATTGTTACTCCAACTGGTGTTTAGCAACTCTTTTAATTGAAAGAGTTTGTCAAACTCAGGGCGTTTAGCGACAGGAAGTATTTCAACAATTTTCCTATCTGTTAAATTAATAAGAGCTTCCTTATTCGCGTTAAACTTTTCTCTGTCTTCATAGAGTTGGGCTCTTTCTTTCTCGAGACGAGTTAATGGTGTGGGTTGATAGCCACTAAAACCTTCATGTAAGTCAGAACCTTCGATTTGAACTTCAATGAAGGATTGAGTTCCGTCATGTCCACTTTGAATACGCACGTGTTCCGCTTTGACATGGAATAAAGCAGCAAATTCAGACGCTTTGTGAGTCAATAAACTATCCTGGGTATCTTGTTTTATTCCGTTGGTTTTATTCAACGCTTTAATGGAATAGGCGAGCTGGCGTCTTAAGGTGCCGAGTGCAATTCTATAAGGTTTATAATCTGGATATGATCTAAAGCGTTCAACTGTCTCATACAATTCTTCGATGAGGTGAACCTGATTACCCCCTCGATTGGTTGCATCAAGAGTCGTTTTAAGAAGCTCCCAAACTGTATCGCCCTCAAATTGTTTTGAGAGGTCTGTAAGGCATGTATTGAACCGACCTAAATGGTAAGCCGATAGCACAGCATCATGATGATTTTTTTGAAACTCTCGATCGCAATGGGGTGCAAACACCAGGGACTCAATCGCAGTCAATGCGGTATTAACCACTTCGTTAGGATTCCTATGTCTCAGAGAAAAAAGGTATTTATCCTGTAATTTTGTACGCTGTTGTTGTAAAGCAATATAAAGCGCTTGAATAGTGTTTGGGTCTCGTGGTGTTCTATGGACATTCTGTGCCAGTGAGTAAATAGTTTCAGCGGCCTCTTTGGCTATATCCCACTCTAGGCGAGCATGCCAGGGTTGAGGTGAACGTTTTACCCAGTCAAATTCATTAATAAGATGCTCGGCAAGCATTTTCATGATGTCATCGCTATATTGTGTTTTTAGCGCTTCCAAATGTTCATCAGGTTCAAGAACGGCTTGATTATAGAGTTTCGTAAAGGTAAGAATTAAACCTTGTGTCTTAAATTTGTCGATCAACGGCATGGATGCCAATGAATGGCTATGTGCAAGAAGTAAGGGTTTAATTTTTTTCAGTAATTCTTGAATTACAGGTGCATCGGCTTGATTCAATTTCTTTTGAAAGAATTCAATCGTTGATTGCGTGATCTGTTTCGTATCTTCAATTCGCAAAACTTTATTTTTCTGCTTAATCACTTTCTCAGCAAGAGAGACTAGAAATGCTGGGAAAATAGAAGGGGAGTGAGCTTTATTGGTTGCATTAAGTTTACTGACCGCTTCAGGATAAACAGCACATAGTTCCCCAATGAGGTGAGGAAGGAGCTGTTTACTTTGAGCCAATTCCAAATCTTTCTTTTCGGTATCTGTAGGCTTGGTATACTCCAGGACGGCTCCCGCCTTATCAACAATAACTGCTTGTAAATTTTGTTGCATCAAACCAGTTGCAGACTCCTTGAATGGTAAGCTTTTTTCTTGTAACGCTCTTTGAATTTGAAGTTCTTTTGCGAGATCTAACTGTTTTAAATAAGTCAGTCTTAATTGTTGTTTTGCTGTAATTGTTTCAGCATGTTGCGCTTTTGCTACCCACTTTTCTTCCTTGACATTTTCCCAAATTTTACATAAGGAATTTTGAAAGTGGGCAATACTTGCTTCTACGGTATCTTCTTTTAAGCTGGTTTCTTGTGCGTTTGTAAGTTCGCTTATAAGAAGCTGACGCCATTGATAGAGTTCATGCTTTAAATTAGGGTCGGTTGGATAAAGTTCTAAGAGACAACTTTCCCAGGCGGAAACTTGTTGCATTAATATTTGTTGAGCTCTGTCGACTCCTTGTGTGTAAAGTCTATCCAGAGTGTCTTGTAATTGAATATCTTCCTGGAATTTTTCAATAGCTTGTTCCCCCCTTAGCTGACGGATGCTTGGAAAAAGGAAATACATAAGTTTGGTAAACCAGGATTTTGGAGCTGGTAGTTCATAAACAGGAAGCCATTGACCAGGTTTGCCATTGCGCGCTGCACGTCCGGCAATTTGTGTGGTTCTTCGCTTACTGTCTTTACAAGTTTGAATAACAAAAAGACCCTCAGGGTGATTGCCAGGATTGATGTCGATACCTCTTGCTAACATCGCAGTACCAATGGTTATCGTATTGGCTTTACCGGCTTGTTTAATAATACGGTCTAACTCTTCTGGACTTTCCTTTCCGGTGACAATTTGAATTTTAAAGCCCTCTCGACGATAAGCATCAAAACTTTTCCCAATAGTTTGGGCTTCATTAAAATCATCACAAACGATAAGAATAGGTTGTGTTTGCGTCTGACTCCATTTATCAAGAGCATCCTTGGTCTGTAGAATAAATGCTTCTCTTTCCTCCAGGGTTTGGATGGGAATATCTGAGTCGAATTCCAGTCGAGGTTTTTTAACAGGACGTTTAATTCCATCTATTGCTTTATGCATAGCACGAAGCGTTTCGTCACGAGAGAAGGTGAAGATTGGAGGATGTTTTTTACGATGATCGCCTGCGTAAGGTGCTACACTAATTGCTTGCGTACCAAGTTGTGTTGCTAAATAGAGCAGTTCAATTGGATCACCCGGAGTACCTGATATACCAACAAGACGACCACCTGTTTCCTGATAAAAGCCAACTAAACCACGAGCAGATTGGCTTGCAAGCACAAAAGGGTCACCATCAATGACAACATAGCGAGCTTTATCTGGATGTTCTGCAATCAAGCGGGCTTGCATTGCTTGTTGAACCCCATCAGTAAAAATACAGCCACCTTTGGGATTGCTACGCACAAGCGGTATACAGACAAATCGTTTGGTGATTTCATTACCTGTTTCATCTTTTTCTTTAATGGGTCGTATGAGAAAATGTCTGTCTTCAATGAGCTTCTCAGCTTTACAACTGGCGTTAATCCATTGTTTGAGTTGCGCATTACTCGTTGCCAACATAAAATTTTGCTTTTCGGCATCGCCATTAAATTTTTCGATAATTTCTTTGTTGATAAAAAGTCTAAATTGTTCTACATCTTCTTCTTCATCCCAAACTTTTCCTCTGGCTGGGTCTGTGTTACGAAATGTTGGTAAATGAATAAATTGATAAGCAAGTTGATAAATCCACTGTGCATGGATATCTTTAGCTTCATATTGAGTATTCTCGGCAACCAACTTATAAAGGGTGGTTTGATCGAGTAATGCGTCATCACACTCATCCAGGACAAGATGTATGGGCTCACCATTTTGAGTGAATGCTTCTTGTTGAGTTTCCTTCGCTGCCAAGCGGAAAAGAGCCATGTCTTCTAAAGTTGAGCAGTTAATACCACCTAGTCGGTACTCTTTTGGTTGGCTATTTGCGTGAATTAGTGCGGATTTAATACCTAAAAATTTAAAAAATGGTTCACAACTGTTTTCATAATCTCTAAGTAACAAGGTACCGTTTGCTGTACATGTATCCACGGTACCACCTTGTGTCCATTGTAAGACTGCAAGGATTGGTGTAATTAAGCTTTTGCCTTCTCCAGTATTAATACGCATCAGTAAATTAGCGTAAGGAGACTGCAAGGAAAGCAATAGCATAAGCATTTGAGTGGTGTTAGGGAATAAACCGGTTGTACGAAAATAAATTTCTCGCAAATAGGCTAAAAGCTCCATTTGGACTATTGCAATGTTCTCATCAGGAACCTCTTTTAAACGCAACTGATTTAGGAGGGTAGAGGCTCGCTCTTGCAATTGTTGACGAGAGCTAGCGGTTAATTTTTTAGGTTGACTATAGTCGTATGGGTTTAAGGGGTCTGTATAGCCTAAGGTTTCTATATAGTTTAGCTGGCTTGCAAGCTGCAACTTGAGTGCCGGAGGCAAATCAACACCATGCAATAAATCTTGTAAACTCAATAATGCATCTTCAACTCTGTCTGTTGCAAAATGTTCAGCAAGAGGACGAGTTTCTCCTGTTTTTGCAAACGGGTTGGTGTCAAAGCTTAAACAGTAGGCTCGAAGTTTTTCAGAACCATGCGTTACTAGAGCCGCGTTTAAGGTTTGTGCAATCGGATAGGGCGGGGTTGCAAATAATTGCATAACCTCGCGGATGTCACTGGCAGATCGCCGCCCCAGACCATTCGCAATATCGAGCAAAGTTGGTAAGTTTACAGTGTCA
The DNA here is from genome assembly GCF_000953655.1 of Legionella hackeliae. Classification (NCBI taxonomy): domain Bacteria; kingdom Pseudomonadati; phylum Pseudomonadota; class Gammaproteobacteria; order Legionellales; family Legionellaceae; genus Legionella; species Legionella hackeliae. The sequence continues at coordinate 1,388,952 of NZ_LN681225.1, forward strand.
TCTTTTTTGCTGCTGGCAAGGCCCTCTAGGATGACAATAAGACTCTCTCTGTTTTCCTCTTTAAGTAATGCTAATTGATTAAGAATATTTGAATAGGAACTTAAGTCTCGGCTGAGATTATCTAAAGAAATGCGCTTTAGTAAAGAAATACAAAGTGAAGCATGCGTAGGATTTTTTGTCAGGAAAGATTGTGTGTGAACAATTAAACCTTGCACTAAATCTTGAGAATCATTTTCAGTCATCCGACTTAGAATTTGAATGATTTGCCTTAGGATTAGAGATTTTGTTTCTTCCTCAAGATTAGATTTTGTTAACTCATTGAGTGTCGCTAGGGGAAAGGGACTGGGGCTTTTTAAGTTATGGCCCATGCTCATTTTAAAAAATAAAGTTCGTGTGTCTGCTTCAAGATTAGTGAGTTCAAAAAGAGTTTCTAAGCCATTTAATGCACGATCAATAGCAGCAGTGTCTGCAGCAGGATTTTCTTCTAATGCTTGAATAGCAGTCCTAAGATAAAGACCAAAAAGATTAGGTTCAGCTTTAAGAAGGGTGTTAACCAATGTCTGTTTTTGACTGTAATTTAGACGAGTAAGGGGGGAGGTCTGTAGTTTTTTATAGATAGTATAAAATTGTTCAGAAGCTTTATCTTTAACATCAATAAGAAAATTGAGATAACTAACAATTGTTTCAATTGTTGCTTTATAATTCTGCAACGATTGATCAGAGGGTTGATCTTCAGCAAGCGTTGCTGCAGTTTCCAATATACTATTTTCAAACTCGGAATCTTGCGTATTTAATTGTTGTAACGTCTTTTTAAGAGCGGGTAGAACTTTTTTCTGCACTAACTCTTCTTTGAACAAGAAGGTCAGCGAATGGGTGTCATTGAATCTGGCAAACCAGTTGAGGCAGGTTTGCGCATCCAAATCGGCTACAATGTTTTTATTTTTATCATCATTAAAAAAGCTATGAATTTCACCGGCAATGGTGTTATGAAGTGTGCTTAACGCTTTAGCAAATACTGCACCTGTTAAATTATCTGTGCTTTTTCTTTTTCCCGTAAGAATAAAACTTAAAATATATTCCCCTTTAGATTGTCCCAAGATGGAAACACTATAAGTAGAATTTAGAAGATTTGGCTTTTTTTCTTCAAAATAGCTAAATTTATCGATAATGTCGGTAAATTTGGGATTCGGTGTTTGAAGCAGGTTAATAAGGTCGGTTAGGGCATCAAGGAAGGGTAATAATCCTCCATCAAGCTGATCTTTTAATGCTTTAGGGATAATCGGCGATTTAAGATGTTCCAGTAAGGCATTTTTCAATGAGTCAACGCGAAGTACACTGCTTCTTTTTTTCACGGCGTCAGTCAGGGCGTCTACGATAAGATCATCAAGTTTTGAAATATCCCCTTTACCAAAGACACAGCCAGGTAACAAATTTTGCTCAATAATATAGTTGTTTAGCCATTTTTCTTGTTTATCTAACGTATCTTGCTCTGCAGGGATAATCGAATTTGAATTTGCAAGAGTATCGATAAACGTCCGGATTTGTTCTCCGTTGGGCAATGGTTGGGATTTAGAAATATTGATTTGACCTAAGAGATTTATAAGGGCATTACAATAGGTGATATCTTTTTTGGTTTTTAAGACATTGATCGAGTTTTCTAGCATCTCAATGCTATCTTGAGTTAAATCAGGCTCATTGAGGGCTGCAAGTAAACTGATAATATCAGGTGCTAAGTTTTCACGATTTTTTTGCAATAAGGTTGTGAAAGAGGCTATAGCAGTGAGAAAAGCTGTATTTCTATTAGCTTCTTCCGTTGTTTTTTCAATGCGATCTTTCAATCTATTGATTAATTCAAGACCTTCATTTTCTAAACAAGATACCAAAGGAATAATGATTTCATTGTTAAAGTTTTTTTCCGGGAATAAAACTTTCAATTCAGCGATTTGAGATAGCAGAGTTTGTATTTGTAGAAGCGAGGGATTAGGCTTGAAGCGAAAGCAATGAACCAGAGCCTCTAGTACATTATTTCGTTCCGTTTCGCTAAAAGGCTGTAATAGATTGCTGCAGTTTTTCAATGTTTTCTGCCAATGTTCTGCAACAAGATTTTCCTCTTGCGAGAAAGTACAGGTCAGAATAAACATGAATTGGTTTTTTTGTAATGCAGTCCAGGAGGCATCTAGATTTTCAATTTCTGCAAAACGAGCTCGGATATCTGTTAATCGAACCGTCTCTTTCCAATGTGGCCCCATATATCGAAACAACCAGAGCTTCAAGTCTTCTGAATTACCGCTCAGATGGGCTAAGATTTTCTCGGGATCAACTTCTACGTCTTGAGCATCTTTAAGTTGCATGCATGCAGCAACTTGCTTAAAGCGTTGAGGCTTTGGAGCCTGAGTCATCGCATAATGCGCCCCTGTAGGCCCCCAGTTAAGACCATGCAGTGATGCGCATTGTTCTTGTGGATTTTGTGCGCGTTCAATAACATCAAGGACGCGATTTAAAGTAATTAAGAGATGACCATTATGTTCAATGGGACAGGGATAAGGTAACAAAAGATTTTTTTCTGTAATTCGAGGTAGGAAAATTTGCGTATAAGCCTCGAAAAAATTATTAAAGTCAAAGTGGTGATGAGGATTTTTAAGGTGGCCAATCGCAAGCTTATTCCACCATTCTCTTTGTTCTTTAGGCAACTGTAAAAGTTTTTGCAGGTTTTTAATGCCGCGTGGATTTAAAAATGCATCTTGAGCGACAGGATCTTTAAGGAATTCAATACTGATACCTTTACTTAAGCAATTATTCAGAATTTTTATAAATAACTTGGTATGTGCTTCGCCGCCTAAAACAAATAGTTTTGCCAAAACAGGTACAATAAACTCTACTTCAGCCTGTTGGATTGAACTGAGAAGATTAGATATGTCTCTGGCTTGAGCGGGTATTGCCGTGATCAATGCCTGTTTTTGTATTGCATGATCGCTATTGTTTAGCAGCTGTTTAAAGAGTGTTTCAGTTACCTCGGGTAAAAGCTGACGTGCCTGTTCAACAGTGGGTAGGGCCAATAGAGCGGGCTTATGCAGCGCAGGAGCTAAGGCAGAAGGTAGTCTTCGTGGTGTGTGGGTGAAACAGAGCACATTTTTGTCAATATAAAACCCTTGAATTAAATTCCCTGGAATGATGCCGTCTGTAAACGCATGGAGATGCTCTTTGATTATTTGCGCTGCTGTTTCTTCTACGTTCTCTATACCTAACGCGGACAGTTGTTGCTCAAGCGCCGGAAGTTCAGGGAATTTTGCAGGAACTACTGTCTGAATTTCAGTTTTAATTTGCTCAACAAGTTCACTTTTAGGTCTGCTGACTGCGCCAGTGTGTTTAGGAAGATGAATACTCTTTTGAATTTGAATGTTGGCACGGATTGTAGATGAAGAGCTATTCAATGCTTCTTTTAATGGATTGATCTTTGGTTCTGACGTGGTGTTTAATAATGTTTCAGCGGTGTACTTGAGTAAAGAGCGACGTGCGGTTAAAGCGAGGAGATTGCTATTAAATTCATCGTTAGCCAGCCTAAAAATGAAGAGTCGCTTGCGTTTTTCTTGAACAAATTGTAAAAGGGTGGCGATATCTTCTTTTTTAACCGATTGAGGGTCTAGCTCAATCTCAACTGGTGTGTAATTTATCTCATTTTCATGAGAAGCGATCAAATTCTCCAATAAAGATGCAAGATTTTTATTATCAGCTGGCACAGGATGCTCCTCATGTCAAAACAATGTCTTGTAATTAGACTGCCACTTCCAAAATGGTTGGGCAGCAGCATAATAAAAAAAGAGAATATTTTGAATACTTAGTGGTAAATATAAAATCATGTCGGTTGTCGTGATGTGAGTTAAATTTAAATTGCACGTCATGCTCCCAACAATGCTCCCATTAATATAGAAGCGAATTAAGCTTTAAATTTAATACAGAATGATTTCTGTTGTTCTATTTTAGTGTTGCAACTGCTTGAATAATGCATTTTTTTCCCATTAATCAACGTAGTGAGCTAATCATAACAAAGTTAGCTTATGTGAAACTTAAGTAACTGCGAGTCAATAGAAATTTCGTTACACAAAGGGTTTAATAGCTACCTGTCAACAGGGGAAAATTGTGAAAGCAAGCGATGGAGAACGTTACCTAATATTTGATTGACGTTAATTCACCAATCTCTAATCCAAGTCACTATTCTTAAAATCATTAGTTCCTCATCGGTGAATGTAACATTGCTTTGATGAGCTATCAAAAAGACATTATATAGGCTGGGTTAATGTTCCAACCTATATGTGTATTACTTATGCATTATGTAGTTTAAAAAGGTGGGTTCAAATGTTATATCCAGTATGACCGTGGTGGTTGCTATTGTGATGGTGATGTGGATAGACATCGGGATATTTAATAACCACTGGGACGGTAGGTACAGTAGAGTACACATCCACGACTGGAGGAGAAAATAGGTTCAATGATGTCCAGTTACTTCTCGAATGATAATGATGTCTTGGTGCACCACCACAGCAACTATTAAAGTACAACGATAGAAGACCAACTCCTCCCATCAATAGTAGCATAGCTGCGATTGGTAAAAGTGGTGAGGCTACAACAGCTGTGGCCCCCAAAGCAGTAGTTGAAGCTGCCGCAAAAAGAAAGGGTGCGGATACGACTGTTGATTTTGCAGCTAATGTTGCAATAATTCCCGCAGTAATGATTGCCTGTGCAGTTATCGTAGCCATACATTTTAAGATAAAGCTGTAGTTATCCTTTATGGTGTCTTTAATGCCCATTCATTTCTCCCGGAATGCTAATATTTTGGAGCATCAATATTCGTGCGGTTAATGAATAGAGTCAATCTTTTTTTTTGAGTTTTATAACTTAGTGCCGATGCAGTCTGTTCCTCGGCTTTATATCTACCTGCGTCGACTTTTATCTAGGTGCCTCGGCTTGTCCGAGGCATCCAGAAAAATGCTGAGCCAGGTGAACTCTTCATGTAAGTCGCAAACAATATTCATATTTTCATTAAACACTGATTTAAGATTTACTGGATGCCTCGGACAAGCCGAGGCACGTGGGGCAGGATACTATAAGCTCTTTGATCATATAAATTTTTTATGATTTCAAATTATGAAGAGATTTCTGATCTTGTGCGAGATATCCAGAAAAAGGTGGAATCCAATGAAAAATTTTCTCTCTTTTTTCTAATTGCAATCACTAGGTTATAGGGTAATAATCAACTTCGAATTTTAGTGCAAGCGAACTACCGCGTGCTATTAAGATTACTCACTTTCTATTTAAGGATAAAAATGAAACGACGTTTATTAGGATTTATAGCCGCAGGTCTCTTTGCCTCGGTGTCGCATGCAGATTTTATTTTTCATTCGAATTCATCCTCAGTATGTGCAGATGTGCCAGGACATTGGACGGGCAGAGGAAAAGCAAATAACTGGTTGATTGGCGAATGCAAATATCATGGATCAGGAATAATTAGTGCCCTTGATGGTGCAGGGCATTTTAAAATTGAAGTATCTGCGGACAAAGATTCAGGGACGTCGTTGTGCCCTAAGCATGCTTATGAGGAATTAACTGGCTCTTGCACTAATGGTGTTGTAACCATCAAAACCCAATATGGAAGCTTGGCAGGTAATTTTTCAAGAAATGCAGGTGATGCCAAAGGGACTTTATCTGTGGGGCCTGGTATGAGTGCCGATGTAGTTGTCCGATTTGAACGAGCTGGATAATTATAAACGCAATCCACTTGTCTTAATTATAGTGGATTGCTATTTTCCCCAAGAATTATGCGTTTACTCACATTAGTTTTGATTACAAATCTTCTCATTGATAGGAATTGAAAATAACTGGCGTCCATCTAGAATATAATCATAAACGAGTTCAATGTTTTGGTTGGAAAATCGCTGCAATTCACTACTTTTGCAAACCTTGGCTTTGATTGACGTTTCCAACATGTTGGAGGCTTCTTCTTGGTTATTTAAGATATTGCTTTTTTGATTTTCATCGAAATTAACAAGCTCGAAATAATATAATAATTTACTTTTATCTGAACCCACTTTATACAGCACAGTATGATTGTCTATTTTTGCAGGTAAATTTTTATTGAGTAGCATCACTATTGTATTTATCTGTTGTGTGGTGCCACGTGCGTTAAAGCTTGAGTTAAGGTATAAAAATAATAAAGTGATTAATACGCTAAAAATAACAACCACTTTGGCGAAAATGGCTAAAATTTTTGTTCCTTTGTATTTAGAGGCGCTGTTCCATATCGCTATCCAGATCAAAATAGTGTAAAGCGTTGTCAAAACAATAATGGCGTAAACGGGAGAAGTGCCTACCTTATTAATAATATTTATCATATTAATGATTATAAAGTAGAATCCAATATTGAATAATGTGATAACCAATACGCCAAATATCCAAAAACTAACCCACAGGGGAACATCACCGCACAGTAGTTTTTTTATAGGGGTAAAAAGCCCATTTTTCTTGGCAGCATCCACTGAATGTAAAGTTTCCATAGTTCTATCCCTGAGTTAGTATGGTTACAGTGATAAATAAGTAATTAGAAGTAAGTTGGGTAATCCTGGCGTCAGCCAGTGTGACGCCAAGATGAAATTGTTATCTCCAGCAACGCAATTGACCTTTATAATTATACCAGCAGTCCGGACGTCCGGGGGCAGGTATAGCTCCTGGTCCAGGATTGTTCGGAACACATCGCCCATTCATGGTCATGTGGTAACCAAATCCACATCCTTGAGCAGCATTTGTTGTAGAAGAATAAAATAGTCCAATGAATAAAAGAGCGCCGAATGCCAATGGGCCTGATAATTTTGAAAAGGATATAGAACGTGTCTTCATGACATCTCCTTGTATCATTGATATGTCTTACTAAGTATAGAATTTTATTTTTAAATTGCGCGTAAATATTGAGCAAAAATAAGGTTTGCTTGTTTAAGTCCGTTCTCTCTCTTTTAACCAGGAGAAGTATTAAGGTATAGTGAGGGTGGTTTTAAACTACTAAGGATGAAAAATATGTATAAAAACTCTGGCCAACCTAGACAATACCATGGCTATACAGGCACTGTGTTTACCCCCGTTCCTGGCCTACAGGAATCTAATAATCATCATGGCCATAACAACACAGTGATTGTCCCTGTGCAACCAAACCAAGTACCTCACACTCATCATGGCCATAATAGTACAACACAGGATAACCATCACGGACATGTCGATACACATACACATCGTCATACTTTTTAATGTGGATCTAATGCTGGCTAAGGAAATTGACTGGCAAGTCCCCCTTGAATGGTTTGAGATGAGCACTTTTGCTCAAAAGCGAACAGTTTGAGCTTATTAGTTGATCTTAATATAATTTGGTTTAAAAGTTCGCATGTTATAGAATGAGGCAGGGAAATGACCTCTCTATAGTAGAACTCTAAAATGGCCGAGATTAACCGCATAAAACACAATTTTTTTAGTTCGTCAGCAAACCAATCGGCTAAGCTTTCCTTTAAAGAGACTGATTTTAATTTAAATCAACTTAAAGCAGAGTTTTCATCATTATATCAATTATTTATTGCCAATAAGCATGCCTTGAAAAAGGAAGGTGAAATTGTTGCCTATATCAGTTGCTTATGTAATTTGATGATTGATTATTATAAACTGGACTATGTTGAAGACGATTTACATGCATTATTAGAAAAGAAAAACGAAATTGAGAGGTTCATTAAAGAGACAACCTCTGAAGAAACTAAACCGCTAACAGTATTGTCTAAAGTAAGGAAAGGGGCTTCGAATTTTGCAACTGTAGTGATGAGCTCAGCAAAATTACGTGAAGACGCCTCTTTTTTAATCACTAATCGCTCCTATTGGAATTACAGTCGAACTCTTGCAAGTTACCTTATTATTTATCTGCAAGAAAATGGATTTGCGGCCTTCATGGAAGCAATAAATGAAAAGATAGGATCACCTTATAATTTGCAGGATTTTGTTAGATTACTTGATAAACCTCAACGAATTTTGCGTGTGTCCAGTGTCGCTCTGTATACCTTGCGCTTCATGATTAATTTAACGGTCATGATAAAGCACGTCGTAAAAGCTGCTTTGAATAAGGAGCTGTCAAGCCAAAAAGTACTGATCCAGGAAATGGAAAAACGTGGGTATTCGATGGCTAATGATATGGTTTGGGGTACGGTTAACTTATTAAGTAACTACAATCGAGTTTTTCAGTTGTCTTCTTTGGTTATCGCACAAATTAATTTAGCGTTTTTAACATTTGATTTAGCATTATTTATTGTCCGATGGTCCGTTGAACGGAGAGATTATATAAACCGCGTCAATGATTTGATGCGACAAAAGAACGAAGTAGTTTCATCACTGGAGTTAGCAGTCATCAACCGGCAGATTGATATTGTCAATGATGAGTGGGAAGCCCAATGTGCTTATTACAAATTTAATATTGTCGCTGCTACTTTATTCATAGGTGCTTTTGGTTCAACTTTTGTCTTTTTTGGCCCGTTTGCTTTAGGTATTTTGGCGGGTTTGAGTATGCTTGGTAATGCTCTTTATAATACAGCTTCTGAGTACAAAAAATATAAACAGTCCAGTATTGCGGTTCAACGTGAAATCACGAATGGAAAGTTTTTAGCGAATGAGCATCATTATGAAATGCTCAATGCATTGAATTACCGATGTGCTGAATCCTATAAATTATTCTGGAAAACACTAATTTTTAATACGACTGCCACCGCATTCATCATTACAGCTGCAGCTATTTCCTGGCCTATTGCATGTGCTTTGACCTTCTCCTATTTGAGTTACCGACTCTATGAAAATTATCAAAAATCGAGAGAGGGAGAGGAGAATAAGTTACCTTCTAACGACATTTATCGTTTATTCACTGTTGAGAGTTCATCTAATTCTGCAAAAAGTGCGTTACCAAGTATAACCTTGTGTTAATGTAAAATAGAAAGTCAAATAATAAACCTTGATTGTGAAATAATGGAAGGAGAGATGATGCAAGAAATTATTACTTTAGCTTTGAGTAATTTTACCTGGACTCTATTTATTTTGAGCATGATAGTTGCGGTATTCGTGTTGTTATTTAAAGCCAAACCTTTAAGCAAGGCTGAGGTTATTGAAATATTTTTTTCCTATTTTCTCTTATTTAATATCGGCATTAGTTATTTCTATAACTTTATAATGCACGTATTTTTTGGTGATTTTACTGCACAATATATTGGATGGGCACAAAGTCCGTTCCAACTTGAAGTTGGTTTTGCCAGTTTGGGGTTTGCAGTCATTGGAATTATTAGTTTTTGGAGTAAGCTTGGTTTTCGTGCTGCTACAGTGATTGCACCTGCTATGTTTTTATGGGGAGCTGCTGGCGGACACATTTATCAAATGATAACCGCCCATAATTTTGCACCAGGTAACGCAGGAGGAATTTTTTGGAGCGATGTTATCCTGCCTGTTATTGGATTTATATTACTTTGGTTACAGTCTAAGTACCCAAAATATAATGTTTCATAAATGCAGTTTTGTGTAAAATCACTGCGCAACTTACTAAGTGCCGTTAGAACAATCACTTAGATAGAGTATACACAAGGTTATCCACAGAAAATGTGGATAATTTTTTTTATAGATGATGCAAGAAAAATAAGGTTATTCCCATGTTTTACAACGAATATTCTACGAAAAAAAACACAAAAAAGAAAACTAAGCAAGCTAATTACTAAAAAATATCCACAGGATGTGGGAAGGGACAATGAGAGAATAGAAAACTATGTTATCCAAATAAAAAAGAAAAAAACAGTCTTGACTAGGGATTTTTTTCTTTTGATGTCTAGTCGTATTGATTAGCCAACCAATCTTCATACAATAAAGCAAAACGAAGATGGTCGCACCATTGGCCATTAATTTTTAAATAGCGAGGCGAGAAGCCTTCCTTAAGGAAACCATTTTTTGTTATCAAACGAATAGAGGATTTATTGGTAGGCTGAATATTTGCTTCAATACGGTGCAGCTTCAATTCAAGAAAGATTTCTTTTAAAACTAATTTAAGCGCCTGACTCATTGCTCCTTGGCTTGCAAACTGAACATTCGCAAAATAACCAAGATAAGCACTTTGAAATACTCCTCGAACAATACCACTAATGTTAAATACGCCAATAATCGTTTGTGAACTATTAATCGCTAGATAACATCGTTGATCAGGAAGCTGTGATTTCTGAAAATAATATTCAAATTCTTCCCTGGTTTGAGGGGCAGTGATGTAAGGGAAATGGAATGACTGACTTTTTTGCATCACTACTAAAAATTTATCGGCATCATCTTGAACAAGCTCACGAATATGGATGTCTTTTAAAGTGTTCATAATAGTCTAAGGAAATTTTTTAATCGCCAGTAGCATGATTCGGGGGACAAAATATAGACTATTTTACTGGGTAGGTTCAATTATAAAAATCATATTTTTGTTTAATATTACTCTATGATAGGATTGAATATTATACTTGGAATCTGAATGATATGGATATTCTATCAATCATTATCGTATTAGTTTTTTTTAGCTTATCCTTTATTCTGATCAAATTCTTCGATTCCTTGTTTAAGGAGTAAACAATTGGGATTTTATGTCATCGGTGGAGTCATCACATTTGCCTTACTTATCTATTTATTGATTGTTTTATTTAAACCTGAACTGTTTTAGCGAGTGGAAACGGATTCTTATGCTAGAAATAAGTATTCTTCAAGTGGCACTTTATCTTGTAATTCTTCTTTTACTTGTTAAACCGCTAGGTTGGTATATGGCTCGAGTTTATGAAGATAAACCTTGTGGCCTGAATAGACTTGGGGGCTTCTTAGAGCGAGGAATCTACCGATTATGCGGTATAAACTGTGCAGAGCAAATGAATTGGAAACAGTATCTATTCACGATGCTCTTTTTTAATTTGCTAGGTTTGCTTGTTGCTTATTTGATCCAACGTCTACAGTTTTATTTTCCATTGAATGAACAAAAATTTCCTGGACTTTCACCAGAGTTGGCCTTTAATACGGCTGCAAGCTTTGCAACCAATACAAACTGGCAGGCTTATAGCGGTGAAGGAACGATGAGTTATTTTACCCAAATGCTTGCGTTGACTGTACAAAATTTTATCTCTGCTGCAACCGGTATGTCATTGCTAATGGCTTTAATTCGAGGTATTGCAAAGCATGAAGAGACAGGGTTAGGAAATTTTTGGGTCGATACTGTGAGAGGAGTTTTGTATATTCTTTTGCCTCTTTCATTCGTATTTGCCGTCATCCTAACCTCTCAAGGCGTTATTCAAAACTTCAAGCCTTATGAAAAAGTTAATCTTATACAGGCAGTAAATTATTCAAAACCAGTCACTGATAATTTGGGTAAAACCATTCTTGATGAGCAAGGCAAGCCTAGAAATGAAATTGTTCAGCTGACAGAACAAATGATACCCATGGGCCCTGTTGCCTCGCAAATTGCAATTAAGCAATTAGGAACAAACGGGGGAGGTTTTTTTAATACAAACTCCGCGCATCCTTTTGAAAACCCAACCCCACTAACCAATTTTTTGGAAATGCTCGCCATATTATTAATTCCTGCCGCCCTTTGTTACACCTTTGGTTTGATGGTAAATGATAAAAGACAAGGGTGGGCAATATTAATTGCCATGACACTAATTTTCATTCCTTGTGCCAGTATTGCAATTATTGCTGAACAGCAGGGCAATCCTGCTTTTGCAAGCTTAGGGATTGATTCTACCGCGGGAGACAATCTTTACCCTGCGGGAAACATGGAAGGAAAAGAAATACGCAACGGCATTGTAAGCTCTGCCCTCTGGGCGACCGCAACCACTGCGGCATCAAATGGTTCTGTTAATGCAATGCATGATTCCTTTACCCCTTTGGGTGGATTGATTACTGTCTGGATGATGCAATTGGGTGAAATAATCTTTGGTGGTGTGGGTTCCGGATTATACGGTATGCTAATGATAGTTATTATTACAGTATTTGTTGCCGGATTAATGGTGGGTCGAACCCCTGAGTATTTAGGTAAAAAAATAGAGCCCTATGAAATGAAAATGGCATCGTTTGTTGTCCTGCTGATGCCTATACTGGTTCTGATTACTACTGCTATTGGTGTGGTTACACCAATGGGTGTTAAATCAATTGCCAATCCAGATGCGCATGGTTTTACAGAAATCCTTTATGCGTTTACATCAATGGCAAATAATAACGGCAGTGCTTTTGCAGGATTAAATGCAAATACGCCATTCTATACCATTGTAGGTGGCATAAGCATGCTAATAGGTCGATTTTGGGTCGCTATTCCTGTTATTGCCATTGCTGGCTCTTTGGCGCGTAAAAAACGAATATCAGTGACTTCAGGGACATTAGCAACACATACACCATTGTTTATTTTGTTACTGATAGGAGTTACGTTAATAGTAGGGGCTTTATCTTTTCTCCCTGCTCTTTCTTTAGGGCCGATTGTGGAGCATCTGATGCTATGGAGCAACCATGGTCACTAAAAAGCGATCGGTCTGGAGCCTTAAAATAATAACAGCTGCAATTTATGCTGCTTTTTTAAAACTATCACCGTTTCATCAATTACGAAATCCAGTCATGTTTACGGTTTATATTGGTGCGATACTCACGACCTTTCTTTTCATTCAATCGTTGGCAGGGCCGGGAGAGGCACCGTCGAATTTTATTTTGGCAATTACCCTATGGCTTTGGTTTACCTTATTGTTTGCAAATTTTGCTGAAGCAATGGCTGAGGGTCGGGGCAAAGCCCAGGCAGAGGCTTTACGAAAAGCTCGACGGGATATCCAGGCAAAAAAATTAGCAAAACCTTCACGAGAAGCTAAGGTAACAATAATTCCATCAACTCATTTGCGTATCGGTGATGTGGTTTTGGTTGAGGCAGGAGACCTTATTCCTAATGATGGTGAAGTAATTGATGGTGTTGCTTCTGTGAATGAGAGTGCCGTAACAGGCGAAAGTGCCCCAGTTATTCGAGAAAGCGGGGGTGATCGCAGTGCAGTAACCGGAGGAACACAGGTTATTTCTGACTGGTTAGTGGTACGTATTACCTCAAATCCAGGTGAGACTTTTTTAGACAAGATGATCTCTCTAGTTGAAGGTGCAAAACGACAAAAAACGCCAAACGAACTGGCACTTACTATTTTATTAGCAGCACTAACGCTAATATTTCTTCTCGTTTGTGCAACGTTATTACCTTTTTCAATTTATAGCGTGACAGCGGCGGGCAGTGGCAAAATAGTGACGATTACAGTGCTTGTGGCACTTTTTGTTTGTCTGGCGCCTACTAGCATTGGTGGATTGCTCTCTGCAATTGGCATTGCCGGTATGGATAGGATGATTCAAGCCAATGTTATCGCCTTATCCGGCCGAGCAGTAGAAGCGGCTGGAGATATAGACGTATTACTTTTGGATAAAACAGGGACCATTACATTAGGAAATCGCCAGGCTACAGAATTTATTCCTGAAGATGGTGTATCTGTGGAAACTTTGGCTGATGCAGCTCAGTTGGCCTCACTAGCAGATGAAACGCCGGAGGGAAGAAGTATTGTAATTTTGGCAAAAGAGAAATACGGGTTGCGAGGTAGAGACATCTTAAAATTAGGGGCTACGTTTGTCCCGTTTACAGCTCAAACGCGGATGAGCGGGGTTAATTTATCAAACCGTCAGATTCGAAAAGGGGCAGCCGAAGCGGTGGAGCAATACGTTACACAATTGGGCGGCCGTTTTTCAGAAAATCTAGTCCGTAATGTGGAAAATATTTCACGTAAGGGAGGGACTGCACTTATCGTTGCTGAGGGGGCGAAAGTGTTAGGTGTTATCCATCTTAAAGATATTATTAAAGGAGGGATACGTGAGAGATTTGCCCAATTAAGACGCATGGGAATTAAGACAATTATGGTAACGGGTGATAATCCGCTTACGGCAACAGCTATCGCAGGTGAGGCCGGTGTTGATGATTTCCTCGCTAATGCGACCCCCGAAGATAAATTAAAATTAATACGTCGACTACAGAAAGAAGGACATTTAGTGGCAATGGCTGGTGATGGCACTAACGATGCTCCGGCATTGGCACAGGCCGATGTTGCTGTGGCCATGAACACAGGAACTCAAGCAGCGAAAGAGGCGGGTAATTTAGTTGATTTAGATTCTAATCCCACTAAATTGATTGAAGTGGTTGAAATTGGCAAGCAATTGTTAATGACAAGAGGGGCGCTTACAACCTTCAGTATGGCAAACGATGTGGCAAAATATTTTGCAATTTTACCCGCTGCATTTGCAACGACGTACCCCGCATTAGATGCATTGAATATCATGCATCTTAAAACCCCGGACAGTGCAGTATTGTCAGCGGTTATCTTTAATGCGCTCATTATTATTTTTCTTATACCACTGGCATTACGCGGTGTTCGATATCGACATGTTTCAGCTGCAAGATTATTGCGAAGCAACGTATTGATTTATGGCGTGGGAGGATTAGTCGTTCCCTTTCTCGGTATTAAAATAATAGACATACTTTTAGTAATGCTTGGCCTAACAGGATAGGGTAAATGTTTAATGAAGCTTTTAAGCAATTAAAATCGGCGGCTATTCTCTTAATTATTCTCACGCTTGTGACAGGAGTGATTTATCCACTGGCAGTGACAGGTATTGCTCAATTATTCTTCCCCTGGAAGGCAAATGGCAGCCTGATAAAGCAAGAGAATAAGGTGGTAGGATCGCTATTAATTGGGCAGTTGTTTGAGGCTCCTCAATACTTTTGGGGGCGTCCTTCTGCCACCATGCCTTACCCTTACAATGCTCTGAATTCATCGGGTTCGAATCTAGGCCCCTCCAATCCTGCTTTTTTTAATGCTGTAAACGCGCGTGTTGCCCGTTTGCACGAAAACGATCCCACAAATGAGCGTTTAATTCCTGTTGACCTGGTCACGGCTTCTGGAAGTGGATTAGATCCAGAGATTAGTCTTCTTGCTGCATTATATCAGGTACCCCGTGTGGCCAGAGCGCGGAATAAGTCTGAAACGGACATTGAGGCATTGATTAATCGTTTAGTGAAGAATCGTACTATGCTTGTTTTAGGGGAGCCAAGGATTAATGTACTGGAGCTGAATCTAGCGTTGGATAAATAAGGAGTGCTCATGGTAGAGCGGCGTCCTAATCCGGATGCTTTATTGCATAGTGTGCAAGAAGAAGAGCGTCAACAAAAACATGGTAAATTGAAAATTTATTTGGGTGCAGCACCGGGTGTGGGTAAAACTCATGAAATGCTGCATGATGCACTTGAACTATTAAATAAAGGTTTAGATGTTGTAGTTGGTATTGCCGAATCCCATGGTCGCCAGGAAATTAATTCTTTATTAACCCATTTTAACGTGTTACCTAAAAAAACAATTGATTATCATGGCAAGCAACTGTCTGAATTTGATTTGGATGGTGCTTTAAAACGTTACCCCGGATTGATATTGGTTGATGAAATGGCGCACACCAATGTCCCGGGTTCACGTCATAAAAAACGTTGGCAAGATATCAAAGAACTTCTAGATAGAGGGATTGATGTTTATACCACGTTAAATGTACAACATATTGAGAGCTTAAATGATGATGTCTCGCAAATCGTTCATGCACCCATTAAAGAAACGATACCTGATTCTATTATTGAGATAGCGGATACCATCGAACTTGTTGATTTGCCTCCAGAAGAATTGTTAAAACGTTTGCAGGATGGGAAAGTATATTTTCCGGCACAGGCGAAATTAGCGACAGAATCATTTTTTCGTAAAGGAAATTTAAGTGCTTTGCGCGAATTAGCATTACGAACAGCGGCAAAATGCGTTAGTGCACAGGTTCTTTTATACCGGCAAGGTCTAGGTATTCGAAAAATATGGCCAACTAAGGAAAAAATACTGGTTTGTGTTGGGCCAGGTATCTCTTCACTAACATTAATTCGAGCGGCCAAGCGTACTGCACGAAATCTGCAAGCTCCGTGGATTGCAATTTATGTGGATATTCCTTATGGATCTCAATCAGAGGAAAAACGTCAAAAGGCTGTGGAAAATTTACGTTTAGCTAAGCAGTTAGGTGCTGAAACGCGAATTTTGACTGGCTTTAATGTTGTAAAAACAGTACTTGATTTTGCCCATGATCAAAATATTACGCAAATCATGATATGGAAGCATATTCGAACCCGTTGGCGTGATTTATTCTTGCGTAGTTTGGCCGACGAAATTCTGCGCTATAGTGAAGAAATTGATGTTTATATTATGACTGGGGATCGTCAGGTAAAAAAACAAGAAAAGAAATATAAAAAGCGCTCTCCATGGGTAATTTATCTTGCCTCCCTTGTTATCGTTACTTTGACAACGATGATTAATTATTTACTTTATCCTGTATTAAGTGCCAGCAATTTAATCATGGTTTATCTGTTAGGGGTAACT
Organism: Legionella hackeliae; assembly: GCF_000953655.1. Classification (NCBI taxonomy): domain Bacteria; kingdom Pseudomonadati; phylum Pseudomonadota; class Gammaproteobacteria; order Legionellales; family Legionellaceae; genus Legionella; species Legionella hackeliae. The sequence continues at coordinate 1,405,478 of NZ_LN681225.1, forward strand.
GGGATTGCATTATTTGGGCGCGTTGGACCTTCCATTTTGGGATCTGTCTTAAGTATTTTTGCCTATGATTATTTCTTCTCGCCCCCTTTATACACATTTTCCATTCCGAACCTCAATTATTCCTTTACTTTACTAGTGATGCTTATTGTGACCCAAGTAATCAGCCAGCTAATCATTATTACTCGGCGACAAATGGCTGCTGCACGTCTTCACGCACGCCAAACTTCGGCGTTATATGAACTAAGTAAACAATTATCGAACACCCGTGGAAAAAATAAGTTATTGAACATCGGTATTAATTATATTTCTAAAATTTTCAATAGTGAGGTAGCGGTTTTTTTGCCCCAAAATAAACGTCTAATAGCCCATGCCAAAAAAGGACTCAGACCAATATTGGATGCCGAGGAGTCAGAGATTATTCAATGGGTTTACGAATTAGGGCAAAGGGCAGGCTTGGGCACTGATACTTTTCCAACTGCAGAAGCACTTTATCTTCCTCTACCAGGGATAAGGAAGGTAGTCGGTGTTTTAAGATTACAATCGCCCAAGGGAGAAGATCTGGATTCTCCAGAAAAAATTCAATTACTAGAAGCCTGTGCTAGCCAATTTGCTTTAGCCCTGGAAATTGAGAATTTAAACTCGATTGTCTAGGCTATTCGACAACTCCTATATAAACAGCACATTCCTCAGAGTTTTTATAAACTTCAAAATCTGTGAGGTAGCGTCGTACAAATCGAGACTCAAAGGAAAAGTAACGCCATATTCCTTGCCATAATTCGATGATAGCTTGTGGCATTGAACCGTGATTTTGAAAAAGAAGATAATTTCCAGGTTCTATATAAATTGAAGTGCACCCTGGTATTCGAGTGACGTTATCCGTTTTGACACCAGCAGTTAATGTATAAGCTCCTGAAACATCCGACTCATAATCAGAATATACCCCAAATTGCTGTGAATCAGGATCGTTTTGCACTACATTTGCAATATTTTCTGTATGAAAGCGCTGCCAAAGTTGAGGTAGTTTCGCTGTTTTGGGATTAAGCTCATCACTATTTTTTGTACGAACATGAATGCCGCTGACGATAAAGCCTTCGATTTTGATTAATTGAGGTTTTAAAAAAATCATAGGAGTCTCTAATTCAATGTCTAAATTCAAAGGATACCAGAGACTCCCTGTCAGTTTCTGTCAGCAGCTTATAACCCCAACCAACGAATAAACTGATTCGTTGACTTTAACTGAATAACTTTATCCTCCAACTGAACTGAGTAAATTTTAGTTTGCTGAGGATGGTTGACGCTATCAATATCAAATTTAACGTCTTTTATTTTACCCAAAGGGACAATTTTCATTTGGGTTATATAATAACCTCGCTGCATTCGCACATCGGGTACCACAAAGGTTACATTGTCCCAAATATTTTGGTGCTCGACTCCTTGATTATTAAGAATCATGATATTTCTAAACTCTGGTTCACTCAAAGCAATGTATTCCACATTATCAATTTGTCGTCTTAACATGCGACTAACAGGTGGAGGCATACGGAAAATGCGTTCATAGTTATCTGCAGTCATGACCACAATAGGATCACTTTCTTCGCGGTATTTATTTTTATTCATGTCGGCAAAGAGAATGTCATCACGCATGTCATTTTCAACAGGGAAGTTATCTCCAATTGTCTGATCGGCGACAGTTGCCGAATATCTATCACAATTTAAATATTTCGATTGCCCAAACCAGTTGTCATTGGGGTAATAGATGACAAACAATGATTTATCTTTAATGGTATTGATGATGTCTTTGCTAAGATTAAGAGGCAAGGCAGGGCAGCCCCAGCTGCGGCCAGCTCTACCATATTTTTTAATGAAATTCTCATCGACATACCATCCGCCATGCATCACAACCGAGCGACTGGTTGCATTGTCATTAAACCCTTTATCCAAGCCATTTAATACCAAAGACAAGCCATCTCGACCATAGTAAGTGTTTTCGGTAAGGTAGACACCAATACTACTTGCTTTACTGTCATGTTTATTTGAAAAATAATTGGTTACCAAACTTCCTGAGCGGATTCCATGGGAGACGTAAGTGTGGAACAGTAATTTCCTCTTATCTAAATCAAAAACCCACAAACGCTTCTCACTGGAAGGTAAGGAATAATCAATAACTGTCAAAATGTTATTGTGATAAACATTATATTCATCGGTACATTTTATAGAAGTGAGTACTTTATTAATGACGGCAAGGCTTAAAGTAGGGGCCTCTTTATGCAGCATTTCACGTATGCCACTTAAGGGAACTGCAGTCATCCTGGGATAGTGGTATTGATTATTAACTATAGAGTGGAATACATCTACCACCGACTTATACTGTTGACTTGGCTCTTTTAGTGGTAAGAGGGAAGGTGTAGATAGAGAGAAACAAGTCGAAGTGACTGCTAAAATCAATAGCAGCTTTTTCTTCATGATATCTCCTTGATTGTATTCAGTTAAAATTATTATTATATCCCTAGTATTTAAATATAGTTCACTTTGAGTAATTTATGTGATACTTAGTTAATAAATTTTCATAACTTGCATTCAAACCGATGGATTTGTAGGCTGGATTACTAAAAATTAGCAGGGATGCCAATGAAAATTTTAAAAATATTACTCTTCTTTTTTCTTCAAATAACACTCACCCATGCAGAACAAAAGAGGATTGTTTGTTCCCTGCAGGGTTTAAAAGAATCTATTTCATTCGTAATGCCGCAAAAAGCAGGAGAATTACCGAGTGTGGATTTTTCATATCCTTTGAAAACTAGTGTGTTTAGTATGAGAGAGGGAAATCTGCTGCTTATTGCGATGGATGAGGAGGATTCATCCCGATTACGTATTTTTATTTCAGCTCAAGATAAGAAACACAAGAACAGCTATGAAGGACAATTTATGACAGATTCTGGTGGAAATCAGCTTCAGTTAGATAATGGACCGACTACTTGTACAATAAAAGGCTAGCCTCAAAAAGAAACGGGCTTTAAAGCCCGTTTTAGCCAATAATGACAGCGTTTATGAGTGATAATATCGATTTCCATGACGTTTCTCGTTGATATCTCTTGCCGCAGTTAATAAATGTTTTTCAAAAATGCCAAACGCTTGTTGCATATAATCTAACGCTTTATGGCCATTTTGAATAAAAACATGAACATTTTTTTCGAGAATATCTTCTGGTTTTTTAATGCGAGAAAGCTCCTCAGGTTTAACATAAGACATCTTCTGTAACGTTTTAACGTTCAACTCCATCATTTCTCGAAATGGTTTTTGAAGTTGATTAAAAGTATCTTTCCAGTTTTCCATATAATCCTGATGCATGATGCCCTCCTTTTTATGTTGCAGTGCACAATAAGAGCTTAGTTTTTACCTTGTCATTTGTCAAATCCTGCTCGTTTCGCCAACTTGTTTATAGTTAATTTCATCAAAGATGGCAGAATGATGCGTATAGTACTTAAACTCAAGTAAATTATTGCTAGGATCTTTTAAGAAAAAGGAATGATGTTCAATTTTTGTATCCGCGAAACGTACTTTAGGGGCTATTTCATAAGTTATTTTTTTCGCGTTAATCCGTGCAATAAATTGATCAAATTCCATTTTTTCAAGAAAAATTAAGCCAAAATGGCGAGGATAAATTCCTTTTTGCTCAGGGAGAATGTTCTCAACTTTATGGGCGACAATTTGTCCGGCACCAAACTGAAAAATTAAGGCACGCTCTGACTCTCGACCTAACTTGAACCCCAATTGGTCATGATAAAAAGTTTTTGCCAACGTGAAATCATGCACTGGGAATGCCAAATGAAATAGAGTTTTCATCAATATTGAACCTGGGAAGTGCTTATAAAGTATAATAATCCGTGGTTCAGAATAAAACCAATCTTTTTGTTCCAGCTAAAATTAGATCAATTAATCTTCTCTTAAGCTTAAAAAAGTATAATCCGATTTCATTAATGGTTCAGGGAAATTATGGCTGTTATTTTTTTTGGTTCAGAAAAGGCTGGGACTAAACTCATCCATTCAATACAAAATCACTTCAATATTCAACCTGGCGTTGTAAATTTCGACGAACGCGCAGTATATACTACAACGGTACAGGGCCTCTCAATAACTTTTATGAATCCCGATCCACGTTTTAAATGTATGTGGAATATTTTTTGTCCGGACCAGGTAGGTTTTTTCTGCCTTGAATTATCAGAAGCGGATGTGAATTATCAGGAGATAATTGCCCAAATCCAATTGTTTAAAAGGGACAGCAATTTCTCTGATGTAGTTTTGGTGGGTATCCCAGACAAGGACTACAAGGGGAACCCCCAAGAAAAGCTTTGCGATATAAGAGAGACGTTATCTGGTGAGAAGGTATATACGAAGAAAGCTTTCGCTATTTCAAATCAAGATGATATTAGTAAATTTGTTCTATCTTTAAATGCGCTTGAGCAAGAAGCTGCCTCAGAGGCGGCAGAGGACGAAGAGTTTTTCGATGCTAATTTCTCACCCTGGCAAATGGCGGTAGTAAATTTAAAAGGCGCAATCCGAAATTTGCCTTACAAGAAATTTAATGCCATATCTGCAGAAATCAATAGCTTACAAACTAAATTGGCGCAAGAGGACACTTCAGGGCAGGCCCAAGCAATTCAAGCATTTAGCCAAAATTGCCATCAAATTTTAGAAGGGAAACACCCCCATATTCTAAATAGTGTGTTAATACTGGCTGCAGTTGCTTTAGTTACTGTAATTGTTGGAGCAATTGGTTTTGGAATTGGATTTGCTGCGGGTGTATGGTCCGGACCTGGTGCATTCTTCACGGGTATCGTTGGTGGTGCTGCATTTGCCAAGGCTACCGTTGCTGCGAGCGCAAGCTTGGGACTCTTTAGTGGTGGTCTCGCGGCTTATGGCTTATTTAATTCATCAAAAGAAGAGAAGAAAGCGGTTGATAATTTTGTATCAGGGCTTAGCATTTCTTGATAGGATCTCTGTGGGGACAAAGCAAAAGGCTGCTTTGTCCCTTTGCTGAACAATATTCTTAACAGGTTGATGATACAGGAAGTATTTTTCCACGCTCCTGATAAAAAAGAATGAAAAATCCAATCACTGCAATACTCAACGTGATGGGTATTACACCTAGGCCATAAATAAACGCTGAAGAAACATTAATTCCGCCGAAACTATTGATTATTACACCAATGGTGGTATGGAATGCATAACCAAAACTCATAATAATCATATTAGCAATGGCCGTTGTTATCCCTGCCATTTGTTCTGGCACATAAGTTGAGGCTTTATAAATCGCTAAAATTTGATAGGCTGAGCATACGCCGACCACTATAAAGCCTAAAGCCATGGTTTCTCTATTCATTTGCTGCGAAATTAATGCGACAAAAATCATCATCATTAAAAAGCCAGCTCCAATAATCACTGCCAAATAGTTACGGGATTTTTCTGCAATATAACTAAGAACAGGGGCACCAAAACACATTCCAATAAAGATCATAGACGGTAAGTAACTAGCGAGAGAGCGGTTATATCCATAAACCTGTCTAATAAAAGCAGAACCCCAGACATCGGCAAAGCCTTCTAAAGGGCCCACCATTAATCCTGCCAATAAACATAAGGCAATAATTTGACGGTTTGTAATAACCTGCTTAACGTCTGCCAATATACTTGAGGTATAGGAAGGCTTATCAATTTCAGGAACGATAAAATAGGTTAGGGCCGCTAGCAAAATGCCAAAAAAGGCAAAAATTTCTACGACAGTCTTATAGCCTAATGTTGCTGTCAAATAACTTACTGGTCCGCCTCCATAAATAGCACCAATTAAGCCAATGGTCACCGCAAAGCTTAACATGCGCGTAAAATATTCCTCTTTAAAACCCATGCGGATAATCTTGAAAGTACCTAAGATGGCTGCCGAAGAACCCATTCCAATCAGGGCGCGGCCAATCAGGGGATAGACCCAATGTTCGGCAAAAATAATGGGTAATAATCCAATGACGGTTAATAGAATACAGCTCGTCATTACTTTTCTGGGCCCAAATCGGTCAAGCATGATGCCGATGGGCAGGTGCATTAAGGAATATCCAATATAATAAACTCCTGAAAATTGGCCAAAAACGGCTGTATCAATATGAAACTGCTGGACAAAATTGTCGAGCATAATATTGGGCATTACTCTTAAAATGTATTGATAGGCATAAAACAGGGAAGCAATTATCCAGATTCCCCAGGCTGCTACTCGAGTGATTGATTTATTCATAATCATGACTTCATTAACAAATTAAAGATACCCGCTAAATCTCAATTTAATTTAGAAGGGGCAAGTGACTTTTTTAATTAAATGAATATCCGCCTCAGCGGAGGAGGAGAGTAAGAAAGAGGGCGACGAATGAAAATTTATTTACACTGGACATATTATACTTCTCAAGTAAAAAATATTACCATTAAGTCATAATATTGACATTCTCTAGTTTAGTCAATACTTAGTAGTAATCGGGCACATTATTAGCAATTGAATTTATTTGTTATCAAGATGTCTAAGAGTTAATAAAATTTAATGTTTAGTTAATGATAGCTTGTTATGATTGATGTATAGGTCTTTTTTGAGAAAAGTAATGCTAAGTTCAGAGAAAGCTGCAGAATTGTTATTAGATGAAAGGAAGCAGCGTATTGGTAATGGTATTGATGTATCACCAGCACTTGATAATTGCTTTTTTCATGCCTATGCATTGCATTTATTAGGCAACAATGAGGCTTTCCCCAAAGATTTATTTGATACAAATGAGTTCGATGCTCCTGAGATTAAAGAGTTAAAATGTCACTTAAAAAATGAAATTCCACGCGCCGAACTTACTGCAGCTTCAGAAAAGTATCTGTTTGAAAAGACATTAATTTTGGGGGTTTTGTTACGTAGTTGGTTTTTTGCACAATTATTTCGAAATGAAAGAAGTCGTGATGCTCGCTTTCACTTCACAGGAAAACCACAGTCTGACCATGATCTTCGTATTATAACTTTTTTGCGAATTGTAAAAGATTACAAGGAAGCCTTGTACCAGGATGCAAAAGCGCCCTCTAATCGTGCTCGAATTAACCTCGAAGGGGCATTAAACTATTGCAACACGCTAAGTGAGATGCTGGAAACAATAGAGGAAGCTAAAGAGGCGAATGAAACTCTTTCTAAGACCATTATATTAATTTTAAAGTCTATTCAAATCCTTAAAGAATATACGAACCAACCACCTGAAAATTCCTTAGAAGAATCACAAAATATCCTGGGTGAGGTTAGTACTTTACTTCAAACAGTAGGATCAAAACTCAAGATTTTAAAAGTAGAAGAAAGTCTAGTGGCTCTAGTAAGTGATGTCCAAAAATTGTTGAACTGTAACCTATTGACTGAGGTGTATTTCGAGAAGTCTTTTAGAGAACAAAGTGAAGAAGAAAATATTATTTATTCTAGCAATCAGGATTTTTTTTGTCAGGATCTTATCGACAAAGATGAGGAGTTTATTAAAGAGTATTGGATCAAAATAGGGTATCAAAAATATTGTAGTAAATTAAGTCAAGCCGGTACAAAAATGAATTATGCCGATTTCGACTCTGGCATGGAGATACCCTACGCTATTTATAGTCGCCTTGATGGTTCAAACGTAGTTTGTGATCGTGAGAACCCCATTTTTGAGTTAGCGATTGATGCGGGTGCCGCTCATTATTGGTTATTGGCTACTCATAAAAGCAGTGAGCTATTACAACATTACAAATCACAACATGAGTCTTATACTAAAAATCGTGATAAGTGGCTAAGTGGACAAAAAGGACTTTACGAGGACAGTTTTTTACTTGAAGCCATCATACCTGCATATAATCTTGGTGCAAATCCTTTGCAAGCATTAGTCCAAAAAGTCCCTGCTTTTTTGGAAAGATTGCTCTCAAAAAAAGAGGAGCAGCATGCTCTTGAAGGCACTACTGTTAATGCACAGGAGACTGGGAATACTCTGCCTGTAGCTTCAGATGTTGCTGCCCAAGAATTAAGGTCAAGCACGATGAGGAAAACTGATTCTACTGAAGCTGTCGCAAGCATTCGTGAAAATTCAAATAACGGGCAGTATGATCCATTGTTATTTCCAGATCCTCTCGAGCCGCAAATACAAGAGGCAGCTGATGTTTCATCTTCAAGTATGAAGGATGACATTGACCCCACACTTTTAGACAATGAAGAGCTTCGAGCATTTTATAGTCAGCTTAAGCAATTGGAAACAAAAGCAAAAGAGCTTAATGATAAAAGAAAACAATCTCTAGATTATTCATTGGCAGCTGATGCTGCGAGGGATTTACATTCGAGTCTTCACCGAGCATTCACCACCTTTATTGTAAGTGATGATCGTAAAGAAGCGTATGAATCATTTAGTAAAGACAGTCTTGAAGCGATTAAAAAACATCGCTCTCCTTTAGAAAAACATCGAAAGGAAGGAGGTCTTTTTATGCAAATTCTTGGTAATGTTGTTTTAGGAATTTTGGGTCTTGGGATCTTTTATGGAGCAGCTTTGGTTGTTAATGAGGCATTTACCGGCCGCTACGCTTTTTTTGCGCCTAAAACAGCTCAAGAAGTTTCTAAAATTGAAAAAATGCTTCCAGAAATTAAAGTAAAATAAATACCTTGAATTGGTCGAGCTCTCATGCTTCGACAATATTAGAGTTGTTGAATCAAACCGCTCAACTTACACGTCTCTGATTCTGTTTGCTTTACAGACTTGGTAGAATCAATTTTTACAAAAAATCGTTTAGGATAAGTTTTTTTAGGCTGAATTGAATACTGTACGCGTGCTTTAAGTGGTTCAATATCAAATATACCAATATTTCCTTTTCGAGGGGTGTAGGCACGTTCTTTTTCTGAAAGAGCTCTTATTACTGCTAGTCGTACTACAGACTCTGCATTATTTTTATATAATTTTAGATGTGAGTTTTGACCACAAATAATAGATAATCTATGGGATGGAAATTCGGTTAAAAGTTTACTTAAACCAATATACGCGGTTCCATAAGAGTAACCATGTAAATTGACAATCCATTGTCCACCTCGCTTACGTGCTGTTGGAAATTTTAATGAACCGTCGTTGACAGCCGTTGTAAATAAGGTTTCCGCTTCTTTTAATTGTTTCTGCTTTACAAGGGCATCAATGATAGATATATAAGCCAATGAGCAGTCTTCTTCCCGACTTTGTAGTTTCTCTAAGATTCTCATCATGTAGGGTAAATCAGGCTTGTTACTGCGAGCAATTCCATTTAAGGCACAACAGCAATTAATATCGTTATCCCACCCATAATATTCAGCTTTGGTAAGCAGATCTATAATTACCTCAGTTTGGGGTTCAGATGTTCTACTCACGGCAAGAAGTGTGGAGCTAAATATATAGCAATCAGCCATGTTTAGGTCCTCAGCTTCATTAAACAAGCGCACAACTAATTGTCCATCTGGATAAGAACTTTTGCTAAGAATTTCACAAGTTCTAGCAAAAACAAAAGCACTGAGTTTGTTTCGTTCTTTAGCTTGATTATAAAGTTCCATGGCTAAATTTGTATCAGGAATGGGCTTTCTTAGAATCAACCCCAGAATGGAAAAATAGGTGTACGGAGTATCTAAATTATGATCGATGGCGATTTGGTTTAATTGAAGAGCATATTGCAAATTGACTTTGCCAAATTCTTTAATGAGGAGCTTAAACATGAAATCGTTCGGATATAAATGCTTATCCAGTATTTTATTTAGCTCATAACAAAAGTCATGAATAGAATGACTGTGCTGTAGGCGATAATTACAATGCATATATTGCGATTTTTCTGAAATAAATTTTGATACATCCCATTTATTCCAGGAGTTATCTTTTAAACGAGTTACTACCCATTCAAAGTGTTTTTTTACAGTTTTCCCCATTGAAATTCCTTATTCGTTGAGTGATTATTTGCAGATTGTCTAAAGACTACATTGCTTTAAAATTTCCTTAACATTCTCTAATCCAAGCTTGCGCAAAGTCTCGATATTTTTTTGAGGAATATCCTTTGTATCCCCATAACGTTTTATAGCCTCATCGAGGCTTTTCTCACGCAGTAAATGGACCATCGGATAAGGAGAGCGGTTAGTATAATTTGAGACATCATTCACACCCTCATTAGCAAAGCTATAATGGGGATGAAAACTGGCTACTTGGTAAATGCCCTCATAACCTTTTATATGCATTGTGTTTTCGCACAAATCTACAAAATCAAGATAATCAAAGAAGTCGTCCAGGAAAGAAGAAAAAATTAACAAAGTGGTCTCAACTGCTGGATTTTGATCGAGCAATTGAATTTCGGAAATGCAGTCATTGAGCGCACTTTCACTAGTCAGGGCATTACTCACAACAAATCGTAAACTTTTTCGTTTCACTTCTTTTCTGGCAAAAGGGCATAAGTTAAGTTCAATAACAAATGAATTAAGCCATTTTTTAGTGTTCTCGATGATAAGCTCGGTTTTAGTAAGCATGAGCGATTTCATAGTTTAAAGTCGAGTATAGTAACAGAATTTACAAGTTAGATTAAAATTTCATCGATTTAAAAGAGCTATAATAAAAAAGCACTTTTTAAATGGAGCAAATCATGAAGATTATTGTACCTATTTTGATGTGCTTTTCTATGATTTCTTTTGCTTCGTCAAATAACCTAACGGAAGTTCCAGTTACCAGTGTTAATCCCAATGAGCAATTATTACCTTCACCATTTCCAGTGTATATTATGAATAATTACGGGGTAGTGAATCACCCATACCCAGGTACAACACCGGCATCTTTACCCACCGACAATAGCTACACAAGTGCACCAGGCTGTTACATTGCTTGTTATTCGCATACCAAGGGCGTTTATCCTGTTTCTCCAACTATTTATGTCTTGGGACAAGTTCGTGTAAAAGGTCAGTATCAAGGACGAATCTGTCAACCTGACGGTTTTGCTAATCAAGATATCAGTGCAATGAGTCAGTTTAAACAGCTGTGCTCAGAGAAAATTTCAAGTTGCAAGAATATAGAATGTTGGGCTGGTGGTGATACAGGCGGGTGGTTTGGGGTTCAAATTTAAGAATGTAGGTTCGCGTATAGAGGGCAAAGAAATTTGTATGGAACAATTTATACGAAAAATCTGTGTTTAACTTAGCATTTCTGGATGCCTCGGACAAGCCGAGGCACGTAGGCTGGGGTCTCAGAGATTTTTTCCACCTGCCATGGTCCCAATGTTGGATTTAGACAAACCGAGGGACCTAGGCTGGGGTCTCAGAGATTTTTTCCACCTGCCATGGTCCCAATGTTGGATTTAGACAAGCCGAGGGACCTAGGCTGGGGTCTCAGATATTTTTTCCACCCGCCATAGTCCCAATGTTGGCTTTGGACAAGGCGAGAGCCTAGGTGGTTTCCTGAGGGCCTTTTTCTACGTGCCTCGGCTTGTCCGAGGCATCCAGTAGATGGTCAATTACAATCTGTTCTCTACAAATTTTAATCTTCAGATAGAAACTTAACTTCTTCCATCATGGCTGAAATTCGTGCTTGCAGGTACTGATCTTTCTTCGCAAGTAATTTCGCCTGTTTCAATTGGCGCATAGCATCTCTTTTGCGACCTTGTAAAAGTTGACAACGAGCTTCTGTAAAATAGGCATAATCTTTACGATGAGAAGCAGCTTGAGCTTGAGCGAGCGCTTCGCATAAGGGTAAATCCTGTTTAAACACTCTTGAGCCTTTTAATAAAACACTGGCTGCTTGTTCTGTTTTACCTGCTGATAATAAACCCTGAGCATTAGCCATGAGTGCTGCATAGTTTTCAGGATAGTTGGCTTGTAAATCACTTAATCTTTTAAGCGCTGCCTCAAATTGCTTATTTCCTGTTTCAGATTGGGCCATTGCAATTTGATAAAAAAGATTGTCAGGATCCTGATGCAATAGGGGCGTTAAGTGAGTTTCGGCTTGTTGAAATTGATTGATATTCAGAAGCGCTAATACATTGCCATATTGACAAGCTGCACCACTATTTTTCTTATGGCACTCATAATGGTAATAATCCAATAATTGCTTATTATTACTAGCGACAGAGACACGAACTAACTCTTTAAAAAGACGATAATCCAGCGAGTCTGAAGCATTTTTTATTGCTATACGTTCGCTACGGTTTTCTGCTTCCGCAATTCGATCCTCATCCATGGGGTGGGTTCTTAAAATGGCTGGAACATTTGCGGTGTAGTAATAACGTGAAGTTTCTTGCATTTTTTTAAAGAAACTGGCCATGCCGCGAGGATCAAATCCTGCTTTAATCAGCATATCAATTCCAATGCGGTCAGCCTCTTTTTCATTGGCTCTTGTGAAATTAATATTGTCTTGGGCAAAGCCGCCTAAAGAAGCCATCATGGCGCCACTTCCTAATGTTGGATTGACTACACCAAGAGCGATAGATGCTAGCATCGAAGCCAACATTGGAATGCGCATTTGTTTTTCATGCTGAATCATTTGATAAAGATGATGCAGGCGTACGTGAGCAATTTCGTGCGCCATTACGGCAGCCAGCTCACTCTCATTTTTCGTGGCTAAAATCAATTGAGTATTAATACCAATGTAGCCCCCGGGACCTGCAAACGCGTTGATTTCATTGGATTTTACTATAAAAAAATAAGGAGTCGGGATATGTGCAAAATGAGCAAGCTTTTTTCCTAAATGATTAATATACTGATTAGCCAAAGGGTTACGCTCAATGCTATCCGATTGGTTTATCAGTTGAATAAACTCCTTTTCCAATTCATCAAGTTCTCGTGTTGAGTATGGAGAGAGGGCATAAACATGAATGGAAAGGCTTTGTAACAGCAGGATAGAGGCTATAAAAGACATACAGCGCTTTAAAACGGATCGTTTAAAACAGTGCAATAGATTCATAAGATTGCCTATTCTGAGGTTAAAAAGGCGCTTGGTATTGATACTTTAATACACAATGATTGGTTAGTATATCATAGAAACAACAAGGTTCAGCAATCCTTAATTAGACTTGCTAATTAAAGAACGTAAATGTGAAAGACATTACAATCTTGGACTACTCAAAAATTGAATAATTTGTTAACATAACCTGATTTTTAATTATTGATTTTACTATGCACAACTACTTTATGCTGGCTGCCCTCGAACAAGCCTGGCTCGGACGGGGTACTTGTGCGCCAAACCCAAGCGTTGGTGCAGTTGCAGTGCACAACGGGGAGATTATCGCCCGTGCTTGGCATCCGGGGGCTGGAAACCCTCATGCGGAACAGTTAGTATTGGAGCAAATACCAAAGGGTTTAAGTGATGTCACACTCTATGTGACTTTAGAACCCTGTAATCACTGGGGTAGAACGCCTCCCTGTGTTGCTGCCATTATTCACCACAAGATTTCGCAGGTCGTGTATGCGTTTGCTGACCCTAATCCTGTGGTAGCTGCCAACAATACACCAGAACTTTTACAGAAAGCAGGTATTAAAGTGATCCATTTCCCGCTAGAGGAAGTCCATCATTTTTACCAAAGCTATTGTTACTGGACAGCAACAAAGAAGCCATGGGTTACCGCAAAAATTGCACAATCACTCGATGGCAAGATTGCAGGGGTAAATGGTGCTCGTTGCCAACTATCCAATGCGTGCTGTAGTGAATTTACTCATCAAAAACGTTTATACTCCGATATAATTCTTACGACAGCAAACACGATTCTTAATGATAATCCGCTGCTTAACGTACGTTTAAACCATCAAGTGATTAGCAAAACAGTGGCCGTTCTTGATAGCCACTTAAGACTTACAGGTAAAGAAAACGTCTTTAAAACTGCAAAACATTGTCATATTTATTATCACGAACATTACTCTGTAAAAGAGCCTCTGCAAAATTGTAGCTACCACGCAATACCTGCTAAAAATGAACAGCTTGATTTGTCTAGTGTGCTAAGTCATCTTGGCCAATTAGGTTTTCATGATGTGTGGGTCGAAGCAGGAGGGATTTTATTTTCAGCGCTTCATCAAGAAAATTTAGTGCAAAGAACTTATTTATATCTTGTTCCAACTGTATTAGGTGAAAATACTACGTCGGCATTTCATGGTGCTATATTCACCAAAGAGAGAACTGTTTCATGGCAGGTGAAGGCTGACAATGTCATCGCATGTCTTGATTGGCAGGAGAATTCATGTTCACAGGATTAATTGAAGAATGTGGTGAAGTTATCGCCAACATACAAAATGAAGTGGCAAATCGCCTTCTTATTAAATCTTCTTTTGCAAATTTGCAGATTGGGGAGAGTATTGCGGTAAATGGTGTGTGTTTAACTCTAATACCTGAGCAAGAAGAAGCTTATCTGGCTTTTGATGTGTCTCCAGAAACATTGGCCCTAACGACTTTGGAGCAATTACAGGTGGGAGATTGGGTTAATCTGGAGCGTGCTATGTCGGCTTCTGCTCGTTTTGGAGGCCATTATGTCAGTGGTCATGTTGATACAACGGCTGCTCTGAAAACAATAGAACCAATCGGTGAGTTTCTAAAAATAACAATAGGGGATTTTGCAGTTTGTGCTAGCATGTACCTTTTGCCCAAGGGCAGCATCACGTTAGATGGTGTTAGTCTTACCATTAATACTGTTGTAGAAGATGGCATCGAGCTGATGCTAGTACCTCATACGCTAGCAAAAACAACGTTTGGCCAATTAAAAACTGGGCAGCGATTAAATGTAGAATTTGATTATTTGACTCGGATCGTAGCACACCAGCTCAAGATTGCGGGGCAATTGAAAAAAGAGGTTGAAGTATGACAAGTCCTTTCGCAACCATTGAGCAGGCAATTGAAACATTAAAAGACGGTCGCATGATCATTTTGATGGATGATGAAAACCGGGAAAATGAAGGTGATCTGGTAATCGCGGCTGAGCATGTCACACCAGAAGCCATTAATTTCATGGCCCGATTTGGACGAGGGCTTATTTGCTTACCAATGGCGCAAGCTCTCATCAGTAAATTACAGTTGCCTTCTATGGCAACTAATAATCGCTCCCCTTATGGCACAGCGTTTACTGTTTCAATTGAAGCAGCACATGGTGTTTCAACAGGCATTTCAGCGAAAGACAGAGCCCACACTATTCGAGTTGCCATTGATCCCACATCGAATCCTCAGGATTTAATTTCTCCAGGACATGTATTCCCATTATGTGCCAAGCCGCGTGGGGTTCTGGAGAGAGCAGGACAAACAGAAGGGAGTGTCGATTTAGCTATTCTTGCGGGCCTTACTCCTGCTGCTGTTATCTGTGAAATCATTAATGACGATGGTACGATGAGTCGCCGCGATGATTTAGCACGTTTTTCAAAAGAACATGATATTCCTATGGTTACGATAAAAGACCTAATTGAGTATCGCATTCGTCATGAAAAATTAGTTGAAGGGATTGCAACAACCAGATTGCCTCTAAATGATTATGGCGATTTTTCAATGACTGCCTTTGAAAATTCACTTGATAAATGTGAACACTTCGCTTTAGTTAAAGCGCCTAAAATCCCAAATCAAGTCCCTTTAGTGCGTATTCATTCTGAATGTATCACTGGGGATGTTTTTGGCTCCTGCAAATGTGACTGTGGTGCACAGTTAAAACAGTCTCTGCACTTAATAGCAAAAGAAGGGGGTATCTTGATTTATATGCGTCAAGAAGGACGTGGTATTGGGCTTGCGAATAAATTAAAAGCTTACGCTCTACAGGAACAAGGTTATGATACTGTCGAGGCAAACATTAAACTTGGCTTTCCAGCAGATAGCCGTGAGTATGCTGTAGCTTTTCAAATTTTAAAGCACTTTGGGGTAGAAGCAGCTCGATTATTAACGAATAATCCCAAAAAAGTAGAGTCCATTGAAAAATATGGGATCACAATCACTGAGCGTGTTCCATTAACAGTACATCCTACCAGTGAAAACAGTGCGTATCTGAAAACAAAAAAGCAGAAGTTAGGACATTTGTTAGCTATTGATTAGAGGTAAGCAATGAAGCACATTAAAGTTAGTCCCAATGAAGTTGTACATTCGTTTCCTATTGCCATTGTAGTAAGTCGTTTTAATGACGCTGTGACACAAGAATTGCAAAAAGGAGCAATTGAGCGTTTAAAAGAACGTGGGTTTACGTCTCAGGATATTACAGTAATTGAGGTTCCAGGGGCTGTTGAGATCCCTCTAATTGTCAAGCAAGTGGCTTTAAGTGGAGACGTTAAAGTTATTATTGCTCAAGGCGCTGTAATCAGAGGCGATACCAGTCATTATGATTATGTGTGTGAGCAAGTTAGCAATGGCTGTCAGCGCGTTGCTCTTGATCATAATATTCCTGTTATTTTTGGCATACTAACTACCGAAAATGAAGAACAAGCTTGGGATAGACTCGGTGGTAGTCATGGGCATAAGGGACGTGATGCTGCTGATTGTGCTATTGAAATGTATCAAATAAGGCAACAATTAGAGCAACTTTATAAATTGTGATCGAAGAATAGAATGAAAACTGGATGTTCTATTGGTGTAAATTTGCACAATATAAATAAAAAACTAAATCTTTATGGAAATAATATATTAATTCTGCTCGTCTTTTGTTAAAATAAAACCCCGTTTATATGCAAAATTATTGTTCCGCCTTTTATGGGTGTGTAGCATTCCGAACGGGGTCATCATGACAAATTATATTTTCATCACCGGTGGGGTAGTTTCTTCTCTTGGGAAGGGTATAGCCTCTGCCTCTCTCGCAGCGATTCTTGAAGCACGTGGTTTAAGCGTTACTTTAATTAAACTCGATCCTTATATTAATGTTGATCCAGGAACAATGAGCCCTTTTCAACATGGCGAAGTCTTTGTAACCCAGGATGGTGCAGAAACTGATCTCGACTTAGGTCATTATGAGCGTTTTGTGCGTACTACAATGACGAAACGTAATAATTTTACCTCCGGAAAAATCTATGAAACGGTTATCAAAAAAGAGCGCCGTGGCGATTATCTCGGAGGAACTGTACAAGTTATTCCTCATATTACCAATGAAATTAAACGCTCCATTAAACAAGGCGCTGATAATTTTGATGTTGCAATGATTGAGATCGGTGGCACTGTTGGAGATATTGAGTCTCTTCCTTTCCTGGAAGCTATTCGGCAGATGCGTATTGAATTAGGTGCACAGCGGGCTTTGTTTATTCATTTAACGTTAGTCCCTTATATTCCAACATCAGGAGAAACCAAGACAAAGCCTACGCAACACTCTGTAAAAGAATTACGATCAATCGGTATACAACCCGATGTTTTAATTTGTCGTTCGGAAAAGCCACTGTCTATGAATGATAGAGCGAAGATTGCTTTGTTCACAAACGTTGAAAAAGAAGGAGTTATTTCCTTACAAGACGCAGAAAGTATTTATCAAATTCCAATGATTCTGCATGAACAAGGTTTGGATGAAATCGTTGTTAAGAAGTTAGGTTTAGATGTAAGACCTGCAGATTTGACTGAATGGCAGAAGGTAGTTGCTGACCAAAAAATTCAGACAATGACTGTAAAGGTAGGTATGGTAGGTAAGTACACAGAATTGAATGACGCTTACAAATCTATCAACGAAGCGTTAATTCATGCGGGTATTCATACACAGACGAAAGTTGAAATTGTATATATAGATGCTGAGCTTATCGAAAAACATGGCGTGGAAATTCTCTCTACAGTGGATGCACTATTAATTCCTGGCGGGTTTGGCGAGCGGGGTATTGAAGGTAAAATTCAAGCCATACAACATGCTCGTGAGCAGAAAGTTCCTTTCCTTGGTATTTGTTTAGGTATGCAAACAGCTGTGATTGAGTTTGCGCGAAATGTAGCGGGACTTAAAGGTGCTAATTCGACTGAATTTGATAAAACTACACCTTATCCCGTCATTGGTCTTATCAGTGAGTGGATGGAAGCAGACGGTAAAATTAATCTACGTGATGAAAATTCGGATTTAGGCGGCACAATGCGCTTAGGTGCACAATCTTGTCATTTAGATACAAACTCTCTGGCTTATAAAGTGTATAAAAGACCGCAAATTATTGAGCGACACCGGCATCGTTATGAAGTTAATAATCAGTTCGTAGATTCTTTAGTGCAACATGGGCTGGTTATCTCAGGGCATTCAGCAGATGGTAGTCTAGTTGAGATGATTGAACTTGAAGATCATCCATGGTTTGTTGCTTGCCAATTTCATCCTGAATTCACGTCAACCCCACGTGATGGACACCCATTATTTGAGCAATTCGTACTTGCAGCGCGTAAAAATCATCAACAAAAGGAGACAGTATGAAGTTATGTGGTTTTGAAGTAGGAATCTCAGCTCCTTTGTTTTTAATAGCAGGCCCCTGTGTCATTGAAAGTGAGTCACTGGCTCTAGAGACGGCAGGCTATCTTAAAGAATTGTGTGCTCAATTGAAGTTGCCTTTTATCTATAAATCTTCTTTTGATAAGGCAAACCGCTCATCACTCAACAGTTATCGAGGTCCAGGTTTTGAAAAAGGTTTGATGATTTTAGAAAAGGTGAAAGAACAGATTGGCGTGCCGGTATTAACCGATGTGCATGAAGACACACCTCTGTTTGAAGTAGCCAGTGTTGTTGATGTGTTACAAACCCCCGCTTTTTTATGCCGTCAGACTAATTTTATTCAAAAAGTGTCTGCAATGAATAAACCAGTCAACATTAAAAAGGGACAATTTCTTTCACCCTGGGAAATGAAACATGTTGTTGCTAAGGCAAAAGCCAGTGGTAATGATCAGATCATGGTCTGTGAAAGAGGGGTGAGCTTCGGCTATAACAATTTAGTATCCGATATGCGCTCTTTGCAAATAATGCGCGATACAAATTGTCCTGTAGTTTATGATGCGACTCATTCCGTGCAGTTGCCAGGTGGAAATAACGGGGTTTCTGGAGGACAAAGAGAGTTTGTTCCTGTCCTGGCAAGAGCAGCTGTTGCTGCAGGCATTTCTGGCATTTTTATGGAGACACATCCTAATCCTGATGAGGCATTAAGTGATGGCCCAAATAGTTGGCCACTCGATAAAATGAAGCCTTTGCTGGAAAGCTTGATGGCCATTGATAAAGTGGTTAAAGAGATTGTGTGACAAGTATAAATCACTAATTACACCACCCTTACGAGCCTATCTTCATGCTCGTGTGACAATCTCATGCTCGCGTGTTATCTCATGCTCGTGAGCCAATCTCATGCTCGCGTGTTATCTCATGCCTACGTGCCTCGGCTTGTCCGAGGCATCCAGAAACTGCACAGGAGTAAATTTTTCTGGATAAGTCATTAGCATAGGATTGGCTTTGAACATTCACTGGATGCTTCGGACAAGCCGAAGCACGTAGGATATAAGCGAATTGGACTGGAGATGTAAGCTTATTTGAAGATCATTTTGAATTGCTTCGCACTGCTCGCAAAGACAAGTTATAAATCACTTATTACCCACGTTTACGAGTTTATCTCATGTTCACGAACCCATCTCATGCCTAAGTGTCTCGGCTTGTCCGAGGCATCCAGAAACTGCAACAGGAGTAAATTTTTCTGGATAAGTCATTAGCATAGGATTGGCTTTGAACATTCACTGGATGCTTCGGACAAGCCGAAGTACGTAGGATATAAGCGAATTGGACTGGAGATGTAAGCTTATTTGAAGATCATTTTGAATTGCTTCGCACTGCTCGCAAATACAAGTTATAAATCACTCATTACCCACGTTTACGAGTTTATCTCATGCTCACGAATTCATCTCATGCCTAAGTGACTCGGCTTGTCCGAGACATCCAGAAAGATAGTGAATCAAGCACAAATCTTCTCTCTCAAATATTGGATACTGCGAATAAACAAGGTATAAAAAGGGGGAATAAGGCATGCAGTAAAGAGGTTGTAAAAACTAGACCAATTATCAATAAGCTCGACTTATTTTTTTATCTGCTTACTCGGATCGGGTTCATAAAGACCACCAGAAGCCTTATCTAATTCCTCAATCTGAATTATTTTCTTTATTTTTTTTGAGATTGCGATTTTTTGCTGTAGTACCTATTAAAAAGGAAATCACTTTTATTATAAACAAGTGTTTAAGATTGAAGAAATATGAAAGACAAGGGCTTTAGACTTGGCGGAGAGGCAGGGATTCGAACCCTGGGAAGGTTGCCCTTCAACGGTTTTCAAGACCGCCGCTTTCGACCGCTCAGCCACCTCTCCGATAGGGCGAAATATATATCAACCGTGTCTGCAATGCAAATAATTTTTAAATTAATCTTTTAATAATCATTTTATTGTTTTAAGTTCGCAAAATCATGAAGGATGGGTATAATGTGCCCGTTTACAATTAAGCTGTTCTCAATTAAAAATGATGTAATTCTTGATTGGTTTACATGCCATCAGTGGTTCAGAAGTTTGGCAGTAACTATTAAGGTAAAACATGAGATTGATGAAGGCTCAACGATAGCGTTCATGACTATAGGTGTTTATATGAAACGAATTCAAGCGCTGCTTCTCATTAGTTTATTATTATCTTTAACCGCCTGTTCAAAATGGTGGAAGAAAGACGATGATGATTATAATCCCTACCAGGGAATGACAGCCAAACAATTATTGACTGAGGCGGATAAAGCAATTGCTAAAGGGCAGTATGAAAGTGCAACAAAACGTCTTGAAGCAATGGAATCAATGTATCCTTTTAGCGATTATGCTGAAAAAGCGCAATTGGATTTGATTTATGCTTACTATAAAAAAGATGATTTCCCGTCTGCGGCTGCTACTGCAGAGCGTTTCATTCATCTTTATCCTCGCTCTAAAAGTGTTGATTATGCTTATTACATGAAAGGACTTGCGAATTTCCAACAGCCCCGTGGCGCATTCTCTAATAAATTACCTGTGGATGAGTCTTGGCGGGATCCTGGTACTCAAACTCAGGCTTATTCAGATTTTGCGACCTTGGTGCAAAAATTCCCCGATAGTCATTACAAGGCAAATGCATTGCAGCGTATGATTTATTTAAGAAATATGTTTGCTCAGCGTGAGTTGAATACTTCTAAATACTACTACAAGCGAAAAATGTATGTTGCGGCGGCTGAGCGTGCAAGTTATTTAGTTAAAAACTATCCGCAAGCTCCCAATGCACAAGAGGCTTTAGCAATAATTTATTATTCAAATAAAGCGCTTGGACTTAAGAAAGCTGCTGATGATGCATTGGCAGTTTACATGGCAACTTACCATAAGCAGCCTCCAAACATTGTAGCTTAAGCAAAAAGAAGCTTGCCCATTAAACTGGGCAGGCTTCTTCTTCTGATATTGTTTTTTCTTGCGTGGTTTTTTCTGGAACGGGCATATTTAATCCAGACAACACTTCATTAATTAAAGCTTTGAGTTCACCATTTAATAATGTCAATGCTGCATCTCGTTGTTGATACTCTTCCTCTAACTGATGTATTTCTTCAAATTCATCAATCAAATAATCAAGACTTTTTAGCCTTTTGAAGGTTAAATCATGCGTCAAAGTAAATTGAATGCGTTCATTCCAAATTAATGAGATTTCAGCAGCTGCTAATCCTTGAGAGAGCAACGTTAAAATTTCTTCTGCAGGTAATTCGTAGCCTTTGCAATTTACCCGTTTTTTTTCATCATCCAGAGAAAACAATAAACAATCAGAGGCTAACTGAAAATTCGGGGGTAAAAGAGCAGGATCGCTAATCCACTGCGCAAAGCGCATGGCTAAATTTTCCTGGGATGCCAGAGGTTCAATATGTATACCAGGGACTGATTTTCTCAACAGTGAAGTGAGTTGGGCCGCTTGATTATTGCTGGCGGTATTTACAATTAAACGATTGGTCGTTGTATCTAATAAAGCGAATAATTGTTTTTGTACGCAAAATGATTTGGGTAATAATTCAAACTCCAAGTCTTCAGCAAGCTGTGAACGTTCAGCCCGTTTAATGGTGCGTTGCTGTTGCGTTTCTAGTGCTTGTATACGCTCTGCCAGTAAGCGTTTAATAACACCGCGAGGTAGAATTCTTTCCTCTTTTCCTAGACAGATAAGAGAGCAACCAGCCACCTCTTGAATAAGTTCATCCTTATAGGCGGGTAACCAGCCATAAATAAATCGGGCATGTGCAGGACAAGGTTTTAGCGTGTCTTCTGCTAATGCTGCTGTCAAATCCACGGAGTCTTTAAATTCATACTGGTAAACAAGTACATTATTAAACCACATGCTACTTCCTCATTCTAAAAATGCTGATGCTAGCATGTTTCTGAAGATGGAGCGATTCTTAAAATTACCAATTGTTAGGGGATTATTTGGGGAAATGCAGGTGGTCTATGAGTAAAATTTTTGCAGTTGATGAAGCACTTTCTGGATGCCTCGGACAAGCCGAGGCAGGTAGGCCATGGGAGACGCAAGACGTGAGGAGATGCAAGACGCAAGACGTGAGGAGACGCAAGGTGTGAGGACACAAGAAAGGAGACACAAGGAAGGAGACACAAGGAAGGAGACACAAGGAAGGAGACACAAGGAAGGAGACACAAGGAAGGAGACACAAGGAAGGAGACACAAGGAAGGAGACACAAGGAAGGAGACACAAGGAAGGAGACACAAGGAAGGAGACACAAGGAAGGAGACACAAGGAAGGAGACACAAGGAAGGAGACACAAGGAAGGAGACACAAGGAAGGAGACACAAGGAAGGAGACACAAGGAAGGAGACACAAGGAAGGAGACACAAGGAAGGAGACACAAGGAAGGAGACATAAGGAAGGAGACATAAGGAAGGAGACACAAGGAAGGGGACACAAGGAAGGGGACACAACGGAGAAGACACAAGTGAGGAGACATAAGGGAGGAGACATAAGGGAGGAGACACAAGGAAGGGGACACAAGGAAGGGGACACAACGGAGAAGACACAAGTGAGGAGACATAAGGGAGGAGACATAAGGGAGGAGACACAAGGGAGGAGCATAAGGGAGGGGCATAAGGGAGGGGCATAAGGGAGGGGCATAAGGGAGGGGCATAAGGGAGGGGGCCTAGGGCTGTGAGGAGGCACAGGAGTGAGCAGGAATTAAGGGTGTGAGGAGATACAAGGGTACGGGGAGCCACAAAGATACGTGAAGGTAGAATGAGTAAGTTATTAGCTGTCTTTGCGAGCAACGCGAAGGAATCCAAAACGAAATGCAATAAGTTTCCATTGGCTAGTTTGAGGCTCAATAGCCTACCTGCCTCGGCTTGTCCGAGGCATCCAGCTAAATTTACTCAGAGCTAAACGCTTAAATTCAATTCCATTCGTTCCAACTCAGATTCATCAAGAGGAAAATCAACTGTCCAGGGTTCAATAGGTGATGGTTGATGTATTTTCGAGCAACAGACTTCTAGCATTTCTGCTGAAATATGGTGAATGTTAAATTCTTTAACGAGTTTATTATATCCTTCCTCGAAGCTACTTAATATTTCTTGTTGGTGTTTATCACCGTCTTGTTCAGTATATTTAAGTTCATTCGAATGAATATCCCAAATTAATGATTTACGACCACTTTTAGTAATTATTCCTACAACAGTTTTTAAATCACGAATGGGAATGTCATTTGGATGAAAAGCTAGCTTAAGCAAGTTAAATTGAGCCTTCTTTTGATCTAGTGGTACTAAATCAGATTGGGTTAATCGAAACCAACCTTGGCTTGATTTTCGTTCGAGAATGTATAAATTTTGAGTGAAATGAAGTTTAAATTGATCGCCATCTTGCTGAATAATCTCATCAGAACCTGTTATAAGAATGGGATATCTTGGAGCAGATGATCCTAAACCAGGGTCTAAAAGAAATTTTTTGTTTTCAATGGTGACAACTAAAACCAAATGTGTGGGAGGTAGTTCTAATATCTCCTTGGCATTAACTTCTGCTCCTAAAAGGATTCGGGCTTCACAAAAGGAAACCTCATAGCCTAATTGCGATAAAGCATCTGCAAGCAAAGCAGCAGATTGAAAACAATACCCCCCCTGTTTTGGAGATAATAAATTTTCATAGCTAAAAAAAGATAATGGTCGTCGTTGAATGGGATGTTGGCTGGCGATTTTTCTTAATTCAAAATTAGTGTAAGGATATCGCATAATGTGGCAGGAGTAGACCTCCCATAGGTAGGCCCGCTTCTCTGTTGCAGATAAAGTTGACAACGCTTTTTGATTTACTTTGATTTGTTTCAGATAGACTTCTAAATTTATTGGTTTCATAGGAGAAACTCAAAAGCAATCTATACATTGTGTTAGTTAAACATAACGTATGTTTTTTTTCTACAAAACTAAACTATTGTTGCTGATACAAAGCAATTTAGGAAACTCAAATCCTCGGCAATAGAAGGCCGAGGACAGTGATTATCATTTACCAATAAGCGTTTATCGCTGCAACATAAGAAATAAATTTTGTGGTCTCTCGGCCTGATACTGTAAACCAGGGGCCTGCGATGATGCCAATATTGGGCGAAAAATTGTATTCAATAGCAGGAGACAAGGTTATTTCTTCGATATCTCCGTGGCCAATACTCGCAGGATTTCCTTGTGCATCATTACCGATAAAACCTCTGAATCTGGTCGCGGCACGAGATGCATAATAACCTTCCATGACAGCAACCCAGTTTTGGGTTAGCGTAAATTCAGCAGCCAAATCAGCAGTGAACAATGAGCCAGGATTAATCGTCCCCAGCGTTTGAGTTGTTCCACCAAAACTGCTCGCCCCTTCAATATCAACATCGTAGGCATGAAGATAGTTTAAACTTAAGCGTGTACGTAGATAATGTGTTTCGCCAATTTGTCGTAAGTGTTGAAAATTAAAAGCAATACCTGTTTGATAACTACCCAAACCGGTTGCATCTGCACCGTTATTTAATGGGTTTAAAGTTTCAAATTTTCCGGTAGGAATAATTTCTTGTACTGTCACGCGTAAATCAGGTCTCCAGGATGAACCTTTTTGTTCAAGCAATTGATAGCCTAAGGCGACAGAAGTGTCTCCCAGGCCTTGAGCACTCGCTCCTTGGTTTTTATTGTAAACATAGGGAATACCATATTGGATATCCAGCTTGTCAGTTAAACCATGGCTAAAGATGGGGTTACCCACAATACTTTCACTGCGAGGTGTATGAATAAGTTTCCAGTGTCGTGTATATATGCCTTCGTTATCAGTATAGAAACCATAAACCTCAAGGTTAGTGTGTCCACGGGGAATCGTATGACCTGCTGGGGCTAATAAGGGGCCTGTAAACCATGGACCGCCAGCCCAAGTCAAACTGGAGGAAAAACAGCAAAAAGCTAATAGACTAGTAGTGGATAACTTTATAAAATTCTTAAACATTCCGAAATCACCTTGCAGCTTCGAAGGACAGTAGTGTAGATTAGCCGACTTTTAGCATTTGGGAAATAGTTTATGACGAGTGCGATTTATTTAAATAAAGCAAAGCAAAACGCTATAAAAAGAGGACATCCCTGGATTTTTCCAAAAGCTATTGCCAAAACAAATGGCAAATTGATTACCGGCCAATTAGTCGATGTGTTTAGTGCAGAAGGAGAGCTATTAGGGGCGGGGGTTTATAATGAGCATTCACTGTATCGGGTTCGAGTATTAGCCTTAAATGGGGAAAAAATAGACACCACGTCATTAACCTCAATCATTAAATACCGATTAGCGCAGGCGTTAGCCATTCGAAAACAATTAAATCTTCCCAATGAACATACTAATGCTTATCGTTTATTAAACAGTGAAGCCGATGGATTGTCGGGGCTCACGATTGACCGCTTCAACCAAATGACGGTAGTAGCCAGTTCAGCCTATTGGGTCGAAGCCAATAAAGAGATTATTTCAAAGTGCATCAGTGAACAATTACCTGGCGAAGTTATTTGGTTGGCACAAACCAAACCACTTGCTCAAGATGGTTGGAAACAGACGAGTGAAGAAACAACGTCTTCTAATACCCAGGTATTAGAAGAAGGCGTCATTTATCAGATCGATTTCTCTCAAGCGCAAAAAACAGGCTTATTTCTTGATCAACGTGACAATCATAAGCGTATCGCTGCTTTGTCCAAGGGAAAAAGAGTTCTCGATCTTTATTGTTACACAGGTGGATTTGCACTTCATGCCGCAAAAGCAGGGGCCAGCAAAGTCACTGCGATAGATAGCTCAGGGCAAGCAATTTTACAAGCCAGACAAAACGCTGAACTAAACCATATTAAAACAATTGATTTCATCGAAGCAGATGCTCGGGATTACTTGGGATGTGCTGGCGATTATGATGTAGTTATCCTTGATCCACCCAAATTAGTTCCTTCGCAACAACATTTGCAGCGAGCAAAAAATTATTACCGATTTTTACATCGTGAAGTATTCAAAGCCATGCGTTCAGGGACATTGCTGTTGACTTGTAATTGCTCTTCAGCATTATCGACAGAGGAGTTTTCTGCATTAGTAACCAGTCAAGCTGCAGCGGTTGGTAAAAATGCGCGTGTTCTCGGTATCTTCGGCCCTGCAAGTTGTCATCCTACACTGCCTGCTTTTCCTGAAGGTAATTATTTGACTGCCGTCCTATTGGCAATCGTTTGAAAAATGTGAGGTATTCGCTTCAAAATAACTCTTGAACAGTAGTAGCTCTTTTAGCATGATGAAAAAGGATTTTTAATCGAATGCAACGATAAAAAGGAGTTTTTTCAGATGACGTTTCAACGGATGAGTCTATCATTTGGCTTGAAGGTAACAGCATGCTTAGTATGGGCTCTTTCACTTCAAGCTGCAACACTTGAAGTATTATGGGTAAAAAAAGGGGAGGAGCCATCATTTCTTTCCCAATTTGGGGTTCTCAATGAGAATGCACCGCCCACGCTACGGTTGCCGCAAAATACAGTGAATCATGCAAAAAATACATTGCGTTTTG
Source organism: Legionella hackeliae (assembly GCF_000953655.1). Taxonomy (NCBI): domain Bacteria; kingdom Pseudomonadati; phylum Pseudomonadota; class Gammaproteobacteria; order Legionellales; family Legionellaceae; genus Legionella; species Legionella hackeliae. Next base: position 1,432,449 of record NZ_LN681225.1, read on the forward strand.
TGCAGGGGCGCGTCGATGACAATCAAATAAGCCATGTGCGATATGACCAATATTTTCTGGGAGTACCTGTATGGGGTGCTCAGTTGATTTATCACTTAGGGAATAACTCAATAACGCTAACAGGACAAGTTATAGCCCATATCGAAGAGGATATTAAAACGCTTGATACTAAGCTCTCAGCCGAAGACGCTAAACAAATTGCATTTTCAAAGATCCCTGGCAATAAAGAACCAGTTATCAAAAAAATTGTTTATTTGAAATCTAAATCAAGCAAAGCAGTACTAGCATATTTAATTTCTTATTGGGCTGAAACCCAAGAAGGACGTTCATTCCCACATTTCATCATTAATGCCAATACGGGTAAAACTTTGCGGTTCTGGAATGGTCATGAAAAGGCTGAAATAGGACAAGGACAGGGTGGAGTAACTTTTAGTAATTTATCCTATCGACCTGGACGTTATCAGTTTGGAACTTATTTTGCTGGCTTAAATGCATTAGGAAAATTGAATGTAGTTTACAGAACAGGAACTTGTACGATTAATAATCCTTTGTTCCAGGTGGTTAGTTTGGAAAATCAAGCACAACCAAATTTGCCCTTTACGTTACCTATTTCCTATGCGAATGCTCAAAAATATCAATTATTACCCTTTAGCTATGCTTGTTCATCGCCTAACTATCTAAATTTAAATGATGGTGGATTTGCTCCTGTTAATGATGGATTGTCGCCTATCAACGACGTTACTTATTTTATTCAGCAAACATTTGATATGTATCGAGTGCAATATGGATCTAGCGCTCCCATAGGTTCCAACTTACCTATTCGAGTGTATGTACATTTAGATGATTTTGATAATGCAGAAGCTTGCTCAACATCTTGTATGCGTGAATCAGGAGTTGCAGGCCCACAGCAATTAACGTTTGGTAATGGCAGTTCAGAGAATGCTCCTTATAGTGATATAGGGACATCTGGGCATGAATTTGCTCATTTGGTGACGGGTTATTTTTCTAATTTAATTTACGAGAATCAATCGGGTGGAATCAATGAATCGTTTTCGGACATGGGAGAGTTTGCTCTTAAAAGTTATTTGAGAAAACGTTATCCCTGGATTTGGAATGGCAAAGATTGGACTATTGGTTTAGATATTAGCAAAATTAAAAAAGCATCTCGTTACATGAATAATCCTCCACTGGATGGTCATTCCATTGGAAATGCTGCGAATTTTGTCCGTGGCATGGATGTTCATTATTCAAGTGGTGTTTTTAATAAAGCATTCTATTTGTTAAGTACAACACCTGGTTGGACAGTAGAGAAAGCGTTTCGCATCATGTTTGATGCCAATATGCATTACTGGATTCCTGCCTCGACCTTTGACTATGCTGCTTGTGGCGTTATTCAAGCAGCTTATAACCGCGGTTATCCTCATCAGGATGTTATCAATGCTTTTAGTCGAGTAGGGGTGACTTGTCTTGTAGGCGAAGCTCCACTAATGGCTTAAGAAAATAAGGATATAAAATATGAAAAAGCTGTGTTTTTTTATTGGCGCGTCCTTTTTAAGTATGGTGCTTCACGCCAATAATTCAGGCGACTATTTTAGTGGTTTTTATTTAGGGGGTGGATTAGGCTTAATTAATTTTGATACTGATCAAAGCATGGTTTTTGATCCCTCTAAAGTTGCTACAGCCTATCGTTACAATCTCAGCGCCTCCGAAAGTGATAATCATTTTTTAGGTACAGTTTACTTGGGCTATGGGTATCAATTTAATAGTCCCCTTTATATTGCTGCAGAAGCCATTGCCGAATTTGCAAAGCCTTCATTTGAGTGGTCAAATAGTAATATTTATTGGCGTGTGAAGCAAAATAATGCCTATGGTGGCCGATTAAAATTAGGGGTTGTCCACAATAATTGGTTGGTTTATGGTCTTGGCGGCTGGGAAATGGTAAGGATTAAGCGCAACGTTAGTTTTATTTCCGGTGGCATATACAATAGTGGCACTATGTTATTGCAAAATGTCAGCTCAAGTGATTCACAAACCATCGGCCAATTAGGTGCAGGATTGGATATCGCCATGAATGATCATTGGGCTGTGCAATTTCAGTATGCGCATAATTTTTACGATGATAGCAATGATGGGATTAATCATATGCTAATTACCTTCAACAATCCTAAGGGTAATTATCATAGCGATTTAAATTCCAATGAAGGAACGATTGGTTTACGCTATAGGTTTGGTTGAATCTACACAAAGAACTTCTAGGTATTCAAAGAGGCTTCTGTTTCTGCTCTTGAGCCTGCTCAGCTCTTGCAGGCTCTGTAAAATGTATTTCTTGCGGCCATGCTTCTTTCACTTTATAGCCTAATTGACCTTTCTTATTGCCTCCAAAACTGTAGAGAGTTCCTTTATCCGATAGACAGAGCGTATGATGATTACCAGCCGTGATATCGACGATAGTCTCCTCTTGCAATGAAATCACTAAGGTCGGTGATTTAATTAACAAACCTTTAGTTTTTTTTCTGTCGATGCCCAATTGTTCCTGATAATTAAAACCCATGGTATAGAGTTTACCTTTTGTTGTTTGGAAAATGGAGAAGCCATCACCCGCTGCAATTTTCGCAATCGGCAAATGTCCTACAGCAGTAAGTAAGACAGGTTTTACACCAATTTCTTTTATTTTTATTCTGTGACCTAGCTCTCCCTTTGTATTTGCTCCGCACCCGTACACTTGCCCTTTATCTGTTAAGAAAAGAGTATGCCAGACACCTAAAGCTATCGAGACAATTTTTGTATGACTTAAGGCATTAATAAGATGGGGGGTGGTTGTATCGTAAGGGGAGACATTGACTTTGCGTTAGGATTGTAGCCGAAGCTATAGACTGCCCCTTTATCTGTTATACACATGGAGTGATAAGGGCGTACATAAATATTGGTAATCACTTCGTGTTTAATTTTTTCCATCAATTCAAACGATGGTTCTGTCTTTTTGGGATGAGCAGGTATTTCCCATTTATAAACATTACCTTCAGATGTTAAGCATAAAGCGTGGGTGCTGCACAAAGCCACATCAGTAATTTTTTTATCCAAAGGTATTTTTATACGCTGTGGCGTAAAATCGCCTGTGTTCATTGAAGATAATTCTGTCTCTGAGTTGACTTCGCATAGATAAACTTTTCCAGTAAGGCTCAATAGCAGAATGTGGTGATCACTTACAGCAATTTTAACAATAGGAATAGTGCCAAAGACTGAAAAATTGTTAACAGTATTAGGCGGTAAAGAAAGTTTTCGTGGATTGAAGTTTTTTGAAGAGTGTAGGTATCGTCCCCACACATAGATTTCATTCTGATTAGAGAGATAGATACTTGAGTTTTCATTGGCATGAATGGTGATATGAGACATGTTCTTGAAAAAAAGTTCTTTCAAATGATAATTCTGATAGAAAAGACTGATGTTGGATTTTTTATCCGCTCCAGGAGGTCGGCGGTTTGAAATTTCCCAGTTAATAAAATAAAAAGCTGTTTTAAAATCAAGAAAATTAAACGCTAAATAACAAATTACCTCAAACGGTAAATTGCTGATAGTGGTAGTAAGTGTCTGATTACTGGATGGCATGTTATTTATTAGGGTGTAATAACTGAACCATAGTAGCATAGATGGCCTTTATCAAAAAGTTCCTGATAAAACCATCCTTTGCCTGTGGCTATGCTCCCACTGTTGATGTTAGAGTGACTTCCTGTGTTTGTTCTGTCTTCTCTCTAACTTCTTCTTTAGATACTTTATTGACAGTTGCATTAAAAAATGCATGTTTTGTCTTGGATGGTAATTCACTATCATCGTATGAAACGTGTTTCTTTTCTCTACTCCTTATCCATGAATTTGCATAATGAAACGCTATTGGGCATCCAGCCAGGGTTATTTCCATATTATCTGCTAAAGACGACAGTTTACAAACGTTCTCTTTGAGGTTGGAGGCAGTGAGTTTTTCAACAGGGAATTTTGTCATTTCTTCAGCAGTAAGAGACGAGCTATCTTTTCTGTCGTTATAGGTTAGAAACTCAGCGATTGCATCGCAAAGCGAGTAAATTGCTGCCCTTATTGTAAGAGGTCTTCTTTTGTTGCTTTTATCGACTGACCCTACCTGAAAAGGGTATCGTTTTGCGTCCATCTGGGTGGATTTTTCATATCCAAACCCATATTGTTTTTGATGTTGTTTGACTGTCAAATTAATATGCTTGAGAAGCATTTCATTTGATTTTGTTAACACAGTTACATTATTTATCCATGCCACTAACTTTTGAAAGAGAGCTACAAAGATATTCTTAGAGGCTGCAACTGAATAGTTTTTAGGGTCTAAGCCTAGTGCACGACTGGTTTCTTGAATCAGCTGCTCTGAGGATTTTATGAGAGCTGCTTTCTTCTGATTTATAGCATCTTGCTGGGCTGGTATTTGTGCTTTGGGGTTGTTTAACAAGCGCAAATTAAAACTAATATCCAATATTGAATTCATAAACTTGGCCGCAAGTGCTTTATTTTTTTCCTCGGATAATGTGTTTAGGAAATCTTTATCAAATGCACTTAAAGTGAAATTGTTTGCTTCAATCTTGTCAACACTAAAGTCGAAGTCAGTGAAGAGTGTTAGTTCTGAATCGAACTTGGCATAAGTGGCTAAGGCTTTTTGAATTGTTGTGCGTAAAATAGGATGCTGTGGAATTACACCAAGAGCATCGTTATTTCCTGCAACCTCATAAATTTGTTTATAAGGTTCACCTAGCCTTCGTAAAAGAGCTTGATAGTAATCTAAAACTGCAGAAAATTTTCCCACAAAACCGAGTTCAGGGGTATCGGCCTTAAATTTTGTATCCTTGGTAATATTAGGTCGCAAATCAGTATCTAGGTAATAACCACCTTCATAATAAAGAGCACAATAACGTATCAAATCGCTGACGGAGGCTAAATTTCGATGGCCGATCGCCTCTCGTAGTATGTTGATAATTAAGTCATTGGTTTCTTTGTTAGAAAAGATAGGTTTGTTTTTTAAGTTTTCAAGCAAGGTATGAATATTTCGCACTTCGACATTAAAACTTTTAAGAGAGGCATGAATATCGCCACTACCTTCTTCGAGAGTCATCTCATCAAATCCTTTTTGAATATGTTTTTCATCGTCCGTCCATAGAATAGTTTTAAACCCTGATGAACGACTTGCTCTTGACAAATTAATGATAGACTTAAGATCATCTGCTTGAATTTGTCCACCTACCCAAACATAGTGGAATAAAGAAGGAATAGGTTCTAATTTAAATTCAGTATGCTCTTTCATAGATAACTCCGATCACTGTGTATGTATAAATATTAATCAAATGGTATTTATTTTGAAAACGAAACTTTGGGAGAATGATATTCTTAATTGGAATACAGTCAGAGAATGAAAGCATTTTGTTCATGCCTACTTATAAAATTATGGGCATGAACAAAATGGGATAAGCGAGACGTAGTCTTGATAGTTGTTTAAGCAAACATTCTGTGTTTAGAAGGTAAACCCGGTTGTCACTGCTGCGTCAACTAGGCTATTTGTTGCTGCTGCTTTGCTAACTGATACATCAAAAAAGGAATGTTTTGTCCTGGATGGTAATACACTGTCATCGAAGGAAACTTTTTTCCCTTGTCCTTTTACCCACGAACCTGCGCAATTCATTTCAATCTGACATCCTGCCATAGTTGTTACAGTCCAATCGTCAACGGAAGCTGCGACAGAGATAGTTCGAGCATTTTCTAAAAAATTAGAGGCTGTGAATGTCTCGCTAGGAAATCGTTTCATTTCCTCGGCATTAAAAACAGAGCTATCTTTTTTGTCGTTATAATATAGAAATTCAGTGATTGCATCATAAACTGAGTAAATTGATGCTTTTACAGTATGAGCAAGTCTTTTATTGTATTTATCGTTCGTTCCTGCTCTGGGGTATCGTTTTGCATCCATTTCGGTGGCTTTTTCATATCCCAAACCGTATTGTTCCTGATGTTGTTGAATTTCTAAATTAATATATGTGAGGATTAATTCATTTGCTTTTGTTACCACTGTTTGTTTTTCTTTTCTTTTAAAGAGAGCGGTAAATATATTCGTAGAAGTTCCAACTGAATATTTTTTAAGCTCTAAACTTAGTGCGCTACTGGTTTCTTGAATCAGTTGTTCTGAGGATTTTATGAGTGCTACTTTCTTCTGATTAATAGCATCTTGCTGTGCTGGTGTTTGTGCTTTAGTATTGTTTAACAAGCGCAAATTAAAACTGATATCCAATATCGAATTAATAAATTTGGCTTTAAGCACTTTATTTTTTTCATCGGATAATGCATTTATAAACTCCTTTTCAAACAAGTTTAATTTAAGCTTATTTGTTTTTTCAATTTTTCCAACGCTTAACTCTTTTAGGAATATTGGCTCTAAATCAAGTTTAGTGTAAGCCGCTAGGATTTTTTTAATTGCTACGCGTAAAATAGGATGTTGCGGAATTACTCCTAAAACATCGTTATTACCATACATCGTATATTCTTTTTTATAGGGTAAACCCATACTTTTTAAAAAGGTTTGATAAGCAGTCAATTGTGGATGAAAATTTCCAATAAAACCGAGTACTGGGGTATCTGCCTGAAATTTTGTATCGCTAGTAATAATAGGCCGCAGATCGGTATCAAGATAATAACCGCCTTCGTAATAGAGAACACAATAGCGTATCAAATCGCTGACGGAGGCTAAATTTCGATGACCAATCGCCTCTCGTAGTATGTTGATAATTAAGTCGTTGGTTTCCTTGCTAGAAAAAATAGGGTTGGTTTTTAATTTTTCAAGCAAGGTATGAATATTTCGTACTTCGACATTAAGGCTTTTAAGAGAGGCATGGATATCACCACTACCTTCGTTGAGAATCATCTGATCAAACTCTTTTTGAATATGCTTTTCATCGTCAGTCCATAGGATGGTTTTAAAACCTGAAGAGCGACTTGCTCTTGACAAATTGATGATAGACTTAAGATCGTCGGTTTGAATTTGCCCACCTGCCCAAACACGATGGAATAAAGTAGGGATTGCTTCACGCTTCAATTCAGTTTTCTCTTGCATTTGTAACTCCAGTTGCCTAAGTGGTCAAACTTTAATCAAATAGAGCTTATATTGAAAACGAAATTTTGGGGGGAGAGATATTCTTAATTGGAATAACGTTTTTGCTACGCCTTGGTTTTCTCATTCTACTTCTTGGATACCTAGGACAACCCGAGGCACGTAGGCCCCTGAAAAAGAGGGCCATAGTAATAGAAGGCACGTAAATGCTATTTGCGATGACGTTGTTGTAAGCATGTGATCAAATCATAAAAACTAATTTCACACGCTTGGAGTAAGACTAATAAATGAAATAATAAATCAGAAGCCTCACTAATGAGTTCTTCCTGTTGATTTCCCACCGCTGCAATTACAGTTTCAACGGCTTCTTCACCAACTTTTTGTGCGCAACGGGCAACCCCTGAGGTTAATAATTGGGTCGTATAACTACTGGGATTACTATTTTTTGAGCGTTGAGCTATCAATTGGATGAGCTCATGTAAGAAATTAAATTGTGATTCGATAGGTTGAAAACAGCTGGCTAACCCTAAGTGACATGCAGGACCTGCAGGAGTTACTTGTACCAACAAGCTATCGCCATCACAGTCTGCGGCAATAAAATCGACTTGCATGGTGTTATGTGAGGTTTCACCTTTGCGCCATAATCGTTGTTTGCTGCGACTAAAAAAAGTAACTTGTTTTGTTTCTAAAGTGATAGCTAATGCTTCTTCATTCATATATCCAAGCATAAGTACTTTGCCGGTTCGATTATCTTGAATGATTGCTGGTAAAAGCCCATCCATTTTTTTCCAATTTAAATCATTAAGTTGCAGGTTCATAACCTTACCTCTATCTTGTTTTCTGCAAGGGCACATTTGACTTCATTGATACTTACAATTTTGTCATGGAAAACACTTGCAGCTAATGCTCCATCAACATTGGCCTGCTGAAATACCTCAACAAAATCATTCAATTTTCCTGCTCCTCCCGAGGCAATCAAAGGAACCTTGGTAATGGAGCGGATAAGCTGTAGTTGCTCAAGGTCGTAACCATTTCGCACCCCATCAGCCTGCATGCAGTTAAGGACAATTTCTCCTGCACCTCTGTCTTGAACTTCTTTAACCCAGTCCAATGTTTTTCGTTGAGAATTTTTACTTTTAGTTTCATCGCCAGTGTATTTATAGACATAAAAGTCATTATCAATCCATTGGCTATCAATGCCTATGACGACGCACTGGCTCCCAAAAATACGACTTAATTGATTAATTAAATCAGGTGTTTCAAGAGCGGGGCTATTGAGCGACAATTTATCAGCACCTGCGTGCAAAATTGCTTTCGCTGTATCGACATTACGGATTCCACCGGCTACCGTAAATGGAATATTGATTTTAGTAGCTACTTGATTGATCCACTCCCTTGAGACAGAGCGTCCATCGCTGCTTGCGGTAATATCATAAAAAACTAACTCGTCTGCACCTTCCTGAGAATAGATGTTGGCAAGGCTTAAGATATCGCCAATAACACGGTGATTACGAAATTGAATACCTTTAACGACTTGATTATCGCGTACATCAAGACAAGGAATGATACGTTTAGCTAACATCCGCACTCTCCTTTAAATAACGGCCCAAATCAAAATCGGTTTCATAAAGCATACGGCCGAGAATCGCCCCTGAAACACCAAGTGAGCTAAGTAGATTTAAATCATCTTCGTGACGTATACCTCCTGAAGCTTGCCAGGCAATGTTTGGGAAACGTCTGATTGCTTCTTCGTAGAGCTTGAAATTAGGTCCAGACATCATTCCATCCTGGGCAATGTCCGTGCATAAAATTTCACGAATTCCCAATAATTGATAATAACTAACAATTTGCCACAAATTGTTTTGAGTAGTAGTTTGCCAACCGTGAATTGCCGGTCTTGGAACTCCTTGTTGAATATTGACATCCAATGCCAAAACAATGCTCTCAGCGTTTGCCTGTTTAATGATTTGTGATGTTAAGTCAGGATTTGTTACTGCAATGCTGCTTATGACAAGTTTGTTAATGCCAGCATCAAGACAGGCCTTAGCGCTCGCAAGACTACGAATACCACCACCGAGTTGGATAGACATATTTGGTATTTTCATGGTTTGGATTAATGGAAGTTGTTGAATCTGTCCGACTTGAGCACCGTCCAGATCGACAATATGTAACCGTGAAGCTCCCTCAGCGGCATAACGTTGAGCAAGTAAAGCAGGTGAGTCTTGGTAAATTGAAACCAGATTAAATTGCCCTTGTCGTAATCGCACACATTGACCTTCTTTTAAATCGATGGCTGGAATGATTAGCATAGACTCTCCAACTGTAGAAAATTATTGAGTAGTGTTAAGCCCACTGTTGCTGATTTTTCAGGATGAAATTGCATGCCGTATACATTTTGATACTGAACGATGGCTGTGAATTCCTGATTATATTGACAACGAGCTACTGCGTTTTCTGCATCCAGCAGAGCATAGCTATGAACAAAATAAACATAATCTTTAGCTGATAATCCCTGAGCGAGGGGGGAGTTTTTTTTCCAAATTAATTGATTCCAACCCATATGGGGAACTGGATGATTTTCATTAGGTGTTAAGCGTTTGACACAGCCAGGAATGCGTTTTAAACAAGAAATGTTTTCTTCTTCACTGTAATCCATGAGTAATTGCATGCCAAGACAAATTCCTAATAAGGGTTGTGACAGCTTAAGTAAGGTATCGATCAATTGATGGTGTTTTAACGCTGCCATTGCTGTCGCGGCGGCACCCACGCCAGGCAAAATAACATGACTCGCTTCTTTGATTTGAGTACTATCGTGAGTAAGAATATAGGGATAACCTAGTTGCTTAATTGCATTGGTTAGTGACGTTAAGTTATTTCCGGTTACATCAATTACAGCAATCATAATATCCCCTTGGTTGACGGTAGATCCCCATCACATTGTGCGCACGCTTGACGTAGGGCGCGTCCTAAAGCTTTAAAGCAGGCTTCAATCATGTGATGATGATTTTTACCGTTAACTGTGACATGAATTGTCGCCCCAAGAGCACTGGCAAGAGACTGAAAGAAATGCGGGACCATTTCCGTGGGCATATCACCTACAAATTCACGCGTAAAATTACCTTCAAAAACGCAATAACTACGACCGCAAAGATCAAGGGCGATCGTGGCTAATGCTTCGTCCATTGGCAAGGTAAAACCGTAGCGGGCGATTCCCCATTTATCACCTAAAGCCTGTTTAAAGGTTTCACCTAAGGCTAAAGCTGTATCTTCAATAAGATGATGTTCATCAACTTGAGTGTCACCCTTGGCCTGTATCTCTAAACCAAAACCACCATGCTTGGCAATTTGCTCTAACATATGACTAAAAAAACCAATGGGGGTATCGATTTTTGTACAGGCATTATTGTCGAGTGTCAGCTTGACTTCGATTTCTGTTTCTTTCGTGATGCGACGAATCAAACCTGAACGTTTCTGACTTAATATAGTTTGTGCTATTTTGTCCCACCCGTGTTCATTGTTCACAGGCAGAAAAGAGACCCCTATATTGTCTGCAAGTTGTCTATCTGTGTCTCTGTCGCCAATAACCCAGCAATTGTTACGATCAATGAGTGTATCCTTTAAAAAATCAAGTAATAGTCCTGCTTTTGGTTTACGGCATAGACAATTATCCATGGATCGATGAGGGCAAATAAAGATATCGCTAAAATAAATACCCTGCGATGCAAACAAATGAAGTATATATTTATGACAACGTTGGAAAGTTTCTTGCGGAAAGCTATCAGTACCTAAGCCATCTTGATTGCTTACCATAACCAATCTAAAACCTGCCTTATTTAAAGCCAGTAAATTAGGGATTACATGTTTGCACAACTTAATTTTTGCCAGATCATCAACCTGAAAATCATCAGGTTCTTCAACCAAGGTACCATCTCTATCAATAAATAAAACTTTTTGCATTACTTTTTCCTGTTAGGGCTTAAATGAATTTAAGGTGTCTAGCAATCGTTCATTTTGTCTCTCATCACCCACAGTAATTCTCATCATGTGCTCCAAAGGGCGATGGGCAAAATGGCGTACGGCAATATCATGTTTTGCAAACCACTCACTTAAAGATTGCGCATGCGAACTGGCGACTAAAATGAAGTTGGTATGACTTGGATAAATGGTTTCTATCCAGGGCGATTGTTGAAGTTTTGTAATCAGCGATTTGCGTGCATTTAAAATATATTGAATATTGGTGGCAAACCATTCTTTATTTGCTAAAGCGTTTTTTGCCAAGGCTATTACGGCACTTGAAAGTGTATAGGGAGGCATTGAATTTCGTATGGCTTGTATAAGCTGGGGTTGTGCGATGACAGCACCAAGACGAAGGCCTGCTAATCCACATGCTTTTGACAGCGTGCGAAGAATGATTAAATTATCAAAAGAAGAAAGCAGGGTAGCTGCACTTTCTGTTTCCGAAAAATCAATATAAGCTTCATCAACCACAATGACTGCCTTATTCGTGAAGTAATCACATAAACCGGCTATTTTCTGCAGCCCAAGCATGCTTCCTGTGGGATTATTGGGTCGACATACCATGATTAACTTACAATTAGGTTGCCATGTATCGATAAGTTTTTCTGTTGAAAGTTGAAAATTATTCTCACTTTCTAACGGACAGTTAAGTACCTGAGCTTGTTGTAGTCGTGCATAAAAGGCATACATTGGGAAGGTAGGGGGACATTGTAAAATGCTGTCTGTTCCAGCACGCAAAAATAGACGCATGATTAAATCAATGCCATCGTCACTACCACGTGTTAGTACAAGTTCCTGGGATTTTACGGTGAAATAGTCAGCCATAAGTTCTTGCACTTGTTGCTGTTGTAATGCTTTAGGGTAGTGGTTTAAAGGTATCTGATTAAAGGTTATAGGCGACCACGGGAGTTCATTGGCATGTAAACGTACGCCTAATTCATCGCCAGTCGGTATATAAGGTTTGATATCCCGTAAATCAGGACGTATTAAATCTAAAACAGACATGTCTAAATTCTCCATTTTTATTGATTATTCACAGCCTTCCAAAACTTCCATACGAAGTTTAATGGCATTCGCATGAGCATCTAATCCTTCAATGAACGCTAAAGTCTGTGCTGTATTGCTTAAATTCATTAGTCCCTGAGGATTGATATGCTGCACACTTAATGTTTTCAAAAAATCCATAGTGCTAAGTCCGCTATGATTTCTTGCATAGCCGTTAGTAGGTAACACATGATTACTGCCTGTCGCATAATCACCAAGTGTTTCCGCAGCCCATGGTCCTAAGAAAATAGTGCCTGCTGCCTGGATATGAGGCAACCAGGATGTCGCATCAATTCGATTAAGAATTAAATGTTCTGGTGCATAATTATTGATAATAGTGATTTGCTCAAAAGGATCTCGACATATCAAAATTCTACTATGGTCTAAAGCTTGCTCAATAATTGCTTTTCTGGATAAAGTCGCAAGTTGTTCAGTAATGGCTTTCTTAACCTGATTAGCGAATTCCTCGCTTTCGCAAATTAAAAGAACTTGTGAATCTACACCGTGTTCGGCTTGGGCAAGTAGATCCGCTGCAACAAAGAGAGGATTTGCTTTTTCATCTGCTGCAATCATCACCTCTGAGGGACCTGCAGGCATATCAATTGCAGCACCAAGAGGGTCGCTTGCCACCTGACTTTTAGCTTCAGTAACAAAACTATTTCCTGGTCCAAATAGTTTATCAACTTTGGTTATTGACTCTGTGCCATAGGCCATTGCCGCAATCGCTTGCGCACCGCCAATTTGATAAATAGTTTCTATTTGACAAAGCCGAGCTGCGACCAATAGGTGAGGATCAAGTTGTCCGTTAGGATTAGGCGGTGTGCATAAAATTTTAATTGGACAACCAGCTACCTTGGCAGGAATAGCCTGCATGAGAAGTGAAGATACTAGTGGTGTCTTATTTCCGCCTGGCACATATAATCCGACTTTAGTAATAGGGCGATAAACCCGTTCAATAGTCACTCCTTCAATAGTATTGAATGATTTGAATTCTGGCAGCAGGCTTTGGTGATACGCGGTAATTATTGTTATCGCCATCGAAAGAGCATCCAATGCAGAAGCATTAATTTTAGCATTACAAATAAGTTCAGAGGGAACCTGTAGTGAGGGCAAATCAATGCCATCAAAGGCACGGGTTAAAGCATATAAAGCTGCATCCCCCTCGGTTTGTACAGTTGCAATAATCTCGGCTACTTGCTTTTGGAACGTTTTATTTTGTTTAGGTCTTGCCAAGACTTTTTTTTGTTCGTCAATTGAAATATTTTCCCAGAAATAACTAGTTAACATGCACATCACTCCAACATTTTTTCAATGGGCAAGACTAAAATTGAACTTGCGCCTAAGGCTTGAATTGTTTCAAGGGTATTCCAAAATACACCTTCACTCGATACAACATGAACGGCTACCTTGTCAGGACTTGCGGGTAAAGGCAAAATCGTGGGTGATTCTGCGCCTGGTAGTTGTTCACAAATCCGTTCCAATGCAAATTTGGGCGCGTGGAAAAGAATGTATTTCCGCTCCATAGCTTGTTGTACAGCTTGAATGCGACGTTTAAGAGTCATAAACAACTCTTGGATAGGTGGTTCGGGAGAAAGGGTAGTTCGTATAAAAGTCGCTTGACTGGCTAGAATCGTGTCGACCTCAATTAGTTTATTGTCTTCCAATGTTTGCCCGCTCGACACTAAATCACAGATAACATCTGCCATGCCCATTCGGGGAGCTACTTCTACCGACCCTGACAGGACAAGATTTTCTGCACAAATTTTGTGTTCTTCCAGATACTGATTGAGCAGGTGAGGATAGCTGGTGGCTATTCGTTTTCCTTCAAGACTTCCAGGTCCCTCGTATTCAAATGCTTCGGGAACTGCTATGGATAGGCGACAACGGCAACTGCCAAGAGGCAAAACAACGTCATAACGTCCATCAGCAGCAAGCGCTGCCTCAAACAAGACATTTTCGCCAACGATTCCTCCATCACAAAGTTGATCGAAAATTAAGGTAGGAATGTCATCATCACGAACAAACAGTAAATCTATAGGAAAATTTTCAACATGGGTTAGTAAAGCATTTTCTTTAAGTCTAAATATTAAACCACAGCGTTTTAATAAAGTGAGTGATTCTTCTGCTAAACGGCCTTTTTTCTGTAAAGCCAAACGTAAGCGTTTTTTCACGACTGCTCCAATCGTTCTGCAATTAATTGATAACCACCACTACCTAGCGTGAGGCAGCGTGCGACGCGTGTAATTGTTGTTACACTGACTCCAGTTTGTTCATGGATAGTCCGATAGGGGATATTTTTACGTAGTAAAGGGACAACTTCCCAGCGATCGGCCATGGCTTCAATCTCTGCAGGTGTACATAGGTCAGTAAAAAAATCCAGCGCCTCATCTTTATTTTTAATCAGACTAATCGCATGCATAAGTTGATGAATTGAATGTTGTTTGTGTGGATGTGATTTCATGGTAACGTATTAACGTAGTAGAACATTAACACATTGTAACGATCGCTCTCTTAACTGTCAATATAATTTGACAGTAGGAATCATTTAGGTTGAGATGATGTTTTTGATTTTGGAGAAAGGGATGTTATTGAAGAGAGAGCAGTCTTGTTTGTTGCTTATCGATGTTCAGGAAAAATTGACCCCTCACGTTAAAGAGCCTGCAAGATTATTAGACAGATGTGCCTGGTTGATACGTTTGGCAACCGAATTGAAAGTACCTTTATTAGTCAGCGAACAGTACCCAAAAGGTTTGGGAGGAACAATCGAACCTTTAAAATCCTTAGTTTCACACTGTCAATGTAGCGAAAAAGTCCATTTTTCTTGCTTTCGTGAGCCGTCTTTTAAGAAAAATCTTGAATCTGTAGAAAAGAAACAAATGGTTCTGATAGGCATCGAAACTCATGTTTGTGTTTTACAAACAGCAATTGATTTACAGGAGGCTGGCTATAGCGTGTTTGTGGTTGTTGATGCTGTCAGCAGTCGCTCAGAAATAGATTATAAGTATGGGCTTAAACGGATGAAACAGGCAGGCATTCAATTGATCACCGCTGAAATGGTATTTTTTGAATGGGTAGGACAGGCCGGGACAGCTGAATTTAAAGCATTGAGTAAAGCCTACTTAATGTAGCTATTAAAAGGAGTAGTCAATGAATCTGGATAATCAAATCGCTATTATCACTGGTGGAGCCTCTGGAATGGGAAGGGCATGTGCGCAATTGCTAAGTGAGCATGGAGCCAAGGTTGTGGTTTGGGATAAACAAATTGACAATCAACCTGAGAATATTGCCTTGGCGTTAAGCTGTGATGTGAGCTCTGAAAAGGATGTAGAACAAGCTATGCAGCAAACGATTGCTAAAATTGGCCGACCTAGAATTTGCATTAATTGCGCTGGTATTGCTCCTGCCAAACGCATGGTTGGCAAAGAAGGCGCCATGCCATTATCTGATTTTAAGCGGGTGATTGATGTTAACTTAATTGGCACTTTTAACGTGATGCGTGTGGTTGCTGAAGCGATGACTCATTTGGAAGTGGAAAGCAAATCACAAGAGCGAGGCGTTATTATCAATACTGCATCAATTGCTGCTTTTGAAGGACAAATTGGGCAAATGGCCTATAGTGCGTCAAAAGGAGGAGTTGTTGCCATGACCCTGCCCGCTGCCCGTGAATTGGCGCAATTTGCTATTCGCGTAAATACAGTGGCCCCCGGACTCATAGCAACACCCATGTTATTAAACATGCCTAAAGACGTGCAAGACAGTTTGGCGGCAACAGTGACTTTCCCCAGACGACTGGGAAAACCTGAGGAGTTTTCTGCGTTAGTGCTGCATATTATTGAAAATACTTTTATCAATGGTGAAATTATTCGTCTTGATGGAGCATTACGTATGCAAGCACGTTAGATTAGATAAATTCAAGTGCGTCAATCTATGTAGCTCCTGCTTTCCTTCATAAGACAGAGGCTACATAGCTTATTGCAATTGCGTTAAAAATCGCTTCTTATCTGTGTTGAAGAAGTATTTTCTTTAGTTGATGGATTCGTGATGCTATTCTGAAAATTAAAAACTGTAGAAAACTTTGTGATTAGTTCAGAAAGTTTTTTGGTGGATGTGAGAGTTCCTTCTTGGCTGAGTGAATCTTCGTTTTCGCTCTTTAGATCAACTTTCTCCATCTCCTGCAGATTTTCCTGTAAAGAGGATAAAAGAGACGTTATATTATTAATATTTTTGAAAAACTCTTGATGCATTTGAGTTATATTTTCAAATTGCTCCTTCATTCCTTGTAATTTGCTTAATGACTTTACTCGTTGTCCCAAGTCATATTTTTTTTCAAGCTCACTAATTTCTTGACGAAGCTTGTCTAGTTTTTGTGCCTGCTTTTTTTGTGTTCTGCTTATTTGTCCATTTTTTGAGCGTATACCCCGAAGTTCCTGTTCTTTATAATGGTACTGAATTCTTTTGTTGACAAGTTCTAATGAGCCTTCCAGCATTTGAACCGTGGCTTTTTTTAGCATATCAATATCGTCAAATTTAATATCTAAACTTTTGATGATTTTTTCAAGAGAAACAATTGTTTGACCCGTTCGAATTTGTGCGTGTCGGTAGCTACTTGTTCCTGTGAGCTTTAACAATTCTCTGTTGGCTTCATCGAGGTGCTCGATTAAAAGCTTTATTTCAGCGTCAGTACTTAGTCGTTTTATTGCATGACTAAGGTGCTTTTCAACAAAGTCATCTGCTTTTTTCTGCAAAATTCTTGTGCTGGGAGTATTTAACACAGGTAGTCCTAAAGCGGATATGCGGGAGCTACAATAATCAATTTCATCACTAATGCTTTCATTTATTGGTTTTAAAAGAGTTTGATTTAAATAATTTTTGAGCAAAAGGCGATACTCTTTTAAAAATTGAATTGAATCAAGTGTCCTATCTCTATTTGCTAAAAACGCCTGTTTAAAAGGATGATCTGTAGCAGACATCACAAAATAGGCTAGAGGCAATCCTGTCTTGTTATCAGGTACACAAACTGAAGCGCCATGTTTTAATAGAACTGATAAACAATCAGTCATTGGAAATTGTTTATCATGTCTTTCAAAACAAAAATGAACGGGTGAGGAATATTTTTGACCTTTAAAGGTAATGGGGTAGTTAAGATTAAAATCACCATAAGTTAAAACAAAGTCTAAAAGCGCACTGTTCCCTTTTTGGAGTGCAAGAAGAATGTATTTTTCATCAAGTAAATGGTGCCAGGAAACTAATTTTTGGGCTAGGTCTAGCTGGTTTTCCAAAAGTAGTGCGGGCAGAATTTTTTCTCCCAGTGACCGCACCTGCAAATGTAAGTTTTGCAGTTCTGAAATTATTGTTAAATCGAAATCTGTATTTTGTTCGTATTTTAAAGAAAAATTTTCAATATTTAAAAGGAGCTCTTCGATGCCATTAGCTTGTGAAACTCTATCTAGTTCTTTCAATGATGAGAGCTGGGAGTTTAGTTTATTTAGTGTTTCGTGGGCACCATGCTGTTTTTTTACTTTGCGAATTTGATGGGTAGTAAGCACATTCGTATTTTCAGACGCTGTATCATTGTCTTGAGTCCTCTCAGTTTTTGTTTCTTCACTCTCATGTTCTGTTGTCGATGACAATAGGTCTGTGGATTGCTCGTCAATACTTGTATCCCTAAGGGATTCGATCTCTGCTGGTGCAGAATCAATTGATCTTTTAAGACTTAAATAGAAGCGTAAAATACTCTTATAGTTGCCATGTTTAACTAAAGGAATTAAATATTCCAACGTGTCACAAAGGCTATTTAATTTGTCAAGATATGCTTTCTTGTTTTCATCTTTCTTTTGAAAGAGCATTGCTGCTTCTTGTTGAAGCTTAGAGTAGCGTTCTTCTAATTCTTTAATTTTTTCACAATGTCTTTTTCGTAGTTCAGCTATTATGGGTTGTACATTTGTTGTAGCTAAATTAATAAATTCGCTCTCAAGTTTTTCTGCCTCAATTGGTGTGAAGCCTTCTTTATCTTCTCTGGAAAAAACCGCTTTCATTGTGAGTTCGTCATTTGCATTAAAGTACACATGAAGACGAAAATTTTTGCCGTTAGCATCAGAAAAATAAGCGGTGTAATGATATTGGCTTAACTGGGGATTACTACTGTTTTCAGTTTCATAAATACTGATATGGTGCTGAGTTAAGGTGTATTTTTCAATCCCCTTACCTAGGATTACGGGTTGATTATGGTCTAATTCGAGACGATAATATTTGCTATCCTCTTTATTGCGATCCAATTCTACTTGTTTGCATTGAGGTATTGGTAGGTTCGCTGAGAAAAGCAAATCAATGAAGTTGAAAAGTGTATTTTTTGACATAGATACTCTGCCTTTTTGATGATCAGAGCATGGTCACATAAATAGTATTTTTGGTCAATAATTGCCTATGGTTCTCAAAAAAAAAATTATTTGTTCTTTAGTTATGCTTTTTGGTGGCTGTTCGGATCATTCGATATTTTTAAGTTGCCAGTTGCTGTGTAAATACTAGCTGTACTCTCTGCCGATTGTCCTGTAAGCGCATTAATAATTTCCTGACGGGTATTAATATTACTAGTGATTACTTGTCCATTAACCGTATTTAACTCTCGGCAAAGAATCAATTTTTCAGCTAGTATTTTGTTTAAACTGTTGATCTTCTCAGTTTCTTGAATAGAACAATGCATTAAAAAATCCTCCAATGCCTTCTTGGCAGGCTTCGTTTGCAAGTCTAGTCCTAATAAATCTACTCGCTGTTTTGTCGTTTGTTCCAGCTGATTAGACAGTTCTTGTTTTTGAGTCGCGAAGGATTCAAGCATTTCAAATTGACGTGCTATCAACGCATTTTTTTCTTCAGTAAGCAGGGTAATCAGTTTTTCAATAAAATTTATTTCTTGCTCTAAAATGTGGATTAGAGTCGCTGGTTTGGCATCGGTCATTCATAAATCCTTTATATTATTTTGCCGTAAAAATTTTTACGCTAGCTCAATGTCGCGAAACATGTTAGCGGCAATTTGCTTGCTATTGATTTGATAACGACCATTGGCAAGTTCGTCTTTAATCTGTTCGATGCGCTCTTCATCAACTTCTGGGGCATTTAGAATAAATTCTTTTAGTAGGGTTAGCTGCTGAGAAGCAGAACTTAAATTAACCTGATTACTCTCATCCTGATGAGAATCTTTAGTACTAGCAGGTTGAGTGCGTTGTAGTCGACTCTCAGTGTCTAGTATTTTGTACGGATTAGAGTCATTAATTGAATTTACCATAACATTGCTCTCAATTGCGCTCATAATTGTTATCGGCTCCTGTTGATGAAATCTTTAGAATAATTTCAGTCTTTTTTATCTATATCACACTTTAAAATTGAAGTCATCCTCTTAAAGAGAAACTCTAACTTGTCCTCTAGCACTAACTTGCGCTTCAATAATCTTCTTGGAGGAAAGATTTTTGACGCGAATAACATCACCTGCAGCACCCTCATTCATGGCAATGCCTTCCATACTTACACTAAAGTTGTCAGTTATCGCTTGAATAGCGACTTGTTCTCCTTTATGGACTAAGGATTCTGCTTGTAAAAGTTGGGGAGTAATGACGCTACCTTGAGCAATATTTGTTTTACAGGCTTGATTTACAACGGTTTCAGTTTTATCAAAATAGCCTTGTTTTAATTGACTAATATCTATTTCTTGAATTTCCAAATCCTCCTCATTAATTAGTGATCCTTTATTGAGAGGATGTTTTGCGACTAGCACAGGTTTTTGAACAGTAATTTTTATAGGTACGAATAATGTCCATCTATTTTCTGGCTCTTGACATTTAATACCCATGGTATTGACCCGTATTAGGGGGATCTGGTAAGGATTAAACACTTCAAGATGATTGTCCTGACAAGGTTTTAATTTCAATCTTGAATCAATTTTGTCGACTTCTACCCTGATTTTACTATTTTTTTGGGTTGCTAAAGAGGCAAGCACATGATTTTCAATTTTTTCTTTAAGTAGATCAAGTGATTGAGCAATGTCTTGTGCACGCAAAACATGGTTTGTAAAAAAAAGTAAAAAACCTAGCATAAAGCATTTCATTATCGTAGTCTCTAAATCAAAACATTGTGGTCATGCAAAATGTAGGCCAATTTGGAGAAAGGATGTATTTTATTTCTAGATTGATTGTTATTTTATTGGCGTGTCTTTTTTTCGTGCCTACACAGGCGGCAACTCATCACCCTCAAGACTTTCTGAAATCAATTCATAGTAAGCCCGATGAAGGGGAGCAGATAGTGGACCATTTTTGTGCGAATTGTCATGCTGTAAAGCCGATGATAGCCATTGGTGCACCGCGAATTGGTCAACAACAGGATTGGAAGATTCGATTTAACCAAGGAGCAAAGCGCTTATTTCAACACACAGAAGAGGGATTCAATGCAATGCCTCCTCGTGGAGGGTGCTTTGAATGTTCCGATGAACAACTTTTTTTAGCAATTGTCGCTATGCTTCCTTCTGATCTAAAAAAAGGGTTTATTTCCGAACTCAAAGTATATAAAAAAAACAAATAGTTAAAAAATTTTATAAAAAAAGCTAAATTTATTCACAACCCACCCGATAACATAAAAAAAAAGAGGGAGGGTTAACCAATGAAAAAACAACTTCTCATTGGACCACTGTGTGTGTTGACGGTCGGTTGTGCGTCTGTAGGCAGGGATTCGGTCGTAGATGATGCAGGCTATACCCACTATACTATGAGTATGGCGTCAGATCATAAAGGTAGTAGTTACTTCCCTGAGAAAAGACCTGCAACGGGTAGAAAAGTCTTTATTTTTGACCCGAAAGCAACTGCTTGGGCAGCGTATGATGCTCAAGGTAACCGTATTAAAACCGGTAGTGCTTCAGGTGGTAAGGATTTCTGCGAAGACACGGGTAGGGGCTGTCGTACAGTGACCGGTACTTTCCGTGTTTATTCGAAAAAAGGTCCGGAATGTACTTCCAGTATTTATCCTATTGAAACTGGGGGTGGTGCTAAAATGCCTTACTGTATGCATTTTAATGGAGGTTACTCCATTCATGCGGCCTACGAAGTGCCCAACTGGAACGCAAGTCATGGATGTATCCGTGTTCTACCCGGTGCGGCTAAATGGTTAAGCCAAGACTTTATTGATATTGGTACAACTGTTATTGTAAAACCATACTAGCAGGATAGGTCGGGCCATGAGTCCCGACCACCATTTCTAAAGGGATGTAATCTCTGTCATTGGGATGTAGTTAAGCAATGATATCGACGCTCATTGTAGAACCCAATACATGCTTCCTGTAGCTCGCAAAGACGAATAATAACCACGCGTCAAAGTGAGGTTAGCCATTATTGGTCGAGATATTTTTTCAATAAATGATTTATCTCTCCAGGCTTTGCCTGTCCTTTAGTTTCCTTCATGATTTGGCCGACAAAGAATGCAAGGAGTTTATCTTTACCTGCTCGATAGTCTGCTGTTTGTTGCGGATACTGTTGAATTATCCTTTTAATTATTTCTTCGAGTTGATTTTTATCTACGCCTTGAGCGTAACCTTCTCTGGTTATTATTTCATCCACATTCGTTTCACCAGCCCATAAACGCGCAAAAATTTCTTTCGCTATTTTGGCCGAAATGGTTTGCTTAGAGAGGTTATTAAGCAATACCGCAATAGATGATGCGGAGATAGGGGAGTGTTCAAAGTCAAGATTGGCTTCATTTAGTGCAGCTGCATGCGTTCCTTTTAGCCAATTAATGATCATCTTGTCATCAGCAATGCAACTTGCTTTCACAGCCTGAAAGAAATCATAGTTTGCAGGAGAGGCTAATATAAAGTGAATGTCCTCCTGATTCAGTAGATTGTTTTTTAAATAAATTTGCTTAATTTCTTCAGGTAAAACAGGCATTGATTCTCTAATCTTCTTTAGATCGGTGTCATCAATGTGAATGGGTAATAAATCAGGGTCCGGTAAGTAACGATAGTCATTCTCGTTTTCTTTGCTTCGTAATGGGTGTGTGGTGTTGGTGTCAGGATTGTATAGTCTTGTTTCCTGGTGAATTAATTGACCATTTTCTAATAGATCCTGATGGCGTGCTTGTTCATAAGCAATTGCTTTTTCAATAAATCGAAAGGAATTTAAATTTTTAAGTTCGGTTCTGATGCCAAGTTGTTCAGTGCCTTGGGGTTTAAGTGAAATATTGACATCACAACGAAAAGAGCCTTCTTGCATATTGCCATCACAAATACCTAAGAAACGAACCAGCTGATGTAATTTCTTTAAATAGGCAATAGCCTCTTGTGCTGAAAAAAGACAAGGTGCTGTGACAATTTCAAGTAGAGGTGTTCCTGCACGGTTTAAATCGATTCCGCTGTAATCTGTATGAACGTCATGCAATGATTTGCCTGCATCCTCCTCCAGATGAGCTCTAACGATGGAGACTTTTTTTTCTGGATTGTCACCTGAGTCAATTAGTAGATATCCATTGGAAACAATAGGGGCCTGATACTGGCTTATTTGATAACCCTTAGGCAGGTCAGGATAAAAATAATTCTTACGCTCAAAATAAGAGTGATTATTAATTTGAGCATGAATCGCTAGACCAAATTGAATGGCCATACGAACGGCTTCCTTATTAAGGACAGGCAAAACTCCTGGCAGTCCCGCATCAATAAAACTGGTTTGCGAGTTAGGAGGAGCACCAAACGTTGTTGCTGTTGCAGAAAATAATTTGGATTTGGTTTTTAGTTGTGCGTGAACTTCAAGACCTATAACAGTATCCCATGCCATAAAATCACCCTTTATAGGTTGGTCTGGCTTGGTGCCAGTCAGTGCATTGCTGAAAATAATAGGCTGCATTAAGAAGCTTGGCTTCCTCAAAATAATTACCGATTAACTGCATTCCAATAGGCAAGCCTTCGCTAAATCCTGCGGGAATTGAGAGAGCAGGCAATCCTGCCAGATTAACCGCAACGGTGAAAACATCAGCTAGGTAATTTTGTATAGGATCATCCACTTTTTCACCAATTTTAAATGCACAAGTTGGTGTGGTGGGTCCTAAAATGATATCAACTTGGTTTAAGGTATTTTGCAATTCAAGCTGAATTAATCGTCTTATTTTCAAAGCTTGTAAGTAATAAGCATCAAAATAACCGGATGAAAGCACGTGGGTGCCTGTTAAAATTCGACGTTTAACTTCTTCACCAAAGCCTTCACTGCGTGAATTAACAATAAGCTCATGTAAGGTTGATGCTTTGGTACTTCGATGACCAAAGCGTATGCCATCATAGCGAGACAGATTTGATGATGCTTCAGCACAGGCGATTACGTAATAGCAGGGTACCCACAGAGGTTGCAGTGACAGGTCAAGTTCAATAATTTCAGCGCCTTCTTGCTGAAAGACTTTTACGGCAGTTTTTATTGCCTGCTGAATATCTACGTTAACCTCTTTCTGAAAAAAACAAGAAGGTAAACCAATTTTTAATCCCCTTATAGACTTAGAAAGGCTTTGTGAATAATCAGGTAAAGGTTGGTTAACAGAAGTAGAATCCCTACTATCAAATCCTGCCATTGCTTGTAAAATAATGGCTAGATCTTCCGCGCTATGCGCCAAGGGTCCGGCTTGATCAAGGCTGGAGGCGAAAGCCACCATGCCAAATCTTGATATCAGGCCATAAGTGGGTTTAATACCCGAAATACCGCAAAAAGCTGCGGGTTGTCTAATAGAACCTCCAGTATCAGAACCTGTGGCAAAGGGAATCAGACTCGCAGCTATGGCAGCAGCAGATCCTCCGGAGGAGCCGCCAGGAACTCGACTGAGATCCCAAGGATTTTGCACGGGGCCAAAATAACTATTTTCATTGGCAGAACCCATGGCAAATTCATCCATATTTGTTTTACCCACAACAACAACACCTTCTTCTGCCAAGCGTTTAACGATGGTCGCTTGATAGGGCGACTGATAATTAGCCAGCATTTTTGAGCCGCAGGTGGTCGGTAATTCGAGAGTACAAAAAAGATCTTTATGGGCCATGGGTATGCCAGTCAGCGGTTTAGCATGACCTTCGCGTAGTAACTTGTCAGCTTGGGCTGCAAAATTTAAAGCAGAGTTTTCATTAACATGTATAAATGCATTGAGGTTGCTATGTTGTTCGATACGATGCAAGAAATGTTGAGTGAGCTCAACACTTGAGAATTCGCCTTGACGTAAACCGTATGCCAATTCTTTTATAGAACAGTGATGCATAACATTATTGTCCGGAATCGATAACTTTGGGTACGAGATAGAGATTGTCTTCAAAAACTGGCGCTATTGCGGCTAATTGCTGAATGCAATCTGGTTCTTTGACTTCATCATCTCGCAAACGTTGGTGCAAATCAAATGGATGGAAAAGGGGAGCAATACCTGTAGTATCTACTTGCTTTAACTGTTCAACAAAATCCATGATGGCATTAATTTCTTCCGCCAGCTTCGTATGCTCACTAACTTCATCATCCAAATAGGCAAGTTGCTTAATTGAGCCTAAATCTTCTTGGGTAATTGCCATTTTTTTTCCACAACGAGCTTCATAGGGCTTTAAGATACATTTTTTTTGTAATTGATAAAAGCAAAATATCAGCATTTTCCTGGAGTCTCGGACAAGCTGAGGCAAGCGGACAGTAGAGGGCTTCATATTTAGATAGCCAAACAAGACATAGATATGTCCTGGATTATCCACTTGACCCGACTTGATTCTAATTTTTCCTTTTACGTGCCTATCCGGTAGATGTTCAAAAGAATAAAGACATGCCTTGCAGAGCCTATGTTTTACAGTAGAATGGTTAACATGTTTTCCCAATGAGTCTATTATGCTAGAGCAAGTAAAAACCGCTGGTGGAGTTTATATTGAGTATGAACAACATAATTTAGCTTATGAAAATGCTATTGAACCTCTTCTTGAGCGTCTTGATACCCAAAGAGGGGCGTTGTTTGCATCAAGTTTTGAATATCCAGGCCGTTACACTTGTTGGGATATTGGTTTTTACAATCCTCCTTTAGCAATTATCTGTAAAAAACAAACTATTCAACTTCAGGCTTTAAACAAGCGTGGAGAAGTGCTTCTTGGAATTATTTTGCCAGCATTATCAATTTGTGAAGAGTTATCTATCACTGAAAAATCGCAAGTTTCTTGTAATATCGAAATTAAACCCAGTCAAAAAATATTTAGTGAAGAAGAGCGTAGTCGTCAACCCTCCGTGTTTACTGTGCTGCGAAAATTATTAGCTTTCTTCAAATCAGATGAACCTTATCTTGGGTTTTATGGGGCATTTGGTTACGATTTAATTTTTCAATTTGAAACTCTGGAGCAATGCAAGACGCGCATGCCTGAACAGCGAGAAATGGTGTTATATCTTCCTGATGAGATTTATGTCGTCAACCATCGTAAAGAAGAGGCTTTTATTCGACGGTATAATTTCCAGTTTCAAGGTAAATCCACTCAGGCATTACCAAGAGAAGGTGAATTTAAAGGTTATAAGCCGGAATTTAAACCATCGAAAGATTGTGATCATGCGCCTGGGGAGTATGCAAAACTAGTCGAAATTGCCAAAGAACGCTTTGCTTGTGGCGATCTTTTTGAAGTTGTGCCCAGTCAGACATTTTATGCACATTGTCCTGAACAACCGTCAGCCATGTTTAGTCGTATGCGTCGCATCAATCCCTCGCCGTATGGGTTTTTTATTAATCTAGGAGACGATGAATACTTGGTGGGAGCGTCTCCTGAAATGTATGTTCGCGTACAAGGTAAACGTGTAGAAACATGTCCTATTTCCGGCACCATCAAACGCGGTGCTGATGCGATGGAAGATGCTTATAATATTCAGCTCCTTCTCGATTCAGAAAAAGAAGCATCTGAATTGACTATGTGTACTGATGTTGACAGAAACGATAAGTCGAGAATTTGTGAAGCAGGAAGTGTGCGGGTTTTAGGACGACGACAAATTGAAATGTATTCTCGATTAATCCATACAGTCGATCATGTGGAAGGGGTTTTGCGAGAGGGGTTTGATGCGGTAGATGCTTTTTTGACGCATATGTGGGTAGTTACTGTGACTGGGGCTCCCAAATTGTGGGCCATGAACTTTATTGAAAAACATGAAAAATCTCCCAGACGCTGGTATGCGGGAGCAGTAGGATGGTTTGGTTTTAATGGCAATTTAAATACAGGGCTTGTTTTACGAACCATGCGCATCCAGCAAGGAATTGCCGAAATACGGGTTGGTGCAACGTTACTTTTTGATTCAGAGCCACAAGCTGAGGAACAAGAAACACGATTAAAAGCATCCGCATTTCTGGATATGCTAAAAAAACCTGAGGTTAAAGTAGCATCCCCAGCAGTAGCATCGTTTAATGGTCATGGTAAGAAAGTTCTATTGGTGGATCACCAGGATTCCTTTGTTCATACTTTGGCAAACTATATACGCCAGACAGGGGCTGAAGTAACTACAGTACGCAATGAGTATGTTCTTAATTATTTAGAAGAGGGGCATTTTGATTTAGTGCTTTTATCACCAGGTCCAGGAAGGCCTGATGATTTTAAAGTTGCAAGAACCATTGATGCCGTGCTTAAGAATAAGTTACCTTTATTCGGTGTTTGTTTAGGATTGCAAGGGATTGTTGAGTACTTTGGCGGTAAGCTTGATGTCTTAAGTTATCCTATGCATGGAAAGGCATCTGAGATTGAGGTTAAAAATAATTCAGGTCTTTTCGCTGGATTGGGGTCTTCGTTTATTGCTGGACGATATCATTCCCTTTATGCACGATTAGAGCAAATGCCTGAAGAACTTGATGTAACTGCTGCTACTAAAGATGGGATCGTTATGGCGATCGCTCATCGCTCATTACCTATCCAGGCAGTGCAATTTCATCCTGAGACTATTCTTTCTATGCCTAATCAAGCAGGAATAAAAATAATTAATAATCTAATGGGAATGATCGCTGCCAATGCGCAATAAAATTTTAACACTTTATTTCATTGCTATTATTCTTGGTATTCTGACAGGAATAGTGGGTTCTTTTTTTCAGATAGCCATTCAGTATGGGTATTTGCTAGTCGCCTATATCCTGCAGAATTATGCTCATTCTGATGTAACCAGGACCTTATTGTCTATTGCCATTTCAACAACCTTGATTTTTATTGCCTGGGGTTTAGTCAGAGGATTTGCTCCGGAGGCATCAGGTAGTGGAGTGCAGGAAATTGAAGGGACTCTTTTGCATGAGCGTCCTATTTTTTGGAGACGATTACTACCTGTGAAGTTTATTGGTGGTGTCTTGGCCATCACCGCTAAATTAGTGGTAGGGCGTGAAGGTCCTACTATCCAAATGGGAGGTAATCTAGGGGAGATGTTGGGCGAATTACTGCGTCTACCGACCAAACGTTGTGATGCCTTAATTGCTGCTGGTGCTGCTGCGGGTCTCGCTTCAGCGTTTAATGCTCCCCTGGCTGGCGTTCTTTTTGTGTTGGAGGAAATGCGGCGTCAATTTAATTTTTCATTTACGAATTTCAAGACAGTCGCTATTTGTTGCACGATGGCTACTGTTACTTTGCATTTCATTATAGGTCCGCAACCTGCAATCCCTATGTCAGTTTTTTCATTACCGAGTCTACAATCCCTTTGGTTGTTTTTTATTTTTGGGATTTTGATTGGTTTTGTGGGACTTATTTTTAATAAAATTTTAATGGCAACTTTAGAGGCCACAGACAAACTAACTGCTAAAACAAGAGTCCTTTATATATTGCTAATTGGCGTATTGGTAGGGTTTTTAGCGCAAAACTTTCCCGAAACGGTCGGTGGGGGGTATGAGATTATTGAGCGCTCTCTGACTATGTCGCCTCCTTTTATGGTTCTAACGTTGTTAATATTGGTTCGATTTGCTACAACAATGATTTGTTATTCTTCAAGCGTGCCCGGAGGAATTTTTGCACCAATGCTTGCGTTGGGTACCTTATTAGGATTGGCGGTGGCATATATTCTGCAATTGGTGATCCATGATAATACTATTCAGCCAGGAATGTTTGCTGTCGCTGGTATGGGGGCCTTATTTTCTGCGGCAGTCCGAGCACCAATCACGGGTATTATTCTTGTCGTAGAAATGACCCAGAATTATTCTTTAATTTTGCCTCTCATGGTGAGTTGTTTGACCTCGACTACCATCGTGCAATTGGCAGGTAATAAACCAATATATACCCAACTACTACAGCGAACGTTAAAAAGAAGTGCGTTGGTAGCTAATCAGGGAACTAGCCAGACATCATAACGTTCGATTGTATACCGATCTCCTGGATGCCTCGGACAAGCCGAGGCACGTAGAAGGCACTCACAAATACAGAACACGATAAGTTGCAGTACTATAAGAACATTTATTATCTAGAGCATACCTAAGGTACAATCGGAGGCATGTAGTATATGTTTCTCCCCGTCAACGTGCCTCGGCTTGTACGAGGCATCCATTTGCTATGTTGGATCAAGCGCTCGGACATACATTGTTTTATCCTAATCAAATAAAAATATTGCTGAGTTCGAGCGCTCTGTGAGAAAATTGTGCACGAAATTTATTGCCAATTTCTAATGAGTGAAAATGGTAATTAATGAGGATTGTTTCGTAAATTTTGTAAGGATAAAAATATGTCCAACGGCAACAAGGCTAATCCAGTTACTATTACAGTTAACCGAAGGGGATTTTTCGGTAACTTAGTAGAGACTATAAAACAACCTGTTATAAAAATAGTTGATTATGCAAAAGGAACGGGAAATCTATATCGACTGCTCGTTAACTACGGTGCAGCAAAAGATCCTAATGCTTTTCATAAAATGTTGGATAACGACTACAGCCAAATCCCACCTACCCAATCTAAGGTTGTAATCGAGCCTATTTTGTCGCCATCTAGTTCACAAATTTACGATCGCGTGGTGGGTATTGCAAATCCTGTAATTTTGCAAGAGCTTCGTAAAATACCACGTGTTGAAACAACAAGACCTTCTTATTATGAAGAGCATCCTGATGTACCTAGGATCAGTGGTGGCCGAGCGTTTAGCTCCGTTCTTGATGCAATTGGTATGGGGATTTTAAGTGCTGAAAGTGATGTACATAAACTTTTTCTTCAGGAAATGACTGCAGCATTAACCATTCGCCTAAACAATAAAAGTGACAGTTTATACGCCGGAAATGACTATAAAACACGATTTATTAATGTAATTCGAGAAGAAACGCAGGAATTAATTTCTACGATACGTGCTGCTGCAGAATCAAAGCAAAAGGAGCCCTGTCATCTTGATTTTCGCTTTTATGCACTGAAAATCTTTTTAAGAGGTTTTTACCCTGAGGCAACGTGGGAAAATGACTGGATAAATAAGCTATCTCAAGAAATCGAAATAGTCTCTGACATGGCTTTTAAAGGTATGGTCAATCCTTACACAGATATAGAGGCTTTGCGTAAAGAGGCAAATAAGCGCATGGACCCTTTTATCGAAAGAATTATGAAAGAGAAGCAAGGTTATCTGCGTGCCAATTATGTCAATGAGGCAACCCCTGAGATCTTGAGGCAAATTATTGTATCACTCCTTTTTGCAGGGGGTGACAATATTAAAAAGTATCTGGATCATATTTTTGTTGAATTTGGTAATGACAAGATACGTGAGAAATACCTGCAAAAAAAATTAGCGGGGGAAGAGCTTAAAACCTACATTACAGAAATAGGACGATTATACACAACAATATATGCCCAACCAGGAGATGCATTAGACGATTTCGTAATTGAATATAAAGGTGAAAAAATTTACATCAAGGCTGGCGACAAACTTCACTATACCACGTGGAGAGCTAACCGCGATGAGCAGGAATGGGGACCGTTTGCGAATGAGTTTAATCCCGAGGAAAATAAAAAATATTATGATCAACTTAACCCCTTGGCAACTTTTGGTAGTGGGGCTAGGGCATGTTTTGGCAAAACAATTACAATGTCGATTATTGAGTATTTAATGAATGAAGTTTTGACGATATGCAGATGGAAAACTTTTGTTAATGGCCAAGAAAACTCTCATCCTACAGAGTTTAATTTTAATAATGGTGTGCAAGGAACAATAGGCCTTATTTTTACTCTATTTCAAGAGCCGGTTCTTAGGTCAACTGAAAATCAATGCGATTCGAATGTTTTAGATCAAGTTCCTAATTGGCGTACTACTGCTGCAAATACAGACGGCGTGCCAAGTAAATGTGGATCATTTAAACAGCCAGTAAAACGCTGTGACAATCCTGTTGAAGAGCCTGCGACTAAGCTTGAATTGTAGGTTTAAACGTAAAAAGTCGGGTCGATGGATCCGACTAAGTCTGACTAAAATAATATCTAGCACACTTTTATTACAATTTTCCCAAAATGTTCATTATTCTGCATTCGTAAGTGGGCTTGTTCAATATCCTCAAAGGCAAACTCAGAGTCAATGACTGGCATGATATGTTGATTCAATAAGGCGGTTCCCCATTGATGTTGGGCTAATTTCCACAAATTTGCTTTTTCAGCAAGTGATTGTGGTCGTAAAACAAAGCCATTAATCTGTAATCTTTTTTGCATGATAAGCAAGAGATTGGCCTCAGCTTGATATCCCTGCATGCAAGCGATTTGAATAAGTTTGCCCTCTGTTTTTAACAGTTTCAGATGTTTAGGAAAATAGGTGCCACCAATAAAATCAACGATGACATCAACTGAGCGCTCGCCCAGGACACTTTCAAAATCCTCTTGTTTGTAATTAATCAGAGAGATAGAGGCTATTTTTTTTGCTTTAAGAATTTTTTCTTCACTACTGGCCGTGCTAAACACTTTAGCGCCTTGCAACTTAGCCATTTGAATGGCAAGGGATGTTATTCCACTTCCTGCTGCATGAATCAATAACGTCTGTTCTTGTTTTAATTGGCCCAATAAGAAAACAGTCGCATGAACTGTCATTAGCGATTCTGGTAATGCTGCCGCAAGGCTGTAATCCCAATGAGCAGGTATGTGCTCTGCAAGTTGTTGATTAACACAACAATACTCAGCATAACCACCACTCCCAACAAGCCCATAAACGCGATCGCCTACTTTAAAACGTGTCACATCCATACCTATTTGCACAACGTCACCAGCTACTTCCAATCCTAAAATATCAGACTCTCCCTGGGGAGGCGAGTATTTACCTTGACGTTGCAACAAATCTGCACGATTAATTGCGGTTGCTTTTACTTTGATGAGAATCTCATCTCTTTGACAGAGAGGAAGAGGGCGTTCATTGATCACTAAATGGCTTTGTGGTCCAGGGTTGTCAATTTGAATACAGCGCATAGAGTTTGTCAGCAAAAATTGTTCATTTCATAATATCTTACGTTAAGTTTCTTCCAAGTGATAGTCGAATAATTTACTCCTGTTATGCGAAAGATAGCAGTGATTATTCTGTCTATAAAACTCGCCAATTGAAAACGGTTCGTTATATACTGCCAGACAACACGGTTACTTAATGGGTTTAATGGCTAAATATACGCAATATAAAAAACTAGCATTAATTCTTGTCTTTCCTCAATTGCTAGTAACCTTATTATTCTTTATTTGGCCTGCACTAAGTGCGTTTATTCAAGCGTTTTTTTTTAGTGATGCTTTTGGTATACACAGTCGGTTTGCAGGTTTAACTAATTTTATCGATCTATTGAAAGATCCAGGTTATCTCCAGGCTTTGTATGTCACTTTTATCATTGCATTTTTTGTGACCTTGATAACGATGGGGTTAGGACTACTCCTGGCAGCTTTAGTACATGCCCGTCAAAAAAGTCAGGGATTTTATAAAACATTATTTCTCTGGCCGTATGCTGTTGCTCCCGCTATTGCTGCAATCTTGTGGCGTTTTCTATGTCAGCCCACAATAGGTTGGGTATCGGATGGATTACAGCATTTGGGTATTCATTTTAATTATCTGACCAATGCGAAACAGGCCTTGCTTGTTGTGATATTAGCAGCAAGTTGGCAACAATTGAGTTATAATTTTTTATTTTTCTTTGCAGCACTTAAAGCGATACCCACTTCCTTGATTGATGCGGCAATTATTGATGGCGCTTCAGCCTGGAGGAGATTTTGGCAAATTATTTTTCCGCTGTTATCACCCACAAGCTTTTTTTTACTAATCATGAATTTAATCTACGCATTTTTTGATACCTTTGGCATCATTGATGTTATGACAAACGGCGGACCTAATAGCAGTACTACAACCTTAATTTATAAAGTTTATAAAGATGGTTTTGTAGGATTGGACCCTGGAAGTTCATCAGCGCAATCAGTTATGCTAATGTTAATGGTTATTGTGCTCACCTTAGTTCAATTTCGCTACCTTGAAAAAAAGGTGCATTACGAATGAAAATTTTAAAACGAATAGCAAGTCATCTTCTATTAAGTGGCTTTGTTTTACTGCTATTTATACCCTTGTATTTAGCATTAGTTGCTGCAAGCCATGAAGGCATTGCGATGATGCAATCTCCGTTACCAATATGGCCGGGTACTTCTTTCTTTCACAATATTAAAACGGTGTTGACTGAGGGAGTGGCGGCAACAGGTGGACAACCTATTTGGCAAATGTTGGTCAATAGTTTTATGATGGCAACGCTTATTGCCGGAGGCAAAATAATCTTGGCTTTATTGTCTGCTTTTGCACTGGTTTATTTTGATTTTCCTCTAAAGAGTCTTTTTTTTGCATTAATTTTTTCAACAATGATGTTACCCGTTGAGATTAGAATCGTTCCCACTTTTCAGGTGGTTGCCTCTCTTGGATGGTTAAATAGTTTCGCAGGTTTAAGTTTTCCATTGATGGCGTCTGCTACAGCCACTTTTTTGTTCCGCCAATTTTTTAAAACAGTTCCGAAAGAACTCGTCGATGCGGCAAAAATTGATGGGGCAGGACCTCTGCGTTTTTTCCGAGACATTCTGTTGCCTTTATCCAAAACGCAAATTGCGGCATTATTTATTATTCTTTTCGTGTATGGATGGAATCAGTATCTTTGGCCACTAGTCATTACTACAGATAGCAGTATGGCAACTATTGTCATGGGAATCCGATATTTAGCAGGTGTGGCTGATCAAATTCCTCAATGGCATTTTATCATGGCAATTGCTTTAATTGCGTTGGTACCACCTTGTTTAGTTGTGCTAATTATGCAACGTTGGTTTGAAAAGGGGTTAATACATTAATGTCCACAGTCAATTTAATTGATGTAACTAAGCTCTTTGGCCAGCAACCGATTCTCGACAGAATTAGTCTTAACATTGAACAAGGCGAATTCGTTGCTGTGGTTGGTCCTTCAGGGTGCGGGAAGTCAACTCTGTTGCGTCTTGTTGCCGGGTTAGACATGGTAACAAGTGGAACAATTTTAATTAATAATCAGTGTGTTAATCAAATTCCACCAGCAAAACGTGATATGGCTATGGTTTTTCAAACCTATGCCCTTTATCCCCATATGACTGTTTTCGATAACATGGCTTATGGTCTTAAGATGCGGGGAGTAAAAACTAAATTGATTCAGCAGCGTGTGCATGAAGTCGCTGCCATGTTGCAGTTATCGGATTACTTAGAGCGAAAACCTAATGCTTTATCAGGAGGACAGCGGCAGCGCGTTGCAATGGGAAGAGCGATTGTACGTTCGCCTGCAGTGTTTCTATTTGATGAACCCCTTTCAAACCTTGATGCAAAATTACGTACGGAAATGCGTTATGAAATTAAAAAATTGCATCAACAGTTGAATACAACCAGTTTATACGTGACCCATGATCAGACAGAGGCAATGACAATGGCCTCAAGAGTATTGATATTAAATAGTGGTAAAGTAGAGCAAATTGGTACGCCTCATGCTCTTTATAATCAGCCCGCATCGCTCTTTGTTGCCAGTTTTACGGGTCATTATCCCATCAACTTTCTACCTGCAAAAATTAATCTTACCAGTCAAAAAATTACAACGGAGTTAGGTTTGGAATTTCCTTTACCGCCTTTAAAAGAGTCTATCGCTTGCGGTACTGAGGTTGTTATTGGAATTCGTCCAGAGCATTTGCGAGTCTCTGATAAAAATAAATCATCAGTTTTACCTGTCAAACTTGAGTTTGTTGATGACATGGGTGCTGATAAACTAATACAAGCAATTACTGTTTGTGGTAAAGCCAAATTTTCAGTGCGAGTTCCTGCCGATATTGAGATTATTGATAATCAGTTTGCCTTGGAACTTACTGTAAATAAAGCTAATCTATTCCATCAAAAAACTGGATTACGACTTGGAGGGTGGCATGACTGAGGGAAAAAAAGTCTTAAGAAAAATTGACACTCCTTTTTATAATTATTTTCAAGCAATAGTACTCTCTTTCTTTAGTCGACGTTTATATGTCGATGTGGGTAAGCGATGGAAAGGATTTGGCCTATTTTATTTGCTATTGGTCATGTTTATATTCACACTTCCTTTTGCTCTGCGAGTTGTGGCTGACTTCAGTGTTTTTTTTGAACAACAACTCGTTGAGCCTATCAAACAACTGCCTCCGATTTATATTCAAAATGGAATCGTTTCATTTGATAAACCGATGCCTTATCTGATAAAAAATAAAGCAGGACAAGTGGTTGCTATTGTTGATACGACAGGTACAGTAAAGAGTATTGATAATACTTTCCCGCATTTGGCCGCCCTAATAACCAAAGATAAGTTTTTTTACCGGGTGCCTTCACCGCAATTCTTTTTCACAAAACAGCCCACTAAAGAAAAAGACCCTGTCTATGTTCAGCCGCTTAATGAAAATATTAATCAGATATTTGATGGTAAAACCTGGGTGGAGTCTTCCGGTTTATCTAAAATAAAATGGGTGTCCCAATTAATTATTTATCCCACTGTGGCGTTAATTTTCTTCGCTATTTATTTAGTTTTTCTATTAGTATTTTCATTGATGGGGCAATTTCTAGCACGATTATTTTTTCATATAACTATTAGCTATAAACAAACCTGTCGTTTACTGGCAGTGAGTGCAACTCCGCAAATATTTTTTCTACTAGTAGGTTTGACACTTGATTGGCTTTTCCCTGGATTTGGTTTGGTGCTAATTATCCTTTTAGCGTTTTATTTTAGTTTTGCGGTTATTGCTCTAAAACGTGAAAGTCAAAAACTGGTGATTTCGTGAGGGAGCTAATCCATTTCGCCCATGGAAATGGATTTCCTTCACGCTGCTATCTGCAATTATTACAGGCATTAGAAACACAATATGATTATTGCTACATCGACAAAATTGGGCACAATCCCTTATTCCCAGTTACTGAAAACTGGCATCTCCTTGTTGATGAGGTAATTGCCAGTGTAGAGCAACAATCAACAACGCCAGTTATTGCGGTAGGCCATTCATTAGGTGGTGTTCTAAGTTTGCTCGCAGCGATTGAAAAACCATCTTTATTTAAAGCAGTTGTGATGATTGACTCACCACTTTTAGGACGCTTTAAATCAAGTATAGTGCGCCTCGCGAAAGCTTTAGGAATTATTGATAGAGTCACGCCAGCATTTAGAACTCGCGGTAGGAGAGAGCATTGGCAGAGTGAAGAACAAATTATTGAATATCTTAAAAGTCGAGATCTATTTAAAACATTTGCGCCTGCGTGTTTACAGGATTATATTGAGCATGGATTAAGAAAAACTAAAGAGGGATATATACTGGAATTTGATCGCCATATAGAATATCTAATCTATCGCACAATACCGCATACCCTGCATGAATACGAAGGCAAATTAACGGTTCCAGCGACATTAATATATGGAGATAAAAGTACAGTAGTAGATCGTCTTGATATTCGCTACATGAAGAAGCACTACAATATATCAAGTGTAAAAATGAGCGGCACGCACATGCTTCCAATGGAAATGCCGGAACAAATAGCACACCAAATTTTTACTGTGCTTAATGCTATACTGAAAGGATGACAACTTTCCTTGAATCGCTTGAAAATCTTAAGATTCTAAGTCTATTCTAAGAAACGTTTCATCAAAAAATCCCGGAATAATTTTTACTAAAAGGAGAAAATAGTGTTGCATAGTCTGATCATACTTGCAGTGGTAGGCGCGGCTATTTTATTACTAACTAAACAAGCCTCTCTCGTTGTATGGGCTATTAGTTATGCCATATTTGCATTATTAGTGACAAAATATGGTTCTCCAGGTGTTATTGGCCATATTGTCGTATGGACAATATTTGCTGCGCTAATATTCGGCTCTATCAAACCTTTACGTAGAAATTTATTATCGCGCCGATTATTCGGAACTATTAGTAAAACCATGCCAGCCATGTCTTCTACAGAACGCGAAGCACTTGAGGCCGGAACGGTTAGTTGGGAAGGGGATTTATTTAGTGGCGCCCCTGATTTTAATCATCTTCTTGAAACACCTACGGTGAAACTCACAGCAGAAGAGCAGGCATTTATTGACGGTCCTGTTAATGAACTCTGCCGTATGATCGATGACTGGGATATTACTCACATACGTACCGATATGCCTCCAGAAATGTGGCAATTTATTAAAGAAAAAGGTTTTTTGGGAATGATTATTCCTAAGCAGTATGGTGGTCTTGAATTTTCAGCGACAGCTCAATTTTCGATTCTTGCAAAACTGTATGGACGTTCTGTGACAGTCGGTAGCACTGTCTCTGTACCAAATTCATTAGGCCCTGCTGAGTTGTTATTAAAATACGGTACTAAAGAACAAAAGGATTACTACTTACCCCGTTTGGCTGATGGAAGAGAGGTTCCTTGCTTTGCTTTAACAGGGCCTAATGCCGGCTCTGATGCTGCATCAATTCCAGACAAAGGAGTCGTATGCCGTCAGGAATTTAACGGTAAGGAAGTGCTTGGTGTACGTTTAACCTGGAATAAACGCTATATCACGTTATGTCCCGTAGCCACAGTAATTGGATTAGCGTTTCGTCTGTTTGACCCAGAAAATCTTTTGGGCAAAGGACACGATGTAGGGATTACTTGTGCATTAATTCCTGCTAATACTCCAGGTGTGATTAAAGGACGTCGTCATTTCCCTTTGAATACTGGTTTCTTAAATGGTCCCACTCAAGGAAAAGATGTTTTTGTACCTATGGATTATTTAATTGGTGGTTCTGCGATGGCTGGCTCCGGATGGCGTATGCTCATGGAGTGCTTAAGTGCTGGTCGAGCTATTTCGCTTCCATCAAGTGCAACTGGTGGTTCACAAGCAGCTGCTCTGGCGAGTGGGGCTTATGCAAGAGTACGCAAACAATTTAATACATCGATTGCTAATTTTGAAGGTATTGAAGAACCCTTGGCACGAATAGCGGGAAGTACCTACATGATTGATGCCGGGCTGACAATGGCAGCTGCAGCGATTGATCAAGGTGCCAAGCCATCCGTAGCGGGCGCAATATTGAAATATCATACCACTGAAAGAGGACGTCAATTAGCGATTGATGCCATGGATATTCATGGTGGTAAAGGCATTTGCTTAGGACCCAATAATTACCTTGGTCGTGGTTATCAGAACCTCCCTATTGGTATTACTGTTGAAGGGGCTAATATTTTAACGCGTAGTTTGATTATTTATGGACAAGGTGCAATTCGTTGCCATCCTTATGTATTTAAAGAGCTGGAAAGTGTTCGCAAAAATGATCTCAAAGCATTTGATGAAGCCTTTTGGGGGCATGCTGGTTTTGTATTGGCAAATCTCACTAAATCACTTCTTTTTGCTATCACTGACGCACATTTTGTGTTTACACCAAAAAGCCACGTTAGACGTTACTACCAGTTAGTTCATCGTTATAGTGCCAATCTGGCATTTTTATCTGATTTTGCTATGGCAACACTAGGGGGTGAACTTAAACGAAAAGAAAGAATGTCTGCTCGTTTAGGGGATGTTCTTAGCAATTTGTATTTGGCTTCTGCTGTTTTAAAACGTTTTCATGATGATGGTGAGCCAGTTGCTGATTTACCTTTAGTTGATTGGTGCTGCCAGCATTTACTCCACGAGTGTGAGGTAGCGATACGTGATGTGATTTCTAATTTCCCAGCTCGTTGGGCGCGAATCGTATTGAAGATAATTTTACAGCCTTTTGGCAATCAACGACATAATCCTTCAGATAGATTAGATCACAAACTGGCCCAGATTCTGACCCAGCCTAACGAAACGAGAACTCGTCTGACACGATTTGTATTTAGAGAGGCAATTCCTAATTGTCCTTTAGGTCGTTTGGAAGAGACGTTTCATATGATCTGTGATGTTGAAGAGCTCGAGAAGAAAATAGGCCGTGCTGTTAAAGAGGGCAAGCTGAATTCCTTAACCTTACTTGAACTTATTAATGAAGCTGAACAAAAAGAGATATTGACGACCGAAGAAGCTTCACGGATGAGAAATGCTGAAATAAAACGACAAGAAATTATTGCTGTTGATGATTTTAGCGATGATGAGCTGCGAAGACCTTCTGCTGATTCTTCTATGACAAAAGGAGCCAAGAAAAAAGAAATTACTCCCAGTGATGATTTAAAAGCAGAGTTAATTTAATCATTCATCCGGAGTAAAGTCTATTGCTCAACTGCCTACGTGCCTCGGCTTGTCCGAGGCATCCAGTGAAGGTTTAGATTTAAATGTTATTTCTATAAGTATCTAACGTTTAACTAAAAAAATTTCTACTTAATTCAACATCATCTTCCTGGATAGGACAACCCCTGGGATATCTCCCTCATAATTTTAAAGATAATAAGTTGTATTAATGGGATTTTTTTATGAGTTGGTTTCTCAGTGACAACCCGAGGCACGTAGGTAAACAGATAAGATAAGTAGGCAGGTAGAGGACACTAAGACAATATGGTAAAAATTACCCTTACTAATCAAAATAACCAGTCCTCTTGTAGAAAGGCAGTTTTAGATATTGGCTCAAAAGTTTGGCTCCTTGATGACAAGGAAGAATGTAATTTCACACGTTTGCAGAAAGTGGATTTTCGGCATCCTTTATTAACCTGTTCTGTGCTTAAGTCCAAAACAACTCGGTATGATTACACTTATGACAATCTCGATGACATGCTTAATACGGCGAAAATGATTTATGCCACATTGCTTCAAGCTAATCATCCTCAAAATTGCCAATTTGTTATCACACCATCACCAAAATTTTTTTTATTAAAAAGCAGTTATCAAATTCCTTTTTCTCTCGATCATTATAAGAGAGCAAAAAACTTTATCACAGCGAATCAGCTTGATGGATTAATCAGTCAATCTTCCAATTCCTCATTCCATTTTATAGACCAATTAATTATTGAAGGAACAATTTCTTTAGAGACTCTCCCTGCAGAAGTTAATGGGGATCAACTATTTGAATTTGATAAGCATGGTTATCTTCTTCTAACTAAAAATGATTCTTTTGACAAATACGAGTTACGCAATATAAACCACTACATCGGTTTCGGTGTGTATGCAAGAGAGGCTATACAAAAGGATGAAGATGTGTGTTTGTATCTGGGTATAAAAAAACATAATCCGGACATTAAACGATATTATTTTAACTCTCGATCAGATGCACTGGGTATGGGGACCGATGCACACTATTACAGCAATATCGGTCGATTTGTAAACCACGCACCGGCAGATTCTAGAGTATCAAATCCTGATTCCAGGTTATTAGGTGCAAATCTTAAGAGTAAACGATACCTTTTTTATGGTATTGAATTAGTGGCCTATAGCGCGATAAGAAATATCGCAAAAGGGGAACAATTACTGGTTGACTATGGTGATGAGTATTTTGAGTCAAATAATGAATATCGATTCAGTATTGATGGACATCTTAAAGACTCAACTGGAAAATTGCTCAAAGAAACATACCATGAAAAACTTAGTATTTTGAGAGTAATGGCTCACAATGGAATCACTCAGGCTGCGTATAGACTTTTAAAAAGGCCTTTAATTGCTCTTTCTATCTCGCTAATTGTGTTATTAATACTATATAGCAAGGAAGTAACAATTTAACCTTCTTCAAGAGCCTCATCGGGCATAGTGACATTGAGCTCAAGGACAGCGCTGTCACCTAAACGCTCGAGATTAACACTCACTTGATCACGGCTAATACGAATGTACTTTGCGATGACAGCCAAAATCTCTTCTTGAAGTTTAGGCAAATAGTCCGGAGTATTCCGTTGAGAACGCTCGTGAGAAATAATAATTTGTAAACGTTCTTTTGCAACCGAGGCTGTACTATTACGTTTTCTTAAATAGCTAAATAGACTCATGCTGGAATGTCCTCCTTGTTTTTGCTGAACAAGCGGCGTAATAAGCCTTTGCGTTCGGCACTAACAAAACGCATAGGGCGGCTTTCTCCTAAGAATCGAGCTATAGCATCTTGGTAAGCAATGCCTGCATCACTAGTTTCATCAAGAGTTACTGGGGTTCCCGTATTTGAAGCTTTAAGTACTGCCTTAGATTCAGGGATAACGCCAATTAGAGGAATCGCAAGAATTTCTTTTACATCTTCTACAGATAACATATCGCCTTTTTCAACTCGATCGGGATCGTATCGGGTTAATAGCAGATGTTCTTGAACTGGAGCTAGATTTTCAACAGCGCGCTTTGTTTTGCTCGCTAAAATGCCCAAAATTCTGTCGGAATCACGTACCGAAGAAACTTCAGGATTGGTTACAACAATAGCATGATCAGCGAAATACATTGCCATCAAAGCACCAGTCTCAATTCCGGCTGGTGAATCACAGACGATGTATTCAAATTCATTGGCTAAGTCATTTAAAATTCTCTCAACACCCTCAAGTGTAAGGGCGTCTTTATCGCGTGTTTGAGATGCAGGCAGGATGCATAGATCAGGTAAGCGTTTGTCCTTAATGAGAGCCTGATTTAAATTAGCTTCGCCATTGATGACATGTATAAAATCATAGACAACTCGGCGCTCACATCCCATGATAATATCAAGATTTCGCAGACCTATATCAAAATCAATAACGACAGTCTTGTGACCACGCATAGCTAAGCCTGAAGAAATTGCTGCTGAAGTTGTGGTTTTGCCCACACCACCCTTACCTGATGTGACAACAATAATTTTAGCCAACGTTAAACCTTCCTGTAATCTTAAGTTAAACATTTTAGCCCAGTTTACACGCTATTGTTTATTCAATTCAAGCTTAAAGAAAATTATATTTTTCATTCATAATTTAACTTTCGCAATTTCAGTTTTGTGGGTAATAAAAATGGGGAGATTTAATCTCAATAGCACAACACTTTGGTTTTTTTTTCCAAGAGTAAGAAAAGGCTATTTTAGGTAGAATAGTACCGGATTATGAGTATCCATAATCCGGTTTATCAGTTAATCTTCTCGAAGAAGCTTAGTCTTAATACCATCCGTTGGAGCCGCAGCAAGCTACAGTATAACTTCCGCAACCACCACAAGAACTTGTACCACAGCAACCACACGCAGAAATCAGTGCTGATGCACCGACAATTAACAACAAAAACACTATTTTTTTCATGATAGCATCCTTGCGTAGCTAAGTTATTAATATTATTCACGTAGTTTCATTATTAGGCAGAAAGGTGATGATGTTTCATTTTTAGCGTAGTAGGGGAAATCTATTTATTCAAGTTTTGGATAAAAAAAACAAAATTTTACTCAATAATATTTTCGAGGCTTAAAATTAAAAAAAACAGACAGCATTTATCCATCATGAATTTAGATTATAAAAAATAAAAAACCTCTTTCATAAAGAAAATATAATTTTTTGAATAGTCCGATAAATTTTATGAAAACTAATTCATGAGATAACAAGACTGTTTTCTTAGAAATATTACCGGAATAAATCGTAACTTTGCCGTTTAAATTGTTATGAAATACCCGGAATTAATCAGTCTTATAGAATATAGTTATTATAAGCATGGAGAAATTAAAGGAATTTGGACATGGAATCCTCGCATTTATTGGCTGAAAAAATTGTTGATGCTGCACTGTATCTTGCTGAAAAGAGTTCTTGGGAAAATATAAGATTATTTGATATCGCTTCGCATTTAAATATTGATTTAACAGAGATTCAGAGTAATTTTCGTGAAAAGAATGACTTGGTAAATGCTTTCTTTGAGCGAGCGGATAAGGCGATGATAATGCAGACTAATCAGCAAGGAATGATGAGATTATCGTCCGAAGAGCGTCTGTCTCATCTTTTGGTAGCATGGTTTCAATATATTCAAAAATATCGGCAAGTTGCAAAGGAAATAATTTATTCACAACTGGAGCCAGGCCATATCCATACGCAATGCTTATTGCTATTACGTATTAGTAGAACAGTCCAGTGGTGGCGTGAAGCGGCCCAGCGCTCGGCAACTTACATGCACCGTGCCGTTGAGGAAAGCGGTTTGACAACAATCTATCTGACAACGCTGATGTATTGGTTGCAGGATGATTCGAAAGACGCAGTTGCTACTGAACATTTCATCCAAAAACAATTATCACGAGCTAATCGAATTAACTGTTTTTTTAAAAGACTTTTTAAAAGATGTGAATAGTTAATTTTTATACGAAATGTTTGCGATTTTCTATAATATTTGTATAATGGTCGGTTAAGTAAATTTCTAGGAGTGAGGTAATGTCGCTTTCTATTGTCCAACAAGCATTGACCTTTGATGATGTATTGTTGATTCCTGCCCACTCCACCGTTTTGCCTAAAGAAGTTTCCCTGATAACCCGCCTGACTCGTGCAATCGATTTAAATATTCCTATTCTCTCTGCTGCTATGGATACGGTAACCGAGGCTCGTTTGGCAATCGCTTTAGCTCAAGAAGGTGGAATGGGTATCATTCATAAAAATATGAGTGCTTTTGCTCAGGCAGAAGAAGTTCGCAAGGTTAAAAAATTTGAAAGCGGCATGGTGAAAGATCCTATTTCCGTTTCCCCACATATTACGGTTAAAGAATTGCTTGATGTTATGGCAAGGCATAATTTTTCAGGTATGCCGGTGGTTGAGGGAGAGTTATTAGTTGGGATCGTTACAAGTCGAGATATTCGATTTGAGACCAATCTTTCCTTACCGGTTAGCTCCGTGATGACTCCTAAAGAGCGCCTTGTGACAGTAAAAGAAGGGGCTGGCAGAGAAGAAGTTCGCAGCCTATTACACAAACACCGCATTGAAAAGTTACTCGTTGTTAACGATAAATTTAATTTAAAAGGCTTAATTACTGTTAAAGATATTCAAAAGGCGAAGGAAAATCCTTTTGCTTGTAAAGATAGTTCCGAGCAGTTACGTGTAGGAGCAGCTGTTGGTGTGGGTGAAGGAACTGATGAGCGGGTTGAAGCTTTAGTCGAAGCTGGAGCTGATGTACTCGTAGTAGATACGGCCCACGGACACTCTCAGGGGGTACTTAAACGTGTTGCGTGGATAAAAAAGCACTTTCCCGATGTTCAGATTATTGGAGGTAATATTGCAACTGCTGAGGCAGCGCTGGATTTAGTGGAAGCTGGTGCTGATGCTGTCAAAGTGGGGATTGGCCCAGGGTCTATTTGTACTACACGTATTGTAACGGGTGTTGGTGTCCCACAAATCACGGCCATTGCTAATGTTGCAGGTGGTCTCAAAGGCCGAGTGCCTGTCATTGCTGATGGAGGTATCCGTTTTTCTGGCGATGTTTGCAAAGCTCTTGCTGCGGGTGCTGATACAGTGATGTTAGGCGGTATGTTTGCGGGTACTGAAGAATCGCCAGGAGAAATTGAACTCTACCAAGGACGAACTTACAAAAGCTATCGCGGTATGGGCTCAATCGGAGCAATGTCACAAGCACAAGGTTCAAGTGATCGCTATTTTCAGGATGCTAGCCAGGGTAGTGATAAATTAGTGCCTGAAGGAATAGAAGGTCGAGTACCTTATAAGGGACCTGTGCAGACTATTATTCATCAATTGATGGGTGGTTTGCGTTCTTGCATGGGATATACAGGATGTAAAACGATAGAAATGCTCCA
This sequence comes from Legionella hackeliae, assembly GCF_000953655.1. Lineage (NCBI taxonomy): Bacteria > Pseudomonadati > Pseudomonadota > Gammaproteobacteria > Legionellales > Legionellaceae > Legionella > Legionella hackeliae. Next base: position 1,476,641 of record NZ_LN681225.1, read on the forward strand.
CGATAACGCAAAATTTGTTCAAGTTACCAATGCTGGAATGCGAGAATCGCATGTCCATGATGTAAGTATCACTAAACAAGCTCCCAATTATCAAATTGATGACAATTAATTATGAGAAATATTAAACAAAAGCCCCTCATTATTCTTGATTTCGGTTCACAATATACACAGTTAATTGCAAGAAGAGTACGGGAAATGGGGGTTTATTGTGAAATTCACCCTTATAATCTCGATGTAGCCTCACTTGAAGCATTGATGCCCTGTGGGGTCATTTTATCTGGCGGTCCCTCTACAGTGACTCTAGAGACGAATCCTCGTGCGCCTGAATGGCTGTTCACTTCAGGATTGCCTATTTTAGGGATTTGCTATGGGATGCAAACCATGGCTGTCCAATTAGGCGGGCAAGTACAATCGTCTAATCTTCGTGAATTTGGTTATGCGGAACTAAGGCTGCATGGTCATACTCCTTTATTGGAAAATATTGAAGATCGCACTACAGAAGAGGGCGTCGCCTTATTAGATGTATGGATGAGCCATGGCGATAAGGTTACTGAATTGCCTCCTGATTTTGAGGTGATTTGTGAGACTCGCAATGCCCCTATTGCTGGTATGGCCCACAAGTCAAAGCACTGGTATGGTCTGCAATTTCATCCTGAAGTAACCCATACGTTACAAGGTTTACGAATTTTACAACGATTTGTCATTGAAATATGTCAAGCTGAAATCAATTGGACAGCGGATAACATTATTGATGAAGCAATTCGCACAGTTCGACAACAAGTCGGTAATGATCAAGTTGTTCTCGGGCTTTCTGGTGGGGTAGATTCTTCAGTCGTGGCCGCTTTGCTCCATAAGGCTATTGGCGACCAATTAATTTGTGTATTTGTTGATACAGGACTTCTACGACTTAACGAAAAAGAACAAGTGATGACCATGTTCGGTGAACATTTGGGCATAAAAATTATTGCCGTGGATGCTGAAGAAAAATTTTTAAATGCGTTAAAGGGGATAGATTGCCCTGAGAAAAAGCGAAAAATTATTGGTCATACGTTTATCGAAATATTTGACGAAGAAGCCCAACGTTTGACGAATGTCAAATGGTTAGCACAAGGTACAATTTATCCTGATGTGATTGAATCTGCGGCCACAAAAACTAATGGTGCTTCAATGGTCATTAAGTCACATCATAATGTCGGTGGGCTACCTGAAACACTCAACTTAAAACTTTTAGAACCAATTCGGGAGCTATTTAAAGACGAGGTGCGCAAAATAGGTCTTGAATTAGGTTTACCTTATGAAATGGTTTATCGCCATCCATTCCCAGGCCCCGGTTTAGGGGTACGTATCCTTGGGGAAGTAAAAAAAGAGTATGCCAATATATTACGTCAGGCAGACGCTATTTTTATTGAGGAACTAAAAGAGAGTGGCCTTTATCACAAGGTTAGTCAGGCGTTTGCAGTTTTTTTGCCAGTCAAAAGTGTTGGCGTGATGGGCGACGGACGACGTTATGACTATGTAATCTGTCTTCGTGCTGTAGAAACAGTGGATTTTATGACGGCGCATTGGGCACAACTACCTTGGGATTTCTTAGGAAGCGTTTCCAATCGTATTATTAATGAAGTTGCTGGTGTATCACGAGTAACTTACGATATCTCAGGTAAACCACCAGCGACAATTGAATGGGAATAAATGATTCTTTTTGGATGGCTGAGGCTTACAAATTAGCTCTAAAAGCCAAAGAACAAGGAGAAGTTCCTGTTGGTGCTGTGTTGATTGATGACAATAATCAGCCTATTGGAAGTGGCTTTAATCAAGTTTTGCAAAGAAACGATCCCTGTGCACATGCAGAACTTATCGCTATTCGTAATGCAGCGATACAATTACACAATTATCGCCTCTTGAATACAACTCTTTATGTAACGTTAGAGCCATGTGCAATGTGCGCTGGGGCTCTTGTGCATGCCCGGATAAAGCGACTTGTTTTTGCAGCTCGTGACTTTAAAGCAGGTGCTGCAGGGTCTGTCTACAATTTATTACAAGGTTATCCTTTGAATCATCAAGTGATTATTGATGAGGGAATAATGTTGGACGATTGTGTTCAGTTATTGACAGATTTTTTTAAAGTAAAACGAGATTAAAAATTTTCATTATAGAGTTCGCGCGTTAAGGCATGCTTTAGTCGTTCTTTTTCTTCCTTGTTGAGAGGGCTTCCTGCTTTGGTGGTGATAAAAAACATATCCTCAACCCGTTCACCAAACGTAGCAATTTTGGCATTATGCAAACTAATATTTTGAGTGAAAAAGATACGGCTTATAGTAGCAAGCAGACCTGGTCTATCGGTTGTGATTAAAAATAAACTGGTATGATGGAGTCTGCTATCTTCACTAAAGCTAATTTGTGGTTTTAAATTAAAATGAGCTTGAGTCCGCGAAATTCTGCGTTTTATGATTGTTGGTAATTCTTCTTTATTGGCAAGTTGTTCTGCTAATGCATTTTGAATCGCATTAATCTGGTTTTTATCAAAAAAAGCTTGATGTTGCTCATCCAGAATAATGTAGGTATCTAAATCAAAATTGTTATCACAGGTTAAAATAGCTGCTTCTTGAATGGTTGCATAATGATTACTTAACACGGTGGTCGTAATTGTAAAGCGCTCATCGCGGTGAGGCATATAAATAAAAACTTCCGTTCCCCCCTGACTATGATGGGGCATAATAAGCACTAAGGGATATTTTTTACAGTTGATAATAGCTTTTGTATGCTTCGCTATGACCTCTGCAGGCTGATGTAAAAAATATTTTCTTTTGAAATTAGACCATAATGTTTCAATACTTTCCTGATTTATACCGTTTTTGAGCAAAAGCTTTATTGCTTTAGCTTTGCGGGAGTCAATTACTGCGGTCTCATCAAGTAAATCTTTTTCTTGCAGGGCTAAATGGGCTGCCCGATAAAGTTCTTTTAATAGAGAATCACGCCAAGTGTTCCAAAGTTTTTGATTGGTCGCGCAAATGTCAGCGACGGTTAGTAGATAGAGGTAATCCAGGTACTCAGCTTGAGGCAGATGATTACAAAATTGCTCAATTGTTTTAGGATCATAAATATCCTGGCGTTGTGCTGTTTGCGACATCAGTAAGTGATTTCGAACCAGCCACACCAGTAACTTGCGTTCGTTATCATTTAAATGATGACGAAGAGCAAAATGATTCGCTTCTTCAGCACCCAGTTCTGAATGATCGCCACCTCGTCCTTTAGCAATATCGTGAAAAAGCGCTGCAAGGTATAGAATTTCGCGTTGCTTAATGGTTGGCATTAATTGCGCGGCTAAAGGAAATTGTTCGGCATACTCAGGCTTTAAGAAGCGAGCGAGATTGCGAATAACAAAAAGAGTGTGCTGATCAACTGTATAGACATGAAATAAATCATATTGCATTTGTCCAGTAACCGCAGCAAAACAATCCAGATAATGACCCAGAATCCCATATCGATTCATATGATGGAGTGATTCATAAGGATCTTCAGCGATTTTAAAGATAGCTAAAAAACAGGTTGTCGCTTCGTTTGATAAGCGAAATTTATTATTAAATGCATAAAGGTTTTCACGAATTAAACGAATAGTGCTTGCTCGAACCCCGACAATATTAGGACGTTTTGTTATCCATAAAAATAGCTCAAGTAACGCTAAGGGTCGCTGTCTGAATACTTGAGGATTCTTTACCTCGATGTAATCATTAGCGAGTTGAAAATAGCTATCTAAAGGAGTTATTCGTTGTTTTTCGTGATAAACAATGGCTTCTGCAAACCATTGTAATAGCATTTCATTAAGTTCACGGATTCGCTTGATGATTTTGAAATAAGTTTTCATGAACTGTTCAATGGCTAATGAATGCTCTTGATCTGTAAAACCAAATAAACTGGCTAATTTGATTTGATGATCGAACAGTAAACGCTCTTCTTGTTTGCCCGCAAAAATATGTAAAGCAAAGCGGACTTTCCATAAGAAATGTTGGCACAAGATGAGCTCTTCATATTCCTTATCAGTGATAAAGCCACTATCAATTACTTCGGCAAACTTGTTGATACCAAAATGGCGTTTACAAATGTTCAACAAGATATGAATATCTCTTAATCCTCCGGGACCATTTTTTACATTAGGTTCAAGATTGTATGCCGTTTCACCATATTTCGTATAACGTTGGTCCTGTTCTCTTTTTTTGGCAAAAAAATAGCTATTACTGGGCCACATGTGTAGCGGATGGGTTTTGTAGAGTAACTCTTCCATTAAATTACTGCGACCAGCAATCAAATGCATGTCAAGGATGCTTGAAATAACACTCAAATCGTTACTGGCAAGTTCAGCACATGCATCAACGGTAGTGATTTGATGACTAACATCCAACCCAATGTCCCAGCAGTCTTGTATAAAAGCTTGTGCACGTTGTGACTGTACTTTTGAAATTTCTTCTGTATGAAGCAGTAACAAGTCAATATCTGAATACAATTGCAATTCTCGCCTGCCATAGCCACCCAAGGCTAAGAGACAAAAATTGTTATCTTTATCCAATTGGTGCTGATGGAATAAAGTGAGTAAAACCTCATCAATAAAATTGACTAACTTATTGGTAATGGTAGTGATGTTGGCTTTTTGATAAAATTCTTTGCACAGTTCATCCTTGAACTGTTTTATTGATTGTTTAACTATAAGTTTATTGTTCTTCATTGCGTAAGGTTAAAATTTCAACCCCATCATCAGTCACCAATAAAGTATGTTCCCATTGGGCTGAAAGACTATGATCCTTGGTAACTACAGTCCAGTTATCAGGTAATAAGCGAGTATGGTGCTTACCAATATTAATCATTGGTTCGATGGTAAAAGTCATGCCTGGTCTTAACATCTCGCCAGTTCCGGGAACACCGTAATGAAGAACTTGTGGATCTTCATGAAAAATACGACCAATACCATGCCCGCAGTATTCACGAACTACAGAACAGCGATTTTTTTCTGCATGTTGCTGTATCGCATGGCCTATGTCGCCCAAGCGTACACCTGGTCTCACCATATTAATGCCAATAAATAAACATTCGTGGGCGATTTGAACGACGTGTTTTGCTTTAACGGATGGTGCGCCGATAAAAAACATTTTACTGGTATCACCATGGTAGCTATCCTTAATGACTGTGACATCGATGTTGATTATATCACCGTCTTTTAATGCTTTTTTGCTAGGGATGCCATGACAAACTACATGATTAATCGATGTGCAAATTGATTTTGGAAAGCCATTATAGTTTAAAGGTGCAGGGATAGCCTGTTGCTCGTTAACAATATAATCATGACAGATTGTATTTAATTCATCAGTAGTAACACCTTCTTTGACATAGGGTCCAATCATTTCAAGCACGTCAGCAGCAAGCTTGCCAGCAACACGCATTTTTTCTATTTCTTCAGGAGTTTTTATCGTCACAGCCATGGTTTAATCCGCAAAATTATAATAGTAGCATAAGCATTCTTCTCGTCGAATATAATGACAAGCATTCTATTAATTATAAAGGAAAATAATTTTTTTATTAAATACTGACTTATTGTGGCGATATTAAGAATCTAGTGATTTAAGAAGGATGATGATAGCCCCCGAAAGGGGGCTTAAAAAATTAGCATTGATGATTCATGCGTTTTTGTTCCATTTGCTTCATCATTTGCTTAAATTGTGTTTTTTGATCAGCATTAAGAACACTGTAAATTTGTTGCTTAGCGACAATCTTAGCTTTCATCATTTGTGCCATAAGCTCTTTCTTTTGGCTAACTAAGCTGTCTAATTTTGAATTGTCCATAGTATCAGAGGTTACTAGATCATGCATTTGAGTACGTATGGATTTCATTTGATCCCAATTTGCTTGTTGAGTTTGCTTCAGTTGATCTTTGATCGATTTGATTTTTGCTTGCTGATCAGAGTTAAGATTCAAAGAACTCATCATTTCTTGCATACGTTTTTCAGGACATGAACAAGATTTGTCAGAAGACATTGAAGATGTAGGTGTAGAAGAAGAGTTAGAGTTTTCACTGGTAGCAGCCGCAAATGCAGTTTGTCCCAGAACGAATGATAATACTAGAGCAACTAGCGATATCTTTTTCATTTTACTATCCTTAGTTAAAGTTATAATTAGACTTCCAGCAACGATTATAGACGCTGATTTCAAATTTGTCCTTGAAAGCATAATATATAATAAAAAATATTGAATTGAAGTCAACAACGTTGATGATTTCGCTCCAGTGTGGTATAAATACCGCGCTTTTTAACGACACACACGTTTCGTCACATACGGTGGGGTCCCATTGTGGGTACCGTATGGGAGACGTGGAGGCTTAACCCTGGAGATATATTTATGAATGTTAGTATGCGTGAATTACTTGAAGCGGGAGCTCATTTTGGGCATAGAACCCGTTTTTGGAACCCAAAAATGAGAGATTATATTTTTGGTTCAAGAAATAAAATTCACATTATCAATTTAGAAAAAACTTTACCAATGCTGAATGATGTAGTGAATTACGTCGGTCGTTTAGCATCCAATAGAGCTAAAATTCTATTTGTAGGTACCAAAAGAGCAGCCCAAGACAGCATCCGTGAACACGCGAAGCGTTGTGGTATGCCTTATGTTGATCACCGTTGGTTGGGTGGCATGTTGACCAACTGGAAAACAGTACGTCAATCTATTTTCCGTCTGAAAGAATTGAAAGAAATGCGTGATAAAGGCGCATTCAGCTTGATGATAAAAAAAGAAGCATTGATGCTCACTCGCGAACTGGAAAAACTTGAGCGCGGCTTGGGCGGTATTGAAGACATGGGCGGTTTGCCTGATGCGCTTTTTGTAGTTGATGTTGGTTTTGAACACATTGCTGTAGAAGAAGCTCGTCGCTTAAAAATCCCTGTTATTGGTATTGTGGATACTAACAATAGCCCAGATAACATTGATTACGTAATTCCAGGTAACGATGACTCTATGCGTGCAGTTGATATCTATGTTCGCTGCATAGCTGATGCCATTATTGATGCCAAACAAGGCAACACAGTTGGTGGCGTTGCATCAGATGCTGAATTCGTTGAAGTTCCTGCAAATAAAAAAGAAGCAGAAAAAACTGCAGATGAATAATTAACTTTTAAAAAGGAGGGGGGCGTTAATTTATTAACGTACCCCCTTTTTGTTATGTGGAGGGTGGAACATGTCAATTAGTGCTTCATTAGTGATGGAGTTAAGGGAGCGAACAGGTGCTGGAATGATGGAATGCAAAAAATTCCTGATCGCAACTAATGGTGATATCGAGCAAGCTATTATTGAAATGCGTAAAGCAGGCCAAGCAAAGGCAGACAAAAAAGCTGATCGCGTTGCAGCAGAAGGTGTTATTGTCGTTGCTCGTTCAGCGGATGGTCGCTCTGCAGTAATACTTGAAATTAATAGTGAAACTGATTTCGTGGCTCGTGATGAGAACTTTACTAATTTTGCTACCAAAGCGGGCGAAACAGCATTGGCTTCTTCAGCTGCGAATGTTGAAGAATTATCAAATCAAACGTTAATGGGCAGCAATATAACAGTTGAACAAGCAAGACAAGAGCTTGTTTCTAAAATTGGTGAAAACATTAAATTACGTCGTCTTGAAAGAATATCTTCTGATGGCGTTGTTGGTCATTATCTGCACGGTAGCCGTATTGGTGTTGTCGTCAATATGAAAAATGGTGACGAAGCGCTTGCAAAAGATATCGCTATGCATATCGCTGCTAGCCGTCCTATGGTTGTTAACCGCGATCAGGTTTCTGCTGAAGCCATTGAGAATGAGCGAGAAATCTTCACTGCTCAAGCTCGTGAAAGCGGTAAACCACAAGAAATCATTGATAAAATGATTGAAGGCCGTATCAACAAGTTTGTTGATGAAGTCAGCCTCTTAGGGCAACCTTATGTTAAAGATCCTAACAAGAAAGTAGGTCAGTTGCTGAAAGAGAAAAATGCTGAAGTGGTGTCCTTTACACGCTTTGAAGTGGGTGAAGGTATCGAGAAAAAAGAAGATAATTTCGTTGAAGAAGTAATGGCTCAGGTTCGTGATTAATGATGAATTCTAATCAATCGCAATTAAAATATAAGCGCATACTGCTAAAGTATAGTGGTGAAGCGTTGATGGGAAAAGCCCAGTTTGGTATTGACCCATCAATCCTTGATCGCATGGCTAAAGAAGTCGACGAGTTAATCCATATGGGAGTTGAAGTAGGGATTGTCATCGGCGGCGGTAATTTATTTCGTGGTAAAGCTTTATCACAAGCGGGTCTTGGTCGTGTTACCGGTGATCACATGGGTATGCTTGCGACGGTAATGAATGCTTTAGCCTTGCGTGATGCCTTAGAGCGCATTGATTTGCCAGCACGAATCATGTCTGCAATTCCAATTTTAGGAATTGTAGACCCCTATCATCGCCGTAAAGCTATTACTCATTTACGTAATGGTCATGTTGTTATTTTTGCAGCAGGTACTGGAAATCCGTTCTTTACTACCGATTCTGCCGCTTGTTTAAGAGCAATCGAAGTGGGAGCTGATGTAGTATTAAAAGCTACAAAAGTTGATGGAATTTATTCAGCAGACCCTCTTAAAAATCCTGATGCTGTTCGTTATGATTATTTAACTTACAAGCAAGTATTAAGAGAAGGTTTAGAAGTAATGGATTCTACAGCCATTTGTCTGTGCCAGGATCACGGAATGCCTCTTCAGGTATTTGATATGGCAGCACCAAATGCGCTTATGAAAATTGTTCTCGGTGAAAGGGTTGGAACCATAGTAGGAGCAAACCATGATCAATGATATCAAGCAAGACGCTGAAAAGCGTATGAAAAAATCTGTTGAAACGCTACAGCATGATTTAACTAAAATTCGGACTGGTCGTGCTCATGCTAGTCTCCTGGATCACGTCCATGTTGATTATTACGGCAATTCTACTCCACTAAATCAAGTGGCGAATGTCACAGTGAGTGATTCGCGTACTTTGTTAGTTACTCCATGGGAAAAGTCGATGGTTGCTGCTGTTGAAAAAGCTATCCTGACTTCAGATTTGGGCTTAAATCCTGCAACTGCCGGAAATGCTATTCGTGTTCCTATGCCCCCTTTAACCGAAGAACGTCGTAAAGAAATGACTAAAGTAGTTAGAGGTGAAGGCGAACAAGGACGGGTTGCTATTCGAAATATTCGTCGTGATGCCAATAATCATCTTAAAGAATTAGTAAAAGCGAAGGAAATCTCTGAAGATGATGAGCGTCGTGCAAGTGAAGTGATTCAAAAATTAACTGATAAGTATATTGCTGAGATTGATGCAGTATTGGCTACTAAAGAAAAGGATTTAATGGAAATCTAGATTACCATCTATTCAACTTTGCTATTGCAAAGCGCGATATGCGTTATTGCTAAGCTTAATCAGCGTAGTAATTTTGGGGTCTTTGCGAACGGTGTGAAGCATTCCATATCTGTACTTGATTAAATATCTGGATTGCTTCGCGTTGCTCGCAACGTTTTTTTATCACCACTGAACCGCGTCCTTAGAGCGCAGTTTTCATTATTGCAGGCTTACACCCCGTTATTGCGATATGTATTTCGTTATTTCCCCCTGAGAAAGTTGCCGCATGTTAAGCTACCTCTATTAATAAAACCTTAAGGCAAATTGATTAAAATTTGCTAGTGTACCCCTTTGGAAAGGTAAACTATGCCCACTATGCCTCTGTTGCCTGAGCTAGAAACATTATTGCAAGCCATTGTAGATGGAAATCTGAGCACCGTAAAAACTCTACTTAGTCAAACTCCCTCGTTATTAGCAAGTGAATTCAATGCCAGTACTTTTAAAGAAGGCAACCCGGTTGATAATATACGGTTTCCTTACTGGTCAACTCATAGATTACTTCTCACCCCCGTCCATTTTGCATTTCTAGTTAATCGTCCTGATATCGCGAGGTACCTCGTCCAATCTCAGGAATACAAACATATCAAAGCTAAAGTTGGAAGTATAAGGCAGGAGGAGATTACTCCTCTTCGATTACTAGCTAGCTTTCTTTTCGGAAACAAAAGCTATTTTAGAGCTTTTAATCCTCCCCATTCTATTCTGCCCTATAGCTCATCGATATTTTACTTATTACTTCAAGAAGGTAATTTAGAATATTTTATGAACATCGCTAGCGTAAAACGAAATATAAGTCTAGCTGAACAGATTATCCCTTGTGTTGTATTAGATACACCAGATACTCCAATTTTTGGTTGGATGTATGCGGCCTTATTACTTAGAAAAGATATTGAACCTCTTGGTGAAGAAGAAGAAAAATTATTTAATGAATTAAGAAAAGTACCGGTATTGCCATCAAAGGGAGAACTACTCGAGCAACTATCTTTTTATAACGATGTTTTGGATTTTCGCATCACAATATCTGCTCTTAATAAAGCACTTAAAACTATGGATGAAAGGGCAGGCAGAGAACATATACCTGTTACCAAAGACGAGTTTATTGGGTTATTTGGCAAAAGCGTAATAGAAGTGCCCCTAAGTGACAAAGCGAAACAGTTGCAGCTTAATCTTTTTTATCATCTAAAACAGCTTCCAGTATTGCGAGCACCTAGTGATTCGTTTGTTAGTAATAATAAAGACGTTGAACTCTTATTACAGCAAAAGGAGTACGAGCAATTTAAAACACTGAAGCCTTTATCAGATTTTTTAGATCCTTCCTGTTATGATGATACTTTGGAAGCCTTGATTAATAGTGGTAACGGACTTCCTGGCGTTATTTCTGTTCTGGAGGAGATAAGTAAGCTTGATGACTTATCTGAAATTCATCGAAAATACTGTCAACGTCTTATTAGTGATGCCAATAGAATAGTTAATTCTTCGAAGTTCCAATTTAAAGTTGCATTAGAAGATATTTACGAGGAACTTAGAAAATTATCGAATATACATCAGGCAATTGAGAGTGAGTTAGATAATGATAAACCTAGTCCACTTACTGAATTAAGTGACAAATTAGAAAAAATTCAAAAAGGTATTCAACAGACTCTCGAAAAATTTAAGGCCTTGGATAACGAAGCTGAACAAGTTTCAGTACGTTTGGCATCCATTTCCAAGTTAGAAGAAATGGTTAAACAATTAACAAGGGATGTTGAATTAAAAGAAAAGCAATTGGCGACAATTGCAGCGAAAAACGTTGAACAAGCAGACTCGATCAATCAATTTTTGCAGGAATTGCAAAAACTTTCACAAGCTCTTCAAGAACAATTGAAAGCTAGACAAAATGAAATCGAAGCGTTGAAAGCTGAAAATGCTGAATTATATAAGAGATTAGAACAGCAGGATAAAAAAGCTGAAGAATTAGATGCCCGTCATAATGCGACTGTTACCAAGCTAGGCCGATTAGCGACAGCAACTGGTGAAATACAAACTACATTAAAAGGATTTGAAGAGAGCGAAACTGCCAGACTGAAGCAACAGGTCGAGGAGTTGGGGCGGGCTAATAAGGAATATGAATCAGAGGCGTTAAACTTAAGACGCGACGTAGCGCGATTAATTGAAGCACCAAGGGTGAATTACAATACTGCATTTTTTGGGAAGGGTAGTAACAAAAGTCCATTCAAAGAGAAAAGAGAATATATAACAGGTCGATTTTTTTGGAAAAATGACCCTTTAACCAAGACCAAAGATGAAATCTTGGAAAATTTTTATCAATTCTCTGCGACTCATATTGGACTGAAACCTAAAGAAATGATTGATGAATGGGTAAAGACTTATACTTCCAAGTTTAACAAAAATCCTATTGATGAATTAAAGAAAAATCGTAGCAGCTGGGTAACGAGAGAAGTTACAAATTCAATCAATTTATTGATTAATTACGTTGCGGAATATAACAAGTTACATAATGAAGAGGACCTTCCAGAAAGTTTACAGGAGTTTATAGTTTCTAAAGCATAATTTTTTGTAAGCGTGTTGGGTCCATGACCCAACATTTTTCCACTCTCATCATGATCAGGATTAATCCTTAACCTCTGCAATACATCCCCACTTAGTATCCCAAATAAGACGCTTAAGTTTTTTATGTTGCTTAAGTAAATCAATCAAGTAATTGACTGAGCCTTGTTTCGTCGCAAATATGATAATATTTGCTGATTTTTTAACAGAAATGGCTAAGGTTGACTTTAAGAAATTTTTTCTAATGAGCTGGAATATCGGCCATTGCTCATTGCGGTTGGCCAGATTAACAGCAAGTATTCCCTCGGGTGTTAAAATCTCTTTGCAGTGACTAAAAAAATCTTCCGTTTTGCATTGTGCGGGAAATACATCGTCAGTAAAAAGATCAATAAGTAGATGGTGAAATTTTCTATCTGTTTGCTGCGCAAAACGCTGCGCGTCTTGATGAATAATTTCTAAATTAGGAAGCCTGTCTGTCATAAAAAATTGTTGTGCAATGGTAATGACTTCACGGCTATATTCGACTGCGGTGAGTTTGATGGGTTTTTCTAATGCTGAAAGAACATGAGCAACACCAGCGCCTCCTAAACCAAACATACAGCAGTTACCGGGATTTATGCGTACAAATAAGGTTAGTGAATTTACATAGTAAAGTCCGGGACGCTTTGGAAAATATTTGTTTAAAAGAGTTTGTAGAGCTGTTCCATTAAATTTCAGCCAACGGAATAAAAAATTTTGATACACATAGATGCCGTTCGCTGACTTATAAATACAGTTTCCCCAAAAGGTTTTCCACATTAGAAGCTAGTCTCGCGTTGAAAAGGGTAAATTGAACCTAATGCTAAAATACGTGTTAATTCATCCAGCGCTGTAAACGATTCATTAACTAATGAGGGATCAGCCAAATCGTTTGCATGGAGTTGGGTGCGATAATGACGCTTGACCCACAATTCCAGCTTAGTTAATAATTCTTCATTAATTAAAACTGCTTGATGCATATGTTGTATCTCGGTTTCAGTCAAAGGTACTCGCAAGCGAAGGCAAGCGGGACCGCCGCCATTACGCATGCTTTGCTTTAAATCAAGATAATGGACTTCGGTAATGGGATTGGATGAATCGGCAATCAGCTTGTCGATAACTGTTTTTGCGCGCTCATTAATTTTACACTCAATAGGAGCAAGTAAAGCCATTTGAGGTTCTGCGGTAGGCAATGTTATAAGCTGAGAGTTAAACAGATAGGTCGATACGGCTTCAGCAACAGTTAAGTCTTCACGTTTGATTTCCAGGATAGTGAGGGAAAACTCAGCTCTCCTTTGCAACTTCTGTAAAAGTTCGGCTTGTTGCAGCCATGCTTCTTCATGAATTAATAACACTGATTCGTTAGCAACGCCAATAACATCATTATGAAAAACCCCTTGATCAATTGCCTCAGGATTTTGACAGGCAAATATAACCTGCTTTGGGTCAAGCAGATGCGAACGAGCAATCGCTTGAGATGCTTCAAGCGTTTGTCGTGCTGGATATTTTAATGGTGATGGTGTATTGGCTCTAAGACCCTGTTTTCCATAAACAAAAATAGTAATACCTTGAGCGCCATGGTTTCTGCAAAGACGATTATGATTGGCAGCACCTTCATCACCAGTGGTGGTACTTTTGGGTAAAAGTGGGTGATGTTGAAAATATTGTTCGCTTGCAAATAAATACTTTAATACCTGGCTTGAAAAATCTGCTTCGTGATGACGATGTAAATTGCTAATTAAATTTGCAGCAGTAAAGTGTACACGTTTATCTGCAGTATCAAGACTGGCTGAAACAGTCGCTGCATTCGCAGTCCACATGCTTGATGCAGAATAGCAAGTGCTGAGCAATTCAGGTGCAGTTTTATGCGCTTTTTCGATTTGCTGAGTGACTGTTCCGCTAAAGCCCAATTGGTACAGTAAGTGCAAATTAGGACGTTGATGGGGCGGTAATACGGCTTGTTTTAAGCCTGCATCGTGCAATAGACGCATTTTGGTAAGCCCCTGAAGCGCTGCAGCTTGAGGATTAGACATGCTTAAAGCGTTATCGGCAGAGGCCAAATTACCTGCTGCAAGTCCTGCATAATGATGAGTGGGGCCAACTAAGCCATCCATATTTAATTCAAAAACAACCATAGTATTAGTCCAATTGTATGCCCGGTAATAATTGTGCCGGTGTTGTCAACTGGGTTTGCTCCAAACTGGCAATTGGATAAGCGCAATAATCGGCCGCAAAATAGGCGCTAGGTCGATGATTGCCGCTACAGCCAACACCACCAAAAGGCAGGCTGCTGGCAGCGCCAGTGGTAGGTCGATTCCAATTAATTAACCCTGCACGAATAGTATGATAAAACTGCTGATAATTTTTTTCATTGTCACTTAATAGACCTGCCGATAAACCATAGCGGGTTTGATTGGCAAAAAGTAAGGCTTCTTCAAACGTGCTATATCTGTAAATTTGGCTTATTGGAGCAAAAATTTCTTCGTCAGGTACGTCAGAAACGCCTGTCATATCAATGATACCCGGAGAAAGAAGTCCTGTATTTTCTTCCATCAAGAACATGTTTAGTAATGGTTTTCCACCCAGATTGATTAAATTTTCCTGGGCCTTTAAATGGTTGAGTGCATGGTCATAACTAATTACAGGTCCCATAAAAGGCTCTGGGTGATGTGTGAATGGGCCTACTGTAAGCTGTTTACATGCTCGAACAAATCGCGATAAAAACTTATCTCCTGCCGCATCATTAGGTATAAATAACCGTCTTGCACAAGTACAGCGTTGTCCAGAGGTAATCATCGTTGACAAGAGGGTCTGATAAACTGCTGCGTCAACATTTTTAATTTTATCAATGACAAGCGGATTATTCCCGCCCATTTCCAGGGCTAATATGACGTCGGGCCGGCCACTAAAATGCTGATGGATTTGTTTGCCGGCTTTGTAACTTCCTGTAAAGAAAACACCTTGAATGTCTGTGTGTAGCAGCGCTCGACTCGTATCAATTCCACCTTGAATACAATTAATTACCCCCTGAGGTAATCCACTTTCATGCCAGCATTGCATAATAAATTGAGCGACAGCAGGCGCTAATTCACTGGGTTTATAAATCACTGTATTCCCGGCTATAAGAGCAGGGACAATATGTCCATTGCTTAAGTGGGCAGGAAAATTAAATGCTCCCAGTACCGCCACCACGCCATGAGGTTTAAAACGAAGGTGGGCATTTGCGTCGGGAATAGTAAATTGTTTCCCCGCAGTTCGCTCTTGATAGGCTTGAATGGATAAATTGATTTTGGCAACTACGGAGGCTACTTCTGTTTTCGCCTCCCATAAGGGCTTGCCAGTTTCAAGAGCAATCAAATAAGTAAGTTCTTGTTGTTTGGTTTCAACTTCTTTTGCAAAATTTTGAAGGTAAGCGGCTCGGGCTGAAACATCGATAGATGACCAACCTGGCAACGCTAGATGTGCGGCCTCACAAGCGGCTAAAACCTCTTCTGTATTAGCATGATTTCCTTGCCAGATAATACTCCCATCTGCTGGATTTTTAGAACAAAAGGCTTCTCCTTCTCCCCTGATCCAGTTGCCGCCGATATAATGAGTTGCAGTATTACTTTGGTGACTTGTTTTCATATTTTGGCTCGCTGTAAATAGTTGGATCTTCAATTTGCAAGGGGGCTAAGCGCACACAATCACCACGTTTGACCGCTAACAATTCGGCTGTTTTTTTACTAAGAATACAGGAGCCTTGCTGCTCATTAAAAATGGCCTGGCTAATGGTCGCACGGAAATTAAGTTTAGTATTGGCTAATAGAAAGCGTTTGGAGCTTACTTCATCGCTGATATTTTTAACGATCATTACATGACTACTGGCGATTGTTCGAATTTGATGGCGAGGGGCTTCAATTGTTGGGCCTGCATCGAATATATCGACGTAGGAGTTATAACGAAAACCTTCGCGCATTAAAATATTCATTGCAGGCACTGTGGATTGGTGGGGTTTACCTATTACTGCCTGTGCTTCAGGTGCCAGAAGTTTTACATAAATGGGATTTCTTGGCATTAAGTCTGCAATAAATTGCTTATTGGTGGAAATGGTTAATCTGTCTGCTTCGGGAAACGGCATATGGAAAAAATGACGGCCTACATTATCCCAAAATGGGGAGTGTCCCAATTCATCCGAAATTCCGCGCATTTCGGCGATTACTGTACTGGCAAAGCGATTAGGGTAGTGGGCCATAAATAAAAATCGGGATCGCGAAAGCAATAGCCCATTACTGCTATGTCTGTATTCTGGCTCAAGAAATAAGGTACAAATCTCACTGCGCCCTTGATTATCATTAACTAAACTTAATACTTCATAATCACTGCGAATATTAAGTGAATGGCAGATACGCGTTCGCTTTGAAAGTTTGTAGGAATAGAAGGGCAGTTCATGTCCAGTAGACGCTTCTATTCCAGAAGTGCCAACAATTTCACCTGTTGCGGGATCTTCAAGTACAAATAAATAATATTCGCTAACAGGATGATTAATAGTTTTTTTAAAAGAAGAGCAGGCCCATTTGAGTCGTTTGTGCAACACCTCTTTATCCTTGGGAAGCGTTGTCATCCCAATACCACTATGTTCAGCAAGACGATGAATTGCATCCAAATCAGATTCACGAACGCTGCGAAATAACATCATATGTGTAATTCCTCAAGCCCACCTTGAGCTAAATCATGTAACAAAAGTGAACTAAGTGCTGAACGCTCAACCAAGCTATTGAGTAAAATATACTCATTGGCGCTATGGATGTTTCCTCCTCGGACACCTAGGGTATCAATGACAGCCAATCCATGGCGAGCAAGATTGTTACCATCGCAACAGCCGCCGCTGTCTTCCCAATTTATTGTCAAATCAAGTAAACGACCAAGTTTTTGTATTCGGGAAAACAATTTTTGAGTGGATTCACAGACTCGTTTAACAGGGCGATCAAAGCTGCCATGAACCGTAATTGAATAATCGGTACGCTGCATTTTAGCAATAATGGCATCTAGTTGAGTTCTGACCCATTGCTCATCTTCTGGTTTACTGATGCGTACATCCAGTTTCGCTACTGCTTTATCAGGCACCACATTTAGTGCTTCGCCCCCAGCTATCTTACCAATGTTAATGGTGACTCCGTCACGAAGTCCATTGAGTGCATGGATATCAATGACAGCTTCAGCCAAATAACAAATAGCATTGCGTCCCTGGTAAAAAGCGCGTCCGGCATGAGCTGATTTTCCTGTGGCAATAAGCGTTAATTTACCACTACCTCGTCTATTTTTTGCTAAAGTTCCTTCCGGATCCATTGCAGGTTCATACACTAATGCTGCCTGATAATTTGCCGCAATTGCGTCAAAAAAACCACTGGAGGCTGGGGAGCCGATTTCTTCGTCAGCATTAATTACTACATCCCAACCCAGTTGTTGAGCTGCTGGCATACCTTCAAAGGCACTTAGGGCATGTAATATAACAAGTAATCCACCTTTCATATCAGCAACCCCAGGTCCATTTAATTGGTTGTCATTAATATAGGTTAAATGTTGAAAAGGATTATTTGCTGCAAAAACGGTATCCATATGTCCACTTAAGAGAATCCGGCGCTTTAATTCAGGCCGCTTTCGAATAAAAAGGATGTCGCCACATCGCTGAGTAATAGGCTCTCCTTTCATATTGATTGTTGTTAGTGTTGGTAATGAATGGTGTTGAATATCATCTGCGAGAGGTTTAAATGCTGCTTCTAATGCTTCTGACATTAGCGCTAAACCTGGTAAATTTTCCGAGCCAGAATTGATTGTGCAAAATTGGTGTAGTTGCTCTATCATGAGATTTTCGTGAGCGTAAAGATAGGGTAGCAATCCCTTTAATGCTTGATCCATATTCATTACCCATTTACAAAGCCTATGACATTAACGGAAAAATCTTGGCTTAGCAATATCGTAGCGGCCAGGTTCTGTTAGCATTTCATCTTAAAGTTCACGTCTCACGCCACTTTCCAGTCTACCTCTCGGGGTTGTAGGCGAGATCCATGGATGCCGTCGATAGACCACGGCACGTCGGCGCTCTAGGATGAGTAGCTAATAGATTCTAGTCAAATTTGATGGTTGTGCTTAATGCAACCTTTGCGTATCGTTAACAGAGGATTCGTCAGTATCCACATTATCTTCTTTAATTGAGTTAAGCTGTTCTTTCATATGGTTTTGAATTTCTTTGCGTTGACTGGATTCGACACCTGCTTTAAACGTTGCTATTCCTCCCTTGATCCAGGACTGCGTGTATCCTAAGGAAAATGGGTATAAAAGAACGCCGGCAAGAAATTTCATTGCGCCGGCTAATTTTTGTAGGAGAGGAGATTGAATTACAAGCCTATCTGCCAGAGCATCATAAGCTTGGATATTTGCTTTCTCGGGGTGCAGGATAATTTCTTGAGTGCGTACAGCTGCCTCAAGCAACAAGCGTTTACCGCTTACGCCAATGTCTCCTTGTGATTTGATCTGGGTCAAGATTTTTAATCCCATCTCGATAGATGCTTTTTTAGGGTGATTACCATTTTCATACTGTGTTTTAGCGGCATTAAGTTCTTGTATACTTTGGTCAACTCTTAAGGTCAGTAAGTCATTAGCACATCTATGAGGACAATTGAAATCACGCCATTCTATCAGCCAGGCTTTGTCTTTATTATTTTTTAAGTCTTCGTAATTGGCATTGACGTAGGCGTTTACAACATTCCAGATTGTTTTTAGATGATGATTCATGCCGCGAGCTTTGACCATGGCAGGGGCCGCATGAAGGGCTTGTTCAAACTCTTCACGATTAAGTGGTGTTTCTGTTTCAAACGATTTTAGCAAATTATAATAAGCAGAGGAGACGCCTCCACGATCAATAGCATCTTTACAGGAAAAGTTAACACTTTCAGGATCCAGTTTTCGAATAATATGGTTGGTTAATTCAAATTTAATAAAATGAAACCAAACTGCTTGTTTTTGCGCGCTGGATATAGACTCTTCATGCTCCAAACCGAAGGCTTTAAAACTATTAACTAACAACTCTCCTATCTGTTTTTTTTCTTCATTTTCACTGTAGTTTCCTGATTGGTCGCTAAAGATTTGTCGTCGTACTTTTTGACTAATAAAGAAATCTTTAATTTCTGTTTTTGTATCAGGATCTTGAGTGGCAATGCTGAGAAATTCATCATAAGCTTCCGATGAACTAATTTTGTCTTTGGTTTTTGTATAGTCTTTTCCAGACATTAACCCTTTGTCAGCAGGTAAGGTAATCACTGCAATATTAGGATGATTGTCTTCAAGTTCATGCAATGCTTCAGTTAGTGCCCGCTCTTTTTTACCTTCCGCATTACTGCGGTCGTAGCCTAAATTATTAATGTAAACATGAGTGATTTTAGATGGCTCTAAGGCTCTTTCAAGCTTTATTTTTAACCAGCGCTCAAATAAAGGACTTACTCTTTCAACACCTTTATCACGCTGTCCCTGTGTACCAATACGGTATTCTTGCGGATACATTGCAGAAGGTTGCCTCGTATAACCATAATGTCGAATAGTTGCGAGACTGGTTGTATGTTGAGGTTTAAAATCATCGGAAATCATTGCAGAAAATCGACCCACCATGGAACCTGCATCCGCTGGAGATATGGATTGTTTATTAACTTTTTCCCCTTCATCTTTCAGTGCATGGGAAATTGACGTTTCTATTTCTTCGTCCAAGAGGCCATGATTAAGGGGGATTGTTTTAATCACGTTAAATGTTTCTTCAAGAATTGAATTGTCATTCTGATAAATGGATAAAATAAACTCATCTAGTTCTTCTGCTTCCCTGAGGGAACGTGTTAAGGATTGTCTAAGTAGAGCCATTAATTGACGAGTACCTGGCATAGAGGTTGTAGAAAGAGGCTGCAGGTTGCCAAGCTGTGCTTCATCAAAGCGACTTTTCTGCTTTGGATGGTCATAAATTTCGTCTATCCTACCCTCTACTTCAGTAAAAAAAGCAGTATAAATATCGGCACACGCAAAAGCTGGGTTATACTCGGTTTGCGATTGTACCGCTTTAAGATCTGCAGATAATTTTGGAGAGAAACGAGCCAGTACAGACTCGGTTAATTTTAATTGTTTTAAATAAAGATAGCAGTTTTTATTATGCAGACTCTCACTCGATGCTTTAGGAATGGTCATATATAAACTAACCTTTATGTTATCTTTTTTTATTATTGTATATATATTCTAGAATTTAATTCTTAAGAGAATATGATATAAAGTTAAATTCTTTTTAAAAATTATGAATAAACTTGTGAACTCGCTTATAAAAAACACTCATCCTCAATGGCATCCTATACTGGGTAAGGCATTAGAAGAGGTAAATGAAGATTATTTGAAAGAATTGCATCAAAATAATCAGTGGTTACCGGGTATTAATAATTTATTAGCAGCGTTTAGTCTACCGCTGGATAAAACAAACTATTTGTTGTTGGGTGAGTCTCCGTATCCTCGATTGCAATCGGCGAATGGGTATGCATTTTGGGATGCTGCGGTACAAGAACTTTGGAGTCCTAAAGGACTAAGCAAAGAAGTTAATCGTGCAACCTCATTGCGAAACTGGATAAAAATGCTGCTTGTCGCCCGAGGAGATTTAAAAGACGACCTTTCTCAGATGGCAATTGCAAAATTGGATAAGTCCCATTTTTGTCAAACTGGTAATGATTTTTTTACAGCGCTTATCAGCAAAGGTTTTTTATTATTAAATGCTTCTTTGGTCTATAGTGAGAATGAGGTACGCACCCATGCGCGTCAATGGAAACCTTTTATGCATAGTCTTTTGGACCAATTGGCTGAATATAAGCCTACCTTGCAGTTGCTTTTATTTGGTAATATCGCAAAAGAAATACCTCAGACTAAGTTTTCTTCTTGCTTAATTGCTGAGCATCCCTACAATTTAAGTTTTATAAATAATCCTCAAGTATTGGAATTTTTTAAACCTTTAGACTTACTTAATGACTATGAAAACAAAACCAACCGTTGATTTACAAGAAATTGCGAAGTTTTCGCAACACGCATCACAGTGGTGGGATAAAGAAGGCCCTTTAAAAACATTGCATGATATCAATCCTGTACGCCTTGATTTTATCAAAAAATACAGCACATTAAGCAATAAACTCATTCTTGATGTAGGTTGTGGAGGTGGGATTTTATCCGAAGCGATGGCAAAAGAAGGGGCTCACGTCATTGGGTTGGATTTATCGGAAGAAGCACTTGAGGCTGCCAAAGCTCATGCTGTTTCTAACAATATACAGATAGACTATGTTTGCAGTCCTATAGAAGACTATCAACACCCAGGTTTTGATATAATAACCTGCATGGAAATGTTGGAGCATGTGCCTGAACCACAAGTTATTATCACCCACTGTGCGCGTCTTTTAAAACCAGGTGGATACCTTTTTTTATCGACAATTAATCGAACATTAAAAGCTTATACGACGGTAATTTTAGCTGCAGAATACCTCTTGGGATTATTACCAAGGCAAACGCATGAGTTTGATAAATTTATCAAGCCAAGCGAGTTGGGAACCATGGTTCGCCTGGCAGGAATGGAATTGGCGGGTTTAACGGGTATGAATTACAACCCTTGGAGCAGAGTAGCAACATTAGATAGTTCAGTAGCAGAAAATTATTTGGTTTCCTGCTTTAAACCTTGAGCTTTCTTGTCGGCATAGCGTTGCTGATAGCGTTGATGAGCATATTTTGCTTGCTCCTCAGTGACGACATCCACTTCATTACCAAAAAGGTCGACACGTGCAGCATTTGGTTTTTGGCAATTTAAGTAAGCGGGGGATGAACTGTAATAACTGAGTGCTTCACGCAACGCTTTTTTGCTGAAAGGGGGCGTGTCCAAACGCTCATAAAAATCAATAATTTCGTCAAAAATACCAATCTGTAATGGTTTAACTTGATTACCTTTTTTGAAAAAAGCACCAGGAAAATGTTCGATTAGCCAATCGATAATTTGCAATTTATCTTTTTTTACGCTTTCAGGTTGCTGACTCATAGGTTATCTCAAAGGCAAAAATTAAGTGCATCTAAACTACCATAATTGTTAGCTTTGGCAAGCAGCTTTTTGCATTTTTTAGTAAAAATTTAAACAATAAACACCGCTTCAACTATAATTGAGTGGTATCGTTTAACGCTCTGAGACTTCAATAGAGAGATCACGTGATAAAGTTATTCAATAAATTAAAATCAAAAGGTTACAATTTACTTCCGTTGTTTATAGTAAGTTTCTCATTAAATCTAGGATTAACCTCTTTTTCATATAGCTTACAGTCAACTACAACTCGTTACACAACAGGCGTGGTTTCCATTGTACAGTCTCATGAATATCTAAGAAATCATGAGTCTCCTATCTATTGGAAGTTGAGTGCTTATTATTTGCCACAGCGGAATGATAGTTCCTGCTCGTTGGCTACTGCAGCCATGGTTGTTAATGCAGCATTAGCTGGACAAACTATTTCTGCAAAGCAACCACTAGCCACACAAAATGAAATTCTTAATCGCGTGAAAGATAAGATTTGGGATGAGGGCGTTAAAGAGGGTGGTGAAGGCGTATCGCTTGCTGAGTTGAAATTATTATTAGCTAAAGCATTAGAAGCCCATGGGATTCATAATTTTTCGATTGAATTGATTCATACTGCAGACAATTCTAAACAGAATGAAGCTGTCTTAGAACAGCATTTGCTGGCAAGTGAGAATAATGGTCAGTCAATTGTGGTTGTTAATTTTGATCAAAGTTTTTTTGCGAATGACATTAGTGTTGGACACTTTGCACCGGTTGGGGCTTATGATGCAAAAAATAAGCGGGTTCTTATTATGGATCCTGATAGAAAATGGTATGAGCCATACTGGGTTCCACAAAAGATGCTTTTAAATGCTATGGCAACACTTAACTCAGACGGTCATCATTATCGAGGCTATCTTGTCGTGCGTTTTAATTCTCAAGATCAATGAGTTATTTCTTATTAGCGTCTTTTATGTCTGAATCTATTGTGAGCCATACTTATATAATGAGGAGTTTAATTCATGGAGGAGTTATGAACACTGAAAGTCCTATACCTCACGTCAATAAAATGCAACAGCTCTTTAAAGAACAAGTTGAACACCTTCGCGAAGATATTGATAAAATTACCGAACCTCAATGTAAGGCTATGTTTGAAACAAGTGCTGAAGTGTTGCTTGGTTTAATTAAAGCTTTCGAGGATTATAAAGAAACCAAAGAAACAGCTTGGAAATGATAATTCTGACTAAAATATTAGTATAAAAGATTGTTATTTCTCTATTTGAGTGTGCAGTGGTTATTCTTTTCTATTCTTAATCGGTCCGCAATATTTAAAAATATTATGCCTTTATTTCTTACAGCGACCCAAGAGATTTCTCAAACTTAGGTGAGACATCTCCATTTTTGTAGAGCATTTATCGCTTGTTTTCTTGTTTAACTCATTGAATTTAAATAATATATTGTCATGTGTGACTGAAAAATAGTCGTAGGTATATAAAATAAACACACTTGCAGAGTAAAAAACCAATTGCTAAATTTTGAGTATGACTTCAACGGATTTGAGGTCTTTCAGAGGGATTTGCAATCATAGGGAATATGATAGTCAGGGATGAATATCAAGATAGGATGTCTTGATTGGAGACTGCGAAAGCCAGGGCATTGCCCTGGCTTTATTTTTTATACCGTGACGTAACCAGAATGAGATAGATAGTAGCTGTCAGGGTAATAAGCAAATACTACTGAACCATTTTTAATAGTGTTAATTACTGGCTTGGCAAGCGTTTTTGCAATAGAAGGGCAACCCCAGCTGCGTCCAGCGCGTCCTGATTTTTTAATGAAGTCAGGCTCAACATACCATGCACCATGAATAACTACACGTCGATTGAAGGCATTATCATTAAAACCGTGCTCCAAACCTTGGAGGTTGAGAGAGTAGCCTTTTGAGCCGATATATGTGTTTCGGGTAATATAGGTGCCTAAGCTGCTTTCTTTACTAGAAGGCTTATTGGAAAAATGACGGGGAACAGTGTCACCAGAATTTCTTCCATGTGCTACGTAGGTGTTATATAAAAGACGTTCTCTGCGAACATCAAAAACCCACATGCGTTGCTTATTAGATGGTAGAGAATAATCTATCACAGTCAAAACGGGCTTCTTGACAGCCCCTTTGTCTGAGGCATTTTTGTAGGCAGTAAGAGCCAGTTTTAATACTCTTTTGTTGAGCTGTGGCGCTTTTTGACTAAGATGTTTTACCTCCGTATTGACATCAAACCCAGTTTTCGCTGGTGGAGGAGTCTGAGTCATGCTTGTTGAAAAGAAAGCTGCAGAAATAAAGTTTAGAATTGTATTCATAACACTCCTTTTTTCTTGTTAAATCGCATGAAATAAAGGTCTCAAAAAGTTGTTGATTATATTTACAACTGAGGCAAATGTAAAATCAGAAGGAAGTTACTTATACATTTCGGAAAAACTTTTTTCAATTCATAGGGTTAAGGAATGACCGGGTTTTTGTAACTGATAAATAAGTGAACAAGTAGTATAAATTAATATCCATGAGGAGCAAAATTTGTCGCGTTGTGTGTTAAATATTAATGCTATATGGTCATAAATAGATCTATTCTGGGACTTTGAAGTTTATTATATTGCTAAAAAATAGGTTAAATTTAGAGTGAATAAAGAGGTATTTTTAGGGTTTATAGATTTCAATTCACTATATTCTGCATTATTATCCTTGATATTTTTTGACCTGCTACAATTTGGAGAAAAAACATGCTTGAGCGGTATTCAAGATCACTTCCGCAAGGCCCTCGTGCACTTATTAATAAGGCATATCGCATTGATGAATTAACCTTAATGACAGAGCTTGTTGAAAAAGCCACATTAGAGAGTAGACAGGTCACAGCGATTAAAAATCAAGCTACAGGATTAGTTGAACAAGTTCGCGCTGAGCGAAAAAAAAGCACGGGTATTGATTCATTCCTGACAGAATATTCACTCTCAAGTGATGAGGGAATAGCACTAATGTGTCTAGCTGAAGCCTTATTACGTGTGCCGGATAATGCAACAATTGACAGTTTAATCAAAGATAAATTAACGAGTGCGGACTGGAAAGCGCATCGAGGCCAGAGTGAATCTTTTTTTGTAAATGCAACGACTTGGGCGCTAATGCTCACTGGAAAAGTGCTAACGCCCGAAAAAGCCGACACCGTTTTAAGCAAGGCCTTATTTAAAGTACTTAACCGTAGTGGTGAAGGTGTTGTACGTAAAGCAGTAGATACCGCGATGCGGATTATGAGCAAACAATTTGTAACTGGACGTACAATTAGTGAAGCGTTGAGTCGAGCGAAGAAAAAAGAAGCTAGAGGTTATCGCTATTCTTATGACATGCTAGGAGAGGCAGCTCTAACAGCGATTGATGCCAATCGCTATTTTCTTGCTTATAAAGAAGCCATTGAAGCTATAGGTACGAGTGTTGATAAAACTACCAATGTTTATCAACGACCAGGAATTTCTATTAAATTATCGGCATTATTTCCTCGTTATCAAGAAGCTCAACATGTCCGAGTTATGGAAGAATTGCCTCCTAAATTACTCGAATTGGCCCAACTTGCTAAGAAATATGATATAGCGCTAACTATTGATGCTGAAGAATCAGAACGACTGGAACTCTCTTTAGACATTATTGAGCGTGTGTTCAGAGATGATAGCTTGCATGGTTGGCATGGGTTTGGAATGGCCGTTCAGTCCTATCAAAAAAGAGCATTCTATTTATTGGATTGGATTGCTGACTTAGCGAGAAGCAAGCAGCGCCGTATGATGGTTCGTCTGATAAAAGGTGCTTATTGGGATAGTGAAATTAAAAAAGCTCAGATGCAAGGTATGTCTGAATACCCGGTATTTACTCGTAAAGTATTCACGGATGTCTCATTTCAAGCCTGTGCAAAGAAATTATTAACCATGACGGATGCTATTTATCCGGCATTTGCAACGCACAATGCTTATTCTGTGGCGATGGTTTTGAATTTGGTAGGGGAATACAAGGATTTCGAATTTCAATGCCTGCATGGTATGGGTAAAGAACTTTATGAACAAATTGTCCCTGCAAACCGTCTGGGAATTCCTTGTCGCATTTATGCACCAGTGGGTAGCCATGAGGATTTATTACCTTATCTCGTTCGTCGTTTACTGGAAAATGGTGCCAATTCTTCCTTTGTTAATCGTATTGTGGATGAGAAAGCGCCTATCAGCTCATTGGTTGAAGACCCAGTCAGCAAGGCAAATCATTTATTAGGTAAAATTAATCAAAATATTCCTTTGCCTATCTCTATCTTTTTGCCAGAACGTAAAAATTCAAGCGGTTTTGATTTTACTGACAGAGAGGCTGTTGCCAAGTTACAACAACAATATAGCGAAATGGATTTATCGCGTTGGTCTGCCAAACCGCTTTTAGCGGGAGGTAAGCAAGGAGGAGAGGTCGATAGAAGCGCAACTTCGCCACAGAATTTTGATTATCCGATTGGCCGCATTAGCAACGCCACTATCGACGATTTGGATTGGGCATTAACTAAAGCCCAACAAGCATTTCCTTCCTGGAGTAATACTCCTGTCAATGAGCGAACTGCCTGCATCGAGCGTTTTGCCGAACTTTTAGAGGAACGTACTCCAGAGTTATTGGCGATGACTTGTTTAGAAGCTGGAAAAACCTGGAGTGACGGTATTGCTGAAATTCGTGAAGCTGTTGATTTTTGTCGTTATTACTCAATGATGGCTGAAAAATTAATGGGAAAACCAATGCGATTGCATGGGTATACTGGCGAGCTTAATGAATTGAGTTTACACGGTCGAGGAGTAATTGCTTGTATCAGTCCATGGAATTTTCCCTTAGCTATTTTCACGGGTCAAGTGGTGGCTGCCTTAGTTACAGGGAATTGTGTTGTGGCAAAGCCTGCCGAGCAAACATCAATTATTGCTACATTTGCTGTTCAATTAATGCGTGAAGCAGGAATTCCTGACGATGTTATCCAACTATTGCCTGGAAGTGGCGAAGTAATTGGTGCTGGTTTAGTTGCTGATCAACGTGTTAAAGGCGTTATCTTTACTGGCTCTACGCAAACTGCTGCAAGCATTAATAAAACACTTGCGACGCGTGGAGGAGAGATTATTCCCTTGATTGCCGAAACCGGTGGTCAAAACGCAATGATAGTGGATTCATCAGCGCTGTTGGAGCAAGTTACTGTTGATGCAATTACCTCTGCATTTGGTAGTGCAGGTCAGCGCTGTTCGGCGCTGCGCGTCTTATTTGTGCAGGAAGAAGTTTATCCCCGGATGATTGAACTGTTAAAAGGTGCAATGGCTGAATTGCAGATGGGTGATCCTAGATGGTTGTCTACCGATGTTGGTCCTGTTATTGATAATGATGCTTTGGCAGGTCTTAAGTCTCACGTGAATTCCATGCAACAGGAGCATGAGATTATTTATCAGTGCAAATTACCTGAGGAGTGCGATAGGGGCTACTTCATGCCGCCAACAGCTATAGCGCTTAAAGATATGTCTGCGCTTAAAAAAGAGGTATTTGGCCCTGTATTGCATGTGATTAGTTATAAACGAAAAGCATTGGATAAGGTGATTCAGCAAATCAATGATACTGGATATGGCCTGACATTAGGAATTCATAGTCGAATTAATGAAACAGTAGAGTATATCCGTAGCCATGTCCACGCCGGAAATTGCTATGTTAATCGCAATATGATTGGTGCTGTGGTTGGCTTACAGCCTTTTGGTGGAGAGGGATTATCTGGAACCGGCCCTAAAGCTGGTGGTCCGTATTATCTATTACGCTTATGTCATGAGCGAACTTATACTGTCGATACGACTGCAGCAGGTGGTAATGCCAGTTTAATGTCTCTTCCTGAGGGGTACTAATCATCACCCGCTTTCTGGATGCCTCGGACAAGCCGAGGCACGTAGGGTGGGTGTGAGTCGCTATGAGTAATTTTTCATGCACAGGTAGCTTAAGATGAGAGGGTATGTCCCCTCACCTTACCACTCCCGCGTGTATCACATCCTACGTGGTTATTAGAACTTCCTACGTGGTTATTAGAACTTCCTATGTGGTTATTAGAACTTCCTATGTGGTTATTAGAACTTCCTACGTGCCTCGGCTTGTCCGAGGCATCCAGGAATGTTGAATCAAGAGATTATACTAATCCACATAATGATCAGGATGTGTCTTGTCAAAAACTTCTTCATGCTTTTTAGCAAACCACCACGGTAATACGACGAATAAAAATAAACCGCCAATTAAGAAAGTTTCAAAGAAATAGATATTATTGATTGGGATTTGTGTGGGAGGAACAAAACCGATAAGCATTGCACCAATGCAGCATAAAATACCAATACTAGATACTAAACACATTACGGCATTGCCGCCAGGTATTTTATAACTGCGAGGCTGATCAGGCTTGCTGTAGCGTAGTTTGATCGCTGCCGAGAACATAAACACATACACTAACAAGGCCATTTGAGCACTTAAATCGCTTAGAATCCAATAAGCTGCATTAATGGAATCAAATACAATAAACACCGAACTTAATAGTGAAAAAATAATTCCTTGGGTTACCAAAATCGCTACAGGAGCGCCATATCGGTTAACCTTTGAGAAAATTTCCGGCAATGAACCATCCTGGGCGGATACTAGCAATCCTTTTGTAGGGCCTATTATCCAAGCGGAGACTCCACTTAGACCACCAAGAATTATCAATAGTGCAATTAATGGTGTCATCCAGGGTAACTGGTAGGCATTAAAAAATACTGCATAAGCATCAATTAATCCTGAGACCACGCTTAATTGCTGATTCGGTACTACAATTACAATGGCTAAAGAGCCAAATACAAGAGTTGCAAAAATCAGGAACGCTGAATATAAAATCGCACGAGGGTAATCACGTTGAGGATTTTTTACTTCCTCTGCATGAACCGCTGACATTTCCATGCCTAGCAATCCAAACAATACAGCCGAAAATAGAGATAAATTACCAATGGAACTAAAATCAGGAAGCCAGGTTGACGTTGTGTCTACTGCAAGAGGGCGGCCTTGAAAAAACCATACTATCCCTAAGAGACTGATTCCTACCATAGGTAATATCGTTCCAAGGCTTGCTCCAATAATACTAACAATACTAGAAATTCGCATGCCGAAGCAGTTAAGCAGTGTAAATAACCAAAATAAACTAAGTGTGGTGGCTAGCAGATAAAATTTATTATTTGCTAACTGCGGGGCAAAAAGATACGACAAGGTAGCTGCTATGAATGCCAATATCGTGGGGTACCAGACAACGTTATAAATCCATTGTAACCATATAGTAATAAAGCCTGCTCGTCTTCCAAATGCTTCACGAACCCAAACATACAGTCCGCCTGTATTAGGGTAAGCTGTGGCTAATTCTGCTGCGACTAATGCAACAGGTATAAAAAAAGTAAAGGCTGCCACAAGATAATAGGTTACTAAAGGCAAACCTAGCTTCGCACTGATGGGAAGTGTTCGTAAGCTATCAACTGCAATGACATTAATCATTACCAATGAAAAAACCGATAAAACTCTTTTAGGATGCATGCGAAATCCCTTAATGGATGACAACAAAATATTGGGTAAATGGTAAGGTCATGCAGATGACTAGGAATCAAATTTTCAAGCGGCAAAATTTAGCAGTTTACCTCTATAAAATCAATCTGTACGCCATATTTAACCTGGTCTCTGGAGCACGAAAAAATTAATCATTATATCCTGGGATGTAAATTTTTGTCATTGCGAAGGTAGTGAAGCACTCTAGGAGCGTAGGATGAAGTCTCCTGATATAAACACCAGAAGACTTCGGAGATGATTACATTAAGTTGCGAAGTACATACTGCAGGATACCACCATTGCGGTAATAGCCTAATTCGTTGGTTGTATCAATACGGCAAATAACATCGACGATTTCTTTGGTTCCATCCCAACGTTCAATCACCATCGGTAATTTAGCACCAGGTTTTAATGAATCATTAATATCAATGCTGATTCGCTCGGTACCATCTAATCCTAATGTTAAGCGATTAGTACCTTCCTGGAATTGCAGGGGCAATATACCCATTCCAATTAAGTTTGAACGATGAATACGCTCAAAACTTTCTGTAATAACAGCTTTCACGCCTAATAAATTAGTTCCTTTGGCTGCCCAATCACGTGATGAACCAGTACCGTATTCTTTACCAGCAATCACCACCAATTGCTGATTCTCTTTTTGATAGAGCATTGAGGCATCATAAATAGACATAACTTCATTAGAAGGGATATGACGTGTAACACCACCTTCAATACCTGGTGTCATTTCATTGCGAATACGAATATTGGCAAAAGTACCACGCATCATCACTTCATGATTGCCTCGTCTGGAACCATAAGAGTTAAAATCAGCCTCAGTTACCCCTTTAGATTTTAAATATAAACCAGCGGGAGAACTGGCTTTAATTGAGCCAGCAGGTGAAATATGATCCGTAGTAATTGAGTCTCCCAAGAGAGCTAATACATAAGCTTTGTTAATAGGCTTAATGGGGTCTGGCCTAGCTGACAGGTTTTCGAAAAACGGTGGGTGTTGAATGTAAGTAGACTCTGCATTCCAGTTATAAGTTGGTTCACTGCCCGTTTTAATGGCCTGCCAATGCTCATCACCCTTGAATACTTCAGCGTATTCTTTGCGGAACATCGTTCCAGTTACTTTTGCAACTTCTGCAGCAACCTCAGCATTCGTGGGCCATATATCTTTTAGATAGATATTATTACCATTGGCATCTTGACCAATCGGCTCCTTGCTCAAATCAATACAGGCTGTTCCACATAAGGCATAAGCAACGACTAATGGAGGAGATGCTAGCCAGTTTGCGCGAACTTGCGGATGAACACGACCTTCAAAGTTACGGTTTCCGGAAAGAACAGAACAGACAACCAGGTCATGCTTGTTGACACAGTCGGAAATTGGATCAGGTAGTGGGCCTGAGTTACCAATACAGGTAGTGCAGCCGTAACCTACAAGGTTGAAGCCTAGTTTATCTAAATATTCTTGTAAACCGGCATGTTTTAAATAGTCGGTGACTACTTTGGAGCCAGGAGCAAGAGAGGATTTCACCCAAGGTTTACGTTTTAAACCTTTTTCTACTGCTTTCTTGGCGACTAATCCTGCTGCCATCAGCACACTTGGGTTAGACGTGTTTGTGCAACTCGTGATTGCTGCAATGACGATATCCCCATGCCGCATTTCGTAATCATGGTTAGGTACAGGGAATGTCCTATCTTGTTCAAGAGTTTTACCTACTTCTTTCATGAAGGTACAAAATTCTTCATGAAGTGTCGCTAGTGTTACTTTATCCTGGGGGCGTTTAGGGCCTGCAAGAGAGGGCTCGACAGTGGTTAAGTCTAGCGTTAAAACATCAGTAAAAACAGGATCTTCAGTCTCTTTGTCATACCATAAACCTTGTGCTTTACAATAGGTTTCGACCAGTGAAATAGTATGAGAGTCCCGGCCAGTTAATTCTAAATAACGTAAGGTTTCTTTATCGACCGGGAAGAAGCCGCAAGTGGCACCATATTCAGGGGCCATGTTGGAAATAGTTGCGCGGTCTGCAAGTGGTAAATCAGTAAGCCCTGGTCCATAAAATTCAACGAATTTACCGACGACGCCTTTTTTGCGAAGCATTTGAGTGACCGTTAGAACCAAATCAGTAGCAGTAATTCCTTCTCTTAGCTTCCCTGTTAACTTAAAGCCAACCACTTCAGGGATTAGCATTGAAACCGGTTGGCCTAACATGGCTGCTTCTGCTTCAATACCTCCAACTCCCCAACCTAAAACACCCAGGCCGTTGATCATTGTGGTATGAGAGTCTGTACCTACAAGAGTATCGGGATAGGCGTAAAGTTTACCGTTATCTTCACAAGACCACACGGTTTTGCCGAGATACTCCAGGTTTACCTGATGGCAAATGCCTGTACCCGGGGGGACGACCTGAAAATTGGCAAATGCTTTTTGACCCCAACGTAAAAATTCATAACGCTCTTTATTCCGCTTAATTTCGATAGCTGTATTGACTTCGAGTGCATCAGCACTAGCGAATTTATCAACCATTACAGAATGGTCAATCACCAAGTCAACAGGGGATAGAGGAGAAATACGCTCAGGATTACCCCCTAATTTTGCCAGGGCATCACGCATGGCTGCTAAATCAACTACTGCAGGCACTCCTGTAAAGTCTTGCATCAATACTCTCGCCGGACGATAGGCGATTTCATGTTGTGAGGTTCTGGTTTGTAACCATTCGGCAATTGCTTTAATGTCTTTGGTAGTAACTGTTGAACCGTCTTCAAAACGCAGTAAATTTTCAAACAGTACTTTCAATGAGTACGGTAAGCGATTAATCCCGGGAAAATGATTTTTTTCAGCTTCCTTAAGACTAAAGTAATGATATTTTTTACCGTCCACGGATAGTTGCAATTCCGTCGATAGACTGTCTTGGCCCACTTTCATAGATACCAACTCCATTGAGTTCAAAAAAATCTAATGATAGCTGAAATGAAGCAAGTTTTCATGCGGGGAAAGTATGTCTTCTCAAATTTTTTTTAAAAATTAGAGGCCTC
Source organism: Legionella hackeliae (assembly GCF_000953655.1). NCBI lineage: Bacteria > Pseudomonadati > Pseudomonadota > Gammaproteobacteria > Legionellales > Legionellaceae > Legionella > Legionella hackeliae. Next base: position 1,509,365 of record NZ_LN681225.1, read on the forward strand.
AAGAAAATTAAGATGTAATTTTTTGAGGCCCTGTGATTACCCACAAACTTGCGGAGTAGTCTGAGCTATAACTTCAATGCTCGCAATGGGTTTTTCTGAACTTAACGATAAATGAACTTGTTTAAATAATTCATCTTCTTCTTGTTTAACGATTGCTTGGTGAGGCACAGTTTCTACCAAGGCATAAAAGGCTGTAGGTAATAGGATAGAAAGCGAAGTCCCCAGTACGATTAAACTTAGTGGTACGCTAAAAGGAAGTGCAATAAAACTAAAAACGAAAGCTGTAAAACTTGCCTTTAATAGCATTGTATTTACATCATCAAATAATGTGTAGGAATAATAGGTTTCATCCCCGCCAATGTGACAATAATCAGAAGAATAGTAATAATTCCGAACTAATATGGGCATATCTTGTGGTACACGAACACAATTGATAAGCGTCTTGGCAAAAAGTGCATAGCAACGCAAAATGGCTTCTTTTTCAAAAATATTATCGCAAAGACTAAGTTGACGCTGAAATGCCCACTTTTTTCTAGAAATAAGGTTAATAGTTGAGTGTTGATTTTTAAAGTATTTGATACTATCTGTTACTAATTTTTCAATACTTTCTTCACTTATTTTTGTTTTTGATTGAAAGAAAGGTGGCATAAGTTCATCCTGATCTTGGCTATTCAAAATGAGCCTATCATGCCTCTAAAAGCTGAGTATTTTGGTTTTACATCCAGGTAATAATTTTTAACAAATTAGATAAGTTTTTTTAAGTTTTTATTGCCAAGAGATGTGCAAGCAAGTTTTATGAAAATGGCCTAAACTTATTTTCAAATATAACTAACAAAAAAATAGGAATTGGTACGGATATTGCATTCAGACCTCGATAAGACAGGGAGTTTATAAATGGTTGATTTAATTCAGTTAATATCAATGCAGTCGATGACGACAGAATCAGGTAATGTAGCGCAACAAGAGGACATTAATTTTCAACAAGGGCAAGAAAAGTTAGCTTTTGTTGCTTTGATGGCTGAATTACTAACAAATAACCAACAATCGTCCCAAGATATCACTCTTAATAATCAAAAAGTTATTTTGCCCGATCAAATAGAAACCACACAGGGAATAGAGGTATTAACTGAGATACCTGAATTGATTGATGAGGGTAATTTTAGTGAAGCGTCACAAGATATTGAGCTGAAAGAAACTCCAGATGAAACAAAAGAAGCAGCAGCGGTATCGGAGAACGCAATTCCTTTAGCCTGGTTTAGTGTATCATCCTTTGAGCCACCAAAAGCACAATTAACACCTTCCAATGAGGCACTCCCCCCCTTAAACCTAAAGACCTCTACTGAGAAAATGCCAAGCATTGTATTGGCGAATAATGAAGAGGGAGAGGCTGCCCCCACTTTAAAAGAAGAAACAATTATTCTGCCTAATAGCGCTGAAGCTATAAAGAATTTGGATAAAAGTGATAGTGTGAAGCTGGAAACATCTGATGCAAAAAATGCAATACAGAAATTGCCCATTGTCGCAGACAATACCTTACCTGAAGAAGCTGTGCTTTCAAAAATACCAGTAGAAACGTCCTCTTCACAGGATGTTGATATGGCAACGTCTATAATTAATGCAAAAGAGAATATAGACTCCACCGGCGATATAAAAATTCCCACGAATCAGATGGGTGCAGATAGTCAACGACTTATAGAAACTAATTCTCCTGCAATTCATTCCGCAGCCAATACTAACTTTAAACCCCACGTGAGTGATACTAGCTCTCCTAAAGCGTTGACTTTAGCCCAAACGGTTTCAAGCCCTGAGTGGGGAGAAAATTTTAATCAGCAAATTTTATGGTTAGGCCAGCAGAAAATTAAATCGGCTGTTATAAAGTTGAATCCTCAAGAATTGGGACCTTTAGAAGTTAATATTAAATTAGTTAAGGACGTGGCGAGTGTGAACATAACAACCCACTCTACTCAAGTACGTGATCTTATTGAGCAAACTATTCCCAGGCTTCGAGACATGATGACTGAGCAAGGCGTTAATCTTTCACAAGTTAATATTGAATCAAGTAATCACCAACAGAATAACTCAGCCGAGCAGTCTAATCAGGCTCTGACAGAGGAGAGCGACGAGGAGTTAGTGATCCTCACCCCATTAACGACACCAAAAAATAAAGGACTTATCGATTATTTTGCATAACTCTCTTGACTAAAGGTTTCTCTTGTTGAATAGTAAAAAATCAGGACTATCAACAAGGAATGTTCAGTGTCTTATCTCAACTTATTCAACTGGGTAAAAAGTTTTACTTTTCTTCTGGAACCGTTTCCCATTGTAACCATGGATTCGAATTCTAGTGTTAAATCGCTTTCGCCATTAACAAATCAGGAAAATCCAAAAAAATTATCAAAAGAGGATAAGGCTGTTGCCCTGGATCAAGCCAAAATAATTGATAATAAATTAAGAAAAGCGTTTACCAAGCTGACTACTGCTGATTTTGCTGATCCTTCAGGGTTTGCTGACTTCAACAAATCGAGTACTAAAGTCAAAGAATATTTGCATGTACAAAAGATTTTAGAATTTTATATGAAAAATAGCATTGAACAGCATAAACAACGAAGCATGCAAATTCGAGCATTTCAACGTTGGATTGAAACTGCAAACTATTTACGTCGCCAGCAGTGTTATGAAGGTGCAATGTTTGTAGCGACAACTTTGTTAAGGTTGAATGTTGATTTAAAATTAACAGCGGAGTTACCCAAGGCCTATCAGAAAAAATTTGAAGCACTAATGGAAATGGTTTCACCTTTCAAGAACTTTGGTAATCTGCGTAAAGAAATAAAAGCTGCAAAATCGACAAAAAAATTCTTACCTATCTCCCTTAAGACAAAGGATCTAACCCATTTAAATGAATTATTAAACGTAGATGTAAGTAATGAAGTTAAAACGCCTTTTTTTAAATCAAAAATTGCAATACTTAAAGATATAAAAAATGAGCAGCAAGAGGGCCCCGCTTTATCTATAGAATTAGAAAGTGCTTATCAGAGAGTGAAAGTAAAATATGAAAATGAGTTCAGAGGGGAGATTGACATTACTGGAAAGGCAAAAGTTGACTCCACTTCTGAAGTAAATATTTTGTCAGCAGGAAATCCTAATCCAAATTACCGTGTGATGAGGGTGCGGTCTGAAAAAACTACTCGTATTTATTTCTACAATGACCATCATACATTCTGGCAAAGGGAATCTAATGAGGTCACTCTAGAGCAAGCTACAGACCAACCAAGCAAAAACTTGGCATTTTAGTCATTGTTGCTAATCAATTAAAAGCAACGTTTTTGGCAACGGATTATCATGCCATTCCAGCTGTTGATAAGACAGGATTTTTGGCAGCGATACCCGTGGCGATAATAATATGGATACCAGTTTGACCAGTATAGAGTGGGTTGATAATAACGATTACGCCATGGACCCCAATATCGACCTGGATATTTGTGATAACCGGAATGATTGTAATAGCCGGAATGTTTGTAATAACCTGGTTTGTTATAAACGTTGAAATACGCCAGCTGCATTTGTTTAGCAGGTGTTGGTGAAGGTTCAGATGTTGCTGCCTGTGTGGTGGCTGTAAATCCTACAGCAAAAAAAATTATGAACGACGTTAAAAGTACAGGTAGCAATCGAATCCTTTTGACAGAAGAGTTATACATCTCCTTGCCCTCTATTTAGATTGGCCCAATTTAATTATAGAATATTGGGCTGAATTTCGGCTGAGAGAGGGGCATGAAGAATGAATTTGCGATGTTACTATTTTTTGATGATGGCAATGATTTTAATCAGTAGAACATCGTTTTCTTTATCAGGTAACATTCCCGTTTGCCCGGATAAAATTGCAGTGAAAGAGCAATTATTAAAATTGCCTACAGGTTGGGAATCATTAACTTCCGATATTCCCCATTTTCTAAACGGAATCTCAGTATATTCAGGGCATCCAAGAGATTTAGTAGCTCTTAAGCCTGATGCAATTAATGAAAAAAAAGCAATGTGGTCTTTTTCAACGAAAGACACGATTTATGTTGTGTGTGAATATAATGGCACTAGTATTATACTTACTCAAAAAATACCTGCAAAAATACGTCATTGTGAATTAATTTATAATCCATTTGTTAGAGGAGAAAAAGGGTATATTCCTAAGTTACTGAATTGTCGGTAAAGTAGTATCACTACTGGATGCCTCGGACAAGCCGAGGCACGTAGTCGTCACAGCAAAGGCAAGTTGTTGCCACAGCAGGGTAGGTAGTTGCCACAGCAGGGTAGGTAGTTGTCACCGCAAAGGCAGGTAGTTGTCAGACCTAAGGCACGTAGTTCTCACAGCCAAGGCACGTAAAATTAGGCTTTACTATTAATTTCAAGCTTGCGGGCTTCTTCGACAAACAGGTTGCCTTTAGTTTTAGTACTAAAGAAAGAGAGTTTTTTGTCGGCAAATGTTGAATAGGCGAGTAAACCAATTCCTGGTAATACCCCTGTAACAATGATACTAATAATTACCAAACAGCCACCTAAAAATCTTTTAAAACCAGAATCGCGATGTAAATTTAATTTGTCTTCCATCCGGGATAAAGAGCCTTTAAATCTCTCTAATCGGTCACTGGCAAGGGGTACAGTCTCTCCATCAAGCAATTCTTGCTTTAGAGCATGTACTTCATTAAATTTGTCTCTGATTTTTTTATAATCATTGTCATTAATTTCTGGCAGGGGTTGGTCAATAGTAGCCTTTGCCAACTGAGGATATAACTGTATTGCTTCGCTTAATAAATGAGTCAAGTAATTATTGACTAAGGGTATAAGTCGCTCGTCAATGAGCAATGCTTTTTTTACTTCAACAGGAGATTGTAATTTTTTAATCAGTTCTTGTTGCTCGCTGGCTCTAGCAGTAATCCTTTGAATTTCTTCATTTTTAGACCGAGTTTCATCGCCATGTGTATTACTTTGATGTTGATGTGCTTCATTGGCTTTAGCAATATCTTCTCTTAATTTCTCAGTTTCTTGAGTTAATTGACTAATTCTTTGCTCACGCGTCGCGAGCGCTTTTTCTAAATCTTCAACGTCTGGAGATGATGCACCTAATGCAATGGCTTCCTTCTTAATCAGCGCAAAAAATTTCTCGCTAATAGAGTCAGGTTGAATATGTAAATCAAATTTTTTCTCTTTCAATAGCATTGCGGCAATCTTTATTAAATCAAGACTGCGAAAATGCAGTTGTTTAGCGTCAATATCTAATTGCTCTGGAGATAGAAGCTCATTCAGTGACAGGTAATCTTTTTTTAACGATGTGACTAAATTATAAAGCTGTTCAATATTAGCTAGATGCTTTGCAGGCGGGGTTTGTGAGGCTTCAAAAAATGCATCTAAATGAGTATTTTTTTCATTTAATATTAACTCATTAATCTTGGCTTTTTGCTCGAGATTCAAACTTCTATCTGAACGAATCTCCTCAAGTGCTTCTGTCAGCATTTGTTTTACTATTTCGATAGTAATAGGGCGAAGTGTCTGCATCTTCGCTTGTAGTAGGGCTAATATTCCAGTTCCATCGGCGTTGGTATCGAGGTTGGATACAAATTTTTTAAAGGTACTTTGGAATTGCTCAGGCGGTGCCAAAGTATATTCAAGTTGATCGTGAAGAGTATCTGATTGTTCAATAATTGATTTAAAATGAGTTTCAATTGTACGCTTTAATCCTGCTTTCAATAAATTACTGCACTCTTTCAGAATATCAACGTCATCCTGGGATATGTCACCTCGTTTGCCCCCGAGAGCCCTTGCTAACAGGGCAAAAGGTTTAGCGATAGCTCCGCGCAAGCGCTTATCTTCCTCTTCGGTTAAATTATTCCTTAAATACTTTTGACTAATTTCATCAACAAATACTGATAGTCCTTCAAAAAAAACACTTCGTGTGTTTTTATCACGGACTAACTGTAATAATTTTGAAGGCACTTTGCCATCACCCAAAACCATTTCATCGATTGTATTTTCTATAGCGTTGGCTATGGCTTCAACTAAGGCATCTGGTGTTGCATCTGTTAAGCGATCGAGTTGAATATATTGTCTTAAATAGAGCATGGCGTGTTCGGGATTAACAAATTTCCCCAGCATCTGAGGTGCAACATTACGCATTTTTTCATGTCTATTGCCATGAAAATGTACGAAACGTTCACGTTCTTTGGTATATTGCGCGCCTAGAACAGCATAGGAACCATTTTCAAAAAAACGAAAGGCTTCGTCATTTTGTTCAACAGCCAAATAATGATCCAGAATAACTTTATATCGTTCAGATTCTGTAGCCCCTAAAAATCGATTAAGGACTCCATCAAGCTCTGGATGTGAGAGGTTTAGCCCGTACGTATTGGGAGCAAAGAGCCCAGTTGTTTTATGAAAAAAGTGGAATATCTTACAGAGCACCAAATCCTGAACTGTTGTTGTATCTCTATTTTTGATGTTGGCTGGAAGCTCTTCAAGTTGTTGATTATAGCGATTACCACTTGCTGAGCCATGATGACCAGGAATGATAAGGGGTTGCATTCCATTAGGTACAATGGGTGTAAAGCAACGAGTACGTTCATCTCTATACAACAATAATTCGTAATTATCAAAGGGAGGTTGTTGGTAGAATCGATCGTCTTTCCAGGCAATGCCCGGTATCTTTAAAAAACCACCGCCTGGAACAGGATCAATTAAGAAAGGATTAATTCTTACCGTTTGTAAGCGGTCTAATAGCAATTTCCGTAAGTCTAAGTGATCGGCTTCGGTATTTTTGAAAAATTTCTGTACTGCTGCACGGGTATAACTACAAGGGCTACCACGAAGTACATCAAATAATGATTGGTGTGGTTCTTCCCCAAGCGTCTTCTTAATGCGTGCTAATTCATGCATTATCAAGACTGATTCGACCGCCCCTCGGCTGTGAGCTGCAATTTGAATGGTTTTTTTGCCTTCTGCAATAGCTCTCAAAATTAAAAAAACAGCTTGAGCAACGCGCTCCCCAACTTCGCTTCCTAATGTGGTTGGGCCATTGAGAACATCAACAGAGGGAGAGCAATAAGAAAGAGGATCGGTTGTTTTTGTGATCTCTGCTTCTTCATCCAAAATGCTAACAACAGCTTGGGCCGCATAAGATAACGTCTCTCCGCGTTCATAGGATTTTTTGGCTACGGGATTGCTAAGCGTAATGGTTGGTTGTGGCGTAAAGACTGTGTCTGTGCCTAATGGGAAAATAAAATAATGAGGTTGTTTCGTCTCTTCTTGACTTAGACACTCAAAAATATCCTTTAAATTGTTAGGTTTAGGCATGTTAGACTCCACTGAACTCTTATTCAGTCCATTGGTTCGTTTAACATCCTGATTGTTGGTTACTGATTAAATAGAAAGAGGTATAAAATTCACTAATTGTACTTGTTTTGTACTTTACTGGTCAATACGTAGTAGCAAAAAAATTGCATATATTACTGATAATTTACAATTGAAATCTACGTGAGTTCAAAGCTATTGTTCGATAATAGGTTCAAACCAATGCTCAATGGTATCAAGTTGATACTCATATAGTGCAAAACGCTGATGGTGGATTTTGCCAGGAATCTTGTATACTAAAGTTTCGTATCTTCTTAACATTACCTTCAACATGGCGCTAATACATATAACAAATGGTGATTGTGCAGCAGAATTAATAGAAGCAGCGTTTAATACCCAAAAGGTCATTCCCTGGCGTGATATTCTCTATGAAGGCCCTGTTCAATCTAATTTAGATGGCAGTCAATTTAGTCATCAACGCTCAGAATATCTAGCGTCTCAGGGTTATGAAAGTTATGAGACAATCTATTCTTCTTTTCAAGACTTACAAACTCAATTGACCCACTTACCAAATTTTGAAGAAGTAATTCTTTGGTTTGAGCATGATACTTATGATCAATTGCAATTGGTGCAAATATTATCCTATTTATATCAAAAAAAATTAAATACAAGATTATCGTTAATTTGTATTAATCATTATCCAGGGATTGACCCTTTTCTTGGACTGGGTCAGCTGGATGAACAACAGATTAAAGCATTATTTCCGTGTCGACAAAAAGTGACTGACATTCAGCTTAAGCTGGCACATCAGATCTGGCTGGCTTTTACAGCCTCAGAGCCCTCAGAGCTTTTAAGGTTAACAAAAGGCGACTTAACCGCTTTACCCTTTCTAAAGAATGCATTATTACGATATTTTCGTGAATTTCCTTCTAATCACAATGGATTAACCTGGACTGAGCAGTACATTCTGGACTCAACGATTGCAGGAACAAACAATATTGTTGAATTATTTAGACAATTACCCATCACAGAGGACGAGTACTTTTTAGGCATGGGAGATGTGACCTTTAAGCAAATCGTCACTAGTTTAGCTGAGGCTGAAAATCCTCTTATTAGAATTAAAGAACGTATAGATGAAATTGAGGATTCAGAACTCGAATTGACTAAACTCGGTGAACGCGTCGCCCAGGGGGAAGAGGATTGGATTAAGATCAATGGGATTGATGAATGGCGGGGTGGTGTTCATTTAACATTAGAAAATGTCTGGCGATATTCATTAGCTACTCATGAAATTATTGGGCCATTTAATCTGAATATACTCGAGGACAATGCAGTAGGTGAAAAATAATTAGGATTTTCTCAAGTCCTTCAATAACCAATAAGTAATTTTTCTAATCATAGAGGAAAATTTTTGTTATGATGCGGCGATTACTTAGGAGGTTATATGTTTACTGGCGAAGAGTTACAGCAACTAATTGAACAAACACAAAAGTCTCCTGTTCTTTTTTCTTCAAGTCTAGATCCCGACACGATTGCTCTCATGCAAGAGGACTCATTGCTTACCACTGAGTTTTTTCGACAATTATCAATAGCAACTCCGGGAGAACTTACAGCTCCCCAGGTTTCACTAATAAAAAACTTCTTACGAGCTCGCGGGGATTTGTTGAAAAAAGGCAGCCTGGCATATACTCGCCATCCATTTTTACCCGTAAATCAGTTATGTTTGAAAATCGCTGAGGCAATTGCAAGCCCTGAGGAGGCTGTTTGTCAACTTTTAATGCCTACTGTTAAAACATTAAACCGCAGTACGTATTCGCTCAAACAAGAAACAGAAGAAGATGGCCATTTTGCGATTGAGAATTATATTCTGAGCGATGACTTTACACGGTTAATACCCGTTGAAGAAATTTTTCAACAAGCAAAAGTGAATACAGAGACTGTATTTCCTGAGTATCAAGAGTCGTCTCAAAATTTGCACTATCAACTAAGTAATCGTGACTTCCTGGATTTACAAGAAGTAGCAGGTGATGAGAGTCGGTTATATCTTAATGCGTTAAGGGCACACCATGCTCAACACTATAGTGACAAAAGCATTGGTTTTGCTATAAAAACATTGGCAATAGCACTAAAAAAAGGCTCTGTGAGTGGGCTTGGTAGTGAGGAGCATGCCGAAAGTCGAGTTGTTGCTGAAGCAATTAAAGATTTTTATGATCTCTGGAATCACTTACCAATAGAAATTCGTAAGACTGTAGGCTCGACAATTCTTATAGGCTATGGCAATGCTCACACGCTATATCAATATTTTCTTGCATTATTTTATGGACATCCACAATGTAAACTGACATCAGAAGAACTTGCTCTGGCTAAAAAGGATAATATTTTTAACTGTATTGATATTATTTCCAATGCTTTGAATGAAGCCTTAATACAGCATCCTGAATTTTATGAAATCAATATTGACGGTGTGCAGCAGAGTGATTTGCCTGAACTGCTACCCTTACTTAAAAATGCCGTTAGTGCTCTAAAAGCACGTCCTCAAATGCTGAGTGATGATAGATATCTTTGGGAGACTCTTTTAAATTTGCTAACCATGTGGTCAGGGCCAGTAGATGAGCAGAAATTTGAAGCCTTGGTCAGAATGGGATTGCATGCTGAAACCTATGAGCATATAGAGAAATTATTTCCCCATATAGCCTCTATAACAGGGGTAAACGATATCGCTTTTAGTGAAAAAATTAATGAGTTAATTCTAAGACTTCAATCCAAACTCGTTTGTTTGAAAGAGAATAATTTGTTGAGCTTGCCCCAATTTATTTCCGTACTTCCTGATAAAAGCCAGAGTATAGCAATCACCACATTATGGCCAAAGATATACCCTTTACTGTCTGATAATGATAGTTTTAACTATATCTGGAATAGATTAAAGCCAACGGGTCGTGACTGTTTAGTTGATTTATTTGCAAAACAGTTGACGCAGTCTGTTAATACGACTGAAGATTGCATAAGAGTATTAAGATCTCCAATAAAAATACGTCTAATAGAGGTTCGAAGTATTTCTCTCTTAAGAGAAAAATGCATTGAATTATTAAAACCACAATTTGTTTTTTTATTTAATACTCCAAAGTTAGCCAAAAAGCTTCTTAGCTTACTTCCTTCTTCTTATCACCAAGAGGTATTAGCCTCTCTTTTACCTAATGTTTTAAAAGGTATCAATTCATATTCAGTGTTTTTAGAGACACTCCAAGAGTGGGGGGACTCCGCTGGAGTGGATGCGATTTTAAGTCAAGTTGCATCGCAATGGATTGATGAGTATGAAAGCTTGTTATCTTCTGTAAAAAGAGTCAATGCAAAAAGTCAATTATACTTATGTGAAACCTTTCGTCATTTAGTGATTACTAAAGAGCAATTGTTTAAATTATTAACCTTCGTGCACAGAGATAGCCAACTTGACTTACTGGGTATGTTTGAGGTTAAAAAATTTGTAACAAATATCGATATATTAAAAGAGCTATTAACTCTTTTAAAACCTTCTTTTAGAGATGAAGTAATTTCCTTGTTTCGTGGTGAGGACTTACACTGTACTGAAGAAGACTTTGAAAAGCTCAAAAAACCAGCTGTCGATATTTCAGAATGGCAGCAGAAATTGAGTGAGTATACTCAAACGAGATCACTTTTCTCGCAATCACTCTTCTTTAAACCTAATTCTAATAGAATGCAAATGATACGGGAAATTAATACTTACCTAGAACAACATCCTAATCTAACAAGAGCAGAGTATGTGACTTTCTTTTGTCAAAAAATGCGGGAGATAGAGAAGTCTTACTCCACTTTGGCGAATCCGCGCCGTAGTCATTTATATACTATTTTGAGTGACCTGGTTGACAATATATCGCAAGAGCCAAAAAATGAGGTGGCGAATATATCGCTCATCATGTAAAAGCAACTCAGTAAGCAGGTTGCGCTTTGGCCTAACAAAATTTTTAAGTTCGACTAGCATGAGCAATCTGAATTAAGCTGTTGTTTGGATTGCTTTGAATAATCAATTATTTTTCTAATAGTAAACTATATTTCGCTAAAGAGGGCACATTAACCATCATAATTTTAGCCACTGTGAGCAAAGGTATTGAAAGTATAGCGCCGCCGATACCCCACAGCCAAGCCCAAAAAATAATACTAAAAAAGACAATGAGTGGATTTAAATTTAAACGGTGTCCTAATAATATCGGCGTGATAATTTGCCCTTCAACATTGCTAATTAAAAAATAAAGAAGGGGGGGGAGCAAAATATAGAAATAAGAGTCAAAAGTAAGTAAGGAAATAAAAAATACCACCGAAATACCTATTGCTGGACCTATGTAGGGAATAAAATTAAGACCTGCCGCCATTACGCCCCATAACATGGCATTAGGAAGGGAAACTAACCATAAAGCGGTAGCAATTGCTATGCCAAAGCATATGCAAATTATGGTAAATGTTACCAAATACGTTGAAATGTCTCTTTCGATAGAGAGTAAAAAATTATTTGCAATTTTTGTTTGGCGTGAGGTAATGATCTTTTGCAAATTGTTAAAAATAGTTTCTGAATAAATAAGCAAAAAGAATAAATTGGTTAGTGTAAGAAAAATCAATAGAATTACATTCGTCGTTAAATCAAAAATGGAATAACTGATGTCTGTAACATCTGTTTTGACTTCAATTTTAGGTGTTTGTTTAGTTTCAGTAATCGTTTTGATTTTTTTGAATGCATCACTTAATTTAGCAAGGGGTTTTTTTACAAAATAAAATTTTTGTTCCAAAACTTGCATTTTTTCCGGTGCTTTATCAATCCAGTGTGCTGCAGGCTCAGCAAGTGAGGAAATGCCAACGCTAATTACGCCTAAAAGTAAGGCTGTAATGAGCGCTGAGGCTAGAATTTTAGGAATCCTTAATTGTTGGAGAAGTTGTACTACAGGTTTTAGTAATAAATAAAGAAAAAATGCTAATAACAACGGGAATAAAATAGGTTGAGCGATAAAGAAAATAAAAATTATGGCAAGAAAAGCTATTATTTTTAATTCCCAGCTTGATTGTGATAAACCATTCCTTGAGTCATTCATCGAATCTTAGTCGCTATGTGGTTTTTCGAGCTATATTTTTAAATTATTACATGTTAAGCGATGAAATTGGTAGCTCTTATTACGGCTCTTTTAAGTGAACGGATAAATGATGGTTTTTTCACGCTCCTGTTTGTCCATTCTCAGGCGTCGCTGTCTAATTGCTTCTTCTAGTTCTTTAAAAAATCGACTTGATGTTATAGAGGGTTCGGGCTGAGGTATTTCTGCTAATGGTGCAACAAATTCTACCGAATTGTCATTTTCATAGCTAACAAGAAGATCAAGTGAGGCTATTTTTTTCTCATAAAGCATCAAAAAATTTCTTAAACATTGTGAGAATTGCTCATTCTTTGGTGATATTAAAGCAGAGCTTGTTAATCGAATGATAAGTTGTTCATCCGAATAGCTTTCAGGGGCTTGGGTAATTTCTTTATGAATCGCTAGCAACTTAGGGTAAATCTCTGAGTAATTTTCGTCGTTTGAGTTTTTATAAGATTTAATGAGTTGTTTAAATAATTGATCTACTCCTTGACTAATAGGCATTACATAGACTCCATTCTAGTGGCATTGGGTTATTAAATACCAATTAGAGCGAAAACGCAACAATATGTTATGAAAAGAAAAAATTAGATTAATTAATTAAAAGTCTATAATTATAAAGGATGACAGGGAAAAGAAGGAGAAAGTCATGGCTGATAACAATGATAATGGGGTTGGTATCGTAGCTATTATTGTAATTATTATTTTAGCGGGTATTGCATTATGGTATTTCTTTGGCGCGCCGCGAACGACCACGGCTCCGGCACCTACAAACGTAAATGTAGAAACGCCGGCAACAAAGCCAAGTGCACCAAGCACTACTATAGTTACACCTCCGGATAACTCAGGAACGGGCACAACAAATACCACTAATACAAGCAATACAACGAATACGGAAACTACAACACCAGCAGAAACAGGTACGTCGAATACAACTACTACTCCTGATAATTCGGGAGCAAGTACAACGACTACCACAAACTCAGGTAGTTCAACTACACAACAGCAGCAATAAAAATAGTGTAGTTGCCGTCAAACCGGCCAGTTCGCTGGCTGGTTTAAATTTATTTGCAAGTTAATTCATTGCAAGCTCACTTATATTCTAAACTTAACTTATAAGACAAAATTTAAATTGCGGAGGATTTAATAAATCGGTTAATGTATGGAGCTAAGGTTAAATGGATTTTAACGTTAGGTAGTGAGACATGCAAAAAAATACAAATGCTAGATCGCTTGTTACCAAACTTTTGGATTTAGCGGGAATCACTGTAAATGGAAGTGCACTTTGGGATGTTCAAATCCATAATGATCAATTCTATTCACGTGTCTTGCGCGACGCTGATTTAGGGCTTGGTGAATCCTATATGGATGGATGGTGGGATTGCCAGCGCATCGATATGCTAATTGAACACATCGTTAATGCCAATATCGAGGACAAGGTAAAAATCAGTCCTAAGCTTGCTCTACGCTTAATCATGTCCAAGATCTTTAATTTCCAGTCCAGACGACGGGCCTTTCAAGTAGGAAGACATCATTATGATTTAGGGAATGATCTCTTTGAGGCAATGTTAGACCGACACATGAATTATACTTGTGGTTACTGGAAAGAGGCGACTACATTAGAAGAGGCTCAACTTGCAAAATTGGACTTAAGCTGCAGGAAATTGCAATTAGAACCCGGTATGCGTATGTTAGATATTGGATGTGGCTGGGGCGCTTTAGCCAAGTATGCGGCAGAAAATTATGGTGTGGAGGTGGTTGGGATTACTATCTCCAAACAACAATATGAATTGGCTAAAGAACGCTGCAAAGATTTGCCTGTGGAGATTCGAGTGCAAGATTATCGTGAGGTCAATGAAAAATTTGATCGCATTGTTTCTTTAGGCATGTTCGAACATGTGGGTTATTTAAATTATCGCAAATATATGCAGGTTGCTCATCGCTGTTTAGCGGATGATGGTCTATTTTTATTACACACGATTGGTGGAAATGAGAGTACAACGCAAGCCATGCCCTGGATTTCCAAGTACATTTTCCCGAATGGCATGATTCCATCTATTGCCCAGATAGGAAAAGCGTCTGAGAAATTATTTGTTATGGAGGATTGGCAAAATTTTGGTATGGATTATTACCAAACTCTTATGGCGTGGCACCAAAATTTTAATACTGCCTGGAATTATCTTCAAACAAATTATGATGAAAAATTCTTCAGGATGTGGAACTATTATCTACTCAGCTGTGCCGGAGGTTTTAACACCCGAATGCTTCAATTATGGCAAATCGTTTTCTCAAAGGGACTCAAGATGAGATATGATGCACCAAGATAGTGATGCATCATGCTAGGATTCATTACTGCGCGCTTGTAGTAATTCGCGAAGCTGTGCTGGCAGTATGGATTGTGCTTTTTGGGTTAATGAGTCTTCATGCTTTTGCCATAGGGTTCCTAAGTAAATGATTAAGAAACCTATAGCTGCTAAAGCGACTGGGAATAATAAGCTGTTTTTGAAAACTTGTGACGCTAGATAGCCTAGATAAAAAGCACAACCAATTGCACCGAAAATAACAAATACTTTCCTCATTAAGATAACACCTATACTTATCATTACAAGATTAATGCACATGTAGAAGAATTTTGATAGTTCACTGTCGGAATGTTGACAGGTTAATCCTCCCCAAAAGGCAAGGACACCAAACAAGTATAGCCAAAACGCGTAATCCAAAGTGTTTCTTGAGCGAAGGTCAACCCAAAAGGCTAATAGGATCATTACCAGGCCAAAATACATAGAAATCATCGCACTTAGTTGAAAGGTTGCATACTGACCTGCCAGCATATCCGTAATATCCATGGACATGTACCACAAGGTTATTGCAATTGGCATTGTCATAAAAGGGTAGCGATAAATCCACGCAAGAATAACGCCAACGATAAGTGTTCCTAATTCCATAAAAATCCAACACCATCTTGAGTAAGAATGGAATTGCTGGTAGGTTGTATTATCAGGCCACCAGCCCATGGCCACTTGAAAACCGTAAATGGCGAGCGGGGTCAATGCAATCACAAACGTTGCGCATATCCCGGCAGGAATAAAGTAGTTATTTTTGTCAAATTGATGAGTGAGCCAGAGTCCAACACAAGCATAAGCAAGAGAGAGATAAAATATTCCCCAGCCCCCAAATTTTTCCCATCCTAAATTCATAAAAAGGGTCATGGCGCCAATTGCAATGAAACCACCAAAATAATAGAGCACATTGGTAAAATTAAAATTAGGTGTTTCTTCGGGCTGTTTTTTGATGAATTCAACTAAATCTTCTGCTTGTTTCGCATTGATAATCTTGGCTCCCACCGCTTTGTTGAGCGTATTACGTGAAATCTTCATACTGGTCTCTCCGTAATTTTCCAGCAAAAGGAGTTAAACACGTTTTACTAAAGTATAGAATTTATTAAGAAAAATGCTCGGAAGCCATGTTATTAACTAGATGTTTATCGCCATTTAGCAACTATGATATCTCAATAAGTAGTAATAAAACCCTGCTACTTCGCGGACAATTGAATAACCATCCCGCCATTCAAGATAGTTAGCATGTGCGTTATAAATAGGGGAAATGTTACATTGCTGTAATGCCAAACGTGTGCGTGTGATATGAAAATATTGTGAAATAATTAACGCGCTTTTAAAGTGATATTGACGCATCAGTTGCGTGCAATTATAAGCAGTAGCTCTTGTATTATCACCATTTTTATCCATAAGGATATGAGCCGCTGGAATGTCGTGATTAACCAAATAATCCTTCATGGCGATTGCCTCATTAATCCCTTCTTTTCCGGTACCACCGCTAACAATAATATAAGAGACAACACCTTGCTGATAGAGCTTAATGCCTTTATCAAGGCGTGCGGCTAACCGTTGAGAAGGGGTACCGTCCGGATTCACTTTAGATCCTAAAATAATGGCTACATCACTGTTGTGAATTTTATCGCTTAGACCATCAGATACAATAAAAAGCAGTGTTAGAAGAAACATGCCCAAGAATAAAAAAATTGATTTTTTTAGAAAATGGATCATTTAAAACTAATTATCGATAAAAGCGCACATAATAGTACATAATATAGTCAATGTGAAAAAATATTTCATTTTGAGGCTTTAGGCCTGTCATCAATATCATCACCTACATAATCATGTAATTTGTTATGCAATAAATTCACGCTTATAGAGTAACTTTCTATGCAAACTCCATCGTCTAAAACGGTTGTTGATGCTGCTTTCTGACGTATGAAATTTTCACCTTCAACTAGCCAAACGCCTGAACGTTTTAACTTATCGTGACCATCAGCCTGAATAATTAAGCCTTGGCTTATCTGAGGAGTCACGACTTGATTGGGATCCATTTCCTGACGTTTTTTAAATATTGGCAAAGCCATAGAGCTTGAAGAGATAATTTGAATAGCAGGACCAAATTCATCAGTATTAAAGTCGGCAAATTGTTTGCGTAGATATTTACCTAACACGCCTTCTGCAGCATCCACGCATATACTGCCTGCGATTGTTATACCTTTATACTGCTTGAAATAAGCCAGAGGCATAAGTTCCCTTTCTATCTGACCCTGCCAGTATGTATTTCTTTCTGCTTCCATAGACGTTAATTCTGCTTCAGGAATATCTGCCGGCCCTTTATTAAGCTTATAACTCGCATAAACAACGACACCATCTTTTATGCCTAAAAGCATATTAGTTTTTTGAGTTTTAGGCTTATGGCCAATACTTAATCCCTCTGCATCAGTCACTTCAGTAGGTGTCGTCGCGGTGAGATTAACCATAATTAACAATGAAGGATAGTGTTTACTGACGTTACAATACCCCGCTAACAGCTCTTTCTGAGTATCGTGGGGCATAAACAATGTACTCTGTCCTCCAACGCTACAATGACTGTAAAATTCAGGCATTACGCAAATGGCAAGTTCATCGGAAAAAAGTTTAGCTTGTTTATTCATAAGGTTATAAGATGAATGAACATGTGAATGGAATAAGTCGACTTGTTCTTTTATAGTTCGCGGACCACTCTTCGCAAACGAGCCTGTCGGCATAGATACTGTAGCAACCCGCAAAATGCGTTGTTCATTTAAGTGTCTGCTTTCCTTTATCGACCCTACTGTGCTGAGAACCTCTGACAAATAGTTAATCATTGGTTCTGAATTGATTTTAGGAACAACAAGCCTAATGTATTGTGGTGTAATTTCCATACTCATTAGTTTGCGAACTTTTTCAGGGAGTGCTAGCAACGAAGCAAGCTTAGGGAGTTCTGAATGGGGAAGATAGGCAATCGCATCAACATGATAATCATCATCAACCCACCCAAAGAAACTTAGCTCTGTAATATTTCTTAAGAGTTTTACAGCACCGGTATAAGCTTTTTTGGGCATATCGTCTTGTCCTGGATTCTTTGATTTAAATATAGCCAAAAAAACTTAATGTAGTATTAGCTCTGTTGATTAATTGCTCAGGCAAGCAGAAGCACTTAGAGGGGGGCGCACAACAAGGAAAAACTTATTTGAGTCTCACTTTAACCGGTATACCAAATACCTGATATTCTTTTGGAATGGCTGTAAGTGGCTCAATAATAGCAATAAGTTTATTTTGACGTGTTGCCATAGGGTTGATTTCAGATAAGGGAAGCATCTCAGCATAACGGGGTGTATTGACTATTTTTCCGGGGACCGATTCGCCATCAGGAAAAGTAATAGATACCTTCTTGCCCAAATAAATTTTATCCAAATACTGAGGCTCAATAAAAGCCATAATTCTCAGATTTTCTTTCGTAACTATGGACAATAGACGTTGCCCGCTAGCCACGAATTCATTATTGTAGGTATTAATTTGCATGATGGTTCCGGCCTTATTGGCGCGAATCATAAAATATTTTTGTTTTTCCTCTAATTGTTTGATTTTACTATCTATTTCCCGCAATTTTCGTTGATAACTCACCTCCAGGGTAGTTTTGTTGCGAAGTTTTATGTCAATAATTTCTTTCTGTAAGTTTGAGAAAACCCGTTGGGCACTTACGAAATTTTTTCTTGCTTCTTCAAGTTGTAGTTCTGACATATCGCCATTTTTCATGTAATTTTTGAAGCGCTCATAGACTTCTCGGCTTGTTTGTATATCTTGCGAAGCAATAGTAAGCATCGTGTCAAAAGGCTTGTAGTTTTCAAGACTGAACTGCTGAATTAATGATTTCAAAAGAAGTCTTTCTTTTTGTAAGTATTGTAATTTTAACTCCAGTGTCGGTGACTTAAAGTGGAGCAAAGGCGCCCCAGAATTGATTTGCTGGCCTGTTCTTACTGTCAGTGATTCAATATAACCTGCGTCAGGAGCACGGATAGTAAATGTGTCAAAAACAACTAATCCTGAAAAGCTAACAAAAACATACTCTTTAATGAGCTTTCCTATTAAAAATAGCAGCGGTAAACTAATTAAAAGAACCAATAAAAACCATCGGAGTTTAGGCGGAGTAAGTCTTCCACTGCCATAATTTGTTGCTAAATGTTCACCAGTAATTTTTTTAAATTTAATGGCCATTATTTACTCTTCCTAATCACCCACCAGGGGTACCGCTGCTACCGTTCATAAAATTCAGTGAGTAGTTTTTCGGTGTGAAAAATGCCAAATTCATTAAGTATTTCATCTTCGTTGATAATTTTTAAGGCAAGTACACTGAAATGAAGTTCTTTGTAGCGGGTTGAAAGTTTTACTTGCCATTTTATGATGGCAAAAAAAACTTCGAACTCGATAAATTCGAAAAAATTACTAAAGCGTGTCTGTAGTTTTTTCTCTATACCGCGAGCTAACAATTCACCGTGTTTGGTTAATTTGTAGTTGTAGAGACGGCGAGTGATCAGATTCTCAGGATTGGTCGTTTTTGAGCAGTTCATGCAAGTTATAATAATTTCTGCATCAAGAAAATAAAAACCACACTGATAACAGAGTTTGTCCTCTAATGGTTTATCATAATCCATACCTATATGTCTTAATTTTGCATTACAACTTGGGCAAATTAAGCGTTCTTGCCTTAGAAATTCCTTGGTAGGAGCTATATTTCCGCAGGTGAAGCAATGAATAAATTGCTGAGTTTTAATATCAATACTGTGGCAATTCGGATAGGAATTTTTATAATTTAATAAGCCTGAGGTGCAAGAGGGGCAGGTCTGAATTTCATCTATCAATTTTTCCTGTAAGAGCAAGTCTCGGGATACTAAATTTTGTAGAAAATTCCATTCATCAAAATTACTATCCTGGCCAAACAGTACTTTGAGTAAAGGAAAACTAAGGCCTTTAGCTGAGTAAGGCGTTAAAAAGCCATGAATCAAAATAGTAGAGTGTGTAAATAAGTAACTTAATAAAAATAATTCATTGTCTTCCAATGAGGTTATACCTGGTATTAGTTGTATACGCTCATGAATATCTATCGCAACGTTTAAAGAGTTTTTGTCTAATGGACCATCAAAAATGTCAGCATTTATATCTTCCAGTTTGCCAAGATAAAAGATAGGGGTAAGACGATAGACTTGAAGTTGTCTTAATTCTGTTAAAATGTCTAAGCATTTTTGCCAATCGCTTAATACAAATGCAAGCGCAAAGCAGCCTGTCTCCGGAAACTCCGTTTCAGAGGAAACCCACTTAACCGGTTAAGGTAGATGCAGCTCCCTAGGACTTCCTAAAATCCATATAGTTTGGTCATTCATGAGCTATATTCTTACTATTTTTATTTAATAATAGTTTAGTGGTTCAATTTTGATAAATTTTAATAAAATCATTAAGCTCTCCTATTCTTTCCTTATTGTGTTTGGTGTAGCACTCAATAACAGACAGCGATTGAAGTGTTCCCCCCTCATTTTGCAGTCCTTCAAAATCACATTCTTTTTTCCGGTAATTTAGCCAGGCTTTCTGTGTATCAATCAAGAGGCCTTGGTTAGCTTGTGGCAACAGGTTGAGCAGTACGTTGTAGCGTTTATTCAGCAAATTATCATAAAGGGTATACTCATCATTGGCACAAGCTTTCATCGCAATTGTTGTTACAGCATTGTCATAACAAGTTTGAATTTTTTTTAACTCATCGGAAGAGGTGTCTAGACGCGCTGATGTTTCTGTTTTATTTTGAGGAATGTCACCCGGGAAAAATTCTTTATTGTCTGGATCGAGTGGAATATTTAAAGAAGTTAATTGTTCAGGAGTAATCTGAATAACGGGCTTCTCAATACAGGGGAAATAAGAAAGAAATTTTGAATTTTTTAGTAATATAAGGCCATTAACGTCCCATCCTTTACCAATCCCACTGTAGATAATGTAATCGAAGTTATTTTTACCGAAACGTAAATAGATACCGCCACCACCACTAAACATCTGCGAACGTCCCATAAATGCTTCGCTGGGTGGAATTTTTTTACTGGGGTAAAATAATTCGATATTATTTTTTTTCCCAAATCGATACTGAATAGTTCCAGTCGCTGCTGATAAATCTTCAGAGGCACAAAGAGAAATAGTTTTGCTGTTTTTTGTTGGGCAACTAAACACGACTTGTTCATTACTTTGACACAAAGAGGCGGTTTCCGCAAAAACAGGGGTCGAAAGTATAAAAACAAGCATTGAAAAAAATCCTATTTTTTTATTCATAGTACTTATTCCTTTAAGATCTTTATTTTCAATATAGGTATAGATTAAAAATGATGCAATCTAGCGTTAAGTTTGTTAATTCTGTCCTTTCCGAGATATATTGTCATTCCTTCGTCGTATCACTTGTTAAGATAAGCCCAGATTGACGAGTAACAAGAATAAAGTACAGTGCTGATAAAAGAGTAATACTATGTTTAATTTCAATAACTTAAGCGTTAACACTTTTCTCCAGGACTATTGGCAGAAAAAACCCCTGGTAATTCGTAAAGCATTACCTACCTTAGTAAATCCATTAAGTCCGGACGAGTTAGCGGGTTTAGCTTTGGAAGAAGAGGTTGAAAGCCGCATTGTGTTTGAGACCCCGGGAAAAGCGCCTTGTTGGCATCTAAAGCGCGGTCCCTTTTCTGCAAAAGATTTTAAAAAATTACCTGAAACGCATTGGACTCTACTTGTCCAAGCTGTCGATCGTTTTGTCCCTGAAGTCGCTTTAATGCTGAATTACTTTGATTTTATACCTCAGTGGCGTGTAGATGACATCATGATAAGTTATGCGGTTGAGCAAGGTAGTGTTGGGCCTCATTATGACAATTATGATGTCTTTTTATACCAGGCAATCGGAAGTCGAAAGTGGTCATTAACCACAAAAAATTGCCATAAAGAAAACCGCTTGCATGGAATTGAGTTACGAATCATGAATGATTTCCAGACGGAAGAAGAGTATATCCTGGAAGAAGGCGATATGCTGTACCTGCCTTCCCATGTAGGGCATTACGGAATAGCTGTATCAAAGGAGTGTATGACCTACTCATTTGGTTATCGGAGTTACCAGGCGCAAGAAATGTGGGATAGCTTTGGTGAACATCTTGCGGAACACAAACAGGCGGATTCTTTGTATAAAGACCCTGATTGGACCACGATTGATGCTACCTCTGAATTACCACCGAGGGCATGGAAAAATGCTAAAGAATTGATGGAACAACTATTGAAGGATGAATCTCAACTGAAATCATGGTTTGGATGTTTTGCTACTCAGTTGGATCAGCATGCCGAAGAGTTAATGCCAGAACCTCTCTCAGAGGAGGTAAGTCTCGACGATTTCATGAATGAACTTAATGAGGCTCAGGGGATAATGCGAAATCCCTTATGCAGATTTGCCTACCAAGACGAAGAGCCAGGCATACTGCACTTATTTATTAATGGGCATAAGTGGAATGTAGAGGGTATTTCAAACACTCTAATTAAACTCATAGCAAATTCACGTACTTTATCTACGGAAGAACTACAGTCATTTTTACGTAACAAGAATGATAACTATTTTCTGTTTGAATTATGGAAGTTGCAATGGCTCGAGATGATAGGTCCTTAATTTTAATAACTTTGGTATAAAGTTTGCAGATAAAATTACTAAAATTATCTGATGAGGGACTGTCAAATGTTTAAAAAACCTATGCTGTATTTAGCATTAGGATGTTTAATCGCGAACTTGGCATTTTCCCAGGAGCGTGAAATTGCCATTACTATTGATGACTTACCCTTTGTAGGATCCAGTAACAATAACCCCGCTAAATTACAGCGGGAAAAGGATCGCTTTTTAAAGATATTACAAACATTAATTGATAAAAATGTCCCTGCAACAGGCTTTGTTATTGCTGGTTCAATTGAAAAAGGGCAATGGGAGCTTTTAGAACAATTTCGTCAAGCTGGTTTTATTTTAGGAAACCATACTTATTCACACAAGAGTTTAAACAGTGTCACTGCTGAAAAGTATATTGATGATGTTGATAGGGCGGATAAAGTTTTGACGCCCCTATTTCCTGATCATAAATATTTTCGGTATCCCTATTTAGCGGAAAGCTCTGGTGAGAAAAAACAAGCGGTGTATGATTATTTGGCTGCGCATAATTACATCATTGCTCCCGTTACTGTAGATAGTAAGGACTTCGTATTTAATCAACAACTTTTTGCTATCGCTTATCGTGCACGAGAAAAGAATTTGCCTCAGCTTAAAAAGAGATATCTAGCGTTTATTTGGAATCAAACATTAAAAGCAGAAAATAAAGCAGCCAAGCTCTATCCCGGTAAACCTGTAAAACAAATATTGCTAATTCACGCTAATTTGATTAATAGCCATTTTTTAGGGGATATTATCGATCTCTACAGACAAAATGGTTATAAAATTATTAGTCTGGAGGAAGCTTTAGCTTCTCCTGCTGGCTCTATTACTATTCCTGCCGGGGAACAAGAGCGTTATGAAATGATTTTTAGTGATAGCGTCCTTAGATCTCTCTTTAATCAAAAAAGCTAAGGGGTGTGTAGTCCGTATAGATGCGAAGAATACGGACTACAGAGATTGTTACTCGTTAGGACTTTTTAGTTGTGCTGTCAGTCAGATTTAGAGTAGCAAATTCTTGCTTTAACCGTTCAACTGCATTTTGAGGCAATAAAAGCCAATAATGACCGCCATTTTTCATATGACCTGCAATATAGGTTGCTCTTTTGCCAGCTCCCCAAAATACATCACCACGCACTAAGCCACGAATGGCACCACCCGTATCTTGAGCAATCATTAGCCGCTGGAAGGGCTTTTGATCGTCACTGTGTTTATCAGGTCTTGTCGTGGTTAACCACAATGGTGTTCCCATTGGAATCCACTTTAGATCAATTGCTAAAGAATAGCCTGGTGTTAACGCGACACCTTGGGTGCCATAGGCTGCATTTCGTGAAAGAGGCTCAAAAAATACAAAGGATTTATTTTGATTGAGAACTTTGTTCATTTCTTTGGGATGGGCCATTAAATAGCGTTTAATAGCTTGCATTGACGCATTATGCTTGGTCATTACTCCTTTATCGATCAATATCTTGGCAATGGCGGTGTAAGGTGCGCCATTTTGGGCTGCATAACCAAGATATATCTGCTCCCCATCGGGAAGTTCCACAGTCCCCGAGCCCTGAATCTCTAAGAAGACACGATCAATTGGATTATCAATCCAAACTAATACTTTTGCTTTTTTCTTAATAAGGCCTTTATTAATCTCGGCACGTGTGTAATAGGGTACAATTTTATGTCCTGCAACACGTCCAACCAATTTTCGATGCTTAAGCATTGGATCGAATTGGCTAAGATCGATTGTGACTAAATCAGAAGGGACACCATAAATGGGTATATTGTATTTTTTGGTTTTAGTTTTGCTACCATGCAACGAGGGCATATAATACCCTGTGAACAACCCTTGGACAGATTGATTGTTATAAAATTCAACAGGACTAAACCAACGTTGAAAGAACTCTTTAGCGCTTTGATTAGTAATTGGTGTAATTGAAAGGGCTGCTCGACAAGCCGGTTGCCAATCTTTTGCCTTAAGGTCTAGATGATGGCTGCCAACAGATTTTTCAGGATCTTGCTTTAAAAATGCTTTACAAGAAGCCTGAAATGTCTGCAATGATTTCTTCAAATCAGCCTTGTGCCAACCTGGAAGTTGTTCAAAAGATCCTTGTCGTAATGCTAAAGGTAATGGCTTGGGCTGAGGCCAAAATCGCCACACAATGAAACTGGTTGCAAGGACAAAGAGCGCGAATATTAAATAAGGTAATTTTCTTTTCATTGGGCAAATTTTACACGAAAAGGACTTCAATGCAAACCCACCGAAAGACGCATTAGGCTCGCTCTGACCTTTTCTAAAAGTCTAATTTGCTAGAAAATTAATAATTTTTTAATGGTAAGGGGCAAAATAAAAAAAGGTATTCTGTACAAAATATTGACATGAAGGCGAGCGAAATAGTACTATTTAAGAACATTGTGTCACTATGTTTGGTAAATATTATCATGTCCTCGGGAATCATTATCAGTACCCAAAGTCCTCTACCAAATCCCCAAAGTTTTCCATGTACTGGAGGTACAGCGTACGCTTTAAATAAAGCTACCAATCTACCAATCTTTAAAATGCACCGAAATGCTCAGGTACATAATGAAATAGAGCGGGCGCAATTTGGGGCAATTGCCAATAATTCTATAATTTATATTACAGGACATGGTGATGAAACAGCTGATAGTCTTGGAGGACAATATTTAGCGGCCAATAGTATTCGTGCTCAACATATAAACTGGAAAATTGAGAGTTATGCAGACTTAATTTGCTCCAATGCCAACTTAAAAGAAGGGGATCACATAACTATCGTTCTCTGGGCATGTTTTGGTGGGGCTGGTTCGGAAGAAAGTACTGCTGCTCAACTGGGTAGACACTTGAAAGCAAGAAATATTAACTCAACAATTATTAGTTCAACAGCTCCTCTTGAACGTTTTGATGGGAAATACTCGCGAGTGGAAAAGGAAGGTGATTGTTTAAAGTTTAGAACACCTACAAGAGCAATACGGGTTTTTAAATTTTCAGAGAAACCAGGTTTTGAAGAATGGCATACCAACCAAGATATTTATTTTGACGAAAAAGGATGTACACTTTCTCTTCTGACAAAAGAAGACGCGGTCAAAGAAGCGCAAACATCGCGCGATCTATTGCATGACGTCGACAGAGCGCTTAAGAACTCTCCTTACTACAGAGATAGTTTTGGTAGGGATAAAACTCCTGAAGATTATTTAAGAGAGCATGGAGAAACGTTTCTTTTGCGAAAAAGTAACACACCCTATCCTGGTTATTTTACTTTTTCAGTTACCTACAAGGGTAGTGATAATAAATATTATAATACCAGGTATGTCATTGACGGGAAGGGAAATGTTTTTGGGGTGGATGCGAAGACACTAGAGTTAATACCTAAGTCAATTGAACAAGGTGAAAATTGGTTATCGTCAATAACAAAATATTATCAGAATATAACTCATAGCAAGGAAATACCGAGACAACCTCAGAGTCTAAAGAAGTAAATGGCAAAAATAAGAACAGCTCCGACAAATTTATAAGCAATGCAATACAACAATTTCGTAAATCTTCACTGTTTAGAGATGAATTCAACGGTTTATCGCCTGAGGAATATCTTGAAATGCGGGGTGGACGTTTTCTTTTTCGTTTCAGTTCTGTTTCAAAAGAAGGTTATTTTGTTTTCTGTGTGACCTATCGTGGAACAGATGGAGAAGTGGGTAGTGCAAGACATGCTATTGATAAACAAGGAAATCTTTATGCAGTAGATGTAGATACCTCTGCTGTAACTCCAATGCCAGTTAAAACTAATGAAAACTGGCTAACATCAATCACCAATTATTATCACAAGAATACTAAAGATTCTAACGACGTCCTGAAAGATGCATTAATCTCTAAAATTGATGATTATCTAAAGTGGCGAGAAAATAAAGATACACCTGAAGATCGAGGATATACTCTAGGTCTTTTCACCAGACTGCGTCATTTGAGTAACTTTGGTAAGAAACGTGCAGAATCTCTCAAAATGAGACTTCAGGGCGCTTCATCTGAGCAGGTAATAGGAATACTCAAAGAACACTTCGAGGAAAATTCACGCCTGAATAACCATTCACTGGATACCTATTTATTGGAAGCTATCCAGAAGCATAAGCATGTTTTGAACATAACAGAGAACTTTAATCTTGGTGATAAAAATGACCGAGCTGCACTTCGCGAGAAAATTGAAAAGTATGAAGAAAAATCTTCCGGCCCGTTCGCCAGTCTGTAATGGCTTTATTTAGATTGGATAATTCTATTAGCTATATTCATGCGCTAATGCAATCTGTAATCCAGCGGCTGTAAGAGATAAAAAATTATAACCTGGATCAGCCGTTGTCCGTTCCAGCCATTCATTAGCGATGCAGATATCAGTCAGGCGATGAACGTCTTCCATGGTAACGTTGCTGCCATATTTTTCTGCAAGAATGGCAACTGCCGAATTATCCATACTTAAGAATAGTTGGTCGCGGCTTTTCCCCTGATTTCTCATTGCATTGTAAAAGAGCATCAGAATATCCAATTCATTCATCATAATCCTTCTTAACCTTAGGAGACCTCGTTTAAAATATAGCTCAAGATGAGGTCAAATTTGCTTTAATTGATTTAACAATATAATAAATTGTTGGCAGAATAAAAAGAGTCAATAACGTACCTAAACTTAAACCGCCTAGAAGAACAAATCCAATCGCATGACGAGACTCAGCGCCAGCTGCATTAGTTAAAATTAATGGAAAAACACCAAAAAGCATGGCTCCAGTGGTCATTAAGATAGGGCGAAGACGTAAAACGGCTGCTTTTTGAATAGCCTCTAATAAAGGGAATCCCTTTTTGCATAACTGGTTAGCAAATTCAACAATCAAAATTCCATGTTTACTGATTAAACCTATCAAAGTGATTAATCCTACCTGAGTGTAGATATTAAATGATTGTTTAAATAGATAGGTAAACAATAACGCGCCGCAACTGGCCAGAGGTACCGTAAACATAATAATTAGAGGGTCAATAAAATTCTCAAATTGAATGGATAAAATAGCAAAAATAAAAAGTAGTGACAAAACAAACAAAATTAGCATTGTATTTGAGGATTGAGAATAGGCTTTAGCAGAGCCTTCCCAAGTTGTCTTATAATGTTTTGGAAGTTCGCTTTTTGCAAGCGCAATCAGTTTTTCCATACCTTTTTTAATAGAATCATTGGGCAACAAATTAACATGCAATGTGGTTGATCGCATTTGATTGTGATGATCAAGTGTAGGGGGCTGCGCTTTGGGCTTCATCGTTGTTAAAGCACCCAAGGAAACGTGTTGTCCTGATGGAGTTGTCAGATACAACTCATTTAAAGTCCATGGGGAGTTATTACCTTTAATGGTTAAATTGTAACTCACACCGTCTTTTTGAAAAGTAAGTGATTTATCACCGCTAAAAAAGACTTCTACTGTTTTGGCAACCTGTTTGGCGGAAAGACCCAGTTGAGAAAGCGCATTATTATCAATCTTAATGCTATAGCCCATTGAATCTAGCCGTAAATCATATCGGGCAGGCCCAAAATTTTTGCTTTGATCAATGGCTGCTTTGAATTGTTCAACCTCATTGAGTAGCTGACGAAAATTATCAGCTGTTGAAATTACAAGAGTTAACTCTGAACCACTTCCTGCATCATCAATTCCAGGTAAAGCAGTATCCCAACTCCACGCATAAGCATCCATGGAGGGAAAATTATTCAACTGAGGCTGTAAATTGTTGACTAATTCTGTTGCAGAGTGTTTTCTTTGGGTATGAGGTTTTAAGGGTAACACGACGCTAGCCCCCCAGTCACCAATGAATGTGAGTTGATTACTAATTTCTGAAATAGTTTTTACTGTATTTTCAATGGGTGAAATCTTTTTGTCCATCATTTGAACATTTTCGCCTGCTAATAAAGGCGTGTATACACCAATTAAACCTCTATCCTCCTTGGGAGCTGTTTCTCTGGGTAACAAACTGTAAAAGATGAGACTACAACCAAGAAAGCTAAGGACAGCAACAAAAATCAGTTTCTTTCGATTGATACTTCGGTTTAGGATTTGTGCATATTTGTGTTCTATTGTATGCAAAAAACGATCGAATGCGGGCCACAATTGCTTATTATTTCTATTTAAAAATTGGGCACACATTAAGGGGGAGAGTGTTAAAGAAACAATTCCGGAAATAACAACACTGCCGGCTAATGCTACTGCAAATTCAATAAATAGTTGTCCAAGCATGCCTGGAATAAAGGCAACAGGCGCATAGACACTTGCCAGAGTTAATGTCATGGCGACGATAGCAAAACCTATCTCTCTTGAGCCTTTCATTGCAGCATCAAAAGGGGATAAGCCATTTTCAATATGGCGCCAAATGTTTTCTAAAACAATAATCGCATCATCAACAACCAAACCGACCGCAAGAACCATTGCCAAAAGTGTCATAAGGTTGATTGAAAAACCGAATAATTTTAGAAAAATTAATGAACCTAACAGAGAAATAGGGATAGTAATAAGAGGGATAAATGTTGCTCGTGCGTTCCTTAAAAAAATAAAAACAATAATAAGTACCAAAAGGATTGCTTCAATGATTGATGATTGAATATTCTTCAATGAAGCATTAATGAAGTCGGATTGATCAATAATAATATTTATTTTTATATCATCAGGTAAATTCTGTTTTAATGAATTAAGTTCTTGGCGAACTAATTTAGATACCTCAAGTGGGTTTGCATCATCTGCTCGATTAATTGCCAATGCAAGTCCGCTATGCCCATTTACTCTGACTCGCATGCGATCTTTGTCTGTTGATAGTTTTATATCAGCAATTGATTTAAGAAAAATGGGATGATGATTATTGGCTTTTATGAGTAAATTCTCATAGTCTTTAACCGTTTTTAATTCAAAATTTAAAGTACTCGGAATTTTATTTTGAAAATTGCCTGCAGGCAGTGAAACACGACTTCTGGCAATTGCATCAAATACATCATCCACATTAATACCAAATGAAAATAGTTTTTTGGGATCAAGATTAATGGCATAAGTATAGGGTTGTCCCCACACGTCGACAGAGGATACCCCATTTAAACTACGAAACGTGTTTTTTAAATTGAGATTGGCAAAATGTGTTAACTCGCCGAAATCCAGAGAGGAGGATTCAAGAGAAAGTCCAATGAAAGGTAAACCACTCGATTTTTTTTGCCGCTCAATTGCAGGGGTTTTAACCTCCAAGGGTAGTAAGGGTTTTGCTAAAGCGACTGCATCTTGAGTGGCACTTAGTGCTCTGTCCATCGACGTTCCTGAGCGAAAGGATAAAGTGATATAGGATGAGCCTGAGCTGGATTGAGAGGTAATAGTCTCAAGCCCTTCAACACCTGCTAATCGCTCTTCTAAAATAGTTGTGACGTCCGATTCCACAAGCTCTGAGCTTGCATTTGGATAAGAGGTTGAAACTGTAATTGTGGGAAAACTAATATTTGGATACTCACGAATAGGCAGGGAATAGAGACACATCAAGCCTACCAAAATAAGCAGTGCATTAAGTACAATTGCTATAACAGGATGTTTAATAAAATAATTAGGCAATTTCATAATTAACTTGTAGCGACGGGGGTTGGTTTATAAATACCAACAGTCATTCCAGGGTATAAACGATCTTGTCCTTTGATGACGAGCATTTGTCCCGGTTTTAAACCCGAAGTGACTTCAATATTCGATTTATCCTGAAGCCCTGTATGTATAGGGAGTAATTCGATTTTATGATCCTTAACAATGTATACGAAACGTTTGCCATTTTTAAGGAAAATAGCTTGATAGGGAATAACCATCACATTCTTCTTTTCATGCATAACCAGTTCGATATTCACACTTGCACCGATGACACAATCTTTGCAGCTAATGTCCACATCGGCAGGGCACATATGGCTATCTTCATCAATCATTTTCTGGATATGGGTTAGTTTGTATTGTTTGTGAAAAACCCGCACTTCCTGGCCTTCCTGGATTGCTTTTATATTTGTACAAGGAATATCGAAATCCACGGCTAAAGTAGAGGGATCATACAGGGTTACAATGGGATCGCCTGCGTTCACCTGTGTACCTTCTCGCTTTTTATAAGCGCCTATAATGCCATCAAAAGGTGCATAAAAACGCATAGTATCAAGCTCAATTTTGGTATTGGAAAGATTTTTTGATGCTTCAATCCAGGCTTGTTTTTTCTCTTCGACTTCTTTTGTACTCACGTAACCTGTTTTAAGCAGTGTCGATAGGCGTTCATACTGTGTTTTAGCGATATTCTCGGCTGTTTCAGAAAGTTGATGATTTTTTTCAAGGTCGGGATTGTCAATTTTGGCAATTAACATTCCTTTTTTAACGGGCTGGCCGGTGGCCACTAATGAATCGAGCATACCATTGGCTTTGGCAATCAAAACTGTCGCGTGTTTGGGATGTATAGTTCCTATTAATTCTGTAGTTTGTTGAATATTTTTGAGGGCTATTTCTTCTACTTCGACAATTTTGGGCGGTTCATTATTGATTTGACTCTTGGAACCCCAAAAAAATTTGTAAGCAAAAAGAAGAAGAGTACATGCAAAAATGAATATAAATAGTTTAATAAACACAGATTTTCGTACAATCACACGAAAAATTGACTCGAAGTTCACGAGACCCTCTCTTTAGGATTCTAATAGATTAAACAAATAATCTTAATTTCAGCATGAAACTTTATCATATGGATGAAAAAAAACTAGTCAATTATTGAGTGGCAGTCATTAACTCCGTTTATGCGACTTGGAGGTTGTTCTATTAACATAAGCTTTAGTGAATTCTGCACCTAAAAATAGTATTTGAGCCGAATAATATACCCAAATAAGTATGATAATTAATGAAGCAGAGGCACCAAATCCGTTCTCAACATCAATACTACCAAGATAAAAGCCTAGCAAAAATTTGCCAATAGTAAATAACAACGTAGTAATAAATGCGCCTAACCAAACATCGCGCCAGCGCAAAACAATATTAGGCAAAATTTTAAAAATCATCGCAAAAAGAAGAGTGATTCCTCCAAGAGAAATAACAAAGTTTAGAATTAGTCCTATTACTGAACCACCAGGCAATAGTTGGCTCAAAAAATTACTTATCGTTGTTAATAATACGGTTAACGTGAGGGAAACTAATAACAAAAAACCAATTACAAGTACCATTGTGAATGACCAAAATCTATTTTTTATCATTCCAATCCAGCCTTCAGTAGCTTGAGCTTCAACATTCCAAATCTTGTTTAAACCGGCTTGTAATTCACTAAAAACTGCTATTGCCCCAAATAGTAAGAGGACTATACCTACTATTTGTGCAAATAGACTAGTGGCAGGGTGAGAGGCGCTAAGAAGCATAGTTTTAATCTGTTCGGCGCTACCACTGCCAAACATTTCACTAATCTGCTGCAAAATTTGGGTTTGTACTGCTTCTTTACCAAAAATCATTCCTGCGATGGCTATAGAAATAATAAGTACAGGACCCATTGAAAAAATTGTATAATAAGCTAGCGCTGCTGCTAAAGTAGAGATTTTGTCCTCACTCCAACCGGCAATAGTCTGTTTAAATAATCCAGTTATCTCTTTGAACATCTCTATCCCTGTATGATTATGCTAATCCACTATAATAGGTCGT
Organism: Legionella hackeliae; assembly: GCF_000953655.1. NCBI lineage: Bacteria > Pseudomonadati > Pseudomonadota > Gammaproteobacteria > Legionellales > Legionellaceae > Legionella > Legionella hackeliae. Next base: position 1,541,563 of record NZ_LN681225.1, read on the forward strand.
ATTGATTTTTAAAAGTCACAGAATAGATTATTTAATGAGTGCTACTAGGGTATCCAGGCTATCTGCTTCGTTGGCAGGTTTGTCCCAGCGAATACGGTGAATTCGTGGGAAGCGTAGTGCCACACCTGATTTATGACGGGAAGAAAAATTTACAGCATCAAACGCAACCTCAAAAACTAACGTTTTTTCAACTTCTCGAACAGGTCCAAAGCGATGTTGCGTATGATAGCGAATCCATTTATCTAACTGGTACAACTCTTCATCGGTAAATCCAAAGTAGGCTTTGCCAACTGGTAGTAATTTATCATTTTGCCATAGACCAAAGGTATAATCTGAATAGAAGGAAGAACGTTTTCCATGTCCTCTTTGTGCATACATTAAAACTGCATCGATTAAGTGAGGGTCGCGTTTCCATTTGTACCAATGACCAACAGGTCTGCCTGCGATATAAGGACTATCTTTTCGTTTAAGCATTAATCCTTCTACCGCGACATGTTGCTTGGCAAGAACGGTTTCCTTAAGTTCTAAAAGACCGTTTAAGTTAGAAAAGGATAATAATTCAGACAACCACATATTTTTAGGACGATGACGTGCATACCATGCTTCAAGTAACTGACGCCTCTCGTATAAAGGTAGAGTGCGCAAATCATCCGTTTCCATCTTCAGAATATCGTATAAGATAATAGCTGCAGGTTGTTCTTTTAAAATTTTATCACTGAGTTTTTTACGATTTAATCGCTGTTGTAAGTCGTTAAAACTTCCAATGTTTGTTTGATTCAGGACGACTAACTCGCCATCCAGTACTACAGGAGTATTTATTTCACTTACTACATCCGGGAAAGAAACACTTATATTATCACCGGTACGTGAATAAAGGGCCTTCTCTTGGGTACTACTTACAAATTGTACGCGGATGCCATCGTATTTATGTTCAGCAAAAAAAGTGTCCTCTGTAATGAGCGGTAAATCTTTCTCTTTTAATGGATGAGATAGCATTACTGGATGAAAAAAAACAGCATTAGAAATCTCTGGTGCCGCTTGTTTCCCCTCAAGCCAGGCAAATAATTCCACATAAGGTGGCTCCAAAGCATGCCAAACATGTTCAATATCTTTAATATCAACATTTCCATACTTCGCTAATGCATGTTTAACAAAACGTGCTGAAACCCCAACTCTTAAACTTCCAGTACCGAGTTTTAGTAATGCCCAGCGTTCAATGGCATTGGAATTATCTAACAGCTCAGCTAAACTAGCTGCCATTTGGTTGGGAGGGGTTTTCTTTAACTGATGAATAACTTTCGTAAGACTTGGTAAGCTGGATTGCATCGTTGTAGAACTTGGCCATGCTAGAGCCAAAGTTTCTGAAACATCACCGACGTAATCATTGGATAAGGCGAATAAGTAGGGATCGATCCGTTTCTCAATTAATCCTCTTATCAATGCACGTTTGAATGTGGGAAATTCCAAGGTATCAGCAAGAATAGCAATAGCATATCCGCGCTCTGGATCCTGGGTGGTTGCAAAAAAATCCTGAAGTAGGCGTAATTTGGCATGATGGCTATATGAAAAATAAAGGTTATTTAATAATTGAGAGAATGTTTTCATCTCAATTCCCATCCTCTTCATAGCCCATCAAATGGAGTGCTTGTGCCTGGTATCCATTTTTTGTTGCATAATAAACTAAGGCCTCTTCTTGACCATGAGTGACCCAAATTTCATAAGGGTTCACCTCAGTCATCGTCTGGACTAATTCAGGCCAATCAGCATGATCAGAAATAATTAGAGGTAGATCGATTGCTTTTTGTTTGGCGCGTGCACGAATTTGCATCCACCCTGAGGCTTGAGCTTTAATGCTTTCGCCAAAACGTCTTGTCCATCTATCATTTAGAGAACTCGGAGGACATAATACAATTTTACCAGCAGCACTTTTCGTATCCAGGGTATTCGCTAGTCTCAATTCCCCAAGTTTCACTCCAAATGTCTCATAGAGTTGGCATAATTTGATTAAAGCGCCGTGCAAATAGATAGGTTCCTGATAATTTATTATTCGTAAGGACTTAATTAATCGCTGGCATTTACCAAGAGGATAAACCCCCACTAAATGGCATGTTGAAAAAGTCTCTAATGAGTGCAGTAACTTGTTAAGCTCATGTTCAATAGGGGGGTGTTTAAAAACAGGTAAGCCAAATGTTGCTTCAGTGATAAAAGTATCGCAGTTAAGTGCTTCAAACGGCATACAGGTCGGATCGAAACGGCGCTTATAATCACCCGAAATGATCACACGGTTATGGTCATACTCCAAGACAATTTGCGCACTCCCTAATACATGACCCGCTGGTAAAAATAATACCTTCACTTGATTAATAAGCAAAGATTGAAAATAGCTTAAGCTTTGCCAGTGTGTTGTAGAGTCTATCCCATAGCGTAATTGCATAATTGCCACCGTTTCAGGGGTAGCTAAAATTTTATGATGACCAGCCAGGGCATGATCGCTATGCCCATGAGTAATAATGGCTGAGGAGACTAATGAAGTAGGATCAATATAAAATTGACCAGGGATGCAATAAAGCCCCTGAGGGGTCAAAGTGAGCCATTTTGTAGTCGTGACCATGTGATTTAAGTGCCTTCCTAATGGATTTACTCTTTATAAAGTATGGCATATCACTTATAAATGCTTCTTTGTCGTACTATTTGCAGTCAAATTTAAACCCATCGTTTTGAGGTAAGCTTTTTGAAAAAGAATGTAATTTTTGCTGAAGCTCGGGAACATATTTTAAATCTGTAGCATAAAAATAAACGACTTTATTAGCGACAGATACACGGGGACCTGTGAAATATAAACAACCTAACTGTATCCAGTTCTTAGGGACAGAGTAAAACCAACTCCTGTATAGCATAACTAATTTTACCTGGGATTCCTTGACAGCTTTATCCATCCATAAAGGATTAGTGGCATGGCATCTACTTGAATAAATACTGTAATTTCCCAACCCCCAAAGATCTAAAACATAGTTTGAATTATCATAAGAGACCCAACCAATGTCATTGACGGCAATGGGGGATTTTAGCCAATCAATGGCAAATCGTCGCATCTGAAATTGTTGCTGATAAACATTGTTAGTTGCCTTGGGTAAGCTGGCCAATACTGTGAAATAAGGATAACTACAAAAAATGAGGCCGAGTACAAAAAATACATACCACACCGTTGGATTTTTAAAGGTATGATAATGCTTAAAATACAAGTAAAAAATCAGTAGTAAAGCAACTGCATAAAGATAAACTTCATAGCGATGGAACCAATTAAATTTACCCAAAAGTAAATGCAAGAGTAGTCCTGCTGCAACGACCGCAAATAATTGTCGGGTGACAACAGGTAATTTGGAAAAGATTGCAATAATTGAAAAAGAAAAAATTAAAATAAGAAAAATAAGCGATTGGCGTTGGGTTAAATTGATTCTAAGTTGTCCTAATATCGCCTCAGCCCAAGTAGCATATTGTCCATGGTCCATTTTAAGAAGTACGGAGGCTGCTAAAGGCGGCTGGCCAATATGAAGTAAAAATAATGAAAATAAACCTAACATAACCAGCATAATCAAAGTCGTGTAGAGAACCTTTTGTTGATGACCTCGAATAAATAAAAAAAATAACGCAGGTACGGAGATTGCTAAAGTTTCATAACGTATCAATGGGCCAATTATGATAACCAGAGCTAACCATAAAGGAAAACGATGATCGTTGGTTTCCTGAATTAACCCGGCCATGATTAAAACACTAAGAAGCATCTGTAGAGCATGCTCCATTCCTGAAAAGATAAGACCAATTAAATTTAATGCGGGGATAAGCAAACAAAATAGGACGACATTTTCCCAATATACTTTGGTTTTTTCAGTGTCTACAAACAAGCAAACAGTAATAAAAACTAACAAAATCAGCAAAGCAATCAAACTATTAATAATGAGAGGAACAAATTCAAATAACGGGAAATAGGAGAATGGCGCTAATAAAAAAGGCCATAGTATACTCGAGGATGGACTGGAAAATTCCCCATTATTAAAGCCGTATTGACCTATACCGATGTGTTTTGCTAATGACAAATGAATGTAAGGATCATCAAGCGAATAACTAAAATGAGAATGATTGATTGAAAGAATGAGCAACCATTCGATAATAATGGCGAAAATAAGTACTAGGGATGGGATTAAATAATAAATACGTTTAGGAGTGGACGTCATTTTGATAAGCTATCCCAATGTAGGAAAAATTAAAATCCTTAAAAATCAGCTGGTTACTTTGATTTCAACCTGAAGTTCTCATTTTACCAGCCAACGAAGTCTTTTAAACTGCTTTGTTCTATGCTTTTCTTTTTAATGCATAGAAAACCACACCTAATACGAAGCCATAAATTAAATGACCGACTAAAGGAGGTATATTTGCTTTTACATCCACAAGTGTCCATTTTGAAAATAAAGGGGTATTTGCTACAAAATAGGGTAAGAGTGTCATTGGACCGGCTAACCACATGCCAAAACCAAATAGCAATCCCCAAATAATCGCCGCTGTCCAAGAATGAATCAGCCATCCTAATATTATTGCAAAAGCAATACCAGCAATAATACTAACACCAGCGTGAACAACTAATCCACCTAGTTTGGTGGGCATGTTGATCATTGCACCCAGCGTTTCAAACATGCCCCCCATAAATAGGAAAATGGCAAAAACTATCCCGGCAATAATACCGGCAATCACTCCATGAATAATGCATCTGGATTTACACATAACAAACTCCTTTTATTATTTATAGTTTTATTGAGGTGATTTCTTTTTTTTCTTTTTCCCATGCTCAAAAATTGTTTCAGTCTCGTCATGTGGGCACATATCATAAAGAATTGCTCCCACATTTTTGGGAATTGGTTGTAACCATAAGGATTTTTTTAACGCTTCAGTCGCTTGTTCATGGCCTAATCGAATACTTTCATTAATTGATAAGGATGAAAACGCATAATCTTTTGAGGATAAATCAGTATTGAGACCGTGTCGATGAAATCTGACCAGGCTCATCACTGTGTGACAGCCCACAGAACGAATCTCTTTTATTTGAGGATTCTCTTTAAGATTCGCTGGTAATAAATCATAGAGCTCCGCAATGGCATGGCGCAGATCATGGGCTTCACAGAAGGATTTAATGACTCGTTTATAGTGGCTTGCATAGGTCAGATCTTTTTGCTTTAGCAAAATCTCATCCAATGTTGTTGGTATTTTGGATTCCGGATCGAAGAGCTGCACCATAAAACATAAAGTGCTAATACGAGGTAAATCATTTAGAATAACTTCAATGGGAGTATTGTTGACAATGCCTCCGTCCCAATAATAGGTGCCATCAATTTTGACCGCTGGGAATCCGGGGGGGAGGGCACCACTGGCCATAATATGCTCTGGATAAAGCTTTTGATATTTTGTGTCGAAAAGAACGTGTTGACCATTATCTAGTCGAACAGCTGAAAGCGTTAGTCGAATTTTACCATTATTAAGAACATCAAAATCGATAACGTGATCAAGAGTTTCTCTCAGCAGGGAGGTGTCATAAAAACTAATTTCATCAGGTGTGGCATTGGTAATAAAATGTGGATTGAATAATCGAGGTTGGAAGAATCCTGGCTGTCCGTAAAGAAGTGTGGTCTGTGCATGAAACTGATTATAAAAGCGTCTCATATCCATGCTGTCAATGTAAGCATCCCACCATGAAAAATGAGTGGGAGTAGTAATAATTTGCCAAAATTCTTTAAGTTTTTCTACGCGGTTTTCAGGTTTATTACCTGCAATTATGGCAGCGTTAATTGCGCCAATTGAGATTCCACTTACCCAGTCCAAATTATAGCCGGCGTTATGAATGGCTTCATATATTCCTACCTGGAACGCTCCTAAGGCACCACCTCCCTGAAATATAAAAGCGATTCGATCCCAGGTTGGATTAATGAGCGGTTCCTTTTTCATAGTTTCTCCTTTTTAACTTGATAAAATTTGAGTAATGGACTGTTTTTACTCAATATTTACTAAAGTGTAACTTTAATCTTGGTCTCGTTTTTATAAGCAATTTTTTTGCCCTTCTTATTGCTAATGCGTCCCAGAATCCATATAGCGCTGTCAAATGCATAAAATACAGAGAGCGATAAACATATTGTGCAACTTTACCGCCAATGTAATATTGCATTTTGTGAAAACTTCTCAGACTGCCAAAAGTATCATAGCAGCTTAATGTTACTAATGAGCCCTTATCATGATATTTAAAATGGAGGAGAGGTTTGTTATCTAGTTTATTTTTTAGCGATTTTGCTAAAATATGGGCCTGTTGATGGGCTGATTGGGCACGTGGAGGTACTGTTGTACCAAGACTGGGATCGATGAGGTTAGCACAATCGCCAAAAGCAAAAATATTCTCATCTTTGGTGGTTTGCAATGTGGGAGTAATAACTAATCGATTAATTGCATCAGTTTCTAAACCATCCAGGCCCGCTAAAAAATCCGGAGCTTTAATTCCAGCTGCCCAAACGCATAAATCAGCAGGGAAAAAATTTCCGTTTTTTGTATAAATACCATGCTCGTCGACTCTAGAAACCATCTCATTGGTATGAACAGCAATATTCAGTGATTTTAAACGCTCTGTCACGTTTGCAGCCAGAATTTCAGGCAGAGGAGGTAAAATTCTTGGAGAAGCCTCTACAAGAGTAATTTGAGCAAGTTTAATGTTTGAGTGATCGAGACCATAGTGACTTGCCTGCCGTAAACTGTAATGAAGTTCTGCCGCTAACTCTACTCCAGTGGCTCCACCTCCAACGATAACAATATTAAAAGTAGGGACGTGCGATGCTGTTCCATACTGTGTAGTGAGTAATTTATTCAGATATTTTCTTTGAAACAGGTTGGCTTGCTCGAGATTATCTAAAGACAAGCAATGTTCCTTTGCACCTGTTGTATTAAAATTGTTACTTAAGCTGCCAACAGAGAGCACTAAAGTATCATAGGCTAATGTTCGACTTGGAATGAGTTCCTGGCCTTGTTCATCGAATAATGGAGCCAATAGGATTTGTTTTTTGTTCCTGTTTAGGCCTTCCATCCTTCCAGGTTGATAGTGGTAATAATTGTCTGAAGCATGGGCATAATAATTGATTTGATCAATATTTGAGTCCATAGAGCCTGCAGCAACTTCATGTAATAAAGGTTTCCATATGTGAACAGCTTGCTCATCTACCAAGGTAATAATCGCCTTCCCTTTTTTGCCCAGAGTGTGACCTAATTTAGTCACTAATTCGAGTCCACCAGCGCCTCCACCAACGATGACGATATTGTGCTGCTTTGTACTCATTATTATTTACCCAAATTACGATATCTCTAAGATATTAGAGTAAACTCGCAAAAGGTCAAAAATTTTATTTCTACACCGTGAAATTACTTTGTGTGCCATGCTGAGCTGTGTGTACCTTTAATATCATTGCTATTTAGCCAGTGAGCAATTTTTTCATGTTCAGGTAGTTCAAATAGGATAGGGGCATGGCCTGCATTATCTATTTCAATCAGACTTACATTAGAATGACCTCTTTGCATTCTTTTAATATGCTCAGGCAGCAGCATATCGGAGTCTTTACCACGAATGACCAACACAGGGCAGGTCACTTTCTCCCATAGATACCACAAGTCAATATCAAAAAAGATACCCTCTAACGCTCTATGAGGGTTAACGAAAAACTCTTTTAACAACTGCCCACTTGATTTTGATTCTTTAATATGTGGATCTAGTTTAGCAACAAAAAGCCCAGGAGCACGTTCTTTGATGCTGTGAGTGGTTAAATAATTCCATTGTTCCTCGCTTAGTTTGCCAAAACTCCCATAGATTGTTTTAAAATACTGCTTAGCTTCTTCTTCGCTAGCAAATTCTGGATGTTTTCCTACATATTGGCCTAATCGCCAAAGGGCGTGTGCAGGAATTTGTGGTCCTATATCATTTAGGATTAATGAGCGAATTGGGGAATTAGGCAAAGCAGCAAGTGCCATACCGATTAACCCGCCCATGGAGGTACCAATCCAATCTACCGTGTGGGCGCCAGTTCGCGCGATAAATGTTGTCATATCAACGATATACTGCTGATAGTTATAGTGTTTTGAATTTCTAAACCAGCTACTGTCACCGCGGCCTACAATATCAGGACAAAAAACATGATGACCTTGAGAACTTAAAAAGTGCGCCAAAGGATCGAAATCGCAGCGATTGCGTGTAAGGCCGTGTACACAAATGATTGTAGAGCCGTCGGTTTTAGGTGAGCCCCATTCAGAGTAGGCTACCTTGTGAAATCCTTCCTGTGAAGCGCACATGACATAACTCAAGTTCATTATTGCTCTCTTCTTTTTAAGACTCCTTTCAGCATAGTATAAAAAAACAATGGATTGAAGAAATCAATAATTGTCCCACTCCGGTGTTATATCAAGCGGGGTAACAGCATTCGTTTTATCAAAATGAATAATTGAATCAAATTGATAGGTAAGGTGGGTGAAAAAATAATGACTGAAACGTTCTGCTTCAGGGCGGTAAATAACTCCGATTGCTCGTTGTAAACGGGGGATTTTTAAAAAATGCTCAAGATCCTGTTGCGTTAAATCCAGAAGAAAATTTTTATACTTTAATTGATGAAGTAATTCTTCATAACTACTTTCAAAACCTGGAACAATTTTATGGCGAAAGGGCGAGGCTCCCCATTCGTCAGCAGCGGTTACAAAGCCTTCATAAGTTGAAAAACCTAACAAGTAACTGTCTCTATCGTGTTGCTCACGCATTAATTGGCCGATATTTATTTCACCTTGCTCACTCATTTCTGTAGCACGAGCATCACCTACATGCGAGTTATGCGCCCAAACAATTATTTTGGCAGGTTTGTTAAAACGATTTTCAAGATGATCCGCAAGGATAGTTAATGTTTCAGCCATATGCCTATCGCGAATATTCCAGGATGAGGCTCTTCCTTCGAACATGGCTCGGTAATAAATTTCAGCATCTTTAATGACTCGGGCATTTTGAGTTGCAAAAAAATATTCATCCTCGGTTCTGATACCATCTTCGCGGATATATTTAAATGCGTGATGCTGTAACTCCACTAACACTGCAACCGCCTCATTGATACAAGATTTTTTTAAGCCAATATTGGTTAAATAACCATACGTTTGTGAGTCAATGTTTGTATGATCAAAGCATGCATATCGCTTTCGAGCCCGTTGTGCGGCTTCAGGATCAATTTGCATTAAATAGGCGATAACTGCTTGCATTGAGGCATTAAGACTATATAAATCAAGACCATAAAATCCTATCCTTTCACCTGGAGGTAAGTGACTATTATATTCTTGGAGCCATTGGACAAATGGAGGGATTGTCGTGTTTCGCCACATCCATGTAGGAAAGCGTTTAAAATCATGAAGAGACCGTTCAACATCGGAAAGTTGATTACTGGTATTCTGGACGTAACGATGGACAGTGTAAGCATCAGGCCAATCTCCCTCAATAGTGACGGCCATAAATCCTTTGTCTTCAATTAAACGACGACTAATCTCTATTCTTGCTTGATAAAATTCTTCTGTGCCATGCGTTGCTTCGCCTAACAACACAAAGCGTGCATCGCCAATTTTATTCAAGAGATTATTATAATTCTCATCCAATAAATCTAAGGGCTCTATCTTATCATTTAAGGTATTAATCAATGTCTGGTGGTTTTGATTTAACATACCGTCTCCTTATTGCTCAGCTGATAAATAACGAACAAACCAGTTTTTTGCGAGCTGAGCAGCTTGATTAAGGGTCCCTGATTCCTCAAATAAATGGGTAGCTCCTGAAACTATTTCTAATTGCTTAACACATTCCATTTGTGAGAATGCATCTTCGTTCATAGTAATAACGACCTCGTCATTACCTCCTACTATTAGCAGTGTAGGTGCGGTAACCCGCGATAAAAATTCTTTTGCTAAATCAGGTCGACCGCCTCGCGAAACGACAGCTTTAATAGACTCAGTCTTTAATGTTGAAGCAATCAATGCAGCTGCTGCGCCGGTACTAGCTCCAAAATATCCCAGCGGCAAGTTAAGTTTTTCTCGCTGACACCAATCGGTAGCTTCTAGTAATCGTTGCGCTAATAACGAAATATTAAAGCGAAACTCACGTGTCCGAAGATCAAGGGCTTCTTCTTCAGGCATGAGCAAATCAAATAAAAGGGTAGCAAGTTTTGCTTTATTTAAAATTTTTGCTACAAAGTGATTTCGAATGCTGAAACGGCTGCTGCCACTACCGTGGGCAAATAAAACCAAACCTAAGGCATCTTGGGGAATCAATAGGAATCCGCTTAAAGAAACATCATCCTTTGTTATTGTGATGTTGTGTGCTGCATTCAGGGAATAATTCATATTACCTCCCCAGGCGCAATTTATAAAACAGGCGAGATATTCTTCAGCGGGTTGTCAGGCTTGTTTGCCAGTAACTCTGATACTTCATCATCGGTAGTTTGCGCAAAATCTTCATACCATAGACCCACTGCATAAAAGTGCAGAGGCTGTAGAGGACATACAATTTCATCAACCAACTTTGACATTTCTTGATAGGTTGAAAAGGCTGCAACTGGAATAGCCATTACAAGACGAGCTGGATTGTTCTGGCGTATAGCTTTTATTGCTGCACGCATAGTGGCACCGGTTGCAACACCGTCATCTACCAAAATTACAATTTTATCCTGTAGTTTAGGAAAGGGTTCATCATGACGATAGAGAATCTCACGTCGCTTTAACTCCTCTTCTTCAGAATGAATAACTTCATCGATGGCTTCTTTACTAACATGGAGTGCTTCGACTATATCCTCATTGAAAATAGTCGTATCACCTGAAGCAATTGCCCCCATAGCAAGTTCTTCATGTCCTGGCACACCTAATTTTCTGACTATAAAAACATCGAGAGGTACCGATAGGGCTTTCGCTATTTCGTAACCCACAGGAACACCACCTCGTGGCAAAGCCAACACAATCACATCAGGTTGCTTTGCATACGATCGCAGCTGATCTGCTAAAATTCGCCCCGCTTCATGCCGATTAATAAATTTTTCCATAAATACATTCCTCTTAACCTAAATTATATTGAGCGGACTGTACTGAAAATTTTTTATTATTCGAAGAAATTAAATATTAATTATTTCACCATGGATGCCGCTAAAACTTCTTCGTGCTTCGGTTTGAATCCACTCAAGTAATGTTGAAATTCTACTCCCAATTTTTCTTTGCAGCCTTTCCATTGTCAAAGTAGATGTTGTTTCTGTTGAGATGGAAAAATTGCATAAGGTTATAACTATAATTTTAGCATGGATAAGGAGCGATTGCGGCTGTTAAGCAGCCGCAAGTCTTGGAGATTAGGAGTTAAATAAGCCGTAGAGAATCGCAGAGATAGCGACTAATCCCATAAAACTAATAAAAATAGTGATTATAGAATTTTTAAATTTCTGCATGGCAGGAATTTTAGCAATGGCATACATTGGCATGAGAAATAAAATAATCGCAATAACGGGACCGCCTAAGGTTTCAATCATTCCTAAAATACTTGGATTTAAGGTGGCCACAATCCAGCAAGTTATGATCATAAACCCTTCAATGAAACGCTGGACTTTCTTAAGCTCTAAATTTTTACCACGATTAGCAAATCCCTTGGTAATTAGCCCCTGCAAACCTTCACTGGCGCCCAGGTAATGGCCCAGGAAAGATTTTGAAATCGCGATGAAGGCAATTAAAGGCGCAATATAAGCCATTAAAGGCGTTTGGAAATGGTTTGCCAGATAAGACAGGATAGAGATGTTTTGTTGTTTAGCCAGCGCTAAATCCTTAGGAGAGAGGCTTAGAACGCAGCTGAAAACGAAAAACATTACTGTGGTTACCATGAGAATGTGGCTATATTTCAAAATCCAGGAGCATTTCTCATCGGCATCCTTCCCATATTGTTGCTTTTGAGCGACTGCAAACGACGAGATAATGGGAGAGTGGTTGAAAGAAAAGACCATTACTGGAATAACAAGCCAAAGGGTGATGAGTAAACCATGAGCACCACCGCCATTAATTGCGTTACTTTGTTGGAAAATAGCATCGTTCCAATGAGGAATTAAATAAAGAGAAAGCATGAGTAATATGCTAACAAAAGGGTAGACCAGCAAGCTCATTGATTTCACAATAATTTGTTGACCAAAGCGTACAATCGCCATTAGAGCAAGAATAAGGATGATGGCTAACAATGGGCGTGGAGGGGCCTGCATTCCAATCTGGTTGACAATAAAACTCTCGGTCGTGTTTGTAATTGCAACGCTATACATTAATAAAATAGGATAAATAGCGAAGAAATAAAGGAACGTTAATATTTTACCTGCAAGATGACCAAAATGTTCGTCAACAACCGCCGTTATATCATCTTTAGCGGATGAGCCGGAAAGCACGAAGCGGCATAACGCTTGATGAGAGAAATAAGTCATAGGAAACGCAAGTAAAACCATAATAATTAAAGGCCAAATTCCATTTAATCCTGCGTTGATGGGTAAAAAAAGTGTTCCGGCACCAATTGCCGTTCCATAGAGACTAAGCATCCATACAGTATCTTGTTTACGCCATATTGAAACCTGATTTTCTGCTTCGGGTATACTTACCGCAATCTCATTTAGAGACATAGAAACATCCTCGTTATTGCTTTGAGTTGAAGTTAACTCATGCCCAAATGTGCTTTCCATTAAATGTTCTTTTTTTAAGCAACATCTGAGATCTTAACGAAAGCAAAAATACAAATCAAGAGGGTATTGTATTAGAAGAGTCCTTGCAACTCTATAAAAACAGATTGGGTTGATTAATGTGCTTTATCAAGACAGCGGAGGTGATAAAAATTCAATTCAGTAAATATTTACCATAAAAGATAAATATTAATCCAATTGTATTAATATTTTCTTAAGCTCGTTTTATTAAAATGGCAGGCATTAAACATTTAATCAATTGAGCTAATATGGGTGTGATAATTGTAGGTGATGGTCCAAGCGGTCTTTATGCTGCCATTCAATTGAAGAAAGCAGGTGTAAAGGATGTTAAAATTATAGGTCCAAGAGAAGGTAAGTATGTTAGACCTGGCCATATCAATCAGTCAGTTTTTTATAGGGCTGAAAAGGGTATTGGTAAAAGATTACGTTCAAGCACCGAAACCGCCCACATAAAAGATATCGAGCGTGCCCTTTATAAAGAAGTGAATTGGATGGGGATTCCCATAATAAAGGGAAGTTTTGTTCAGTACTCTGACAAGGAGAAGGGAATTGTTGTTAGCGTTGATGGACTGCTACATGTTGAAATTTGTGATTTTGTGTTGGATTGTACAGGTCCAAGAAGAGTTTTGGTGCATGCGTTAAATAAACGAGCGGAAGAGAGAAAGACTGAAAAACCCTTCGAAATATCACCAGTTTCAAAAGATGTTTTGGTCAAAAATCACATGTTAGCTTATGTGAAAATGAGTGCCAAAGATGTTAGAGCTGCCGATAACGGTCCTAGAACCAATGAATATGGATTACACGGCAAATCACCCTTAGAGTATGCAAATGCTATGGAGCGATTGCGTCAATTCGGATGGCGCGAAATGGCATTTCCTCGTTGTTACAACATGACCTTTGGTAAAGACAAAGTATGTTTTTACGTTGAGGCACCAGACAATCTTCCAGATAGCCAGAAAGAGGCCTGGTTTCAGGCAGTACTTGAATCTACGACTGGGGATTCAACGATTAGCTATAAACTATTGCCTGCTCCAAAAAAATATGAGTCCAAACCTCGTCTAACTACCTTTACTGTCGATCCAAAACAAATCAATCGATTTTCTTATCAGGAAAAGGGATTACCTTGCACAATTACGCAAGGAGATGCACAGATAGAGCCAAATTATTATCTGGCCCACGGTATTGTAGAATCCTTTGAGCGAATTGATGCTATGGTTAAAGGGCTAATTGTTATCGGGGGTGTCATTCATTATTTTGACGGGTATGACTATGAGCAAGAGGTTAAAGAAGCTTTAGTTCGTCATCAAACAAATATCATCAAGCATTATAAAGAGAGAAAAGAGTTCTTTGAAAAATGGTTGTACGATGCGAAAAAATACTATGAAGAAGCAAATAAAGCAGAACCGAAACCCCTCTTTCAAGAACGTCTAATAGAAATTCAAGCCCGTATTGCTTATTACGATGCTATCAAAACTTTTGAGACAAAAACTGTTTTATTCAAAGGAGTGAGCCAAATACCTGTTAGCCATTTTAATCCTGTTGAATTACTTTCTGAGCTGACTCAGGCTAAAGAGGGATTAATTAAGGCAATCACTGAATTATCGCATGAACTTTTTGAGCATGAAGTGAATGATGCTAAAGAAAAACTGGAGCAATTAGCATTCCTCTTTAAAGATGTTGGAAATCAGTTATATAAGACAGGCAAATTTGATTTGGCACTACAGTCTTATGAACAAAGTTTAGAGCTTTATCAAAATCAGGCGAGCAAAGTCAATGAAGAAGAAATATTTACACTTTATTCAAATATAATTCTGACCTATCGAAAGCTTAATCAATTGCCTGAGTTGATTATGACAGCGACTAAAGCTCTTCAAGTTCCTGATAAAGTCCCAGAGACTATTCGGAAAAAAATTCTTTATAATGTGATCACTCAAGTAGCTGCAAATATTCAGGATGGTGATTCTAAACCAGTTCCCGAATTAGTAAAAATGCATCAATTGAATCAATTGTGCGATCAAAATAAAGTATTTATTAGTGCTCAGATTCCTGAAGTTAAAGAGGAGTTGATATTGATCCAACGATTTATTAATAAAAGCGCCAGATTTCAAGAGCTCGGTAAGAAACAGTTTGCAGAACAAAAATTTTCAGAAGCATTAGAATCCTTTAAGACGGCATTAACGTTAACTCAACAGCAAGCCCCCCGAGATCATGACATTGAAGCATTATTGCAATCGAATATTGTGTTAGTGCATCGTAAGCTGTCTCAGCCGAAAGAAGCATTTTCAGCGGCAATAGAGGTTTTTGAGACATCGCCAACTTTATCCTCGGAAATTAAGAAGAAGATACTATTTAATTGTTTAAAAGCGATTAGTGAGGCAATCATTTCAAAGAATAAGGATATTGACAAATGTTTCATTCGCAAAGTGGCTGCTTTTTATGTTGAAAAGAAAGAATTTCGCGAGCAGTGTTCTTCAGAGGCCGCAGACGCACTAGATATAGTCACTTCTGTTTTAGGGTCTGTAGAGGACTTAAGAGAGTTTGCGAGACTATATTATTCTCAAGCAAAGCCCGAGCTTAGCTTGGCTACCTACGAGGATGGATTATTAGTTCAACGTTTCTCTAAAATTAGAAACGTTGATGCAGAAGCAAGTTTGGCAGCCAACATCATTCTCCTTCATCGCAATTTAAATAGCATTTCTCAAGCTATACCTCTTGCTGAGAATTTTTTAAATAGCAAGGAGCAGTTTGCGGTCGAAACCAAGAAAAAGATCATTTTTAATCTTTTAAAAGGTTTAGTTGAAAAAAATTCCAGTAGTAGCGATAAAATACTTATTGAAAAAGCTCATGAAATTTATTTACAGCATCAGGAATTTATTGGTAAAGAATTAGCTGGAAGTTTGAAGACTGAAATTCAACTGTTAAATTCTCTTGATTTGAAAACTGTGAGCCTAGGTGTAGCGCGCATGGATTGTTAACAGTAGCTATTTGAGTTAATCAAATAAGAAGTTGGAATTTGATAAATGGTCATAAAGAATGCTGCTGTGCATCATTCTTTTCTTTGCTATCATTAGCAAAGGTATGCCATTTATCTTAAATTGAGCCTTCCATGTTCCCAGATGAGTTAGTGTTTCAGGCACTGCAAAAACAATACTACGCGCAAGTTCCATTTTCCATGAATTTAGCGATTTTTGAAGAGGCAATTCATGCTTTTTTCAGGTTTTTAGAGGAACCTGATTCAATCAAAAATCACATTGATTTTACGATAGCGCCACTTCATCGACGAGGGGATGTGGGATATAAACATCGTGATGCAGGGGATCATGTCTATAATGATTCAAAGGATTTTTTTCATTTCCATCCGGCTTTGTTTGAAAAATATGAGGCTTTTCTAAAAACGAATCCGATAGTCTTTGATTTTGTATCCAAAGCAAAACCGATATGGGATTTGGCTTACAAAACGGTGTATGACATTTTACAGTCATTAGATAAGAGGTTTCCTGGTGTTGTCAAAAAAGTTTTTGGTACAGAACATGTTCATTTATTGTTGAGATTTTTAAAATACGATTGGCAGGAGTCTGGAAAATATCTTGCGAAACCTCATTTTGATGCAGGTTCCTTTACTCTTGCAATTGCAGAAAGCTCTCCGGGTTTAAGAATTGGTAGTTGTCCTGAAAATTTGAAGCTTGTTGAACATAAAGAAGGCCATGCTATTTTTATGCTTTCGAGCAACTATAAACAGATCATGAAGACTGATGACCTTTTCCCTGGCTGGCATGATGTCATTCAATTGGATGAAACCTTCGTGGGCAAACCTTTCGCGAGATGGGCAATTGTAGCTTTCATTGAAGCACACGGCGTGGAAGCACTATCTAGATCAGAAACGCATAAATGGTATAGTGGACAATCTGTATAGAATACTCTAAAACAATAGAGCTAATCCCAAGCCTGATGTAAGATGTATTTTTTAAAGGATAAATTCAGGCCGCTATGAGGGCATTTAAAAAAACGCTTCTTTTTATTTATCTATATTTGGCTAGGCAAACTGAAGAAGCAAGTCATCAAATTACATTATTTGCAATTGTTATGATGATTAATTTTCCACTATTTGGTGTTTTGTGGAAATTTGAGGTATTTCAATTAACTGAAGAATTTATATTACGAATGATTGCAACGGCACTATGTGCGCTGTTAGCTACCAATCAGTTTTGGCGATCCTCCTGGCTAAAAGTGCTACCAGTGTTGTGGTATGTCACTTTATTATTTTGTCTTCCTTTCTTTTTTTCTTACCTTACCTTGCTCAACCATGGTTCTACGCTTTGGCTAATGAATTGTGTCTCAGCTATTTTCTTTCTTCTCTTGGTAACCAGTGTGATAGGTGCACTCGCTCTTTTATTTTTGGGAGTGGGGTTCGCATTGATTGGCTACTTCTATATTGCGGGAAATGTTGCCCAATATATTCCAGGAAACGTGTCACTTTATAGCTTAATTATCACATTTACTGCAGCAATTATTATTGGTGCCTTGTTTGCTCGAGACAGGGAGTTGCTTTACGAGGGAAAAATTTCAGGAATGCGCTTGCTTGCTGGCAGTATAGCGCATGACTTGCGCACACCCCTGGCCAGTATTCATCTCCAGGCTGAACTACAAGAAATGCTCATTGCTCGACTTAAAAATCATGAGGTAAGAAAGGATTTAAAAGAAAGTCTCAATAAAATCACACGCGGCATTGAATTGAGTAATCAATTAATCAGCATGCAATTAAGTAATATTCAATGCGATAAATTGGATACGCGCCATTTTACAATCATGCCAATTAAACCGCTGCTAACTAAGGCTATTGAAGAATATCCTTTAAAGAAAGGGCAAAGAAATTTAATCCATGTCAATTTAGAAACCAATTTTTCGATTTGGATGGGAGAAGTAGCGTTTAAAAATCTCTTATGGAATTTATTAAAAAATAGTGTGGATTTTATTGAGGAAATGAAACAAGGGGAAATAACCATTTGGCTTGTAACGGGTGCCGAAAAGGATGATTTTAATTATCTGCATTTTAAAGATACCGCTAAAGGGATAGCAAATCCGGAAAAAATTTTTGATACCTTTTATTCAACACGAAAAGGTGGGACTGGTGTAGGATTAGCGTATTGTAAATCGCTGATGTTGGCCTCAGGAGGAGACATTGTGTGCGAAGGACAACCTGGAGAGGCACATTTTATTCTCAAATTTCCAAAAGTAGACTAGATGCTAAAGTAGTATTGCGGATAGTTCTGTCCACATTTGTAGCTGATGAGTGTAAATAAAATTAAATGCCTCCTTAATGGTTTCTTCGGATTCCAACCAAACAGGAATTAATTTTCCTACTACAGGTTCAAAATGCTCGACATGCATATGCACATTGAAAAATGCTCTGCCGACTTTAGACAGCTTTAGAGATTTGGCAAGCTCTGTTAAATAAGCATAATCGATATTATCCAATCTTTCGTAGGCCGCGAAAGCTGCGAGGCGCTCATTGGTGTTGTGAGCAGCAAGCCATCGTAAATGCCCTTTGTTAAACTCTTTTGCAAAAGGTAAATAATGAGTTTCATTTACAATTTCATCCTGAATATCAAGGTCGCATTCTTTTGCAAAAATTTCATAGAGTTTTTCATGGGAGAAATGATTTTTTATCCCAAGTTCTTCCTGAATATTTTCAAGAATTATTTTTTTTGTATAAGGATCATTTGAAAAATTAGCCACATACCACATGAAGTTAATAAAATGACCGCGAAGATGATAGAAAACGGCAGCAAAATACGTTTTCTGCTTTTTGGTCCAATGGATGGTTTGTGTTTTATCAAATAGAGGAATCTGTTCTATTTGCTCTCGATAGTTTCTATCAACGTCAGTGAGAAAACGTGTAAAAGTTTCTGGTGTTTCCATAGGTTTTTTATCAGACCTTTAACAAAGATTTTAATTCCGGTTTTTAATGATATAGAGCATGACTGTTCATTTTTCTAGGTTGTATTGACATTTCCTCTTAAAGTTCTCTTCCCGCGACTCGTTGCGGATCCATGGATGCCGTGGATAAACCACGGCACTTAGGCGCTTTGGGGTAAATCGTCAACAGCCCCTGATGAAACTTAATTGACCTCATTTACACCCCACGTCCCGCGGCTTGTCCGCGGGATACATCGAATGCTGTGGATGAATCGCGAGACCTCAATCTTGTTAATTATCAACAGATCCTAACATGAGTACATATTTTTCCAGTGCTGCTAAATCTCGACTGGATCGAATTTCAATAAAATTCACGTGTGAATACCGTTCTCGTAACTCCAGCAATTGTCCGCTTACCTTGTCTTCATAACTCCATAAGTATTTCAATAATGCCCAGCGGATAGTATTTTTACAGCCCGGAG
Source organism: Legionella hackeliae (assembly GCF_000953655.1). Lineage (NCBI taxonomy): Bacteria > Pseudomonadati > Pseudomonadota > Gammaproteobacteria > Legionellales > Legionellaceae > Legionella > Legionella hackeliae. Next base: position 1,560,758 of record NZ_LN681225.1, read on the forward strand.
CCCTATCATCAAGGATTGAGTTAGGTTTTACGAATCGTTTTAAGAGACGCCAATAACATAATCTGCGGGGAAAATTAAAATAAAGGCAAATATCTGTTTTACTGTACCGTAACTCAAGCGATTTTATTGAGTTTCCATCAATGATCCAGGAATTTTGATTAACAATTTCTTCTTGAATTGAAAGAAATTCATTACTCTTGCGCTCAACCCAGTTGGCCTCAAAGAAAAATTTGTCGAGGTGAAACAAGGGCAAGGCGAGTTTTCGTTTTAGAGATACTGCAAAAGTCGATTTTCCACTTCCCGGTTTGCCAATAATCATAATGCGTTTAGGCGCTTGAACCTGGCTCTCCATGGCCATAATTTGGTATTTCTTTTTATTCACAGTAAATTCAGCAAGATTTTGAAAACCAAGTCTCGAATAACTACGAATTGCTTTATGATTAGTCTTTTCTGGATCGACAATGATTTCTGCAGCAGTAGAACAATAGTGTTTAATAAAACTGGCAAGAATTTTTACTGCCCACCCTTTGCCGAGAAATTGGGTATTCCCTATAAATAAGTCTATTCCTGCACTAGGATAGCTTTGGGTATATTTCCAAAAGGGGTGTTTTTTATCAATAGAGTAGCGCTGTATATAGCCAACAGGTTCGCCGCCTATCATGACCATAAACCGCAAGACACCGTCATATTTTAAATAATATTGCTTAACCTGACGCTGTTTTCGATGGCCGTCATCCCAAAATTCACGAACATGAGGAAGTTGAAGCCATCCATGGAGGGTTGGTATATCGCTATTGGAAAGTTGTTTAAAAAGTATCATTTAAGTCTTGGATATTAAAAAGAATGATTATAATTTGTTAATACAATAAATAATATTGTCAAAGACATTTTAAAGATGTGTACAAGCCCCCACGATTAATTATCTATGTACTATACTTTTACAAGCATAATCATAATCTTGGGAGAATGGTTGTCATGTCTCATATTAAACGCAAGGACGAGTCTGAAATTATCCATCAATATAGCAAAGATATCCTAGCGGCAATGCCAAATCTCGTGTACGTGTTGGATAAAAATTGCACATTCGTTGGTGCTAATGCTAACTTTTTGCATCTTGTGGGAATGGATAAGATGGAAGACTTGGTGGGTAAAACTTATAAAGAGATGACTGAGCGTTTACCCTGGTCTGAAGAGCGTACCCAAATGTTTAAACGGGATGATATTAATGCGTTGCTCTCGAGTGAGACGGTGAACAATCCAAATGAAGCACCTATTCTTCGATCCAAAGATGATGTTGTTTACTTTGAATCAACAAGAGTACCTATCTTTGATGAGGGGAAAAATGTAATCGGATTAGTTGTCATTTTATCAGATGTCACAGCCTATAAACGCATGGAAGAGCAATTAGCTAAAATTAAAAACCAGTTACAGGAAGATAATGTCAAGTCTCACACAGTTCCCGTGATGAGGCATTCCAAGGCGGAATTTTCAAAAAAGATACCTAAAATTCTTATGGTGGAAGATAACTCGATTGCTCAAAAAGCTGCACAAGCGCTACTGATGCAATTAGATTGTCATGTTGATGTAGCTGACTCTGGGGAAAAGGCGATTAGTCTGTTTAAACCCGGGAAATATGACTTGGTCTTCATGGATATTGGCCTTGAGGGTACTTCCGGTTATGTAGTTTCCAAACAGATTCGTAAAATGGAAGATAAAACAGGATATCGTGTACCGATTATTGCTTTAACTGGCTTTGAAGCGGATATCGTGAAATATGATTGTGTTGATTATTTTATGGAAGGGGCGCTTACAAAACCCTTAACGAGTGAACAGGCCAAGCAAATTATTCAACACTATATCTATGAGATTGATATTCCGGTTAGAGGGTTAAGAAGTACAAAGGGTATAGAAAATAACCCACAGACATAGGAGTCTGTGGGTTATTTAAATCAAGAAAGTGTTTGCAGAACAGCAGCAAACTGGTCGAGCTTAGTTTCAGAGTCCGTATTTTTGGCTGTAGGTAAGAAACGCCATTTGTCAGTTGCCAAATAACTAATAACATTCGCAGTACCAAAACTTGCAACGGACAAGACAATATATGCCATATTAAGCAATGTTTCAGTCCATCCCCGATGCTTTGCTAATACAGGACGAGCATTAACAATTGCATCATTACATTGTTTCTTAAATGCATCGACAGTGAGCGTTTTCTCAATATGAAAATCTCTATGCGCTTCAACCAAAGTTTGATAAAGTATCCATGATTTTTCCTTGGCATCCTTATAATGGCTGTTAGTTTCTGCTCTTCTATGCAAATCAGCAACCTTGACTGCCAGGGCTGCAAGCGCTACCTCAAATCGAATTTGCCCTTCTGTCTTTTGCGCTTTTGTTTCTTTGGTCGAAGTAGAGTCTGTAATAGTTGAGCCGGTAGCTTGAGTATAGGTGTCTTCCTCAGTATCCAATGCTTCTACTTCTTTCACTGACGATAAACTCCCCTCACTGGAAGCAATATCCAATTCACTTTTTAATAAAGATAATGAATTACGAGGGCGAGAATTCTTTTTAGCAAAGGCTTTATATGATGCATGAGGCCCCTTATTTGAATCATTTGCTCCGGACTCAGAATTTTCCGAGCGTACTGACTCACTTGCTTCAGAAGTGCTTGCAGTTTTATCTTGTGTAGCAAGCTGTGGCTCTATATCAGCGAGATGATTACGAACGATAACTTTAATTTCAGCATAATCAACCAAGGCTTGCTTTAATTGTGTTTGGGCGCTTGATACTTGCTCGCAGATTGAATCTAATGCTGAAGCATCGATATCCTTTGGAATAGGAAGAAAGTGTTTTAATCCATTAATTACAGCGCCTAAAATAGCATAATAGGTGCTGATATTTAACCGTAGACTCAATTCCTCATTGTAGAGCTTATGAAGTGTTTCAAGAAACTCCGCCTGGGTAGGAATGTGTTTTGGTTTTTTCGTCAAAACATCTGATGAGAATGCATTTTCCAAGAGCTCTTTCTCTCCTTTTAGACTTTTAAGTAATTTATTTACTACTAAAAGAGAGTCATTATATCTTCCCTTTGTCGCATGTTTCTCGATAAGTAATTGCAATTGTTCTATTGACTTTAATGTCTGAGAATCTGCTGTCTGAGCAGTTGTCTGCCATGTTGCCTCAAAGGGTTTTAGTTCCTTAGAAGGTGGTCTATGAATTAGATCATTAATATTCCATCTCGAATGTTTACCGAGAACATTTCTATGGCCTTGTAACAAGCTGTCATGTGTAGAAAGAAGTTGCTGTAAATCTTCAGGTTTCATAGGTTACTACTTTAATGGAAATGATTTAAAGAAGGTCAAAATGATCTCATAATGATCAGAAAAATGCAAGACATAATTGATCATTTACAACAAATTGAACAATTAAGTCATTAATTTATTCATCTGATTTTCGGTTGTCAATATCATGAACATTGTGTTTTTATATCGGATGGAATAAATTTATAAGGAGAGGACATAAATTAAGGAGTGATTTATGTTAAATCTTAATTCAGGAATAATTTGTGACTTGCTCCTTAAAGCACGACAGTTTCAAGCAAAGGAAAACGTGAGTTTCCCTGACGTAACTGATGATATGGATGCATCCTATGTGCTTGCAGATTACAGTGATGATCTTGTTTATCAAGAGGTTACTCAAGCGATTAATGATTTGCGTCCTGACCAACAAGTAACCTTAGTGGCCCTCATGTATGTCGGCAGGGGGGATTACAGTGAAAAAGAATGGGAAGATGCCTATCGTACTGCAAGAGAAGAGTGGACAAATCATACAGGGGAGTACCTCTTGGCAAGACCTACAATGCCTGATGATATTGAAAGAGGATTAAATCTACTGGGAATATCCTGCAATGATTAAGAATTAGTTTATAAAATTAAACGAATTCGTTATGCTTGCTAGATTCTTGAGTGGGCAATGTTGTTCAGTAGTTATGACTAATTCCGAAAAAAAATCCCCTCGCTTGCTAGCACTTGATGTATTCCGTGGATTAACTATTGCATTAATGATTCTTGTGAATAGCCCGGGGAATGATAGTTCATATTTCTGGCTAGAACATTCTGCCTGGAATGGCTGCACCCTGGCTGATGTGGTTTTTCCTTTTTTTATTTTCATTGTAGGTGTCTCGCTAGTTTTTTCATTAACAAAAGCGAAAACGTATGGTTTAACATCGCGAGAATTGCTACCTAAAATTATTCGACGCAGTTTAATTATCTTCTTTCTAGGCTTATTGCTTAATGCGTTTCCTTACCATTTTGATTTAGCAACCTTGCGTGTATACGGTGTATTACAACGGATTGCTATTTGCTATTTTGTTTGTGCTTTATTATTTTTAACGACCCGTATTACAACTCAGATCATTTTGTTCACGCTTATACTAGTTGGTTATTGGTTATTAATGACTCTGATTCCTGTTAAAGGTTATGGCCCAGGTAACCTTACTCCAGAAGGAAATTTGGCCGCAGCTTTGGATCGTATGTTTTTTTCTGCTCCCCATTTGTACGGTAAAGTTTTTGATCCTGAAGGGCTATTGAGCACGCTCCCAGCTATTGCAACGGGTATACTAGGGAATTTAGTGGGATATTGGCTAGTTTCCACTCGCAACGCTGCCCAGAAATGTACTGGATTACTTATTGCTGGAATATTAAGTGTAATAGTAGGCTGGATATGGGGTTTGTGGTTTCCAATTAATAAAGCCCTTTGGACAAGCTCCTATGTGTTATTTACTGGTGGATTAGCTCTTTTCACGTTAGGTTTATGCTATTGGTTGATTGATATAAAACACTGGAAAACTTGGTCAAAGCCATTTGAAATTTTTGGTGTTAACGCACTGGCTGCGTATATTTTGCATGTGTTTTTTTTAAAAGTTCAATTTATGATCAAAATACCTCCCGGTAATTTGCGTGCATTCATCACTGGGCAGCTTTTTGGCTGGGCTTCCTTGCAAAACGCGGCCTTGTTGTATGCTCTGAGTTACACCTTATTTTGGTTGCTCATAATGACATTGCTTTATCGTAATAAAATCTTTATCAAAATTTAATTGCAGAATTGGTTTAGCAACTTTGGGAAAAGCCTTTTCATGTGATTTAATTGAATAAATTTTATGCATTGTGTTTCGCCTGGTCTATAATTAAATATGTTTTCTTTAGAAACGGAAAGCTAACCAATTTTTCAAGGAGTGAAAAATGAGAAAATTACCGTTAATAACGTCCCTGAGTATCTTGTCCATTGGCCTTATGAGTTGTGGCACTTTTAATCAGGTAGGAACAACAAGCCATAATTTAGTCAGTACAGGTGTAGGCTATGTTGGGAACACTACCCACACTGTAGGAACCACGGTTGTTAGAGGTGTCACGGTTTTAAACGGTCAAAGAGCCAGTTATCAAGACACAATGACTTTCCGTCGTACTGGTGTGGTTTATCGTGACGGTTATTCTTATACCATCCACCAGGGAAAATACGTGCTTGTCCGCTAGCGAAAGCATTTTTACAAGGAAATTTTCTTTGTAGACAGGGTAATGTCAAAGCTAAATGCCCAAGACTAGACAATAAAAGCTCCTTTAAAACCACAGTGTCTTCAAGGAAAATCAATTCATAAGGAAATATTGCAGCCGAAGTGTTCTTTAATCGAAAAGCCCTCTTAATACGAGGGCTTTTTTACTTGATCCATGTGTAATGGAAACGCAGGAGAAGGATTAAACGATTAAATTTTTCCAAGCAATAATAAAACTATAAGAATAATCAGTAAAAGACCAACCAGGCCAGACGGGCGATATCCCCATCCTCTACTGTAGGGCCATGCTGGAAGTACAGCTAACAAAATGATGATTACAATCAATAGGGTAATTAAATTCATGCTTATTCCTTAATCATGAATGAAAGGGCATAGTGAGTATGCCCCTAGGATTAATCGTCTACCTCACAGGTAATTTTTGTGCAATCGCGACAATTGTCTGCAGCAGCAGTAAAGGCATTGCTTGCTGATGCTTTTGTTTCCGCCAATTTTTCATCAGCTGCTTTTTAAGATTCAACAGAACTCCTGCTGGCATTGGTCGTGCAAGTTCAATTTTTAGTCATGTCAGTTTTAGTGGCCGCAAAACCAACTGCTGAGGCACCAAGAATTAGGCATCCTACGGCTAACTTGAAAAGTCCCTTCATTTCTCTCTTCTTGATTAAAAGAATAGAGTTGCATAGATAGATAAGAATAATAATCATTTACAAAAATTTTGGGTTTTTCTTCCTGGGTGCCTCGGACAAGCCGAGGCACGTGGGGTAGGCTAAATTGTAAGAAACTGAAGATTTTTGCGACAGGAATCAAAAAGTTTTCGTAATGATTGAATTTTACTCTCAAAACGACAAAATCATGTTATCTTATGATCACGGTGATTCTCTGGTTGCCTGGTCATGAAAAATAAAGCGCCAACAAAAAATCGCGGCGCCCTCAGTAATTCTGAGGGACGATTTGAAACGCTGTCTTATGAAAATTTTGATGATGGCTGGGAGTTGGAAGAAGACGACCTTCCGCCATTGGAAACATTTCTATTGCCCGAGGCATCTAAATCCGTTATTACCCGTAATGACTCTCCCGATCTTGGCTTTGAGCAATCAATAAATCCTTATCGAGGTTGTGAGCATGGTTGTATTTATTGTTATGCCAGACCTAGCCATGCCTATATGAATTTATCGCCTGGCCTCGATTTTGAAACAAAGATTTTTTACAAAGTGAATGCGGCTGCATTACTAAGAGAAGAACTTAGCAAACCAAGATATACTTGCAAACCCATTGTATTAGGGGCGAATACAGACCCCTATCAACCGGCTGAATCCAAGTTAAAGATTACGCGAAGTATTCTTGAAGTTCTTAGCGAGTATAGACATCCTGTGATTATCATTACGAAAAATTCATTGGTTGAACGTGATAGCGATATTTTAGAGGATATGGCTAAAGATAACTTGATTAGAGTAGCTGTGAGCATCACGTCGCTTTCCCCTAAACTCAAGTATATTATGGAGCCACGAACGTCAACACCTTCAGCAAGGCTTAAGGTTGTAAAACATCTCGCTGAAAAAAATATCCCTGTACGCGTCATGGTTGCTCCTGTTATTCCCATGATTAATGATGTGGAAATTGAAAAAATATTGCAGGGAGCAAGCGAAGCGGGTGCTCGGCATGCAAGTTATGTATTAATTAGATTACCTTATGAAGTTAAGGATTTGTTTAAAGAATGGTTAGCCACTCATTTTCCCCAGCGTGCTGAACACATCATGAGTCTTATTCGCCAGATGCGAGGTGGCAAAGAATATGATGCTACCTTTGGCAAAAGAATGCGAGGCGAGGGGGAGTTTGCCAATTTAATAGAAACTCGTTTCCGTTTGGCCTGTAAACGATTTAATTTAAATACTCATTCACTTCCTGAACTCAATTCAGAGAAATTCAGGAAAAATAAAAAAACAACCTCACCGATGCAATTAGATATGTGGGAGGGGAATTTTTAATGGCAAAAATTAGAAAAATTAAGAGGTTGACGCTAACGTTGAGTGCTGTAGAATTAATTCCACTTTCTGTAGCTAACTCAAGCGGCAAAGATGCTTGAGTCATCGCTTATAGAAGGCATTAAGTCAAGGATTAAACAATGACAAGAACTTTAGGTAATAAACAAGCCTGTGATTTAATTTTATTTGGGACTTTAGGTGATTTAGCGACTCGCAAGTTATTACCCGCACTTTATCAACTCGAAAAAGCAGATTTACTGCATCCTGATACGCAAATTACAGGTGTAGCCCGAGATGATTTGACTACTCAAAGCTATATCAATCTTGTGGAAACTAAACTGCAAAAATTTTTAGGCGGAACAATAGAGAGCCAAGTATGGATGCGCCTGCAGCAGAGGTTAAATTATGTAAAAATTGATTTAACACAAGCCGCGGATTATGAAAGTCTTCTCTCGGTTACTCAACCTTGCTCTCGTGTACCTGTTAGCTATTTTGCGACACCTCCTTCTCTGTTTGGCCAAATTTGCCAAGGCTTATCGTTGGTTGGACTTGCGAAAGAGCCTGCACGTGTAGTTCTAGAAAAGCCGATTGGTCATAATTTAGCATCTTCGATAGTGATTAATGATGAAGTTTCGAAATATTTTAATGAAAGTCAGATTTATCGAATCGATCACTATTTGGGTAAAGAAACAGTATTAAATTTACTGGTCTTGCGTTTTGCAAATGCTATTTTCTCGTCGCATTGGGACAATACTGCTATTGATCATGTGCAAATTACTGTGGCAGAAGAAGTTGGTGTTGAAGGGCGGTGGGGATATTACGACGATGCTGGCCAAACCCGTGATATGGTACAAAACCATCTTTTGCAAATTCTATCACTCATAGCCATGGAGCCTCCGCAGAATCTTGATGCGGATAGCATTCGTGATGAAAAACTGAAAGTATTAAAAGCACTGCGGCCTATCAATCTTGCTAACGTTCAAGAAAATACGGTGCGGGGACAATATGTTCGTGGTTTCGTGAATGGTAAGGCTGTACCAGGTTATCTTGAAGAAGCGGATGCGAGGCAAAACAGTAAAACGGAAACTTTCGTAGCCCTTAAAGTGGATATTGATAATTGGCGTTGGGCAGGCGTTCCATTTTATTTGCGGACTGGCAAGCGCATGCCTAAGAAGCATAGTGAAGTTGTCATTTGTTTTAAACCACAACCGCATAATATATTTCAAAAAATCTATAAGCACTTAACACCTAATAAATTAATTATTCGTTTACAACCGGATGAAGGTGTTGAAATTCAAATCATGAATAAAATACCTGGGCTTGGTGAAACCATGCAGCTGCAACAATCAAAATTGGATTTAAGTTTTGATGAAACGTTTAAATCCCAACGTATTGCTGATGCCTATGAGCGTTTGTTGCTTGAGGTAATGCTTGGTAATCAATATTTGTTTGTGCGTCGTGACGAAGTAGAACAAGCCTGGACTTGGGTCGATAGTATTTTGGACGCTTGGCGTAACTTTAACGAAGCACCAGCACCTTACCAGGCAGGGACTTGGGGGCCTGTTGCTGCTACATCACTGTTAGCTCGAGGCGGGCGTAATTGGGACGAATAATGATGCAACTCCACCATTTTGTTGATACCGACCAGCTTAATCAACAGTTTGCACAAGACATTGCGCAACTGCTAACACAAGCGATCACTGAGCGAGGTAGCGCTTATTTGGCAGTATCAGGAGGTAAGACACCAGTAGGTCTATTCCAGAAGCTTGCTGAAACCAATTTGAATTGGAATTGTGTGACTATTGTTTTAACGGATGAACGTTGGTTAAACCCAAGTGAGAGCGATAGTAACGAACATTTGTTAAGAACCTATTTACTAAAAAATAAAGCAGAGAAAGCCACTTTTATTAGCTTGTACAGTGAAAAAAATGAAGGAACCGATGAGCTAATGACTCGTCTTGCAAACATGCCTACCTTTGATGTGGTGATTCTTGGGATGGGAGAGGATGGACACACCGCCTCATTGTTTCCCTGTAGTGCAGAAATTAAAGCGGGTCTTGCTGACACGCACACACCGGCGTTAATGGTGCAACCAACAACTGCACCATACCGAAGGATTTCACTCAGCAAAACACGGTTGTTAAATAGTAGGATGATTTATTTACATTTAGTGGGTAAGAAAAAATTAGAGGTTCTCAACAAGGCGATGGCTGATACCAATCCGTTAGAGATGCCTATTCGAGCTTTTATCCATCATCCAACTGCAAATATTCAAATTATGTATTCACCTTAGGGCGAGGTATTAGATGCACCCAGTTATCAAAAAAGTCACCGAGCAAATTATTGCTCGAAGCAAAGAATCCCGTGCGCATTATCTGAATCAAATGGATAAAGCATTTGAGCGAGGTCCACATCGTGCCACTTTGCAGTGCGGCAATTTGGCTCATGGTTTTGCGTCGTGTCAAGCGCATGAAAAGGCCATTCTCCGTGCATCAACCAAGCCCAATATAGCCATTATTTCCGCCTATAATGACATGCTTTCAGCTCATCAACCCTATGAAAAATACCCCGCAATACTAAAAATTGCGATTCTTGAAGCAGGGGGTGTAGCGCAGTTTGCAGGTGGAGTACCTGCAATGTGTGATGGTGTTACTCAAGGGCAGCCTGGAATGGAGTTAAGTCTTATAAGTCGAGATGTTATAGCGATGTCGGCTGCTATTGCATTGTCCCATAATATGTTTGATGGCGGTTTAATGCTCGGTATTTGCGATAAAATCGTTCCCGGGTTGTTAATTGCTGCGTTAACTTTTGGACATTTGCCCTTTGTGTTTGTGCCTGCAGGCCCTATGCCCTCTGGCATTGCGAATAAAGAAAAAGCCCGCATTCGCCAACTTTATGCCGAAGGGAAAGTGGGCAAGGATGCTTTGCTGGATGTTGAGGCTGCTTCCTATCATGCCCCGGGTACCTGCACATTTTATGGAACTGCAAATTCAAATCAATTAATTGTTGAAACGATGGGATTGCATCTTCCTGGTGCTTCGTTTGTTAATCCAGGAACGTCCCTGCGAGATGCGCTGACCCAGGCTGCGGGTCGTCAAGTTACTCAATTGACGCATTTAGGTGATAACTATTTACCGATTGCTAAAATAGTGGATGAAAAAGTCATTGTGAATGGCATGATTGCCTTGCTAACAACAGGAGGCTCAACGAATCACACCATGCATTTAGTCGCAATTGCACGTGCTGCCGGGATAAAGATTAACTGGGATGATTTTGCGCAGTTATCGAGTGTTATACCGTTGATTGCTCGCATTTACCCCAATGGGGACGCTGATATCAATCAATTTCAGCAAGCAGGTGGTATGGCTTATTTAATGCGTGGTTTGCTCGATGCAGGATTACTGCATGAAGACGTAAATACCATCATGGGGTTCGGGTTACGTCATTACATTAATGAGCCAGTGTTGGATAATAAGCAATTGATTTGGAGAGAGGGTCCTAAAGAGTCTTTGGATTTAACAGTACTAAGAGCGCCTGCCAATCCTTTCAAAGCCGAGGGGGGCTTACAGGTATTAGCTGGGAACATCGGTCGGGGGGTTATCAAAACATCCTCATTACAAGCTGGGTCAGAAATCATACAAGCACCAGCAGTGGTTTTTTCTAGTCAGCATGAACTTGATGCTGCGTTTAAAGCGGGTGAATTAAATAAGGATTGCGTGGTTGTAGTGCGTTTTCAAGGTCCAAAAGCCTGCGGCATGCCGGAGCTTCATAAGCTGACTCCACCACTTGGTGTATTACAAGATAGAGGTTTTAGAGTGGCGTTAGTAACAGATGGCCGCATGTCAGGTGCCTCAGGAAAAGTCCCTGCTGCAATTCATGTTACTCCTGAAGCAGCAGAGGGAGGAGTGATAGCCAAGATTAAAACTGGGGACATGCTGTTGATCGATAGCAAAAAAGGTGTCCTCCAACTTCTAGTTTCCGAGGAAGAATTAGCCCAACGTCCTGGTGAGAAAATTGATCACACTGAAAACGATTACGGTATGGGTAGGGAAATGTTTGTCAATTTGCGCGCCAAATTAACTGGAGCTGAACAAGGTGCTTCCTGTTTATTCTCCACTGAGGCTTACATTCAATGATTAATTCACAGCATCATTTTGATGCTAGCCATCAATTTGCCATTGTTGCTGATATTGGTGGGACAAATGCACGCTTTAGTCGTATTGATTTAAATCATTGGATTGCTGATAAAGTTGAGGTTTACCCTTGTGCAAATTTTCCAAGTTTAAGTGATGCATTAGTTTATTATCAGAAAAATCAAAATCTTTATGCCATCAAATATGTGGCTATTGCTATTGCTTGCCCGGTGACTGATGACTTAGTGCGAATGACTAATTTCCATTGGCAGTTTTCAATTCGTGAAATGAAAGAAACGTTGAATATTAACGAGCTGCAAGTGATGAATGATTTTACGGCTGCAGCGATGAGTGTGCCATTATTGAATAATGATGAAAAAGTGCAAATTGGCACTGGAACAGCCGATTTAAGTAAACCAATGGTCATCTTAGGGGCGGGCACCGGGCTTGGAGTTGCTCATTTAATTCCAACGGCTAGTGAATTTATCCCATTAGCAGGTGAGGGAGGGCATGCAACTTGGGCTGCTCAAACAGAACAGGAATGGTTTATTCAGCGACATTTATCTACAAAATATGGACATGTTTCTTGTGAGCGGTTGTTATCCGGTACAGGTTTGGAGAGTCTTTATTTGGCTCTGGCCGCGTATCAACAAAAAGACGTAACGCCCTTGACCGCAGCGCAAATTGCATCCCTGGCTTTAAACAATGAGTGTGAATTAGCACACGCAACAGTAATGCAGTTTTTTGCCAGCCTTGGATGTTATGCGGGGGATTTAGCGTTAACATTGGGAACTTTGGGGGGCGTTTATATTGCCGGAGGTATTGTCCCTAAATTGCTGCCTTTAATGAAGGAGAGTGATTTTAGGATGCGCTTTGAGAATAAAGGGCGAGCAAGCACATTTAACCGCAAGATTTCGACTCATGTCATTGTTGCTGAATACCCTGGTTTAGTAGGCGCTGCGGCTTATTTAAAACAAGTGATGGAAAAGGATACTTATGACATTTAATCATTTCCTGGACGAAAAGAAACTGTTTTCTTTAAGTCCGGTGATACCTGTGATTGTCCTGGATGAACTTGATGATGCTATTCCTATAGCAAAGGCATTATTAGCCGGAGGAATTAAGGTATTGGAAGTTACGTTAAGAACACCTGTAGCTCTTGAATGTATTAGTTTGTTACGCAGTGAAGTTCCAGAAGCCATAGTAGGTGCAGGGACCGTCACAGGAGTGAAACAATTTGAGGCTTGTATTAGTGCGGAGGCTCAATTTGTGATCAGCCCAGGACTGACCTTGGAACTACTACAACTTGGACGTGATACAAAAGTGCCTTATATTCCAGGTGCTTCCAGTGTTTCCGAGCTTATGGAAGGTATTCGACTTGAATACACACACTTTAAATTTTTCCCTGCTGAAGTGGTGGGAGGGATTCCGATGTTAAAAGCGATTTATGGACCACTTCCTCAGTTGCGGTTTTGTGCAACAGGAGGAATCAATGAAAAAAACTATCTGGACTATCTAAGTTTACCTAATGTAGAGTGTGTTGGCGGAAGTTGGATTGTACCCGCTGATGCAATTCAACAAAAAAATTGGCATCGTATTACGGAATTAGCTGCAAATGCAGTACAACAGGCTACGCGTAAACTCTGAGTTGAAAGGACTTAACATTTTTTAAGGATGAAAACATGGCATGGTTAGTAGCAATTATTGGATCCGTGACTGGTTTTTTGTTTGGTTATGATGAAGGTATTATTGCCGGTTCTTTGAATTTAGTAAGAAATTATTTTAGCCTGACACATACCGATGTTGGGATTATGACATCTGCATTGCCATTTGGAGCATTAATAGGTTCAATGTTAATAGGACTAGTGTTGGCATCGCGTTTTTCTAAACGTTTTGGCCGACGCTCGACTCTTTTTTTCGCAGGGCTTCTTTTCTTGGTTGGTGCTTTAGGTACTGCAATTGCCGCAGAAGAATGGATACTAATTTTTGCGCGCTTTATGTTAGGTATTGCCATTGGAACAGCGGCAGTTACGACACCACTGTATCTTGCAGAGACTGCTCCCATGCACTTAAGGGGAGCAATTGTCGCGGTTTATCAGTTAGCTATTACTATTGGAATTGTGTGTGCTTATTCAGTCAACTATGTATTGATTGAACATCAGGCATGGCGGGCGATGTTTGCTTCTAGTGCGGTTCCTGCATTAATTCTTGTTCTGGGTATTTTCTTTTTACCAGAATCACCGCGGTGGTTAATTAGCGCAGGCAAAAAAGATGAAGCGGCTAAAGCATTGAAGCGTTTACGAAATGACCAATCAATTCATAATGAATTAGCGGAAATTCAAACTACGCTGGCTAAAGAGCCTCAAGGAAGTAGCTGGAAAACTCTATTCAAAAGACCATTGTTGTCTGTGCTGTTACTAGGTATGACATTATTTTGTCTTCAACAACTTAGTGGTATTAATGTCATTATTTATTTTGCCCCAGAAATTTTTAAAAACTTAGGGTTCACGAATACAGTAGGGCAAATTTTAGCAACAATGGGCATTGGATTAGTGAACTTACTGGTGACTATCATTGCTATGGTCTACGTGGATAAAGTTGGACGGCGTAAATTATTACTGATTGGCTTTACCGGGGCTTGCGTTAGTCTGGCAGCTCTAAGTCTGTTTTCTTTTTATCAGGCTTCTCTATTGGCTTACCTTTCAGTAACTTGCCTGACTATTTATATTTTCTCTTTTGCGATTAGCATAGGGCCTGTTCCGCATATCGCGATGTCAGAAATCTTTCCATTGCACGTGCGCGGCATTGGAATGGGATTTTCTTCAATTAGCAACTGGGGATTTAATACACTGACCGTATTTAGTTTCCCAATTTTGCATTATCACTTTGGTATTGAATTTACCTTCGCGCTCTACGCTTTAATCTGTTTATTAGGTCTTTTTTATACCTACTATTACATGCCTGAGACGAAAAATCTTAGTCTAGAGGCGATTGAGGACCATTTAATGAAGGAGCATGCATTACGTGATTTGGGTCGAAATCAAGATGAGGTTAGCTCAATTACAAAAACCGATTTGGTGTACGAGTAGCAGGTTAAATAATAGCTAAGTTGTGTTGGTTGATTGACACAACACAACTTATATCAAAGCCGTCTAAGCAGCACAGGTTATCGCTCTTGCTTGGTTTATCCCTGAATAAAAAGGGTTAACATGTTCCAAATTATTTTCTTTATTAATTGTGACTAGGCTTTGAATTCTCTCGGCTTCAAAGGATAAAAAACCTACTCGTATGTGTGCATTAGAGGGTGTAACTTGCAATTGAGAATATTCAGTGGTATTTAAAGAAATTATGTAGCATGATAGCTGTTGATTACTTCTTAGTCGTGATGACTCACATTGTTCTAATAATTCGATGGATGGATAAAATTTGCGTGCAACATTAGATTGCATTGCCAGGCACCAGGTTCTTATATTTTTATAATCTCTAATTTGTTCAACTATAGGAATAAAAAGGTCATAGGGATACTCCGTCTCTGATTTTTTGGTTTTTTTATCTGGCTTAAAAAACATGCTGCCTCCCTGTAATGATTAATAATTTAATAATATGTTAATTTTTATAACATATTATTGGGGTAATGACACTCACAATTTCATTACTATGACTACTGCAATCGACAATCTCCTCAAACAATGGGAAACAATTAAATCTAATAAAAAGAGTAATGGTTTTTTTAAAGATGCGAAGAATTTTGTAGAAGTAAACAAATTCATTGAGCAATTAAAATTAAATAATATCATGACCATCGATGAAATTATCCTTGCTTTACAAAAGATAGAAAATACCTCGATTGTTCATCATAGTACTCGTTATCCTTTTAGTGAATGGCTAGATAATAATCGCTATCGCGTTTTAGGCGATCTACATATTCCCTCATCTGGAAATCCAACTGTATTTTCTATATCTGCAAACTCAGGCCTTTGCCGTTTTTTTACTAATGTGCATAGTATCTTATTAAGTCACTATGAGTTGGCGAAACTTCATATTGAAGGACAGATTCCCGTAAGCAAAATTGATTACACCCACGATCAGCTTCAAGAAACACAAGTCTTTATGGATTTAGAAACCACCACTCAACAAGACAAGCTCCCCGATGGTAACGCGATTAAGGACTTTAGGCGAAAAGGAGTGACAATCTATGGGGCCACGATATATCCAAAATCAAATTCATTAGATAGAGATACCGCTATTGAAAAGGCTATCGAAGGATTTGCGGGTGGAAGTGTTGATGAGCCAAAGTCTAAAGCCGGTAAAATTTTTAATTTTAGTGGGCAATTTCTTGAGGCAATTTGTCTGGAAGAATTTTCAAACTCAATTGTCTTAAGAGACAACGAAAATGTACGATTAGAACGAGGCTCGGTTAAAGGACATATAAATTGGTCCAAGCACAATGAGGAGCCTTATGCTACTGTTCAAGTTAAGATATATAGCTGTACTTATAGTGATGATGCTGGACAGCAATTCTTAACAATGAGTAGCGATGGCTGTTCTCTTTATCATTTGTCTCATAATTTAGAACTTGAGAAAGCGATTAGCCAAAATCAATTAGAAGTAGTCGGTGAAACGGAGGGAAACGTGGTTCCTCTTTGTGAATTTAATTTAAAAATTAAAATAATGGTTAACGAGGTTGGCCATTACTTCGCAGTTGATCAATGTCATGTGCAGATTAATACAGATGACTTGCGCTCAACAAAAGATGTTAAGTGGTCCAATGCATTGGCTTTTGATGTTTAATCGGAATGGAAATCACCTGAGTCTTGTGAAGTTCTACGTAATAAGGTGGTTCTGTCATCGCGAATGCAATGAAGCAATCCAACGAAGTAGTGAATTGCTTACAATGTTTCAAATTAATGCAACTTAATTTTCTCACGCAAATCAATTGCTCGAAGTACTGCTACATAGCTCCAGGTTAAGGAAATAGCGCCTTGCTGAATACCGGTGTTGAGATTGATTTGTTCGCTCATCAGCAAGTTCGGTGCATAATGTTTGATAAGTTTTAAATAATTGTCACCTTGATTTCTATTCGCTTCGATCAAGGATCGGTGTTCCTCGTCATTGGGAAGCATGGTTGCCAATTTGTAATGATACTCTGCTATTGTTGCAGTCAAAATAAACCAGGGATTCCCTAAGCCATCATTGCGATAACCATCATAAGTGTCACCTGGATAACGACCAAACAGTAAAGCGTCGGTATGATTATCATTAATGGGGTAAAGCATTTTAAATTGATCTTTCAAGGCTGCAACAGTATTTTTTACATAAAAATTATCAGGGAGAAAGGGATTGTCATCGGTATGACCTAGTAACACGGCAAGCATGACCGCTGAATCTAGTTCATACGTTTTTTGAGGCCCAGGATGAGGGGCAAGACTTGCTTGAATAATGAGATTTTCTTTATCAATATGCTTCAGGAGCCTTTCTTCAATGAGACGAGCCTTACTTTCATAAAAAGCAGCGGTTGTTTCTTCTTTGAGTTCCCGAGCTAATTTGGCACCCTCGAGTAATGCTTTTCTTTGAACCATGGCTGTAAAAAAATGATCGCCATAAACTTCTTCCCATAGGTCATAGTTTTTCTCTTGCCAATGATGGGCGATATATTCTAAATCCATCTTAATCGCTCCCATTGTTTTGGGGTTTAATCCACCGTTGTACAGATGAGTACGAACGTAATCCATTTCTTTGTTCTTAATTAGAGCATGCGCAAAACGAATTAATGTTAATGCTCTAAGTGCTGGGCCGTCATTTTGTGGACGTCCCCAAGGTCCATCAAATGCACGTCCATCTAAATAAAATTTGGGTTCACCTAAAATATCTTGTCCTGGAAGGGTATCGACTTGGTGTTGTGCCTGTTCTACCCAGTGCACATAGTTAAAAAGTCGTGCTTTATCTTCTGGCTTCTTTTCTTTTTCATACCAGGTTTCTACTAAATCCATCGTGATCGCTGCATCACGTGTCCAATCATAATAATAATCGGGATAATATCGGGAAGGCGAGGCAATAACTGCTCCTGTATCCATGATATTGACAATAAAATTTTGTCGTAAAGTTTTAATTTCAGCCGGTGAGAAAACAGCCGAATGAGTAGTGGCAATAAAAAAATAGATTGATAAGGCAAAAATCCGTTTCATTCAAACTCCTTAAAGCTTTCTTCCTATTAAAGAGCCCACATCTTACCGGAAAGGTTTAAATCAAGCTATAAGGCATTGATAAGGAAATAAATTAATAGCATTTAATGTAATTGCGAACGCAGTGAAGCAATCCATGTTGAAAGTTGTTTGTAAATTGTAATGCATTCTTCGCCTAGAGGCTGAGTTTTTCTCAGAAATAATGGTATAAATTGAGTAAGTTTAAATAAAAAATAAATTAGGCAGGCATCCAATGAGAACTGTGTACTGGTTTTTATTATTTGTTATTTGGCTGCCTTTCAGTGCAAATGCCATCAATGTGGCATTACCCAATGGCATTGTGAAATTTACATTAAAAAGTCCAGACAGCCTTGGAACTACGGCGGCCCAGCAGTCATTGGCAATTGGGGGATTTTCTGGCCTTCGTTTTTTAAAAAGTACTACAGACGGAAAATTACTTTTTCTAACGCATACTGACAGAGGACCAAATACTGAATCATTTAAGAAAAACGGGGTGGTTATCCGACCCTTCATGCTACCAAAATTTACTCCTCGTTTAGTCGTTCTGGAGGCTAACCTGACCACAAAAACTATGACAATTGTACGACAAATTAAATTGAAGGATTTTGCAGGGAAGTTACTCACGGGGTTGCCACGACAAAAATCGCAGGAAAATCCAGTTAATCTCTATGGTCAACCATTGGCATTTGATAAATTAGGAATGGATCTTGAAGGGATTGATATTGCAGGGGATGGTGGTTATTGGATGGTTGATGAGTATGGTCCCTCTATAATTCATTTTTCTTCTCAAGGAAAATTAGTGGACTGGTTTCAACCTGGAAAAGGATTGCCAGAACTAATAAAAAAGAGAAAGCTTAATCGAGGTTTTGAAGGAATCGCATTGCATGGTCAAACTGCTTTTGCCATTTTACAAAGTCCTATAAGCAACGAAAAAGTCTTACCAATCATTGAGTTTGATATAAAAAAGCGTCAGACGACAAAAGTATATTTCTATAAACCCGATGAGCAATCGGCGCGAATAGGAGATATGGTTGCTTTGGATACCTATCATTTCCTGGTGATAGAGCAAACTAAAAAAAATAAGAAAATCTTTTTGATAAACTTGTTGAATACCAATAAAAATAAAATAGTTAGTAAACAATTGATTGTAAATTTGCATAATTTAGGCGTTAAAGAAGATAAAATTGAGGGAATCACTTTGGTTGGACTAAATCATATAGCAATAATAACAGATAATGATTTTGCTTTGACCGGGACTTTAATCCAAAAAACAGGCAAGGCTACTTTTAAAAAAGAATACTCAACACTGTACCTCATACCCTTACCTGCAGTGCTCAAAAACAAGCTGAACTAATGGGGTATTATTTAACTCTTATGCTGATATGGCTTCCTGTCTCGTCGGTACATTCAGGATCTGCGGTAAACAGCTCTTCATCAGATTTAGCTGCCAGGCCATGTATTGGTAAGGAGGAAAAGATTTGAGTCAGTATTCTATTACCTGTTTGGCTTACTACTTGTTCTTGTAAGAACTTATACACACCAAATATTGCTCTTGGATTAGGAGTGTTAGAAAAAAAGGTTTTAAGTTTTGATTCTATTATAGGTAAAAAATATTCAATTTGATGTGAATTAAAATGCTTAAAAAGCATTAGGATATCTGAAGGCGATTTTGCCCGAATTTTTTCAAAAGAAATTAAATTGAGAAGCTGTTTATTTTTATCATAAGAAAGATACTGCATTAACTTACCTAGCTGCTCAAAATTCATGGACAATTTGGGAAGCCTATCTTTCATTACTATAAAAACTTGTTTGCGTTGCTCGTGTGTAAATAATTTTCCCATTACAACATTAACGTCATCGATAGTATTTATCAGCTGGATAATTTTGGGATGCTCTAGCGTATTCTCAATTTGAACTGGCGACAAAAAACGAAGAATATTCCCTAATTGTTTCACTGTTTTTATGATTTGAGGTAAATTATTTGCGTATTTTTCATAGCTGCTTGCTCGGGAGCGCTCTGACATATGATAAAGGGTTTCGGCAAGTATTGAGGCGTTTTGGATTTGATCAATAGACATCATTGGATCCATCTTGGACGTAGTATTCGGCTTGCTGGCGAATGTCTCTGTTTCATTGATATAGTTAGCTAAATCTTGATGAAAAATAACATTATCTTTCAGGAAAACTGTCATAAAGTTATGTAGGTCAGAGTAATAACACCTGGGAATCTTATCTTTTAATTTATGCAAAGCAGACAAGACATCCTGGCGCAATCCTTCCTTTTGTGAATGAGTTGCTTTGCTTATTGGATAATCAAGTAATAATTGATGAACTGACGCTTTGAATTGATCAATATCATTCTGATTCCCACTGTAATTACGAAAAACATACTCATTGATATTTTCAAATTCAACTAAAAATTCTCTAAGGGCTTTTGAGCTGAGAAGGTTTCCTTTGATTGCCTGATAAAGTTTATATTTAAAGCGAAAATTGGGGGAGGCATCAAGAGCATAAAGCGCTTGCCCCTTTTTTATAGAATCTGAGTCTGAGATAGTTGAATGACTCTCAGAGAGAATATCTAGTAATTTATCTTTATATCGCCTAGGCAATCCCAGAGGACGCCCATAAACCCCAGAGTGAAATTTTTGCTGTAATATTTTGGGGATAAAGTGTAGAGATGTCTTTTTTTCGGAGTGTGGATTTAAATCAGATGTTAATCCTCGCTTTTGTAAATAATCAAGCTGATGATTTGCGGCAAACACGCTCCAACTTAGATGTTTTTCTTTTGGGACAGTATAAATTGTAGTTTTACAGGCATCGTTGAAAACCGGCACCATTTGTCTAAAAAATTTATTATGGATTGGATTAACATTTTTTTTATAGACACCTAGAATCACTGTTGCACTTTTTATATTCCGGCAATGCCTCAGATCAAAATTTTTATTAAACTCTGTCTCATCAGCCTGAATAACTTGTTTTGATTCACCCGGCACGGGATCCCTTGAAAAAAGGGACATTGGGATATCT
This sequence comes from Legionella hackeliae, assembly GCF_000953655.1. Lineage (NCBI taxonomy): Bacteria > Pseudomonadati > Pseudomonadota > Gammaproteobacteria > Legionellales > Legionellaceae > Legionella > Legionella hackeliae. The sequence continues at coordinate 1,581,663 of NZ_LN681225.1, forward strand.
AGATCATCCAAATGGCGGGCTATTGCAAAAGTAGTTACAGCACCACGACTAAAACCGGTTAAACTGATATCAGCTACCTGAATTTGGGTGTCATTGCCGGTAACGCCTTCTACAATGATTGCCGTGCCAAACTCTTTTTTTAATGAAGCTAAAGATAGTTTAGCTTCATTATCAAAGCATTTGCGAAGCTTGCGAGCAACTGTATCCAGATTTGGGCTGATATAACCAATTCCTGGAGTTCGACCACCAATAGCTTTATCTTGACAACCGTTAAAGTAGACTCTGATTACATTGTCATTAAATGCTTCTTTTTCATAAATCCCTTGAATTTTTTTTGCTGTATCGCCCGTCCCTGCAAAGGCGAAAAGCACTTTTGTTGGCATATAAAAAATATGTATAAATCTAAGTCATTGTGATTTATAATTATTATAAATGATTTATTATTTTTATTAAAGTGTGCCTGCCCAATTTGGTGAACGAAGACTTACTAAAATAGCCCTTAAAAATAAACAAAAAAGATGAATTTTTTATCGCTATTAAACGGAGTTCAGCAAGTCCATATTACAATACTTGTTGTACTACTTCGATTAATGGTTCTTGAAGTTATTTTGGGATTAAAACAAGCATTCAAAACATTTTTTGTCGCTCTTGCTTATAAAACCATTATAAATGGACGTAATCTCGATAAAGATAGCATTCTGGTACAAAAGACTAAGAGTAGTAGGGCACTTTATCAAAAACGTTCCCCCAATTTTTTTAGTCAATTGTTTTTTTTCTTCTCTTCAACGGAAAAAATGTTTAAAGAGGTGAAGAACGAATTGGAGAAGGAAAGAGTCGTTGAAGTGGATAAATCAAAATTTCCCAAGGCCTAGAATATTGGGGGTAAGATAATACTATTTGTTTTTAAAAAATCCTTGTGATACAAATGGTTGCCAAGATCTAACTGATTCTTCAGAGATTTTCATGGATGAAAATAATAAACACTTAACTATTCGAGTATGGCTAGTTTGTGCGTTAGGGTTATTTATCGATGGGTATGATTTGTATATTACCTCCGTTGCTGAGCCCTTTATCAATGCCCTATATCATCCCTCCTCATTGATGATCGGACTTACTCAGGCAGCAGCCCCTCTCGGCGCTGTGTTTGGTGCAGTTTTGATTGGACGATTAGCCGACATGATAGGCAGGAAAAGCATGCTTATTATGAATCTGGTATTTTTTGTTTTAATCGCCTTATTTAGTGCCTGTGCCTGGAATATTACTTCCCTTTGTATCTTACGGTTTCTTTTAGGATTTGGTGTCGGAGCTGATTACCCCATTTGCGCAGCTTACTTGGCTGAAATGATCCCTGAAAACAAAAGTAGTCAATTAATTGCTACGGCCATGTTTTTAAATTGTTTGGCATCTCCTATTGGGGTTATTGTGGCCTGGATTCTTTTTAAAATGTATCCCTATATGGATGTATGGCGATTGATGTTTGCCTCAGGCTCTATTCCCGCCGTAATAGGATTACTCTTTAGAGCGAGATTACCTGAAAGTTTTTTATGGAAAGCTCATCAGCAACTAAAAGTTACGTCAAATAGAGGTTTTTTTCATCAATACAATAAGATATTTTCTCCCCAAATGATAAAGATTACGCTTTATCTTTGTTTATGTTGGTTTTTGCTGGATATTTCTTACTATGGAATAGGTCTGTTCACACCTTATGTGTTGCAATCCTTTAATATGTCTGCCGCAGCTAATTTTGTCACTGCACAAACAGCGGTCTTAAAAAATACATTATTGGTTAATTTATTTGTTTCTTTAGGTGCTTTTTCGGTGATTTTCTTTGTCACCAGAGTGTCATTAATAAAATTACAAAAAATTGGTTTTTTGCTGTCCTTTCTGGGATTGTTCCTTCTCAGTATTAGTTATCTGTCATCCAATATGAATCTCATATTCCCAGGTTTTATTTTGTTTAATTTTTTTATCAATTTTGGCCCAGGCTTAACGACTTATTTATTGCCGGCTCAATTGTATAGACCAGACTGTAAAGCAACTGGCCATGGATTAACCGCAGGAGCGGGGAAGTTGGGTGCATTTTTGGGGACGGTATTCCTACCTATTTTCCAGGCAAAATTGGGTATTTATCTTACCACAGGAATTCTGGCAGCTACATTATTTAGTGGGTGGATACTAACCAGGTTACTGGAAAAAGAACAAAGAAAATTAGCTTCAAGGACTCTCTCATTGGAAGAACCATTGTTATTACCTGTTTAGCGAGGAAAATTATGTTTTATCAATTAAAAGAAGCGCAGCAACAATTTTGGAAAGAACACGGATTTATTAAGCTAACTGATTTCTTTACTAATGATCTCAAGGAATCCCTTAAATATTGGTGTGATGAGTTAACTGCATTACCGGAAACACCTGGAAAATGGATGAAATATTTTGAAACAAATAGCCAGGGACAGCGCCAACTTTGTCGTATAGAAAATTTTATTGATTATCATAAGTCAATGCATGACATTGCAAATGGTGAGCGTACATTAGCTTTAGTATCTGCGTTAATGAATGAACAGGCTGCAATTTTTAAAGAAAAAATTAATTATAAGTTCCCCGGGGGCGGTGGATTTAAACCTCATCAGGATGCCCCTGCATTTGTAAGTTTCAATCAAAAATTTCATATTACCATGATGCTTGCTATTGATGATTGCACACTTGAAAATGGTTGCTTGCAGGTGGTTGAGGGAGGGGCTAATCAACCAATTATTCTTCCTCAAGAATCTGATGGCTCTATTCAAAAAGATATTGCTGAAACCTTAGTATGGTCCCCGCTTGAATGTAAGAGTGGTGATGTGGTTTTGTTTGATTCCTATTTACCCCATTATTCCGAGCCGAATCATAGTCAGGGTTCTCGTCGCGCTTTGTTTGTTACTTTTAGCAAATTTTCAGAAGGGGGATTAAAGCGAATGTCCTATTATCAAGATAAACGAGAAAAATTCCCACCTGATTGTGAACGTGACCCAAATAAAGATTATTCTGCTGGCGCTGCTATTTACAATGTAGCCAATCCTATTACTTCAAGTATGCAATAATTATGAGTAATTATTTAGAAAACCAAATTACTAGCGCACTTGACTGTTTAATGTTCGCTGCGAAGACTGATTACATAGGGGAAGCTGTATCTCAATTAGAGCATGCTTTGCAGTGTGCTTATTTTGCTGAGCAAGAAACCCATGATAGCGAAGTTATTCTTGCTTCTTTATTTCATGATATTGGACATTTTGCTTCGCAAACACAGCAAAATACTATGGCTAATCTTGGTATTATCTATCATGAATGGATTGGTGCAAAATTAGCTTATGATCTAGGATTCTCTGCGAAAGTGGCCTTACTTATTGGCTATCATGTGGATGCGAAACGTTATCTTGCTGGAAAAAAAACATCTTACTTTGAGCGTTTATCTCCCGCAAGCAAAGGAACCTTGAATTTTCAAGGGGGGGTAATGTCAAGCGAAGAGAGCGAAGCTTTTGAATCACACCCTTATTTTAAAGAGATTTTGCAAGTTAGAGTGAATGATGAGAAAGCTAAAGAGAAGGAGCTTGTCGTACCTGGTTTAGATTACTATCGTCAGCACCTGACTGAGCATTTTAAAAAGAGCTCTAAGCCATATCATTATCCTAACTTGCCTGATTATGTTGATGCCTTATGGGTTGCGGAGTTTAAATGTTTTCTTGAAAAAGAGAGTGCAGCAATTCACGTTGGAGCTTGAGTGGAAGTCTTGTTGCCTTGCTCTGCTCGGAATGGTGTTGTGTATCAATGATGCATTTTATGTAATAAATTGACAATATTTCTGGGCAGACTAGACTTAAAAGCAGATTTAAATGATTTCGCCTATTTATCAAAGGCCCAAAGGTGGTTTTTATTATAGTTATTGGGGATGAAATAGCGCGTTTTAAAATTATACTTTTATAGGTGTAGCCAGATTCTAGCGTTAATAATTACCAAAAAGATGTAAGTATAACGCTTAAATCAGACAATACTCCGAAAGGATTTAGAAATGTTGTTAACAACTCCCTCCCTATCTTATGATGAACTCAGGCAGATGATCTGTCATATTGACCAGGCAATTTATAATCACCAGCAATGGTATAACGCCATAATCCGCACACTGATTTGTCATTTGCCGGCTAGTGCGATTGATCTTTCAAAAAATGCTTATAAAGATTGTCGTTTTGGCCAATGGTATTACAGTGATCTGCCACGCGGCATTCAAAATTATCAAGGGTTTGCTAGTATTGGTGATTCTCATAAAAGAATGCATGAATTAGCTACTCACCTATTACAAATCACTGACTCTGGTAAGAAAGTAACCCCCGTCTCCTATGATCGTTTTGCGAATGCGCTAGAGCAAATGCGACTTGAAGTATTTACTTTAAAAAATGAAATAGAGTTTCTAATGTACAATCGGGATATGCTTACAGGCGCTATCACTCGTTTAAATATGCTTCCTATTCTTATTGAGCAACAGGAACTTATAAAACGGCAAGGAAAGAGTTGCTGTTTAGCGATGATAGACATTGATCGATTTAAAGACATTAATGACAATTATGGCCATCTTGCCGGTGATGGGGTTTTGGCTGAAATAGCGAATTACATTATCCAAAATACTCGTCCTTACGATAAATTATTCAGATATGGCGGGGAGGAGTTTTTACTATGTTTGCCCTTTACAGAATTAACTGAGGGACAAAAAATGCTGGAGCGTTTATGCAAAGGCATTGAAAATATGGATTTTAAGTTTAAAAATAAAACATTAGTTCCTTTTACTGTCTCGGCTGGTTTAGGATTACTCGATCCTTTTTTGCCAGCAGCAGTGTCAATTGAACAAGCAGATAAAGCGATGTATGCTGCGAAGCAAGCAGGAAGAAATTGTGTCTATGTATATCCTGACAGTTGTTAAAACCAGGCTTTTTTATTTGTTTTTTTAGTAGTAATCTAAAGTTGTATTCACCTTTAAAGAGTTGCTATGAGCTACGTAAAGCTTCGACTGCTTTTTATCTGGTTGGTATTAAATTTTTCAGCAGAGAGTTTTGCTGCAGAAATGCCTTTTTATTGTGATGGGTCGCTTACCTATCCTTGTTTAGTACAAGAATCATTAAGCCAACTAACCCCCGTATCCCATCTACGAAGTCCGGCTTTAATTCAAAGCTATTACGATGGTAATGTGGAAGGGTTAGACGCCTTGAAATTAACGGCAAGTGCAATGCCGAATGCTATGGGTTGGGACGAGATTCGAGAGTACATTTATCAACTGGGAATGAATCCAAAAAAGACCATTGTCGTAGACCTGCGTCAAGAAAGTCATGGTTATCTTAATGGTATGGCAATTACACTATCTACAACACATAACTGGATTAACTTGGATAAGACTAATGAAGAAGCCAAATTAGCCGAAAGGTATTGGTTGAATCTTTTAAAAAATCAATTAATTGCATCTGTACTGACTCCCCAGCAGTTTGAAACTAACAATTATTTGCAGCCAATTAATATTAATATTCAAACCATTCAATCGGAGAAGGAAGTTGTTAAGCAACATGGTTTTGATTATGAACGGTTTTATGTAAGTGATCATCGAGCGCCAATTGATACTGAAGTAAACCGATTTGTGGAGTTTTACAGGCATTTACCAGCTGATACATGGCTGCATATCCATTGTAGGGGTGGGAAGGGTAGAACAACCAGTTTTATGGCGATCATTGATATGTTACATAATGCAGATAAAGTAAGCTTTGAAGAAATAATTTCACGTCAAGCTTCAATCCCTCCGTTTTATAATCTGGCCATGATTGTACGTAGCGACCCCGATCTAACCCCTTTTTACATAGAGCGTTTCCAGTTTTTACAGCAATTTTATCATTTTGCGAAGGCTTCATTACAAGGCTATCAAGGCACCTGGTTAGAATGGAGACAAGTGAATTAATACAAATATTAAACTCTGCTAAAATAATATTAATGTTCTTAAAGGATATAGAACTTAAATGCCTAAGCCTCCGAAAAGTCTCCTTTCACATAAAAAACCTGTACTTATAGATTTAGCCCTCCAAGGGGGTGGTGCGCATGGTGCTTATACTTGGGGGGTCCTAGATAGGTTACTTGAAGAGCCTAAGTTACGTATTGAAGGAATTTCTGGCACATCAGCTGGTTCAATGAATGCCGCTGTTTTAGCGAGTGCTTATTTAAGCCAGGGACCTGAAGGGGCAAGGGCTGCCTTGGAGGCTTTTTGGCAGCGTGTGTCTGAGGCTGGGAGATTTAGTCTTTTTCATCGTAGTTTTTGGGATATTTTAGCGGGTAATTGGACGTTGGATAACTCACCTTTATTTATGGGATTTGATTTGGCTTCACGAATTTTTTCTCCCTATGATCTTAATCCCGCAGCGTTTAATCCTCTAAAAGAAATCCTGAACCAAAGTATTAATTTTGATGAATTAGCTAAAACACCTATTAAACTTTTCATCACGGCGACTAATGTAAGAACGGGTCGAGGAAGAGTTTTTAGAAATCACGAAATTACCTCAGAGGTACTACTTGCTTCAGCGTGTTTGCCAACCCTGTTTCAAGCTATTGAAATCGACGGAGAAGCTTATTGGGATGGCGGGTATACGGGAAATCCTACCATTACGCCGCTTGTTAAGGAATGTCTATCCAGTGACACTATTTTAGTTCAGATAAATCCTGTTGAACGTGCTGGCACTCCACGAACAGCCCGGGAAATCCTTAATCGCTTGAATGAAGTTTCTTTTAATTCTTCCTTGATGAAAGAGTTACGTATGATTGCAATTTTAAAACAAGTCGGCGGTGTTGTTAAAGGTGAAGGAGAGCGCTGGGCAAAGATGCGAATTCATCGTATTACTAGTAACAAGATGGTGGAATTAGGGTACTCTTCAAAACTTAATGCAGAATGGTCTTTTTTCAGCATGTTACGCGATGAAGGTAGAGCAATGGCCGAATCTTTTCTAATAAAACATGGAAGTGATTTAAACAGGCGCTCTAGCTTTGATTTAGATACACTTTTGTAAACTATAATTTAAAAAAATCGATTAACGATGTGTTTAAGATAAAAATAAGATTGAAGTTTTGCGCCCAAGGGAAGCGAGATGAATAGTAAGAAATTTATAGTATTCTTTTTCACGTTGAGTTACTTATTTTTTTTACCCAAGATTCATGCAACGATCAACGTTGGCATTCCCTATTACAATCCTCCTTTTGTACTTAATCAGGATGAAGGATTTGACATTGCCATCATGCGTACGATTTGTACACGCCTTAAAGAGAACTGTGTTTTTTATCCTATGCTGTTTCATAAATTGTATGCTGCTTTGGATAAGGGAGAAATAGATATTGCTGTTGGTGGTATTACGATTTCTGAAGCAAGGAAAACACACTACCTTTTTAGCCTGCCTTATATGGCAAGTAATGGTAAATTTTTGACATTAAAAAATACGACAATACAAACTACTGATGATCTGGCAACCAAAAAAGTAGGCGCTCTACGGGGATCGGATTATGAAGAATTTTTAGCAAATACCTATGGACTAAAATTTCAAATAGTACCCTATTCAGCGGCGACAAGTATGATGGACGCATTGAATAGGGGAGATATAGACGCCGTATTTTTAGATGATGTCGCTGTCAATTTTTGGTGTATGCAAAGTGATGGCCTGTTTACCTCATTAGGAGACCGTGAAATTATTGGTAGTGGCTTTGCGATTATGACGACTCCTCAAAATAGCGCGATAATTCAATCGATTAACAAGATATTAATGCAAATGGAAAGTGATGGGACCTATAAGTCGATTTATAATAGTTATTTTTCGAATTATCAGTAATCTATAGACTAAAAACTACATCTGGATTTTTCGGTACATATTCTCGCTCTAGAGTATTGTCATTGGATAAATGCTCTCCAATTTCTAATATTGCATTTGAATCTAGATGCTCAATTGGAGCATTGTCTCCTCCTACACTTTGAAGATGACTTTCCCAGTAGGATTTAATGGTTGGATAGCGATTAAATGCTTCCTCAAAAAATTTTAGATAAGCCTCATCGTTTGAACCAAAGACCTGGGTTGTAAAATTATCCCCTTTGCTCCAGGAGTATCCTGCTTTACTGTCTCCTTCAACTGAACCAGCAAAGTAGATATCTGTTGCTATTTTTACCGCTTGAGAAGGGGGAATATCATCATAATGCAGATCTCTTAGAATTTCTTTTAAAAGAGTTTCCTTCGACTCGTCTTTAATTAAATTTCGAGCAGCTCCATACAAATACTCAATGAATCCTTTGGCATCCTCTGGATTAATTTTCATTTTTTCCTCTTCCACATTTGTTTGTGATTGAGGGCCAATTTCACGATTGTATTTTCTGCTTAAATGCACATTGTCATCCCAGGAGTCATAACAGCATTTTAATTTTGTAGTCATGCCGGGAAAAGGATAGTTATCAATGGTAAATATGCCCTGAGTATCAGTATAACCCATGGAATAAGCCCAAGGATCAACGATTATGCATTTTGATAAGTCGCTTAAATCCCCTGTATGATTGAGGAGAAGAAATGTATGCGAGCCACGGTTATCTTCATGGGTGACCATTTTTATACTCGCACCAGCGAGCAAACCCGATTCAATCTTGCTTAGCAAATGCTCTGCACCTAGTTGAGCAAGGGTGTGGCATTCACCCATTTTCATTGATTTGACCTTTTTTGCTGTACTAGTAATCAAACGTCGGTCATAGCTCTCTAAAGCACCTCCCATACCCATAATCTGCGGGCCATAATGTTCTTTTTTTGAGTCTTGTACGACTTTGTCTTTCACGTAGGGATTAATAAGGTCTTCAAAGCTTAGTGCATCACGACAACCATAGCTTTCAAGATGAAGTTCTTTCATTATTCCCGTAAGCTCTGACTCTACCTGACCATTCAAGTATTGACCAATACTTAGATACCTAAAGCTTGGCGCTTTAGTAACCAATTCGAGAATTTGTTGCTGGTAAAATGTTAATTTATTATCAGTGATATATTGTTGAGGAGAACGTAAATAATTAAAAAGTTCTTGATCATTAGGGAATATTTTTAAGAAAGGATTCATATTTTTGATGAAGGGATCGTCAAAGTAACCTACTTTAGTCGCAAAATCGAGAACATTGTTGACCATATTATCAAGAGATACCGTCTTATCATTCCAAATCTTTTTTAATTTATTTGATTGTCGTTCGCTTAATTTACTCGACAAATTATTAACTAATTTCATAAACAACGTCTTATCTAAAGTATTATCTTTGTATAACTCATAGTGGACTTGTTTTTTTCTTTCTTCACGCCAGCTTTGTTTGAAATTTGCAACTTCATTCTTAGTAGATTGAAGCCATGCATCTGGAGGAGGATTATTCTCCTTTGATTCCTTGAGAAGAATCTGTATTCCCTTATAACTCATAACTGTTCTCTACAGTGGAGCTTTAGTTTAAGTATAGTTGATAAAAATCGTGTAAAAATATAAATAAATATCAATAAGTTAAATATAATTGATTTAAGATATTGACTCTATTATCGCTAATTAAATTATTAAGAAAGTTATAACAGTAATTCCTGTCTTTGTTTAGCTGCTGGTAACCAATCTGTGCCATAGTCTTTTAATTCAGGATCTTGAATAATAATTTCTTGGAGTGCTTCTAATGCTTCATTATATTTATCAATATTATCATCACCCCAGGTTTCCTTGACTCCAACCTCATCACAGGCTGCTAAGCAACTCTCATAATCTCCAAGCTCTTCTTGTCTATCTTTAAATCCATCCCTTAGCACGGCAAGAAGAGGTTTTAAACTATCTTCACTTTCTTGTGAGAATTTATCCTCAAAAACCGCCCAAAGTGTTTTTGTAGGTTCTGGCAGCCATTCTGTCCCAATTTCCTGGATCAATTTATCATTTTGCTTAATAAACAGTTCGACCTCGGTTAGCATTTTGCGGTATTCTTCAACGTGTCGATAGGCCCAATTCTCAGGGATTTTCATTTCTTTACAAGCAGCGCAAACCTCCATATATTCTTTCTCATATTTTGGTTGCTGACCTTTCAAATATTCTCTTGCAACCACTAAAAAAGGTGTCATTTTTGTTTGAAATTCATTTTCTTGCAGTTGGGTAAAACTCTCCACTACATTTTCTTCTAAAGATTTCCAAATATTAACGGGCTTCTGAGCATGGTGAAAGAACCCAAGAGATACAGTAAGAGGAGGTGCTTTCTTCACCTCAACTTTAGGAGTACGTGCTGCAAGCGCTTTCTCAACATCCGAACTGTAAGCCCCAAAAATAGCATTTCGAATTTTTTCGTTATGCCGTATTAATGGTGATAAATAATCACACATCGTATACCCGGCAAAATGCTTATTTTGGGCATTAATACACTTAGTTTCTTGGGTGTCTGCGAAAGGAATGCCCAATTTATGGGCTCTCTCTACTAATTGCTGTAGGATTTTATACTGATTATGTTGTGCTGCAACTATGAATGCGTTATTACCTAGAGAGTCTTGTTGTGTTAGACAAGCTGGTTTATGTGCAACAATCGCTTCTACATCGTTTATTTTTCCGTAACGAATCGCTAAAAATAGATGCTTAGGATACTCTACCTGTTCTAACATCTTAGCCGGATCGAATGTGCCCTCAATAATAGCTTTATCAATTGGATGAGTGACTGGGGGATAACCATCATTAATTCTTGCAGTAAACGCCTTTCCTAAAGAACCTTTATCTATTATTGATTTATTAACCAAAGAAATCTCACTTCTTACCGTATCATTAGTACGTAGATTTTCCCCTAGAGCCTGCAATTGTTCGAGTGATGATGTTTTGTCATCAGAAGTTGAAAGGCTCATCAGCTTTAAAGCGTCTTGTGTGTCTTTAGATAATGCTTCAGCGCGTTCCTCGTATGCTGAGTAAAGAAGAACTTTATGGGGAAAGGTTTCATAGCAAATCAGTTTATCGCTAGAAATTGCTTCTCCAAGAGATTGATCCCCTGATGCAAGACAAAGGGGGCCAGAAATAGCCGTTAAAGCAATCACTTGTGGGTGTGGGATACCGTTGGTATACATCAAACGATAAACCTTACCTTCTTTTCCACTATCATACAGGGATTCTTCATCTCCACTGTCATAATTATGAAAAATGATCTTTGTAAAGCCTTGTTTTATTAATTCCTCTTTCAAATCTTCCAATTGTTTTTTTACCTGATCGACAATGACTGCCCCTGATAGAAATACATCCTGATTTTTATTCGAGGATTTGATGTAGCCACTATGTATTTTTAAAAAATCTGCACTACTTCGGTGACTATAGCCGTAGCTAAGTTCAGTTTTCTCTTCATATTTTCTTAGATTTTCATTGCCTTGGAGCAAAAGATTGCGCATACGTTCTGGCAAATAAGTCATCATGCTTTCTTTTTGTTGACTCAGTTCATCCTGGTCTCCTCTGCGTTTGAGCTCAGCAATCTCTGTTAATTCATCGGTAAGTAAAATACCTTCTTCATTCAACTCATTGATTAATCCGGTGCGGATTGTTTCTTTTGCTCCTGTGGTATTGTATTTTTTTACTCTGTCGGCCTCATCTTGTTCAATCTTAATTTTGTAATCCTCCTGGATTACTTGATGTGCCTCCCTTTGCCTACTTTTGGGGGGAGTTTTGTATGAGGTTCCTAATTTTACTGTTTCAAATGGCCCATAACTGTATTCTCTGGCACTGATTATGCGCGCTGTTTTATTTTTAGGTTGGATAGGAATTGTGGCGGGAGTAGGGGCTTCAATAATCATGTAAGGATCGAGTTCCCCTTTGCCCATCATTTCTGTAGCTTTCGATGTTGTTATGAAATTTATTCCAAACTCAAGATCGGAGCGACTTGTTTCCATTTTACCCAGGAAGCGATTATTTCCGTTACAGACAAGGTAAACATCACCAATCAGTTGACCTCTGCTGATAAGATCCTTTTTTATCTCTGCAGCTAATTTCGCCGCGAACAAAATATCGCCAAATCCTCCCTGAGCATCATCAAAGCTTACAATAATATCGTTCATTTTATTCGCTCTTTGCTCTTAACTTTGTCTTAATTATAGAAAATTAAGCTGAGCGCAATATTAGAACAAATCTATAAATGTGTAAAAAATGTGCAAAGATAATGTTTGGAAATACTAAAATAGTCGGATATGTATCGAATCTGTAGATAGTTTTGATTCCTTAAGAATTGCATCGTCAGCACTGGAATATTTGGTTAATTCGTTGTTTTCTTTAATAAAGCAGCTGACTATCGAACAGCAATTTGCGAAGGCCTCCTTATTGTGTTGCGGCCAATCTTCGGGAATGTTCAGTTCGTTGCAAAGACTAGTAATGGCAATTAAATCGCTTTCTTCTGAGTGATTTTTGCAATACTCGCGCATAACCACCAGGTAAGGGAACATTAATTCTGGTAATTCGCTTTCGTCGGCCTTTTTCCAACTGTGCAGCATGAGTTGTAGCTCCATAGCCTGCCAAAGTGAGGGCGGGGGTAGAGGAAGCCATTGCAATCCAAGCTTCTCGGAGAGAAGCGGCTGAGCTTCAATAAAAAACTCAACTTCTTTTCTCATCTTTAAATAATCCATTCTGTGGGAATAGATCCAGTTTTCATCGCATTCTAATTTTTCACAGTCGCTGTGAACCTCCTTGTAACTGGCAAGAAATTTAGGTTTATCTCGTAGATATTCTCTTGCGACAATTAAAAAGGGTTTAAGTTTTTGCAAACCGTCATTCTCATTTATGTTGCAAAAAGTTTTCTCTAAATGGTCTTTTAAAATCAACCACTTGTTTTGCTCCTTGAATATTCCCATGTCCATCAAAGTATCAGAGTGTTTATTATTGGTATCAGCAGAATGGTTTTTTGGACTTTGTTGTGCATCTGATGTGTAGGAGGAAAATAAATCTGCCATTCGATCAGGGTTTTCTGTGATGGTTTTGGGAAGATAATCGAAAATAGTGTAGCAAGCAAAGTGATTGTTGGGACTAGTGATCTGTGTAAAAGATATCCCATTTTTTTCTGCATGTTGGATTAGTAATTTCAATAAGTCATAGTGCTGATATTGAGCGGCAATTATGAAAGCATTATTACCCAGGAGATCTGTAGCGGTTAAACAATCAACCTGATTATTTAATAAATCACGAACGATTTCCTTTCGTCCATAACGAATAGCCAGGAACAAATGATAGGGATAATTTGCTTCAGCTAGCATCGATTTTTTAAAAGCATTGTTAATAATAGCCAGATCGATAGGATGAGTAATTTCCGGTAAATGTTCTTCTACAGCATGGAGATAGGTTGTAACAAGAGATTCTCTATTGCGAATGTCTTGATTGATTGCTGATAACTCTCTCTCAACAGTCCTGTTATGAAGTAGAGACGCAAGTCGTTCTAACACATCGGGGGACCAGACACTTTGAATACTGGAGCTTAGACGCATTAGTTTTAGTGCCTCTTGGGTTGCAGGACTATAAGTATCTCCTAAGTCCTGATAGGCAGAATAAAGCATATCTTTATGAGGAAAACAGTCATAGCAGATTTTTTTATTCGTTAAAATCGCTTCTACAAAAGACTGATCCCCTGTGGCAAGGCTTAAATCCCCAGATATTGCAAAAAGACTTTCCACTTCGGGATGAGTTAAACCTTGTTTCGAGTGGATTAAGCGATAGCTCCTACCTTGCTTACCACTTTCATAAAGAGTTTGTTCAGTTCCTGTGTCATAGTCATGATAAATGACCTTGGTAAACCCATCATTTTTTAAAGAATCAATCAATAATTCAAGACGCTTAGATAAATTGGTGTTAGTGGAAACAATAAAAACATCTTCATTTTTGGTTCTGTCTTTGACATAAGCTTGATGAATAGAAAGAAAGTCTTGGCTACCCGCGTAACCATAACCAAAGGTTAAATGATTATTTTGTTCATATTGGGTCCATTGGGCCTTTGCCTCAGCGCTGAAAATGCATTTTCTGGTTTTTTGAGGAAGCGTGCTAAAAAATGTTTGCTTTTGTTCATCAATTTCAGCTGCGTTGTGTTGTGTTTCGTTGGAATGCAGCAAGTTCCCAAAAGCAACTAATCGGGGTGAGGGGATAACTCCGTGTTCATCCAGAATATTGAGTAATCCTGTTCTTAAAACTACTTTATCCTTATTCTTGTATTGTTTTAGCATACCATTTTCAAACTTCTCTAACTCTTCCTGATAAGAGAGTTGTTTTTCTTCCGGTGCATGTTGATAGGAATTGCCAAGCTTTGCAGCAAGAAATGGACCGTAGGTATATTCTAAAGAAATAATGACATAAGCATTTGGACAAGTAATTTTCATGGGCATGGGAGCTGGGGCGTCAATAATCACAGCAGGCTTAATTTTCCCTGAGTAAATGAGCTTATCAATCTCCTCAAAAAGCACGAAATTTATACCAAATTCACAATCTGCTTTAGATGATTCAAGTTTAGCGAGTCCTCTTTTATCATTATGACAAACCAGATAAATGTTACCTGCTAGTTTTCCTTGATTAATGAGACTATTCTTTAATTGATGGGCCAATTTTGCAGCAAAAAGGATATCGCCATAGCCCATTTTTTTTTCATCAAAACAAACAATAATGTCATACATAACATGCTCGAACTATATTTAATTTGGTTGAACTATAGTCAATTGTTAAATAAATTGGTATATTTAGAACCAAAATTTCTATAGTAAGCACACCTCGCCGGTAGGCTTATTACTAAAAAACATTTTAAAAACATAGAACTATAGTTTCTAACTCAGATTCAATCGTTTGATGAGAAATCAGTAGAGAGCTAATACTACAGGAGTTAAATGGTGGACCCAAAACCTTTTCTAGCCTTGATTACCCAATTAGAGGCACAATTAGGATCAACTGTAGTCAGTTATAAAAATCGCTTGATTAATAAAGAAGTAAAGATATTTATTACTCAACTAGATTCAGTTCTAAGCGATAAGCTTTGTTCTGACGAAACCCGCCTAACCGAAATAAGTAATTTACTAAAAAAGCGGTGGGGGAAAATTGCTGGCTCTATGCTAGCTTATACCAGTCAGAGTCAGCATCCTTTAACTGTCATTTGTCATAAGTTGGCTACAATACTTCATGATAAGGATGATGATTTATCGATTTACCAGTATTTAATGCCAACGATTACCCATATTAAAGATGACATCCTTTATTTAAAAGACGATGTGGATATGCATCCACTCAATGCGGTCATGCTTTCGGAGGATAATTGTTCATTGATTCCAGTAAGCGTTTTATCATGCCTTAGCCATCACGGTAGCGTTGCTCCTAAAGATTTAATCAATCCTTACACTGGTAAAAAATTATCAGAAAATGAATTGAAACGATTACGAGAGTTCAGCCCACAAACCAAGGAATTGTTTGAAGTTTTTAACTTGATCCAGGAAACCAAGCTCGGAAATTCCAGCGTTGGTGGTAAGTTACAAAAATTAATTTTCAGCTTGCGAGAAGGCGGGGAGCATGGTGGTCATGGTGGAAAAGAAAATGAAGCGAGCATCGAAGCCTTAAATGGTATCATGAGTTTCATGGATTATTGGCAACTCATACCTGAAGATATTCGTATCAAACTGGGTGGATTGAAAAGTTCATCCGAACAACAAAACCTTGATCAATTAATCGCCATTCTAAATAAATCGGATAGTAAGTCATTTGATTGTGTCGAATCGATTTCTTTTGTGTTAGAAAAAACACTTAGAGAACATGGAAAGGCTTTATTTCAGGAAACGTCTGCAGATTGGCTTTATCTTTCTGAATTGTATAAAAAATTTGATATTTTGATAACCAATTTGAAAGACTCTCCTAGTGGTTCAGACCCATTAAAAACAATTAGCACTGAATTGCTACTTGAATTAGAGGGCTTAGAAGAAGTTCACTCACTCTGCGATTTAATTGACCTGTTAGAGATGTTAAAACCATCGCAGTTTAAAGAATTACAAACGGATTTAATAGCTTTAATAGAAAAATATGTTGTAAACGCTGATGATTTACAGCGTTTATTAGTTGCTTCAGATCCTGAGTGTTATCCTTTTATTTTTGCTAATTTGAAAGAGTGGCAAAGTTTATTTTTCAATAATCTTGAGTCTTTAGGTTTCTTGCTCGAACAGTTAACAACGCCACAGCGTGATGCAGT
The DNA here is from genome assembly GCF_000953655.1 of Legionella hackeliae. Taxonomy (NCBI): domain Bacteria; kingdom Pseudomonadati; phylum Pseudomonadota; class Gammaproteobacteria; order Legionellales; family Legionellaceae; genus Legionella; species Legionella hackeliae. The sequence goes on from NZ_LN681225.1 coordinate 1,597,894, forward strand.
ATTTAATTATTTAAACATGCAGATTTCTGTCAGTACAGAAGATGCTGCACTGCTGGCCAGACTTTTACGTTACCTCTCGGAAAGTAGTAGAGAGAGTTTGTTTAAAATACTAGGAAACAATGTTAAGCAGCTGTTCTCTTCTTCCAATGTGGCTTTTACTGTAGGGCTAATTTATCTTTCAAATGAAACGGCCAGGGAAATCTGTAAAACTGTACATGCCGCACTGCCCCATCTGATCAGTAATGGCGCACAATTCGATTCCCTTTGTAGCGTGCTTTCAGTCGAGAAAAGAATAATTTTTCTTGAATACTTTTTTGAATTCCTACCAGGTATTAGTAAAGATGGCAGGCAGCTGGGTAACGTATTGAAATATCTTGATATGACTCAATGTGAAAAACTTTGTACAAGTCAGATTAATGCAAAAACTCAAGTGATAAGTAGTGGTTATGAGTTTTGCAATATGTTATTTCCTTTGCAACCTGAAAAAAGACACCTCTGCTTTACTATTTTAAGGCCAATACTTCCTGAGCTATTGCAAAGCTTTGTCGACTTCACACTAACTCTTAAATATTTATCGTCAGAAGATAAAGAAGAGTTACGCGCAGATATGAAGGGTATTTGCAAGCTTCCAAAAGATACGGTGCTTAGTGATAGTGAACTGTTTAAGCAATATCAGAAAGCAACCACTTATAGTGTGGCGGAAAGTAATCATTCTTTTTTTAAATCCAAACGTGGGGACTCCTTCTTGTTAAACTTCTTGGAGCCTAAAGCAAATGCTAATGTAATCCAATAAGCAGAATAGTTCTTTGCTTAGCGTCTATGTAAACTTCGCTAGAGGATCTTGGGCTCAAATTCACTGACAAGTTGATCTACCTGAGTCTTTGTATTCTCCTCAAGCATTTGCAAGAGAGGTGTAGATTTGGCCTTATTGTTTGCGATATAAAAGCCCAATGAATTGAATAAACTAGGAGCAGATGTTTTAAAGCCGAGCCGAGCATAGATATGGCATCAGCTCTGTTTACAGCAGAATTTAAGGCCTGGTTTCCTAATTGCCCCGCCTTGGGAAAACGGACTTGAATGGCTTGACGTTGTTCCGGAGTCATCATTTCTATCTCTTCAAGTGTCAACAATACGGATTCAATCGATTGAGGCAGGGTCTTAAAACAAGCTCTAAATCCTTAGCCTTTATTCATAAAGCTTATTATCGGTTAAATCAAGATGGCCAAGGCCTGGATATTTAAGTGAACTCATAACGGCTAACAGTTGCGTTACTGCATGATCCAGGAGAAAAATCCCACCCAAATTAAGATGTGTAATGTTTGAATCATTCAGCGCTTCAACTATAGCCGCACATTCGGGTACTGTTTTAGTATCGAGTGGATTCGAGTCCAAATCAAAATGAGTTACGCTTGTGTGTTTCAGAACCTTGATGATACATCCTGTTATTAAAGAGCTACTGGCCCAAAAAACAAATCACGCTGATACACAGTGGAACCCAAATGGTATAGCGTCTGAAAATGGCCCAATACAGTATGAGGTTTTTTTAAAAGACAAGAAGTATGTTTTAAACTGTTTGAGAAAAGATATGTTTTTAGAAAGCTATGTTGAGCGTCTGGACCCGATCAGTAGTAAGGAAATATCTACAGTGCAATCTTCGCCATCACAGCAACAATTTCCTGTGCTTTCCGGACAATCTCAATTAAATCCCTATGCAGCATCAACAAACCCTCAAAGTTTTTTCCTTTACCAGGGTATGGAGCCATCAGACTCAAACTCCCATTCTGCTGATTTAGATGGCACTACTAATTCTTTTTGTACCTTCAGAAATCCCTGTTTCTTTTGGAAGCAGGGATGACCATTATCATAGAACTAGCTCAGCTTTTGTATTGGGTTGCAAGTTATTGCTTATAATCTCTGCGATTTCAGCATGTAAAGTACTAGTGCCATTAAGCTGGTTGCGCATATTTTTCTGCCTACGATAGGCATGAAGTAAAAATGACTTCAGTTGAGGAGCTGCTTGACTTAAATCGGTTAACATCTCCATTGCTTTAGGTGATTTGTTTAATTCGATTTGTTCTTCTGAGAGGGGCGGCATTTTATCGGATGCTAAGACAGTAATTAATGCTTCCTCCATGAGTACCGGATTCGCCTGATAAGTTTTTAGTAATCTTTGTTGATAGAGAGCATCGCGATTAGATGACAAAAAAGTAATTCAGAAGGTAGTAACGTGAAAGGGTAAAAAAAGTGTTATAAATTTCTACATCACTTTTTTTACTCCGACTCAAAATTCACGTAAGTTCTGACTTATATGGCGCGCCCGGAAGGATTCGAACCTCCGACCCCCTGGTTCGTAGCCAGATACTCTATCCAACTGAGCTACGGGCGCGTGTACGTGGCGGAGAGAGAGGGATTCGAACCCTCGATGGGATTTCTCCCATACTCCCTTAGCAGGGGAGCGCCTTCGACCACTCGGCCATCTCTCCGTTCAATGGAGGCGAAGTATAACAGGTATTTATGCGACGTCAACTCTATTTAAAAATGTTTTTTATATCAAGTCTCTAAAAGCTTACAAAACCACAGGATTACTGCTATCTTTTATAGGATGATTTTTCACGATTGTCAGCTGCATTGGCAACTATCAGGAGGAGTAATGAAGCTCAAATCGAATTTAAGCGGCAGAGATGTATATGTAGTTGATGGTAGTCGAACACCATTTCTTAAAGCCAAAAATATAGGTCCTTTTACTGGCTCAGATTTGGCGGTTGCGGCAGGTATGCCATTGTTAAATCGTCAGCCTTTTCTACCCTCTGATTTGGACGAGGTAATCATCGGTTCTGCCATGCCAGGTCCTGACGAAGCAAATATTGCCAGAGTAATAGCACTGCGTCTTGGTTGTGGAGAAAAAGTTCCAGGGTTTACTGTTATGCGAAACTGCGCTTCTGGTATGCAGGCTCTTGATAATGCAGCGATGCAAATTGCCAATGGCAGAAGTAATCTTGTTCTTGCTGGTGGTACCGAAGCAATGAGTCATGCGCCTTTATTATTTAACCAAAAAATGGCGTCATGGCTTGCGAGCTGGTTTGCTGCCAAAAGCATGGGACAGCGTGCAGTGTTAATGACTAAATTTAGACCCTCATTTCTTGCTCCTGTAATCGCATTATTACGTGGACTAACTGATCCCATTGTCGGTTTAAACATGGGACAAACCGCTGAAAAAGTCGCTTATCGCTTCAACATTACTCGCGAACAGATGGATGCTTTTGCTTGTGAAAGTCATCGACGTTTAGCGTTAGCATTTGCAGAAGGGCGCATGGAGGAAGTAACGCCGATTATTGATAGTAGAGGGCGAGTTTATCCTCAGGATGATGGCGTTCGTGCAGATTCTAGCGTTGAAAAACTTGCGAAACTAAAACCCTATTTTGATAAAAAATATGGAATGGTGACGCCAGGTAACAGCTCACAAGTAACCGATGGTGCTTGTTTGCTCCTCCTGGCAAGTGGTGATGCCGTTAAAAAATATAATTTGCCTGTTATAGGACGCATAGTTGACTCCCAATGGGCAGCACTTGATCCATCACAGATGGGATTAGGGCCTGTTCATGCAGCAACACCGATTATGGAGCGTCACAACTTAAAACCTGTTGATTTTGATTGCTGGGAAATTAATGAAGCATTTGCCGCCCAGGTTTTAGGTTGTTTGGCAGCATGGGATGATGAAGAATATTGCCGTACTCAGTTAGGTTTAAAACAAGCAATGGGGGCACCTTCATTAGGTCGATTAAATATGGATGGTGGTGCGATAGCAGCGGGTCATCCAATTGGTGCTAGCGGCGCTCGTATAGTATTGCATGTGCTGCAATCTCTAAAACACCACAATGGAGCACGCGGTATGGCCGCTATCTGCATCGGTGGAGGACAAGGGGGAGCAATGTATCTGGAACGTGTGACAGAGGTAAAAGGACATGAGTAACTATAAACATTGGGAATTACAAACGGATGCTGATCACATTGCTTGGTTGGCAATTAATCGTCAAGATACAGCCGTCAATGCGATTAATAACGAAGTGTTGGATGAATTAAATGGGCTTCTACAAGAAATTGGCCAGCGCGCAAAATTAAAAGGTTTGATCATTTATTCAGCAAAAGAGAAAGGTTTTATTGCCGGAGCTGATGTGAATGCGTTTTCTCAATTCACAACTCCCGCAGAAGCAGTTGATTTTCTTAGAAAAGGACAAACTGTTTTTTCTCGATTGGAAGCTTTATCAATACCCACTGTAGCCATGATTGATGGTTTTTGTATGGGCGGTGGCTTGGAGTTAGCACTAGCTTGCAATTATCGTATCGCCAGTGACGATAAAGATACTCGTATCGGCTTGCCAGAAGTCATGTTAGGCATTCATCCTGGCTGGGGTGGCACTGCCCGTTTACCACGACTAATTGGCGGATTTGATGCACTGTCTAAAGTCATTCTGACTGGCGCACCATTGAGTGCAGAAAAAGCTAAGCATTTAGGTATTGTGGATGATGTTGTTCCACTAAGACAATTAAAGCGCGCCGCGGTTTATTTTATAAAAAATAAGCCACCTAAGCATAAGCCAGGATTTCTCCAGGGATTAACGAATTCCGCTTGGGTTCGCAAGCTCTTGGCTCCACTTTTGCGCAGTCAAGTTGCCAAGCGCGTATCTAAAAAACATTACCCTGCACCTTTTGCGGTGATTGACCTTTGGGAAAAAGAAGGGGGCATGGGAGAGCGAGCTTATTTAAAGGAAGCTGATTCTGTTGAGCAATTAGTCAGTGGAAGTGATACAGCACGCAATCTCATTCGTGCATTTTTATTGCGTGAGCGGATGAAAGCTTTTGCAAAAGATAGCGATTTTAATGCAGAGCATGTTCATGTTATCGGGGCTGGTGTAATGGGTGGTGATATTGCTGCCTGGTGTGCTTTACGTGGACTACACGTAACCTTACAAGATAAATCACATTTGCAAATCGCTCCTGCCATTGGAAGAGCGCACGCTTTATTTAAAAAGAAATTACGTAAGCCACGTCTCATTCAGGCTGCTATGGACAGATTGATACCTGATCCACAAGGACATGGGATTGCGCGTGCCGATGTATTTATCGAAGCGGTATTTGAAAATCTCGAAGTTAAGCAAGCAATTATGAAGCAGGTTGAGGCGAAAGCTAAAAAGACTGCCATTATTGCTACAAATACTTCCAGCATTCCTTTGGATGAAATTAGTACTGCAATGACTAATCCGAAACGTCTGGTAGGAATTCACTTCTTTAATCCAGTCGCCAGAATGGAGCTTGTAGAAGTTGTAAGCAGCTCGAAAACTTCTAAAGATGTGGGTGAAGATGCATGCGCCTTTGTAAATCAAATTGGACGTTTGCCATTGCCGGTAAAATCAAGCCCAGGATTTTTAATCAACCGCGTATTGATGCCTTATCTCATGGAATGTGTGCAATTACTTGAAGAAGGTTATAGTGGGGAAGAAATTGATAAAGCCGCGAAAGACTTTGGTATGGTAATGGGGCCTGTTGAATTGGCTGATACTGTCGGAATGGATGTTTGTTTGGCTGTGGCTGAGAATTTAACCTCGCACTTCGGTGGAACCGTTCCTCAACGATTACGTGATATGGTTAAGAAAGGAAAGCTGGGACGTAAAACTGATGAAGGGTTCTATCGCTATAAAAATGGTAAACCTATTAAGCAAAAGGTAACTAGTACCAAACCCAGCAAAGACATTTCTAATCGCTTAATTTTGCGAATGGTTAATGAGGCTGCAACTTGTCTACGTGAAGGTGTTGTTGCCGATAGCGATTTGCTCGATGGCGGAATGATTTTTGCGACAGGCTTTGCTCCTTTCCGTGGTGGTCCAATGAATTATGCCAAGCACTTTGGTCATGACAAGCTCAATGAGCTTTTTGCAAAACTAGAAGCGCAATATGGTGATCGATTCAAAGCGGATGTAAGTTTATAATTTAGTAGTAATCTTTCTTGTGACGGCAAGGTATTTCCTTGCCGTTTTTCTTTTGGAAGAGTAATAAGCATGAAACGAATTAATATCTTGCAGAGACTTGTTCTAGGCTTAAGCCTAATTGCCTTAAAACCGTTATGGGCTCTTACTTTCGTGCTACCAACCCAAGGCGATGTCATTGGTGAGATTCAATATGTGAATCCAGAAATGGGAGAGTCATTAAGTGAAGTAGGGATGCGTTACGATATTGGTTATTACGAGATGATTAGGGCTAATCCACAAATCAGTCCGACGAGTCTATTAGATGAACGAACCACAGTGCTCATTCCTTCGCAGTTTATTCTACCTAATGTACCTCGTGAGGGAATTGTAATCAATCTGGCAGAATATCGCCTGTATTATTTTCCTCCAGATGAGAATATTGTTGTAACAATGCCTGTAGGTATTGGGCGTGAAGGGTGGACTACACCTTTAGGACTAACAAAAGTAGTGAGCAAGGAAAGAAATCCTGTGTGGCGACCAACAGCCAATGTCATTGCTGAAGCGGCAAAGCATGGTGCTCCTATTCCGAATGAATTCCCTCCTGGCGAGGATAACCCACTGGGCAGGCATGTTTTACGTCTGGGCTGGCCTACTTATCTTATTCATGGAACAAATCGACGTGATGGAGTGGGAGCCAGGGTAAGTGCTGGTTGCTTAAGAATGATGCCTGATGATATTGAATACCTCTATAGCATGGTGAAAACGGGGACGCCCGTACGAGTACTGAATAATCCTGTTAAATTTGGTTACTCTGATGGTGCGTTATATATGCAGGTGCATCCTCTTTTAGTGGAGCAAAAAAGACAAAGTCTAAATGCTCTGGCAGATGCCAAACTAAGAGAGATTAGCATGTCTGCCAAGATTAACCAGAAACTGCTTCAAAGCGAGTTAAATTTTCCAAGCGGGATTCCAAAAAAAATAAGCTAGTTATTTTTTTGCACAAAAAAAACATAAATAATGGGTAACTGCCAAAATTAAACCACTTGCAATCAGATCGATTGGGTAATGCCATCCTAATAATACGCAGGATGCAATAAGTAATAGGTTAATAGGTAGCAGTAGGAAAAAAATGAAACGCGACCAACGCATTAAATAAAGACAAAGCCAGGCCCAAATTGCATGGAACGAAGGAAAGGCAATCATTCCACCATCAATGGTTGATGGCGGGATGTGCTGATGAATCTCACTAAATTTAATACCTGTTGCGTATTGTTCGGGACTAAAAAGTTCACTCTTAAAGAAAGTTGCTGGTGCCACCGTGGGATAAAAATAATAAATGGTGAACCCTATCAATGAACTAATTAGTAATAAGCAATAATACTCACGTAAATAAGAGAATTTTCGCATGATAATGGCCACGAGAGGTAAAATACTCATTTGATAAGGCAAGCTGTCATAAATATAAACAAGCAATTGTGTGAATAACGCAGAGCGTTGAGTCCAGGCAACAATTTTGACTAAATTAATATTTGCAGCTGCTTCCAAGGCGAATAATTTGTCATCGATTGGAGTAAAGGGTGTGTATTGAATCGCGTTAGTGGCAAATGCAATAACTGACATCACCAGAAAATAATAAATCAATTCCCTAGTCATTTTAACAACCATATTTGAGCGGCCAAATTGTAGATAACTACCTAAAAAACCAAGAAAAAGAATTAAAGCAATTAATAAGATATTTGGAGGGAAATAGTTATTGCCAGGAAATTTGTAGAACAAATGGTTGATAACCAGGGCTATTGTTGCCAATAGACTAAGGGCAAAAGCAGCGATAATAGAGCAGTGATTGGAATTGCGCGACATTAGCAAGAATTATTCTGAACCATCATTGTTTTGTTTCTGTTTTATTGCCCGGTAAATTTCTTCGCGATGAACCTCGACTGAACGTGGCGCATTGACACCAAATTTAATATTACCATGCTCCAACGTTTTAAATGCAACAATTTGAACAGTAGTGCCTTTAATATTCACAGTGAGTGGTTCTTCAAAGGGAATAGTCACGATATTCATAAAAACCTCTTTACTTTTTAATACGTTATATCGCATGACCCAAGTAAATGCAATGTTTTAATCGTCTTGCTTGACCATAAAAATGGCTCTCTTAACTATTGCTTCGCATTGCTCACAAAGACGTTTTTCTGCGAATAAAATTTCGTCATTGCACCGCGGTGAAGTAGCTATACGAAAGTTGATTATTAGGGGTTAGCGCTGTCGTATTTGATCGATGCTTCTATTAAAACATCGTTCACAATTTGATCCATAATATCCAAAGGTGACATTGTTTTGGATTTCTCAAGGGCAGTAATGCGTTTAGCTAGCCTATCTGACTCTCTTCCGCCATAGAAACTATTCGCTACAGTTTTACCTCTTTCTTCTTGACATAGCTCAAGTACATTTTGCACAGTTTTCAAGGTTTGCAAATAATTTGAGGTCATAGATGTTTCCATAAGTTGGACTATGACATCTACTGAATTTGTGTGTTGTTGTAATACATTAGAGCATGTTTCTGCCAACTCATTAACCTCCTTACGATAGTTCATTTTCTCATGTAACATCAAATGCTGCATGGCACGAATACTTTGTGCTTTAATTAATGCATTAAAGGTGTCCCCACTCATACTAATAATCCTTAAGCAGCAATTATTGTTTATTGTAGTCTGGATTTTTAGATTTGCCGGTAAAAGGTTAAAGAATAGTAAATCAGCTGTAATTTTTTATCTTCTTGTGCTTTTATAATGCAATGATAAGCGTTTTCTCTTCACAATTTGACAAAATTCCAGTAAATCTAATGGTAAATTTGCTCCCAAATAGAAAATCAGTTAAGATTGTGCGTTTTTTTAACCTTGCCTTACTCTAATTTCATTGGAGAAGGCTATTAATCCATAAGGAGAAATTAGTGAGACATTATGAAGTAGTGTTTCTAGTGCATCCCGATCAAAGCGAACAAGTACCAGCAATGGTAGAGCGCTATGAAGGTATTATCACTAAACATGGTGGTCAAATTCATCGTAAAGAAGATTGGGGTCGTAGACAACTTGCTTACACCATTAAAGATGTACATAAAGCACATTACATATTAATGAACATCGAATGTAATCAGGCTGCACTTGATGAATTAAAAAATTCGTTCAAATTCAATGACGCGATTTTAAGAAATTTAATTATCAAGCGCAAACACGCGATCACTGGTCAATCCGTGTTAATGAAAAAAGAAAAAGATGAAAGAGCAGCCTAAGGAGTAGTTATTTATGTCAACTTCATATTTCCGTCGTAAAAAAATGCGTTTCAGTGCAGAAGGTGCTAGTGAAATCGATTATAAAGATGTCAATGTGCTGAAAAATTACATTACTGAAACAGGTAAGATAGTTCCAAGTCGTATTACTGGTACACCCACTCGCCCACAACGCCAATTGGCTCAGGCGATTAAATGGGCACGATTCTTGGGCTTGTTGCCTTACTGTGATAGCCACCGATAAAAATGGCACGTTTGGGCGAGTTATTGCGAAAGCAGGGACATTTTCTACTGGAAAATGATACTTATGCGTTGATTTATATCGCAATTTTAGCCTTGATTCCTTTTGCTGCATGGTTATCTGTCGCGGTAATAGCGTTAATAACTTTGCGCAAGGGGTGGGGTGCTGGATTCAAAGGATTAGTAGTGGGGATGCTGGCAATGCTATTCCTGTCACTACTATCCTCGTCCTGGTCTTTGGCTGTGATGAATGCTGTGATGGCCTTTTTGCCTTGCTACTTGACCGCGGGTGTATTGCGCTCAACGACAAGTTGGCGTATCGCTGTTGGTTTTATCGTTTTGCAAGGGTTAGTAGGCCTTTTAATGATACATTGTTTGGCTCCGGAATTTATCACTGAGCAATATCAATTTATCCAGGCAATCTTAAAGCAAGTTGAGCACGACAATGCTGTAGCTGATTTGCTAAACAACCAGGATGCAGTCAATTCAGTCGTTATTGCTAACTATATTGTTGGTATTCAAGCAGTAAGTATTGTGTTGTCAGCAATTGCTTCACTTATGTTGGCTCGCTCTATCCAATCCGGCTTATATTATCCGGGTGGATATCGACAAGAAATGATTAATTTTCGAGCCAGTGCGTGGGGTGTTATTGTACTTACTATTGCGGCAATTGGTACTTATTTAGAAAACCCTTTAGCAATAAGCGTTCTGCCCGTGCTCGCAATATATTATGCAGGCGCTGGTATAAGTATAAGCTTTAACATATTGACCAGAGGTAAAAAGGGTATTGGTACATTATTTTTAATATTGATTCCTTTAGTTTTATTACCATTTGTCATGTTGCCCATTTACGTGGTTTTAGGTGCTTTAGATAGTTGGTTTAATTTTAGATTACGTTTACCTGCTAAAACAGGTGGAGCAAAATAAGGGGTTTACTAAGATGGAAGTTATTTTATTAGAAAAAATTAGAAACTTAGGAAATTTAGGCGATAAAGTAAATGTAAAGGCTGGTTACGGTCGCAACTACCTTATCCCACAAAATAAAGCTGTATTTGCTACAGAGTCAAATATTGAGCGGTTTGAACAGCGTCGCGCAGAGCTTGAAAAGAAAGCTCAACAATCATTGGCTAGTGCTGAACAACGTGCTGCCAAGTTGAATGATATCACCGTGGTGATTTCTGCAATGGCTAGTGACGAAGGCAAGCTTTATGGTTCAGTTGGTCCCAATGAAATTAAAGATGCTTTAAAAGAAAAATCAATTGAAGTTAGCAAGCGTGAAATTGTTATGCCTGAAGGACCAATTCACTCAATCGGTGATTATGTAGTTGAAATTCACGTTCATAGCGATGTAATTGCAAATCTGCAAGTTCAAATTGCCCCATCTAAATAATGAATGTGGCTCATAAAAAGAATCTGCTACTCGGCAGATTCTTTTTAATACCGTTCTAGTCGTATCACCTCAAATGCTGGTTCTTCGTAAGGATGGCTGGTTTTTAACGCCTCTACAACTTTTTCAATATGTGAGGCTGAGCAGAGCATCTCAACTTTATACTCAGAGACAAACGTGAGCGCATTGATTGTACCGATTGTTGGATTTGCACCGCTCAAGGGTTTGAATTGTCCTTGGCCTTGGCATTGCCAACAACAGTGCTCATAATCCCCTTGTCTTCCTGCTCCAGCATCAAATAGTGCTTGTTTAACAAGTTCAAGATGACTTTCTGGGACATAAAAGGCAAGTTTAAAATCCATCAATTTTTCCACTTTATATTGCAGCCAAGACTGGGCTTTTGTTCGGTAGAAATTGGCTTCTTAGCCAATAAGTTGTCTAAGGCTTGACGTATATCGCTGCCTGTAACTGCAATGTCATTACCAGGGCGGGAGTCGTCGAACTGACCTCTGTAAGCTAGAAGTAGATCGGAATCAAAGATATAAAAATCAGGCGTGCAAGCAGCTTGATAAGCTTTGGCTACCTCTTGAGTTTCATCATATAGATAGGGAAAAGGATAATTTTGCTCAAGAGCAATTTTTTTCATGTTTTCTGGTGAGTCAGCAGGGTACGCTTCGACATCGTTGGAATTAATAGCCAAAAAGCTTACACCCTTTGAAAGGTAGTCTTGTGCGAGTTTTGTTAATGCATGACTGATATGCCTAACATAGGGGCAGTGATTACAGATAAACATAATGACGGTGGCTTTACTGTCCCAGTTATCATTAAAATTGACTTTAGAATTATCAACCACATTCATTAATGAAAATTGTTGAGCTGGAGTCCCTAAGGGAACCATATTAGAAGGAGTTTTAGCCATAAGTCTTATCCTTGTAAAAAAAACAATTTGAAAATAGCAATAACAGCAAAAAGTGAATTCAGGATGGCCCATAACAAAGTAACAGTTTTACCTTTATAAGTGGTATAAAATGCATAAACTGCTATAGAAAAACTTCCAATAAAAAAGACCCACTAATTTTCATAAGAAAATCCAACAGACAACACTGCAATACCTGTAATGCCAACAATAAGAAAGATGTTATTTAACTGGCCGCTCATAAAGTAGAACGACAATAACTGAATGCAAAGAAGAATTGGTAAAGCCAATTGCAGGGTGGTGCCAATCCCCAGTAGTATGGCACCGTGACCAGCCAGAAGAATCATTTCAAGGGCTATAAAATAGATCAACTTGAAATGAATCGAAGTAAGAAGCAATAGCGCCGAACCAATGACATAGTACTTTTCTGCAGGTGCACCGGCGAGCCCAAATAGCAAAATAAAGGAGCCGATAATACCCACTAAAAGAAATAGTTGATCCTGTCTTGTTGTTTTCACCTAATCACCAACGTAAATAGATTCCTTTCTTTGTTGCATCTGTAATAACGTCATTTTGTGATTTATTGGTTGATACCCAATAATTCCCCATGTTACTTAAAGCAAATTTAACACGAGGATATTGGCAAACGTCTAATACATCCCGACAATCAAGTGTTTTAACAGTTTCATTCTCTTTAACAAAACATTGAAAATGTAAATCAGCGATGTCTGAAGCAAATGCAGCCCAATTTAGAGGATCTAGCTTTGTATTAAGGGAAGGGCTCATAAATACTTCACGTGTTTCAATGCGTTGTAGCTCAATAGGTTGACTACTGCGGTTTTGAATTAAATAAAATGACTGCTCACCATTTTCATTGACAATTAAATGACTATCACCAAATCCAAAGCCTCTAACTTCACATCCATGTGGAAATGGTGTGGGGGCTGTGGCAGCAGCTGACGAATCGCCTATGAAAAATGTAACCATTACTACAGACATGATTGCTTTACAAAATGACATGAAAAACCTCTCAAAAAAATTGGAAGCGCTATTCTAATGATAACTGCATTAAAAGTGAATCAGCTTTCTTTATTCACCATGAGCTGCAATTTTATTTGGCGTCATAGGTGAGTAAGTTCGATACATACTAAGTGCTAAATACATAACTACATAACTTACAGACAAAAACAGCCAAATATAATCCATGTGTGGATAATTCCATAAAACCAGAGCTGAACTAAGCCCGTAAATTAATGAGAAGGTATGCATAACAATTTTTAAATAGCGATATTTGGTTAAATAATCGAGACGTGAAGGATAAACATATTTAATGGGTACGAAAATAAGCACACACAAAATGGCTAATATCAAGGCATTGGTGTACATGGATGTGTCAAAAATAAACATATAAAACACTGCAATATTCCAGTAACAGGGGAACCCTTTAAAAAAATGATCAGGGGTCTTTGCATCAATCTGACAGAACTGATAGGACGAGGTTATTGTTATGCCTATGATAATAATTAATAAATAACTTGCTGGCAGCATGTCAGGCTTTACATAGAGGAAAAAGCAAGGAGTAATGACATAGTTCAAATAGTCAACAATATTGTCCAGTAAAGTCCCGTCAACGTTGGGTAAAACAGATTTCACACGTACTAATCTTGCTAATGTACCATCAACTGCATCGATCACTACCGTAATAGCCATAAACCATAACGCTTGTACGTAATCATGCTGATAAATTTTGACAAGAGTAAGAACACCAAAACATGCAGCACTCGCCGTGAAGGCATGTACAGCCCAGGCAACCAAATAATGAACGGGATGGTAGCCTAGTTTTTTATTTGTCATTGTTTATCCTAAATTTGTAAAAGTGGCTCTATCGTACTGCTTTATATTTGTTTTTAATCAGCAGTCAATACCTCTGAAATTAGCAAAATAGTAGCAACAATCAAAAGTGGTGTGCAAGAAACTAAAGGTGTAATTGATTAATTTTATATGGATCCCGTCACAAAGTTGTCATCTGTTGCACGTTTTGTTTCAATAATGAGCCACTGGTTTCAAAGAATAGACATGCATGCTATTAAAAAGGAAGTGCAATTATTTTACAAATGGCAAAGATAAAGCAGTTATGAGATAACAAATTATTCTACCGTAGTTCTGTATTAAAATGTCAGGTACAGAGATTTGCGTCTAATCCGCCATAAGCTACACTGAAGAAAAATACTTGGAGAATTACATGATCATTCAAACGGTTAATCCCACCACGGAAGAGGTTTTACACGAATATCCTATTCTCAATGAGAAACAGATAGCGACTTATATTGATGCTGGACATCTTAGTTTCAAAGCATGGAAAAATACACCGTTTTCTCAGCGCAATCAGAGAATGTTAAATCTTGCTAAATTACTTAGAGAACAAAAGGATGAGCTTGCGTTACTGATGGCAAACGAAATGGGAAAACCCATTACGGCAGGTAGGGCCGAGATCGAAAAATGCGCTTGGGTTTGTGAACATTATGCTGAGAATGCTGAAAAATATTTGCAGCCAAGAATCATTCAAACCGAGATGAAGAAAACGATGGTTTGTTATCAACCATTAGGTATTGTTTTTGCCATCATGCCATGGAATTTTCCATTTTGGCAAGTATTTCGTTTTGCTGTCCCGGCGGTGATGGCTGGGAATGCTGCCATTTTAAAACATGCTCCTATATCCACCGGTACAGGAAACAGAATTGCTAAATTATTTGAAGAGGCAGGTTTTCCTGAGCATTTGTTTCAACATTTTGTCCTGGACAATGATTTGGCAGCAAAAGTAATCGCCAATGATAAAGTGGTGGCTGTCACACTCACTGGGAGTGAAAGAGCTGGAGCGGCCGTTGCTTCAAATGCTGCGAATCATTTAAAGAAAGCGGTACTAGAACTTGGTGGAAGTGATCCTTATTTGGTATTACATGATGCAGATCTGGATCTTGCGGCTAAAGCTATTGTTACATCACGTTTGAATAATACTGGACAAGTCTGTATTGCAGCAAAACGTGTAATTGCTGTGGAACCGATTTACAATGCGCTAGTGGAAAAAATTAAAGCATTAATGGCAAATTATAAAATGGGCGATCCTTTGGATGATAAGACCAATATGGGGCCCATGGCACGAGATGATTTGCGAAAATCCCTTCATGACCAGGTCATAAGAAGTGTAAAATCAGGTGCGAAATTAGTTGAAGGTGGTGAAATACCCAAGCGAAAGGGTTTTTATTATCCGCCTACACTTTTATTAGATGTTAAAAGGGGGATGGCTGCTTTTGATGAGGAATTATTTGGCCCAGTGGTTGCCATCACTATGGCTTCAGACGAAGCAGAGGCCATCCAGTTGGCAAATGAAACTCCTTATGGTTTAGGAGCTGCAGTATTCACTCAAGATTTGGCCCGGGGAGAACACATTGCGCAATATGACATTGAAGCTGGAGCCTGTTTTGTGAATGCTTTGGTTGCCTCAGATCCAAGAGTTCCCTTTGGCGGCATAAAACGATCTGGCTTTGGACGTGAGTTGTCTAAAGAAGGGATTTTGGAATTTGTAAATACAAAGGCGGTTGCGGTTAATTAATAAATGATGAAAAGTATAAAACAATTTATTTACATTTCTGCAAGCCAACAAATGATGCATTGTTTTGAAAATGATAATGCCTATAAGGTATATTCTATTTCTACAGGAAAAAATGGCTTAGGCGAGAAGAATGGCAGTGGCTGTACGCCAAGAGGGTGGCATCAAATTTATTCTTGTATAGGTCTTGATGTCCCAATCAATTCGGTTTTTGTTTCTCGTGAGCATACTGGGGAGATTTATACTCCTGCGGTGGCTTTACAATATCCTCAACGTGATTGGATATTGTCTCGTATTCTTCAGCTTGATGGTCTTGAAGAGGGTAGAAATCGAGGCGGTGATGTTGATAGTTTACAGCGCTATATCTATATTCATGGAACACCTGATTCAACAGAATTAGGAAAACCCGCCTCACACGGTTGCATTCGTATGAGAAATGTTGATGTAGTTGAGTTAGCTTTATGGGTTGCTATTGGAACTTCAGTGTACATAGAATAAAAGAATTCTTCGTATATACTGCTGCACATGCTAAAAAAATGATAGTTTGATTAAATTAATGCAACACTGGCGTGTAAGTTGTCGGATAGAGGTATATAATGCGCGGCAATTTTATTTTTTCATGCCTAAATGAGGTGAAATGAATGTCTTATAAATTTGAAGAGGGTAAGGATTTAATTATCGATGCGGTAGTTGAGCGATTAAAGGAAAAGATGGGTGGTGAGCAGGCGTCTTACTGCGCTGAATTCGTTCGTCAATTTTACGGCACGGTAGCGCTCGAAGATTTACGAGAATGGGATTTAGAAGATTTATATGGTGCTGCAGTCAATTTTTGGTCTTTAATACAACAACGCAGTCCGGACGAAACAAAAATTCGTATTTATAATCCTGAATTTGAACGTCATGGTTGGCAAACAACCCATACAGTGGTTGAAATTATCACGGAAGACATGCCATTTCTAGTTGACTCATTAAGAATGGTTATCAATCGCCTTGGTTTGGTGTCCCATTTGATTATTCATATGGGGGGCTTGCGTCTACAACGAGATCAGGATAATCAAGTAAAAGCAATTCTTTCACGTAAGAAAGAAGATGACTCGCATATTGATGGTGTTTCTACTGAGGCTGCTATCCTTATTGAAATTGACAGACAAACCGATCCCTCAATTTTGGAAGACTTGCACAATAATTTTGAGCGTGTGTTAGAAGATAATCGTGTGGTTGTAAAAGATTGGATAGAGATGCGTAAAAAGGTCCGTGAGGCTATTGCGGAACTGGATCATGTTGCATCGGTTATTGATCCTGCTGAAGTTGAAGAAACCAAGGCTTTCTTAAATTGGATAGAAGATCACCACTTTACCTTTTTAGGTGTTCGCGATTATGAACTGGTTCAAAAAGGTCAGGAAACAATTTTGCAGCCTTTGCCTGAAACTGGTTTAGGTGTTCTTCGCCAAAGCATGAGCAAATCCAGTGCGCGCAGTATTTCAGCAATGACTCCTGAAGCTAGAGAACATACATTATCTTCACGCATTTTGGTAATGTCTAAAACGAATACTGAAGCTACTGTGCACAGACGCGCTTACACAGACTACATTGGAATTAAACGTTTTAATAAAAAAGGGCAAGTCATTGGTGAGCGTCGCATAGTAGGTTTATACACCTCTGCAGCTTATAACACGAACCCAAAGCATATTCCTTTTTTGCGTCATAAAGTCGCATTAATTATGCAAAATTCAAATCTAAATCCACGTGGACATGCTGGAAAGGTACTCTTGAATATTTTGGAAACCTTGCCACGCGATGATTTAATTCAAGGTTCGGAAGACGAATTGTTAGAGATTGCAATGGGAATTTATTACATGCAGGAGCGTCGTCGTATCCGCATGTTTGCCCGTGTTGATGTTTACCGTCGATTTATTTCTTGTCTTGTGTATGTACCCAAAGAACGTTTCAATACAGAATTACGCCAAGCAATGCAGCAAATTCTTGCTGAGAGCTTTAATTCTCATGAGATTACATTTTCTACCTGGTTCTCTGAGTCAGTTTTGGCGCGCATTCATTTTATGATCCGTATCAATCCGCAAGATACTACGCAATGGGATTTTAAAGAAATTGAACAACGTTTGATTGAAGTTGGTCGAACATGGACTGATGATTTACAACATTTTCTTTTTGAAGCCTTTGGTGAAGAAAGTGCAAATCGATTATACAGTCGCTATAAAAATGCATTTCCGATTGCTTATACATCGAATTTTTCACCTAGAACGGCTGTTTATGACATTAAACACATAGAAACACTTTCATCAGCTAATCCTTTAGTCATGAATTTTTATAAGTTGATGGACGAAAAAACAGACAGCTTCCGCTTAAAAATTTATCAACATGATAATACCATTCCTTTGTCTGATGTGTTGCCAATTGTTGAGCGATTAGGGATGCGGGCAATTAGTGAGCGACCATATCAACTCAAATTTGAAGATGGTAAAGAAACCTGGATTAATGATTTTGCGCTTCAATATATCCGAGGGACCCAATTTGAAATTGATGATATTAAAGATCTATTTCAGAATGCTTTTGCCAGTGTCTGGTTTGGTGAAGCAGAAAATGACGGATTTAATCAATTAGTACTTGCTGCTGAGTTAGATTGGCGACAAGTTGCAGCTTTAAGAACTTATGCTAAATACTTCAAGCAAATTCGTTTTACATTTAGCCAAGAGTACATTGAGTCCGCATTGAACAACAATGCTCATATAGCCAAAAAATTGGTTGAGTTATTTGAAGCTCGCTTTAATCCTGTTCTAAGCAGGAATCGTGAAGAAGAATGCAGCAGAATTACTAATCAGATTTTTGCAGCACTTGATGAAGTGGCTAACCTTGATGAAGATAAAATTATTCGACAATATGTCCAGACAATTCAATCAACATTAAGAACCAACTACTATCAAACTGATAAAAAAGGCAATTACAAAAGCTATATTTCTATCAAGTTAAATAGCAAAGAAATTCCAGGGGTGCCAAAGCCCTATCCCATGTTTGAAATTTTTGTTTATTCGCCCAATTTTGAGGGTGTTCATTTACGTGGTGGACGCGTTGCTCGAGGCGGATTACGTTGGTCTGATCGTCGCGAAGATTTTCGTACGGAAATCTTAGGACTTATGAAAGCGCAGCAGGTTAAAAACGCTGTGATTGTTCCAAGTGGAGCAAAAGGTGGTTTTGTCCCTAAACATTTACCAATAAATGGAACTAGAGAGGAAATACTCGCTGAAGGTATTCGATGTTATAAACTCTTTATTCGTGGATTACTCGATATTACTGACAATTATAATCAAGGTACAGTGGTTAAACCCACTAATGTTATCTGCTATGACGACGATGATCCTTACTTGGTCGTCGCTGCTGATAAAGGAACAGCTACTTTCTCAGACATTGCCAATGAAATTTCCCTGGAATATGGTTTCTGGCTTGGTGATGCGTTTGCTTCAGGTGGTTCAGTCGGTTATGACCATAAAAAGATGGGAATCACTGCAAGAGGGGCATGGGAATCTGTAAAACGACATTTCTACGAGATGAATCGTGATATTCAAACAAATGACTTTACGGTCATTGGTATTGGAGATATGGCAGGAGATGTGTTCGGTAATGGTATGTTGTTATCAAGACATATTAAATTACTGGGTGCATTCAACCATGTTCATATTTTTGTGGATCCTTCCCCAGATCCTGAAACAAGTTTCAAAGAGCGTGAGCGTTTATTTAATTTACCACGCTCAAGTTGGACCGATTATGACAAAAAATTAATTTCTAAAGGTGGTGGTGTCTTTAATCGCAGTGCCAAATCAATCACCGTGACTAAAGAAATGAAAGAAGTCTTTGGTATTAAACAGGCTGTCATTGAGCCAAATGAGTTAATTCGTGTACTCCTGAGAGCAAAAGTAGATTTGTTGTGGAGCGCTGGTATCGGTACATTTGTAAAAGCACATACAGAAAGTCATAGTGATGTCGGAGACAGAACTAACGATGCTATCCGCATTAATGCTAAACAACTGCGTTGCAAGGTCGTGGGTGAGGGCGGTAACTTAGGTTTAACCCAATTGGCGCGTGTTGAATATGATATCAATGGTGGACTTATTTATACGGACTTTATTGATAACTCGGCTGGTGTTAATTGTTCAGATAAAGAAGTAAACATCAAAATCTTGCTGGATAGTATTGTTGATTCAGGCGATTTAACCGAGAAACAACGAAACGAATTATTGAGTGAAATGACTGATGAAGTTGCTGCCTTAGTCTTGCGTGATAATTTTGCACAGCCACGAGCAATCAGTTTAACAGCAATGAAAGCTGCTAGTTCTGTTGAATTACATAGTCGCTACATTAACGAGCTAGAGCGCAGTGGTAAATTAGATAGAGACTTAGAGTTTTTACCGAATGAAAAGGTATTGATGGAGCGTAAGCTAATGGGCCAAGGTCTAACACGCCCAGGAATCTCTGTCTTGCTGTGTTATACAAAGACCATCTTGAAAGAGCAAATATTAGCATCCAATGTTCCAGAAGACTCCTTCTTGAAGGATCTCTTGATTAACTGTTTCCCCAAGCCGTTGCAGGAGCGTTTCAGTAAGCAGATGCAAAACCATCCGCTAAAACGAGAAATTATTGCCACCAAACTCAGTAATCTCATCGTGAATGAAATGGGCTTTACGTTTGTTTATCGATTACAAGATGAAACTGGAGCACCTGTTTCTGCTATCGTGCGTGCTTACATGATTGCAAGAAGTGTCCTTGATCTTGAAACAATTTGGATTGAGATTGCTGCATTAGGTACCACTATCACAGCAGAAAAACAAAATGAATTGATGATGCTTTATTTACGTTTACTCAGACGCATAACACGTTGGCTCTTACGCAGTCAACGTATGCGTTTGAATATTAGTAAAGCGGTTAAACATTACGGACCAGGAGTGAAAGAGTTTAAGAAGGCTTTCCCTGAAGTTCTTGGTGAAGGTAATCGCGCTCAATATGATAAGCATCTTAATGAATATTTGGAGTTGGGTATTCCTAAGGGATTAGCCCATGAGTTGACCATTACGCGTGCCTTGTTCTCTGTTTTAGATGTAATAGAGGTAAGTCACCAGACAGGAGTTGCGGTTGCAAAAGTAGCGGAAATTTATTTTGGTATTGGCGAATTCCTGGATTTAGCTTGGATTCGCACTCAAGTAATTGCGCATACTACAGAAAATCACTGGGAGTCTTTATCGCGAGAAGCATTACGTGACGATTTGGATTGGCAACAACGACAACTTACGGCAGGGATCATTAATCTTTCGGATAAGCGGAAAGACTTTATGCAGTCCTTAGGTGTCTGGTCAGAGAGTCATATGGGTCTTATTGATAGATGGCGTCATGTTTTGTCTGATCTGCGCTCTAGTACAACGCTCAATTATACAATGTTCTTTGTCGCTATCCGAGAGTTGTTAGATTTAACGCAAACTACTGTGCAGATGTCAGCCAATGAAATCGCTTAAGGATGAGTATTATTGCGAGTGTGCGAACATTCCAGAAATTTTTTCTGGATTAATTCGGGGCACTCGCAATAACAAAATCTATGTAAGGTATTAATTCCTATTAAATTTCTAATTTATTTCCATTGTCGTCTAACGGTTGTTCAGAAGGTTTTTTCAGGGGTTATACGTCTTCATAGTAATTGCAAAGTTGGGATAATTATACCAGATTGGTTGTTATACCTCATTTCAGCTCAGAGAAAAAATTGCTCGTAGCGCATTAACTAATTTTCTGGATATTTTACCAGGTATAAGATAAGACATTTGCTAAGTCGAGCATGCTCACATAACTTTATTTTATAGCACCTTGTGGTTTTTGTGGTGACTTGTAAGCAATACAATTTGAGTAGGACTTGATTGTCTAGCTGGGCACGGTAGAATGCGGTTATTAAATCTAATAGAAGGAATTTCAATGCAAGATGCCGCTGCTGAGTATACAAAGGGCTTTAAATTTATCCACTGGTTCATCGCGCTATTAGTTATCCTCATGCTAGGTGCAGGTTTCTTTCTGGATGATTTGCCTGAAGAATACATGGGAACTGCCTATATGATGCACAAGTCGATAGGACTTACTATTTTGTTTCTCATGATTTTTCGTTTAATTTGGGTGAGTTATAAAGGTAGGATCCCTTTACCTGAATCTGTTCCTGCCTGGGAGAGAGTATTTTCACGCGTGGTCCAATACAGTCTTTACCTGTTTTTAATTCTTATGCCCTTGAGTGGTTGGATAATGTCGGTGGCCGCTCAAAGAACACCTAGTTATTTTGGTTTATTGTCATTGCCATTGCCTTGGGTAAAACCTGATAAACAATTGGCTCATTTTATGGAAGATGTGCATGGAATTATTGCCTGGGTTCTTATTGGTTTGATAGTTCTTCATATTGCTGGGGCATTGAAACATCATTTTTACGATAAAGACAGTGTGTTACAAAGCATGCTGCCTCGGCCAAAAATGCCAAGGCAACGTCAAAATATTAAAAATTTTTGAGCGCGATAATCTGTTCTTGATCTTCAAATCGAACTTGCGATGGGTGTTCTAATAGAATGCTTGTCGCAATAAGAAAGTTGTTCTCTCCCAGTGGGCAAAAGTCAATCAATTCACCAATCTCAACTTGTCCTGCACTATCAACTATTTTTTGACCCGCGATTAAGGTCAGTGATGATTCGATTAAGAATAAACGTAATCCATGTTTTAATTTTGATTTGTAATGCATTCTGGCAATAATTTCCTGCCCTTTATAACATCCTTTATCAAAGCTTAAATGCTCGGTTAAATGCAAATCAAGACGATGAGGTAAAAACAACCCTCTTGTTTCAGGGTAAATTTGAACTTGTTTTTGCGTGAGCATTAAGTAATGCCAGGTTAGTGAACCCTGTGATTGTTCTGTGGTAGTGAATAAGTTATGAAATTCATTGATAGACTCATTTTTTACGACAAAAATGTAGAGTTGTTTGCTTAAGGAATAGCAATAAAATCCTTCCTCGTGGACAGCAGCATACGGCTGAGTGGGGAGATTTACTAAATTATCAGGGTTTGATGAATAAAAACCGTAAATTTTATAAGTTTCATCAGGTTTGATAGTCACTCTGGATAATAGTGCCGTTTTAGATAAGGAATTTTGTGTTTCAAGGAGTAAGTCTTTGGGCAAGATTAATTGAAACTGTTGCCAATATATCACATCCACTAAACTAAGAATTCGTCCCTTTAAGTTGCATTGTGCCCCTTGGCGCATCGAGTTAGGCGTAACCTTGTAAAGGTCACAGGTTAATTGTCCTTGCAAGAATTCTTGGGCACGCTCACCTTGAAGACCTAATATCCCTAAATGAGGTAACTCAAAGAGATAATTTTTATCGTGCTGCAATGCA
This sequence comes from Legionella hackeliae, assembly GCF_000953655.1. Lineage (NCBI taxonomy): Bacteria > Pseudomonadati > Pseudomonadota > Gammaproteobacteria > Legionellales > Legionellaceae > Legionella > Legionella hackeliae. The sequence goes on from NZ_LN681225.1 coordinate 1,620,717, forward strand.
AAACCCTTTTCTAATGGCGGATTGAAAGTATAGGGGCGATGATTAATTAAGTAGTGATCAAAATTCATATTCATGTCGTGAAAGTTTGCGATAGTTGTGAAGTTTAGTGTAACATCGCCCTAGCTGACAATCTGGTAAGATAATGATTACACCTTTAAGAAAAGCAAAATTTCTTTGGCAATGTAGACGAGGTATGCTCGAATTGGATTTAATTCTTGCTCGTTTTGCTAATAATTATTTAGAAAAACTTACTGACGAACAGCTCGATGCCTTCGATAAGCTTTTGGGTTGCATCGATCCAGAGCTATACAGCTGGTTAATGGGCTATGAAACCCCCAATGACAAGGATTTAGTCGAGATTGTTGAATTCATTAAATTGCACGATAAATTTGCGTAAATCTCAATATTTTTTACGTATTGTTCTATTAGTTTATAGTTGCGCCTTTTTAATAGTTTATAACTGCTTCTGGCCGTTATATCTTAAACTACTTACTGAAATTTTATTAAGCATTCAATTGCTGCGGATCCTTCGTGATCCAAGACCGTATTCTCAATATTCACAGTTGACTTATGCTAATAACAGGTGGTCATTGCATAAAGAGGGCTACTCAACCCCATTAGTTTACCAGCGGATGCGCATCATAATTGATCCAGGCTTATTTCTTCTAATGGAATTAAAAAATGAGAAAAGGAGTCAATTGTTAATTATTTTCTCGGATCAAACTGAGCCTTTAATATATAAGACTCTGAAATTGCACGAAAAAATTGTTCGAAATTAAAGCATTTTGTATTTGGGTCGACATAAATACTAAGTTGCTTTGAGAGAGTTATCTATGGAATTAACGGATTACCACCTAATTAATTTAGCCATATCAGGCGATTCATTAGCTGCTAATCATTTGCTCGCTAAGTACCGGAAAAAAATTTTCATGCAGATCCGTACACAAGTTGATGATCATTCCATAGTGAATGATTTAGTACAAGACGTGTGTTTAAAAGTTTTTCGTTATCTACCGACGTTTAAATATCGCTCAAGTTTTAGTACCTGGTTGTATAAGATAACGCAAACGACAATTATCAATTATTTTCGTGCAATCAAACTAGAGCTAAGTCTTAGTGATTATTGCATAAGCCCTGAGAATATCAATAACTCGCCTGAGTTTCATCTTACCCACTTGGAGCTTCAACAGAAAGTCAACGAGATGGTGCTAAAAATGCCCAATGAGCTGCAGCATTGTTTCCATTTATATGTAACACAAGGCTTAAGTTATAAAGTGATTGCAAAACGCTTGCAATGTCCTTTGGGAACAGTCCGTTCTCGCATTCATCGTCTGCGCAATTTTTTAAAAGAGCGATTAAGCGCAATTTCTTAATCCATCCATCATTTCAACACTCAAAATCTAAGCCAGTTAGGGAAGCTTATGGTAAAAACCTGTGTTAGAATGCATAAAAACTAATAAAATCCTGACTTGTATGCTTGAAAGTGACCGTTTGATCAGTGCAAATTTAGCCGCTTCAGAAGAAGCTTTAGATCGTGCTATTCGACCTTTGAGTTTGGATGAATACATCGGCCAAGACGCAGTTTGTTCGCAAATGCGTATTTTTATTGAAGCTGCTAAAAATCGTCGCGATGCTCTGGATCATGTCCTAATTTTTGGTCCCCCAGGTCTAGGTAAAACGACATTAGCTAACATTATTGCCCATGAGATGGGAGTTAATTTACGACAAACATCAGGCCCCGTGCTTGAACGAGCAGGGGATATTGCGGCTATTTTAACTAATCTTCAGGAAAATGATGTTTTATTTATTGATGAAATACATCGCTTAAGTCCTGTTATCGAAGAAATTCTTTATCCGGCAATGGAAGATTACAAACTGGATATTATGATAGGAGAGGGGCCAGCTGCACGTTCAATCAAGCTTGAATTGCCCCCATTCACTCTTATAGGCGCAACAACACGTGCAGGATTACTAACATCTCCTTTACGTGATCGATTTGGAATTGTGCAGCGTTTAGAGTTTTATGCAATTGATGCACTGTGCCACATTGTTTCGCGTTCGGCCAAATTATTAGGTGTGAAAGCAGACAAAGAGGGGGCAAAAGAAATTGCCATGCGCTCTCGTGGAACACCAAGAATTGCTAACAGGCTCTTGCGTCGTGTTAGAGATTACGCTGAAGTGAAAGGCAACGGCATAATCACACTTGATATTGCCAAGAAAGCCTTGGAAATGTTAGATGTTGATCAGCATGGATTCGATGTCATGGACAGAAAATTAATTCTGGCTGTGATTGAGCGTTTTGACGGTGGCCCTGTGGGTATTGATAGTATTGCCGCGGCAATTGGTGAAGAAAAAGGAACTATTGAGGATGTGTTGGAGCCCTACTTAATTCAACAGGGATTTTTAATGCGTACCCCTCGAGGACGTATAGCTTCTCAATTGGCCTATCAGCATTTTGGTATTCCCATGGTTGAACAGGGCTAATCATCGTGAATGACCATTATCGTTTTGATATCAGGGTATATGCAGAAGATACAGATATGATGGGCATTGTATACCATGCCAATTATCTTCGTTTTTTTGAGCGTGCACGGACGGAGATGATACGAGCGTCTGGCTTGTCTTTAAGCGCGCTGGCAACGTATGATTGCCACTTTGCAATCAATGAGGTAAAGCTGCGCTATGTCGCACCTGCCCGTTTAGATGATTGGCTAACGGTTGTTTCAAAAATTGATACTAAAACATCATGCAGCTTAGTGTTCGAACAAAATATTTATAACCAGGATAATAAGCTGTTATGTCAAGGACTTATTAAAGTAGTCTGCATCGATGGACGGATGAAACCTAAACGGATACCAGAAAATTTATTTGAAGTTGCGATTTGAATTGTTAAAATTGCTTTCATTGTAGATGTAGTCAATTGTCACATTGTCTGTACTGGATTAAAAAAGATTAAGTTGGAGGAGAAAACGTGGGTAGCCATGCCAGTGTATTGGGTTATTTTATGCAGGCCGGTCTCGTTGTGAAGACTGTTATGATGATTTTGCTTGCTGCATCCATTGTATCGTGGACTCTTATTTTACAAAGAGGATGGTACTTTAAGCGTAAAAAAGAGGAATGTGAGGCATTCTCCAGACGTTTTTGGGCGAGTAGTGATTTAAGTAAACTTTATGCTGATATAGATAGCAATGTGGATATCCGACAGGGGTTGGCCGCAATTTTTCACGCAGGCTTTAAGGAATATGTACGCTCCCGTAAGCTAGGTAGTGTCCTCATTGAGCCCATCCAACGTGCTATGCAGATTAAACATGCGAAAGAGGCCACACAACTTGAACAACATCTTCCTTTTTTTGCTTCGGTAGGTTCTATTGCTCCCTACGTTGGTTTGTTCGGTACAGTATGGGGGATTATGACTTCCTTCCAGGCATTAGGACATGCCCAACAAGCGACTATAGCGATGGTTGCCCCAGGTATATCTGAGGCACTGGTGGCAACCGCATTGGGTCTTTTTACCGCTATCCCGGCAGTTATTGCATTTAACCGTTATTCAACAAGGGCTAATAGTCTGCTGGATCGTTACGACTTATTTCAGGAAGAATTAGTCTCACTTATTGAGCAACAAACTGCAGCGCCAATAAGAGGATAATTGTCATGTCAAGAAAAAAAAGGGCATCTTCAAGTCCCATTGCTGAAATAAATGTGGTGCCTTATATCGACGTTATGCTGGTATTGCTTGTGATATTTATGATCACTGCACCCATGCTAACGCAAGGGGTTACTGTTGATCTTCCGAAGGCAGCTAGTCAAACATTAAAACCAACAGAAAGAGAGCCCATTATTGTTTCTGTCAATCAACAGGGTGACTATTTTTTAAATATTAGTACGACACCAGAGAACCCAATTGAACCGAAAGCACTAATGGTTCGTGTTGCTGCTGAACTTGAATTAGCCCAGCAAAATAACCAGCCCATCAACGTTTTAGTTAAAGGGGATCAAGGTGTTCCTTATGGTAAAGTTGTAGGGGCGATGAGTTTATTAAAACAAGCTGGAGCTGAGCAAGTGGGGCTCTTGACGGATTCTTCTGATTCACCACAGGAGAATCAGGGATGATAAATGATCAAAGTTATCGCAAATCGTTTTTTATAGCGATTGGTTTTCATATTTTTTTAGCGTTAATGCTTTTAGTGGAATCAACGAGTCAGCGCCCTGTGCTAACTGCAGCAAAAAATGAACCTAGTAAAGCCTTACCAATTGACGCTAATCCAAAACCTCAAGAAGTAGTTAAAGCGGTAAGCGTTGATAATGAAGAGGTCATGCAGACAGTAAATCGCTTAAAACAAGAGCGGGCAAATCAACTAAAAGCTGAGCAAGCTCGTCAGCAAGCATTGACACGCGAGGCCGAAATGGCTCGCAGAGCTCGGGTACAAGAGCAGCAACGCCTGGCCAAGTTGAAGGAAGAAGCGGAAAAAGTGGCAATTGCACGTAAAAAGCAGATTGAAGAAGAACAAAAGCGTTTGAAGCAGCTCGCATTACAAAAAGAACAGGAAGCAAAGCGACTTGCAGAACTTAAAGAAAAGCAAGAGCAATTAAAAAAGAAACAGCTGGAAGAAGCTGAAAAACTTGCACAATTGAAAAAGAAACAAGCTGATGAAAAGCTAAAAGCTGATAAAGAAAAGGCAGACAAAGAAAAAGCAGAGAAGGCCAAAGAGCTAGCTCGTCTTGAAAAAGAAAAGGCTGAAAAAGCTAAAGAAGCTTTAGCCCAGGCAGAAAAAGCGAAAGCGGAACAAGCTGAAAGAAATCGATTGGCAGCAGCACAGCAAGCTGCTGACAATGCAAAAAGAGCACAGCTGGCTGGGGAAGTTGATAAATATAAGGCATTGATTGTGAATGCAATTGGACGTCACTGGATCTTGCCGGAGAATGTAAATAATGGCTTATCCAGTCAATTTCGCATTCGATTAGCACCGGATGGGGCAGTGTTGGAAGTTACATTAACAAGGAGTAGTGGTGATCCTGTTTTAGATCGCTCGGCCCAGACCGCCATCTATAAAGCATCGCCGCTTCCAGTACCAACTGATCCAGCAACTTTTGATATATTTCGTGACATCAGTCTGACTGTACGTCCAGAGAACGTTAGGGGGTAAAAGTGTTTATTAAACGTTTGATAACACCACTGTTTTTATTATTATCGACCACAGTTTTTGCTGTGGATTTGGAATTAACGCAAGGAATTAGTTCTGCGTTGCCTATTGGTATCAATTCTTTCGGGTTAGATACAACGGCACAGCAACTATCAGGGGTTGTAAATAATGATTTGCATTTTTCAGGGCAATTCAAAATTATTTCTTCCCCTTCAGGTTTAGGCCAACCTTCTGTTGCAACCTGGCGTCAAGCAGGGGCTGACAGTATTTTATCAGGTAGTGTTCGCCGTGTTGGTTACAATCGCTATGAAGTTAATTATGAATTAGTTGATGCTGTTGCCCAGGGGCGTGTTTTACTGTCAAAGAGTTATCAAATCAGTAGTAATGAATTGCGCCCACTGGCACATCATATCAGTGACGAAGTTTATCAAAAATTAACTGGTGAGCGTGGAATTTTTTCTACGCGAATTGCCTATATTTTAGTACAACGCCATGGTGAGCAAGCAAAGTATTTCCTGGAGGTTGCTGATGTAGATGGTTACAATCCACAAAGCCTGCTAGTTTCTACAGAACCTATTATGTCACCCGCTTGGTCTCCAGATGGTCGACAAATTGCTTATGTGTCTTTTGAAAAGAAAAAGGCACAAATTTTTACAGTGGATGTAGCAACAGGGCGGCGCCGTCTAGTGACTGACTTCACTGGTATTAACGGAGCTCCTGCCTGGTCTGCGGATGGACGCCAATTAGCTGTTGTGCTATCAAAAAGTGGTTCTGCAAAAATCTATAGTGTTGATCTTGGCTCTGGTAGTATGAAGCAACTGACATTTGGTGATGCAATTGATACAGAGCCTCGCTACTCCCCTGATGGACGTTCTTTGCTGTTTACCTCAGGTAGAGGAGGTAGACCTCAGGTATATCGCCTATCTTTAGCTGATGGTAGTGTTACTCGGGTTACTTATGAAGGCAATTACAATGCTCGGGCCTCTTATACGCCTGATCAAAAATACATAGTGATGCTGCATCGAGAGGATAAAAACTTTAATATTGCAGTACAAGATGATAGTGGACACGTAACTCAAGTGACGTTTGCACCAATGGATGAATCGCCTTCAGTGGCACCTAATGGTCGCTTAATTCTGTATGCAACTCGTTTTAACGATCAAGGTGTTTTAGGAATGGTTTCAATTGATGGACGTGTGAAAATTCGTCTTCCAGCAAGAGAAGGCGATGTTCAGGAGCCAGCTTGGTCTCCTTATTTAGGATAATAGGTCGATGATGAAGCGAGCGTTCTTAGCTGTTGTATTAGGTTTATCGTTAATTGGCAACAGTTATAGTTGGAATTCATTGGGTCATCGCTTGGTGGCCCAAATCGCTTATCATCATCTTAATCCTCATACCAGACAAATTTTAAATCAATATAACCATGCACTGGATAAGGCTTATAGACCTCAAAGTCTAGTCAATTCTGCTGTATGGTTAGACAGTTTGCGCTATCAAAATGAGCTTTGGCTAGGTCCAAAACATTATATAGACATTCCATTTTCATTTGATGGGACGGAGTTAATTGAACCGGACCACATCAATGCCGTTACAGCAATTAACTCTGCTAAACGATTAATGCAGAATAGTGCTATTAATGATTTTGAAAAGGGCTTCACATTACGTATTTTACTTCACGTTGTTGGTGACATTCATCAACCGCTTCATGCGGCTAATCAATTCAGTGCGAAGCATCCAAAGGGTGATTTGGGAGGTAATCTCTTTCCATTAAAAAACAATTCGGTAGCGACTAATTTACATGCTTATTGGGATAAAGGTGGCGGATGGTTGAACACACGTAAGCATTACAGCGCTGCTCAGTTAAGTAAAAAAGCACGTATCATAGAAAAACATTGGCCTTGCCGTTTACGAGAGATGAATCTCGATCCACAAGTTTGGGCGCAAGAATCCCATGAATTAGCTGTTCAAAAAGCCTATCAAATCCAGTATGGACAACAACCCACTAAACTTTATCAACAATTGGTTAAGGCTGCTGCTGAGCAACGTATCGCTATTGCGGGTTGTCGTTTGGCCGCACTGTTAAATCAAATAGCACATTGGTAAAATGTGTAAATTATAATCATTATGAGTGTTTAATGCTAAGTCTTTAATTTTATTTAAATAATAAGTCAATTTTTAACCAATGTTCGTCTGATTTCTTAATATTTGCTTAAGAATAATCATGTAAGCTATGCCCACATTTTGGGCTATGATGGGTGAAGTGATGGGACGCAGGGTAAAACAAAAAAATTATACGACATTCGAAGAAAGCGCTTTAAAAAAAATTTTAAGCCATTTTAAACCCCTCATACTTGAGCTTCATACGACACTGACACAAAAAGACTCCCAGATACCCGAATCTTCATGCGAAACATTTACCAGAAACCAGTTCGAAGCATTTAAACAAGCCATTGCTCTGTTTGAAGAAGCAGGCCCTTTGTTTTCTAAAGGTTCTCAACCTAACTTGTTGACTTTAGCAATTAAACATGGGAGCAAAGTTTCCCAAATTGGAAACATCAAAAAAGCATTAAGTTCGCCACGCTATGCAATTTATCATTTATGGAAAGAGGAATTTCCTAAGCTCTATAGTCAGATCCAACATGAGAAAGCCAGCAATAAAGGTGAGCATTTTAGACAAAAATTAAAAGATGAAATAGAAAGAAAGCTACCGGAGCTGAACGCCGCTATACCCGGTGGAAATTTTGAAAGTTATTTCAAAGAAATTGAAAATTTTATTGAGCAGTACACTATTACCTCCAAAGGATTAGCCAAGAGAGTATTTGATAATGATAAAGAAATCATCCTTCAAGAAGGACTAAGACCAGAGAATATAGTAAGTGATTTTAGAGTATCGATTTTGGGCGATAATCTTACCCTGGAGTTTAGAGTTGTACATCCTGCTTCTTACGAACTAGCGGTTGAAATCTTCCTGTTATGTGAGCAATTTCCTAGAGAGTTTGAGGACTTGGTTTCTTTCCTTAATCCATCTGCGCTAGATAATCTGAAAATATCTCACAAAAAAGATAGTGGTGGTAGAGATTATATCTACGATATAGGTAATGGTCCTATTGATACTGAGCAATTCTATAATGAAAGCGTAAATTTGTTACCTTCAATTCTTTCATCACGTTTAGCAAGCTATTTTAAAACCTATGCTGATACGCTTCATGTCAAAAGTGAACGCGCGAAGATGCAATTAGTCAGTCAGTTTATTAAAGCTGAGAATGAGTTTCTTAAAGGTAAAGTTGACTCAACTCTTTTAAGTCTGTCTGAGCTTGATAGTACAAAAGATATCCTTGAAAAGGATGCTTTACCACGATTAAAAGAGATTAGTATTCTTGAGCACAAGGAAAGAAGATTACTCGCGCTTATTGAGGAACTTAAAGAAAGAAACTACAAAAGTTTACCGTTTGGTACACTATTAGAATCCCATCCAAGCTTACTTTCACAGTGTAAAAAAGAATCTAACTTAACTAATGCAAATTACCTTAAAAAACCTCTCAAAGAGAAATTGTTAATAGAGGGTGACAGGCTTTTTAACATTCTGGAGGTTCAAGATAATCTTGCGAAGAATATGGAGACTCAACAATCTATTATATTAGAAAATCTTCAACAACTTAAGCAAACGAAAGAGGCTCTGATTCAACAACACCATCTAGATAGAAATAATAATATTGAGCAAGTCATTGAAGAGATAAAAAAAGACTGTGATGGTATTGACGAGTTAATAATGAGCGTCGAGGAATTACATAGTGCAGAACTCTTACGTGGGCAATTAGAGAAGTTAAAGTTTGTGCAGCAAAAACTTTCAGTAAGTGAAAATACTCTTGACGCTTTGCAATCAGAGTTCAGCCAACTAGATTTAGCCGAAGAAAAAATAAAATCGCTTTATAGAGGCAATCAAGAGCGTGCTGTAGCTGTAGCAAACTCTGTTAAACATGCTCAATACAGAGTTGCAGATGCTATACAAAAAGCATCCTCTGGTTTAGAAGTCGCAATTTTTGCCGAAAAAATGCAAGCTGCTAATCCTCAAGAGCGACAATTATTATTAAAAGCTAAAGAAGCGTCCCTTGAAGAAAAAAGGAAAGACCAATCTAAAATTGAAGAAGTGCTCGCTCTTCTTGAGAAAACTAGAAGAGAACAGCGATCAGTAAATTCTTCCGGAGAATCGTTACTTGATTTGGATAAAAGAAAACATTTCGATTCTATCGTTGAGATTCAAAAAAAGATAGCTGAACAAAAAGATCTTCTGCTTAAATTTAGACCTATGAAAAGCGAAGAATTCGATACTATGTTTTCGGAACATCAACTGAAATCGGATCCAGCGATAATAGATCTCTGGATCAAATCTGTAATTTTTAACGAGGATAAACTAGTTGAAAAAGAATCTATATTTGCCTCAAAAATTGACGAATGTCTCGTAAAACATAATGCTCTTACTGCCGCCCATAAAGTCCTTGACACCAAAAAGTTTTTTAACAAATCTTACGTTGAACAAATTGAAAAACTAAAAGAACTAGAATCCTTAAAAGAAAAATATGGAAGCCTCTCAGCGATGGGAGTGTTATTCCTATTATTAGGGGAAGTTTCAGTCGTTGAATCCCAAAAACAGTTTACCTGTGAACCACAGGTATTAATACCACAAATTAAAAGACAACTCATTAGCACTACTCAAGAACTTAACGCTTTTAGCGAGATTCAAAAGAATATAGGTGTGTTTAAGGAATGCAAAACGCAACTTATTCAACTTAGTCAATCAGTTACGCAGATAGTTACCGTGCGTAGTGCTCTCGAACAGCGTGCGCAAGAAGAACATGAATTAGATAAAAAAATTGAGGCTGAAAAGAACAAACTTCAAGACATTAAAACATTAGAAACTGAAATTGATGTGCTTTACAGAATTAATGCTTTGTTTGATGATAATAAAAAATTAAATGACTTTCTTACATCTGATGCCCAAGCCCTGGATAGTAAATCCGCAGAGGGAGAAGAAAGACTTGGGGTTCTTAGTGATAATCTGAGTGAGTTAAAAGAGTTGGTACTTAGTTTAAGTCAAAACGACATTTATCTAGCTACTGTAGCAATAATTAGTTCTTTGTTGAAACGCAATATACAGCAGGTCGCGCAGATTAAGGCTCAAATTGTTACTAAAAAAATTGATGCAATATTTCAACCATCAACCTCATCCGAGCCAATTGCTCATGAGTTATTGTTATTATGTCAACAATTTAAACAGCTTATTTTATTAAAGGATTCTGTACCCGCTAACCTCCAAAAACTGAAATCTTTGTTTGTAGCTAATGGAGACAAGGAGCATGAAAATTTAGAGGTGGAATCCTTATTGATTCGCACTTTCACAGAGAAGGAAGCACGGTTTTTAGACAAAGTAAATGCTCTATTGAGTTCTTATAAAGCTGAGATTATAAACCATACTGAGAAGCTAAAATTAACTAAAAAGGAACAAGCAGACCATTCAAACCCACAGCATTTATTGTCTGAGGCAGCAGAATACATTGCTCACAATAAGATTACTGATTTATCAGTAGTGAGAAAAGAATTAGAAATGCTAAGAAGTGAACCTGTTTTGTGTACTTTAGCTCAGGTAGAACATGAGATCCAGAGTTTTGAGAAGCAATTTAAGGAAAGTCAGATTCAGTGGTTCAGATATGAATTAGCTAACAAATTCCGTGATGAATGCATAAATTACATTAAAAAGCGCGCTGAAAAATATCACCTTAAAGATTCTTTCAATAGTGATGATGCATTAAATAGAGAGCAATTTCTTGAGGAAATAGCAAGAAGACTAACTGAGTCCACTTCCTCAGGAAATTATCAACCCGTTCTCGACTATATTTCTAGCGAGCGGGGTAAGTTTTTTGGAGTAACTATGCTACCCATAATTAACCGATTACTCGTCGATATTAAAGCATTCCATAAGACTACTAATCCTGCTTATACTGAAGTCGACAACATTCATCAGAAAGCGTTGAGTGTTTTAACAAATGCTCAAGGTGAGTTCAAAAAGTCTATTACAACTGTATATTTTCAAATCGAACAGCTTGAAGCACATGGCAATAAAATTGGTGGCCATGATGGGGATATAGCAACCAAATTAGCTGCTCAATTGCGAGAAAACGTGGACCTGTTTGTTATACGCCACGGTGAAGAAAAGTTAGATGAAATGGCGTTTAAAGAATTCAAGGATGATTTTACTGAGCTTTTGCATAGTCAAGATGATACGATGTCCAGACATCGATCGTTTTGGAAGCCCTTTTTGTTAAATATCCTTGCCGCGGTGTTCACTGCAGGGATTGCCGTAGGTGTGAAATTGATTGGCTCAAAGTTACTTACCGGACATGCGTCGTTCTTTGGTGAACCTAAACGATTCAAGCATCTTGGAAATCTAGATGAGGCTCTATCAAAAGTTACTGCTCCAGCAGCTTAAATTGTTTCTTGGCTAATTTTGATTTCGCGAAGGGCGAAATCAAAATTAGTTAATTGAAAATTAAGGTTTCTGTAAAGACTCAATGACCGCACCTAAAAATCTTGTTGCCTCACCACCAGTAACAGCACGATGATCAAAACTTAAAGATAAGGGAAGTAGGCGATGTTTTTCAATTTTATCTTGATTAACAACAGCACCTTCATATAAACGGCCTACAGCTAAAATAGCGACCATCGGTGGAACAATAATAGGGCTGGCAAAGCGTCCGGCAAATTTACCGAAGTTTGACAGGGTTATTGTTGCACCTTTTAAATTATCAGCTGCCACCGTTCGATTTTGAACGTCTGTTTTATAATCATTGATAAGCTGTCTCATTTCTGTGTCACTAAGTTTAGCAGCATTGTGAATCACGGGGACGAACAAACCATCCGCGCTATCCATTGCGAGGCCTAAATTAACTTCATCAAATAATTTACGTGCGCCGTGCTCAGTATTAAACCATGCATTTAAAGCAGGTTCTTTCTTGCATGCCTCAACAATTGCCCGAACCAGACGAACAGTGATATCTGTTTGAGGTTTCCAGCCTTGAATATCTGCCTCATCAAAAATACTGACAGGGACTACTTCTTGATGAGATTGGACCATACTACTGAGCATTGCACGGCGTACGCCCCGTAATGCTTCAAATCCTTCGGGAAGCTGTGTCTTTTTATTGGCAGCATTTTGCACGTCTTCTCGAGTAATAACACCGTGCTCACCTGATCCCGTTAATGATTTAAGATCAACGCCTAATTTTTTAGCAAGTAGACGAACGGCGGGGGTTGCTCGAGCACGTTGCGAACTTGACTGGCTTGAGCCAATAGTAAAATTGTCTTCACTAATGTCGCTGCTTTCTTCAAGATTACCAACAACTGTTCCTTTGTCTGAACGGACTGCGGCTTCAGCAGCTTCAAAACCTACTAAAGGCTCACCAGTTTTAATCACATCACCTGGCTTGCCAAATAATTTCATAATCTTCCCAGCTTGAGGGCAAGGTACATCGACTACCGCTTTTGCTGTTTCCATAGACACTAAAGGTTGGTCAACGACAACAGTATCGCCTTCTTTGACAAACCACTCATGAATTTCAGCATCAGGCAAGCCTTCGCCTAAATCAGGTAAGTTGAATATATTCATTGTTACTCCATTATGCTCATGACACTGTTTTTGATGCGCGAAACACTCGGTATGTAATGCTTTTCTAACTGGAAATAGGGCATTACAGTATCGTAGCCCGTTACTCGTTGAACAGGGGCTAGTAAATCAGATAATGAGTTTTCCATTAACTGTGCGGTGATTTCAGCTCCAACGCCACATGTTTTGGCGCCTTCATGGACTATGACGCAGCGGCCGGTTTTCTCAACTGATGCAATAATAGTTTCAATATCCAGCGGTTTAATTGTCGCGACATCAATGACTTCACATGTGATACCTTCCTCGTTAAGTTGTTTCGCAGCCTGCAATGTTTCATGCATACTTGCTCCCCAACTGACTAAGGTAACATCATCTCCTTCCTGAAGCGTAAAACATTTACCTAAAGGCAATGCTTGACCGTTATCTTCAACCGGCTGCTTGACCAGACGATAGATTCGTTTTGGTTCTAAAAAAATGACAGGATCAGGATTGCGGATGGCTGCTAGTAATAGACCATAAGCGCGTTTAGGGGAAGAAGGAATAACAACTTGTAAACCAGGAATATGAGCAAATAATGCTTCAGTACTTTCTGAATGATGCTCAGGTGCCCGAATACCGCCTCCAAATGGAGCACGAAATACCAAAGGACAATGCAATCTTCCACGGGTTCTATTACGCATACGTGCGGCATGAGAAATGATTTGGTTCATTGCTGGATAAATAAATCCCATAAACTGGAACTCAGCAACAGGCTTTAATCCTTGAACAGACATACCTACTGCAAGCCCTGCAATCATTGACTCTGCAAGAGGAGAATCGAAGACACGGTGCTCACCAAAGCGATCTTGTAAGCCTACGGTTGCACGAAATACACCACCGTTTTTACCAACATCTTCACCAAAAACAACAACATTTTCATCATTAGCTAATTCATAAGCCAACGCTTGTGTTACTGCTTCAACAAGGGTTATATCAGGCATGAGCCGCTTCCTCCATGGCTATTGCACGCTGCTCGATTAAATAATCGGGCAACTCGGCGTAGTGATAATCAAAGATACTGCTAATAGGTTGCGGTGCACGATTCAAATAGTCATTAACGGCTTGTTCTACGAGTTTACTGCTTTGTTCCAGCAATTCTGTTTCTTGTTTTGCGTCCCAGATATTTTGCTGTTCTAAATAATGTTTGAACCGGCTGATAGGTTCTTTTAGTTTGGCGCTGTCTACTTCTTCACAGGGCTGATATCGTGTGGCATCGTCAGCGGTTGTGTGATCACACAGTCTGTAGGTTAATGCCTCAATTAAAGTAGGACCTTCACCTCTGCGTGCCTTTTCTATGGCGTCACTAATTACTTGACGGCAGGCTACAACATCATTGCCATCGATTTGAATGCCAGCAAATCCCGCTGCTATAGCTTTTTGAGCAATCGTTTCAGCTGCAGTTTGTTTTGACAAGGGGACGGAAATAGCCCATTTGTTATTGTTAACAATGAAAACTACAGGCAATTTCCACGTGCCAGCAACGTTCATGGCTTCATAAAAATCACCTTCAGAAGTCCCGCCTTCACCAATGCAAACAACAGCAACACGAGGTTGTTTACGGTATTTAAAAGCAAAAGCAACACCGGCTGCATGCAAACACTGGGAAGCAATGGGAACACAAATTGGTAGATCTTCGGAGTCACAGGCAAATTGACTACCACGCTCATCGCCGCCCCAATACGCTAAAATCTCAGACATTTTAACGCCACGCTGAAACTGTGCAGCATAATCGCGATAGTAAGGAACGAATAGATCTTCCTTCCTCATTGCGTGCCCAATAGCGGTGGAAATGGCTTCCTGGCCATTAATTGGTGCATAGGTACCCATTTTTCCTGTACGCTGAAGCGCAATAGCTTTTTTATCAAAAGTTCTTGTGCGAACCATAATACTATAAAGTTCCTTCAGAACGTTTTTATCCGCTGCAAAAGACGGTAAATTGTCTGTAGGCTGACCTTGTTCATTAATGAACTGGACGAATGGTATTTCAAAACTGGCGACTGTTGTCACGGCTGTCTCCTTGTTAACAACGCCGCCATAGCATACTCACAATTCTTCCTAAAAACTAGGGACTACATCAAATCTATCGTCAAACTCCATAATTGAACGGGCTTGTGCTTGCTGTCTCATCATCATGTGTCGAATTATGTTGAGTGGAGTAGATCTCGTTTAATTCTGTCTTGATAGTGCTCATAATGATATCTTTTAATATTTCTGGTAAATCCTTTTTCTTCACTTTACAAATCTCTGTTGATTGCGCTTCAAATTCTTTTGATAAATGATGAGCAACAGCGGCGGATAAATAAAAGTCATTATGACAGGATGCTGGTATTCCAATATGTCCTTTTGCAGCTGAGTTACCATGATAAGTTTCTCTGATTGCAATCACAGTCAAAGCAAGGGTAGATTCTGCTATGGAAATGAGTACAGTATCCTTCTCCTTATGAAATTTTTTGTGAAGGGTTTGCAACACAAGATGGTAGCAAGAAAAGACATTATCGATGCAAGAAGCTTTTTCCATGAGTTGTTCGTTTAGTTTTTGCATCAGTAATTCATAATGGTATTCAACTTTTCCGGCTTCAATAGTCAAATCTCTTAAAGACTCAAGTGCATCGATGAACACGGTTGTATCTTTGGTACTTAATTTGCTTCTAAGTGATTCTAATTTTTTCGCGATGGTTTTATCTTCGGTAAGAGCATTTGCAGGCATTTTAGGTGAGATGAAAAACAATAGTCCCCGGAGCATTGTATTCACACGAGAAATATAGTCCTGCTGAACGCTAAACTCAAACTCTAGTGAATCACTAAATTTTTCATTTCTGTCTTTAATACTGAGCTGTTCTGTGGGAGTAGGGCCGCAATTTAAACGCTTGTTGAGCATGATTTGTTCGACCATAGTGCGAAAAAAAGCACTTAAATTTGATGGCAGCTCCTCTTCCTTGGTTATGTCGTCATAATAAGGCGCTAAGATATCATTAAAAAGACGACAAATAATTGCAATTTGCTTCTGCTTAATGGGATAAAGCACTGCATTCTTTTTATATTGAAGATTTTTAGGTAGATCGTAGGGTGACAGA
Source organism: Legionella hackeliae (assembly GCF_000953655.1). NCBI lineage: Bacteria > Pseudomonadati > Pseudomonadota > Gammaproteobacteria > Legionellales > Legionellaceae > Legionella > Legionella hackeliae. The sequence goes on from NZ_LN681225.1 coordinate 1,636,628, forward strand.
ACTAAATCTGTGCGACGGTCGCGAGAGTCGATTTCATTCTTGTTACTAAAATACGATAGATAACTTAGCGTATTGCCCCATTCAGTGGGCCAGTATTCGATATTTATAAAGTTATCGATTTGAATACCATGGCTTTTAGCTGAACTTGTTGTAGCGACTGCCGAAGCATTGTGCTGGGATGAAACAACAGAGGACTTTAACTGCGTGCCAAAAAAATTTTGAGAGGATTTAGAGGGTGATCCGGTGAGTTTTTTATTTTCTTCCAGTTCATGAATCTGCACCATGGAGTATGATTTTACAAAAGTAGACATATCTTCAATAACAGCAGCCCCTTCAGCAATCAATGTAATGCCTTTAAACGGTTTAAGGCTTTCAATGAGAGCTGATTTATCATATATATGGGAAGATCCTGCTAACTTGAAAGTACAGGTGGCTCGATTAGAGTCTTTATCGTAGTCCCAAATAAAAGGGTGTTGGCCATGGAGAATATCCGGGAAACAAATTTTCATAATTAACCTGATTGAAAAAAACAACGCTAACTGTACAATTATCCGCCCATATGTGTAAAGACTATTTTTATAAAAAAACTGTACAAAAAGGCTTTTAATGACAAGTTTTACAATAATTGATTTGAGCTATTCCAAGAATTTACTGGTAAATTACCAGAAACTGGCCGCCTTACCTGGCTTTGTATTACTTGAAAGTAGCGATATTACCCGTGGTCGATATGATATTTTGAGTGCTTATCCTTACAATCAAGTAAAATTAAGTCATCACACTTCTCCAGGTTCAGCGTTTGAGGAGATAGAAGAATTATTGCCGGCTAGTAAATCGGCCCTTGATTTACCTTTTCAAGGTGGTGCTATCGGTTATTGGTCTTATGATTTAGGTGCAAGACTTTCCAATATTCTTTCACCGTCTCAATCCAGCTTAAAAGATATGCCTTTAATGAATGTTGGCTTATACGATTGGGCAATTATTGCAGATCATCAATTAAAAAAGGTCACACTATTTGCAGCAAATACTCAAGCTCAAACGAGTGCGATTACAAAAGAAATTCTATCGCTGTGGCAAGCTAATGACATTAGCAATAACCACTTTAAACTAAAAGAGACATTCAAACCCCTAATCTCAAAAGCTTCGTATCACGATGCATTTAATGCTATTTACAAAAATCTAGAAGAAGGTCGATGTTATCAAGTTAATTACACTCAGCCCTTTAATGCGGCGTATTCAGGCGATGCCTGGCAGATGTATAAACAAGTAAGGATGAAAAATCCTGTACCTTATTCTGCGTTTCTGCGCACTAATGAAGGGGATATTCTTAGTTTTTCTCCTGAGCGTTTTTTGTTGCATGATAATGAGTTATTACTGACATCACCTATTAAAGGATCTGAAAAACGATCAACCGATGCTTTAATTGATGAATTATTGCGCAAAAAGTTGCTTGAAAGCAGTAAAAATCGTGCAGAAAATATCATGATCGTTGATCTCTTGCGAAATGATTTAGGTAAAGTTGCTCGTCCTGGTTCGGTTCGAGTTAAAGCCCTGTGCGAAATTCAAAGTTTTTCAGCAATACATCATTTAATAAGTGATATTGAAGCACAGCGTTTGGAAAGTGTTTCTCCATTACAAGCATTTAAAGCGTGCTTTCCTGGTGGATCAATTACAGGTGCTCCAAAATTGGAATCAATGCGTGTCATTGCTGAAAACGAACCCTATTCACGTGGAGTTTATTGTGGAAGCATCGCTTATTTTTCCAATCATGGTCGTTTCGATAGCAATATCGCGATACGTACCGTAATTGCTCGTCAGGACGTCTTACATCTAGCGGCCGGCGGTGGAATAGTTATTGACTCTGATTGGGAAGATGAATACTGTGAATGTTTCACAAAAATTGCGGCAATCTTGGATGGAATTAGAGAATCTTGATAAAGCCTCGTTGCAAAATGCAGCATCAGTTTTGGTGCTTCATGACTTATCAAATAATTCATTAATTTTAACTCAACGAAGCCTACACTTAAAACATCATCCTGGTGAAATTTGTTTCCCTGGAGGACGCTGGCAGAAAGGGGATAGTTCTCTTCTTGATACAGCGCTACGTGAGTTGCAAGAAGAGTTAAACATTGCTGCATCACGAATAAAATCACCCCGCATGATGAAGCCGGAACTCACTTTAACCGGTTTTCTTATTTATCCGTGGTTTGCCGAGATTGAATCATTAATACCTTACACCCCCGATCCCAATGAGGTCTTGGATGTTCTGAATTTACCTTTACGGGATGTAAAAAAACGTAGTCATTATCAGGAAATGATAGTGAGTCGTGGGGGAATTAAGGTGAAGACCTGGAAATTTACGGTGAGTAATCATTTTATATGGGGGGCAACTGCGCGTATTATGAAACAGCTTTGCGAGAACTAAATTATTTCCCGCGCTGTGACACGCGGGATTGTGTGTAATTTCTAAGCGGCTTCTTCTGTTTTTAATGCACGTCTTAAAATTTTACCAACATTAGTCTTGGGCAACTCATTATAAAACTCAACAACTTTAGGAATTTTATAGCCAGTAAGGTGTTCACGGCAATGAGCAATCACATCCTCAGCTGTTAAAGAGGGGTCTCGTTTGACGATACAGGCTTTAACACGCTCTCCAGACTCATTATCGGATACGCCAACAACACCAACCTCGAGTACGCCTGGATGCATACTAATGACTTGCTCTACTTCATTAGGGTAGACATTAAAGCCGGACACATCAATCATGTCTTTCTTACGATCGACAAGATAAATGTATCCATTTTCATCCATTCGAGCGATATCGCCGGTTTTCAAGAAACCATCTTGCGTGAAAACCAGGGCAGTTTCATCAGGGCGTTGCCAATAGCCTGCCATAACTTGTGGACCTTTGACGCATAATTCGCCTGCATCGCCTGGAGCAACATCGTCCCCCTTATCGTCTCGAATGGCTATATCTGTGGAAGGCAGAGGCAAACCGATACTGCCATTATAATCATCTAAATACATTGGATTGATCGTAACAGCGGGACTGGTTTCTGTTAACCCGTATGCCTCAAGTACTCTTGTTTTTGTTTTCTCTTTCCATTTCAAGGCAACGCTTTTTTGTAAAGCCATACCTCCTGAAAGGGCAAGTTTTACTTTAGAGAAATCAATTTCATGCAATTTGGCATTATTTAACAAGGCGTTAAACAAGGTATTAACGCCAGTAATTGCTGTAAAGCCACTGTTTTTAATTTCAGAAATAAAATGCGGAATATCTCTTGGATTGGTAATTAAAATATTTTTGGCACCAGCTCTTATAAAGGTTAGGCAGTTCGCTGTCAGAGAAAAAATATGATAGAGAGGGAGCGCGGTAACGATGATATCCTGGCCTTCTGTTAAAAGCGGTGCTATCCACGAAGACGCTTGCAGCACGTTCGCCACCATATTTCCGTGCGTTAAAATCGCGCCTTTGGATACTCCAGTGGTTCCACCTGTATATTGAAGGAAAGCGATGGATTGATGATCTATCTCTACGGGTTCTAAATGACCTGTCTCTCCTTGCTTTAATGCGTCGTTAAAACTAATGGCATGAGGGATGTTATAAGCGGGAACCATTTTTTTAATGTACTTAACGACAGCATTGACGATAACTTTTTTAACAGTGGGAAATACATCGCCTATTTGGGTAATGACCACATGTTTGATTTTTGTATGAGGTAGGGCTTTCTCAACTGTTTTGGCAAAGTTTGCCAGCACAATGATTGCTTCTGCACCTGAATCATCCATTTGGTGAGCTACTTCATCACTGGTGTAAAGTGGATTTGTATTAACAACGATATAGCCGGCTCTTAATACTCCAAAAAGTGCAATAGGGTATTGCAACACATTTGGCATCATAATGGCGACACGTGCCCCTTTTTTTAAGCCTAATTGCTGTAAATAAGTGGCAAACTGAGCGCTTTGTTTATCGAGCTCTGCATAAGTTATGGGGCTGCCCAAATTAACATATGCAACTTGAGAGGCATATTTGCGGCAAGATTCTTCGAATAACGCGACAATCGAAGTGTACGCATTAACATCAATCGTATAAGGAACGCCCTTTTGGTAATGTTGTAACCAAATTTTCTCCACGTTTATATCCTTCTGTTATTAATCCCCTCATGGTAGTATAAACAAAAAACAAGGTGATGGATATCGAGATTATGGTTGATAATTTGTTGAAATCACAGGCTTTTAAGCTCAAAGGGCGCTTGTATACATTGACTGTATTACAATTAATGAGCCGTGATCGTGCGTTGTTCGAGCAGCAACTAATTGAAATTATTGCAAAAGCACCGCGTCTTTTTGATAGAACGCCTGTTGTTCTGGATTGCAGTGCACTCGAAGATGCTGAAATTGATTTGCAATCATTTTGTCAATGTATGCGTGAGCATCATTTGTTGCCGGTCGCTGTCCAGGGTGCGAATCCATTTTTGACAACATTAGCGCAATGTCAGGGATTAGCTGTGTTAAATGCGTCTTCATCACATGATAAACCTCTAGTTGATGAACCCCAGGAAGTAACAGTAGGTGAACCTTTTAAGAGCAAATTGTTAACAACACCCGTACGTTCCGGGCAACAAGTGGTAAGTAAGGGGGGGGACTTGGTCATTACCGCATCAGTTAGTCATGGTGCTGAATTGCTCGCTGATGGTAATATTCATGTTTATGGTGCTTTGCGAGGTCGAGCATTAGCAGGAATTTCGGGCGATAAACAAGCCCGTATATTTTGCCATTCTCTTGATGCGGAGTTGGTCTCCATTGCAGGTTTTTACCGCTTAAGTGATGCTATTGAGCAGCATGCCGGACCTTGTCAAATTTATTTACAGGATGAACATATTCATATAGAACCCTTATGTTAGATGCTGTTTTTATTTCCGATTTACATTTGCACCCAGAAGAAAAGCAAATCACCGCTCGATTTAATACTTTTATTGAATGGGCTGCTGTCAATACGCGAACTCTTTATATTCTGGGAGACTTTTTCCATGCCTGGGCTGGGGATGATGGCCTTGAGCCCTGGAGTAAGCTGGTTGCAGAACGATTGCATTGGCTGTCACAGCAACAGGTAAAAATTTACTATATGCATGGGAATCGTGATTTTTTATTAGGTCAGCAATTTGCTAAAGCCGCTGGTATGGAAATACTGGCAGAACCAGCAATCATTAAATTAGGTAATGATATTATGCTGGTGCATGGTGACAGGTATTGTACTAAAGATAGGGCGCATCAATGGTTTCGACGATTAACGAGAAACCGCTGGTTTACGCAAATTTTCCTGCATTTGCCGTTGCACCTACGCAATGGATTAGTGAATAAAGTGCGGCAGCACAGTCAGAATAATAAAAATAAACGAATGGAAGATATGGATGTAGCTGTTGCCCCTATGCTCAAGCACATGCAAAAGCATAATATAAATATTTTAATCCATGGCCACACACATAAGCCAGGCTTAAGAAATTATCAGTATAATAAAAGTATATATAGTCAATATGTCTTAAGCGATTGGGATGACAGCCCCCAGTTGCTGTGTTATGATAAGACAAACGGCTTTGAATTTGTACGATTTGTCCGCGGAGAGTGAAATGAATATTTTTAATCGAGTAAAAAAAGAACCGGAGGGACCTGGGGCTGATCCTTTCACTAAATCGATGCTACAACGTGGTGAACAAAGAACCGCCCAAGAAAATGCACAAGCAACTCAGGAAGCAAGAAATGAGTTGAATGGGATGCGTAAAAATCAAAAAGGGGCTGCCAGCGATAAGCTACGTGAACAGGTTGAAGACAATATCAAAAAGATGCTTGATGGCCGATCTGAAGCATACGTGGAATGGGCTACTGGTATGAACAGCTTAGTGTCTTATCTTAGAGTTTTTGCTGAATATCTTCATGCTTCAATGGGCTATGACGCGTTGCCTAATATATCCTGGGATAAATCAAATAGTGATAAGTTGACGATAAAAGGTGATAAAGCCCATATGCCAGAGGTTAATTATACTGTAGCCATGGATGACACTGGCCATATAAAAACGTCAATCACTGCTGATAATCAAGCGATTACCCCGCAAGAGAAACAATTCTTCGATGCCGCATTATCTGCTTGGGCTAAAGACCGAGGTTATACCTTACAAGTCGATCGTGCTAATCCAAGTTCAGGCTTTACTTTAAAGAATGATACTACCGGGGACTTGGTGACCGATAAAGCTGTGTTTGATAATTTAAAACAAGATCAAGCGCATGGCCTTCATAGCTACTTAAAGGACCGTTTTGCAATGGCTTTGGAAGAGCGAGAAGAAAACACGCCAACAGTACCTGGTCCTTAAATTAAGCATTCATAAATTCATGAGGTATTCCACTGTGAAAGCGGAATACCGTATCTTCTGAACAAATCAGTTTATTTTCAATTTGTAGCAAAAAATCTATTCGATTATCGATATCACCACCATAAAGCCTGGCAAGGCGCAAATAATCTTGAAAATGACGTGACTCTGATTTCACCAGGGAAGCATAGAACTTTTCTAACTGTGGATCATGCAATACTGAAAGTAGAGAATGAAAACGCTCGCAGGATCGCGCTTCGATAATCGCGCCAACGATTAACTGATCGCTTAACCGCTCCTTACAACCACCTTTAGTCACATACTTATGGATCTTTTGCGCGTAGTTGCAGGATTGCAATGGTCCGAAATCTATCTGGCGCTGTTTCATGAATTCGACCACTTTCTCAAAATGTAGTAATTCTTCCCGTGCTAGAGGTGACATGACTGCCACTAAGTCGGCATGTTCAGGGTATTTGCTCATAAAGTTTATTGCTGTTGCGGCTGCTTTTCGTTCACAGTGGGCATGATCAATTAAAAGAGTAGGTAAATTGTGAATGGCAGCTTCTAACCATTGCGCAGGGGTAGAAATGCGAAGAAAATCAATTAAAATTTGCAAATCACTAACAACTGGGCTTAGCATGATAATTTACACTATACTCATAAAATAGTGCGTTTATATCACAGACTGTTGTAAAAATCATATTGGACTAATAATGAGCGTAGAAAAAGTAGAAGTAGAAAATGAGCTATCACAATGGCTATCAACTTATGGTTTAGTTACAGTTGAACGGATCCTTGAACGTTATAAAATTCGTTTACAGCAAGAAGATTTAATCAGTGCAATAAAAAGCCCCAATACGTTTTATCATCAATTAATGCGAGTTCCGTTAAAAAATGTTTTAAATGGAATTATTTTGCAGCAAGCCCATGATTATCAGGTTTACGCACAGAAATTGTTCGTTGATTACTTGTTGTCAGGTGAGTCTAATAAAACCGAAGACTCTCCAGGTGGATATACTCGAGATGATCTTGAAAAAGAGCGTCAGGCATTAATAAAATTGGGTGAGGAGTTTCATGAGCATGAATTAACACACTCGCGTTTAATTGCAGACAGTCAGCGAAGTCTTATTAAAATGGTTGAGGAATGGCATAAGATTTTGCAACAAGTTGCAAAGAAAATTAAAACGGCTTTGCAATCACAGCAGATTGTCGTTAATGAAAATGCCATTTTGCAGTCCATTAATATCCTGTTAATTATGCAAGATTTTTCAAAAACTTCTGTTGCAAACACTCAAGCTGACGGTTGGAAACGAGTTGAGAAAATCATTCAACAACAACTTTCCAGTGACTCAAAGCAAGTGTTTATTGAACAAATTGGAACTTTACGAAACTTTATGTCTGAATCTGAGACTTCTCTGCAGGATTTTATCGATAAGATAGCCGCGATGACCGCTTCTTTGAGAGATTTTCGTACTAATTTTTATAATTTAATTCTCAAGACTAATGAATTAATTCGGCTACTTCCTGAATACCGTGTTGACCCGGTACAAACGGAAGAAAATCGCGAATCGCTTTATTTTGATACCGCAATTGGCGAACAAAGTTAATGATTCGTTCATATTGTAACGGGTTTAAATCACTAAAGTTAATTTAATTAGCCAGCCAACCCTCATATCGTGTATACTATGGCGCTTTTAATCTCAGTAATTTGGAGGCGTTATGGCAAAAGAATTAACTTTATCGATTATTAAACCTGATGCGGTTGTTAAATCAGTGATTGGACAAATCTATTCGCGTTTTGAAAATGCTGGATTGGATATTGTTGCGGCTAAAATGAAGCAATTGACACGTCAAGAAGCTGAAGGTTTTTATGCAGTACACAAAGCACGACCTTTCTTTAATGATTTGGTATCTTTTATGATTTCTGGCCCAGTGATGATTCAGGTTTTACATGGTGAAAATGCCATTGCTAAAAACCGTGAATTGATGGGTGCGACTAACCCTAAAGAAGCTGCTCCAGGTACAATCCGTGCTGATTTTGCTGATAGTATCGATGCAAATGCTGTTCATGGTTCAGACAGTGCAGAAACTGCTGCACAAGAAATTGCGTTTTTCTTTGAGCCTCATGAAATTTGCAAAAAATAATTTGTTGTAGAGGTAAAATGTGATGAGTCAGAAAATTAATCTATTGGATTTCAATTATCAGCAAATGCGCAGTTTTTTTAGCGATTTGGGGGAAAAGCCTTATCGTGCGCAACAAGTGATGCAATGGGTTCATCAGGCTGGTTTTCATGACTTTTCACAAATGAGCAATCTGGGCAAATCACTTCGAGAAAAACTTGCCCAGATGTCAGAAATTCGATTGCCTGAAATTGTAACTTGCCAAAAATCTAGCGATGGAACTCATAAATGGCTACTTAAGCTAGATTGTGGTAACTGCATCGAAACTGTTTTCATTCCTGAAAAAAACAGAGGGACATTATGTGTTTCCTCACAAGTTGGATGCGCATTAAATTGCAGTTTTTGTTCAACTGCAAAGCAAGGTTTTAACCGTAACCTAAGTACAGCAGAAATTATCGGGCAAGTATGGCTTGCTGCTAGAGAACTCTCTCAACAACACGGTGCGCATGATAAGCGAATTACTAATGTCGTCATGATGGGCATGGGAGAACCCTTGCTTAATTTTGACAACGTAGTCGCTGCCATGGATATTATGATGGATGATTTTGCCTACGGCCTTTCAAAACGTCGAGTTACCTTGAGCACTTCAGGTGTATTGCCCGATTTGCAACGACTACGTGAGGTAAGTCCAGTGGCCTTAGCCGTTTCATTGCATGCCCCAAATGATAAATTGCGTAATGAACTGGTACCAATCAATAAGAAATATCCCTTAGCTGAATTGATGGCTATATGTAAGTCTTACTTTAAAAACGAACCGAAGCGAAAGGTTACTTTTGAATATGTCATGTTAAAGGGTGTTAATGATCAGCCCGAGCATGCAGACCAGCTCATTAAGTTACTAAGAGACGTTCCCTCTAAAGTGAACCTCATTCCATTTAATCCTTTTCCATTAACACAATACGAACGTTCTTCACAGGCAGCAATTGATGCATTCCGTGATCGATTAGTTGCAAAAGGCATTAATACGATTACGCGAAAAACTCGCGGTGACGACATTGATGCCGCTTGCGGACAATTAGCAGGCGATGTAAAAGACCGGACAAGCCGCTCAGCTCGTTGGCAAAAATTGCATTTCGTGCCTTCAAACGAAACTGTCGATACAAAAAAAACTGAATAACACTGAAAAAGCACATAATTCTTTTTAAATTTCTATGTTCACGGTTATAATAGTCCATCTTTTTTGCGCTATGTGAAGAATGTGTTGAATTTATTGCGCGTTTTACCTTTTTTAATCGTGTTATTCTTGACGGCATGCCAGCACCAGGTCGCAGAGAAAGTAGTGGAAACTGCTTCCAATAAAGCCAAATCACAAGAGGCCGCAGCTTATAATGCGCAGTTAGGTATAGCTTATTTAAAACAGGGTGATATGCCTCGAGCAAAACGAAAATTATTAACTGCACTGGATTTAGCCCCAAATTCTGCGGATGTTAATGTTGCGATGGCCTATTTTCTGGAAAAAACGGGTGACATCAAAGACGCAAAAATTTATTATCAGAAAGCTTTATCGCTCGCACCGAAAAGTGGAGCACAGTTAAATAACTACGGCACTTTTTTATGTCGTCTCGGCCAATACCGTGAGGCCGAAAGCTATTTTCTCAAAGCAGTGAGTGACGTTCGCTATGTACATACCGCTGCTGCTTATGAAAATGCAGGACTCTGTGCTGAAGCTATCCCCGATTATGGGAAAGCTAAACAGTATTTTGAGAGGGCTCTAAAGCAAGATCCTAAGCGTAGTGAATCGCTGTATCAGTTAGTAACAATAGAGCTTAAACAAAAACATGCAAATAGAGCATTAATGTATTTGCAGAAATATGCGCAGCCCTCTGCTCATGATCCAGCTCTTCTTGCTTTAGCAGTCGATGTTGCGCATCAGGCAGGTAAGAAGAATATTGAATTAAGTTATAGAAATCGTTTACAGCAGTTAAGCAATTTTACGGACTATACCGGAGCAAATAATGAATACAACAACAGCAATGGATGAGGTTCATAAGGACAACCATGAGAAGCCAGGTGTGCAGTTGGCGCAAGTGCGAGAGAAGAAAGGCTATAGCCAGGAATATGTTGCTGGTAAATTGCATCTAAGAGTTAGAATTATTGAGTTATTGGAAGCAGACAATTACCAACAAATGCCTGAGCCTGTGTTTATTAAAGGATATCTACGCGCCTATGCAAAATTATTAGGTGTTCCTGCTGAACCGTTACTTGCTGCTTTTAATAGTATGCATACTTCTGAAAGGAAATTGGAAAAAGCGTTATGGCAAAGCAAACGTGAGTCTAATAAAGGTGAGCGTGTTGTTCGTTGGTTAACAGGATTAATTGCTATTACTGCTGTAGTTGCAGTAGGGATATGGTGGCAAAAGATTAGGGATACTCAGCAAATAGACACTGCAAAAAGTGCACAAAATGAAACTGTAGCAAAAAATAGTGACCCAGATATTCGATTAACTGATCTTTCTAAAATGCAATCGATGTTTTCATCAACAAGCAGTAGTGGTCAGCTAACACCATTGGAGAATCAAGGTGGCTGAAAAAATCCAGGCAGTAAGGGGCATGAATGATCTGTTGCCCCAGGAAACCCCTTTTTGGAGAGCATTAGAAGCAGTATTCATACAATGTATGAAGCAATATAGTTATCAGGAAATTCGTTTTCCGTTAGTAGAGAGTACTCAACTATTCAAACGATCAATTGGTGAAGTTACTGATATAGTTGAAAAGGAAATGTACACTTTTACTGATTTAAATGGAGATAGCCTGACACTAAGACCAGAAGGAACTGCAGGTTGTCTTCGTGCATGTCTCGAACATGGCTTATTGCATAACCAGCAGCAAAAACTTTGGTATATAGGTGCGATGTTTCGCCATGAAAAGCCACAAAAGGGTAGATACAGACAATTTCACCAGTTTGGTGTGGAAGCTTTAGGAATTAATGGTGTGGCAATCGAACTTGAGTTAATTGCCTTATGTCGTCGAATTTGGAACGCCTTGAATATTGAAAACCATGTGCAATTGCAAATCAATACACTTGGAGAGCTAAGCGAACGCCAAAATTATCGTAATAAGCTTATCGATTATTTTAAAACCCATTTTGATAAATTAGATGAAGATAGTAAACGTCGTTTGGATAGAAACCCGTTAAGAATTTTAGACAGTAAAAATCCAGAAATGCAGGCATTACTCAAAGACGCACCTCAGCTCATTGATTCTCTGGGAGAGGATAGTAAAAAGCGCTTTACAGATCTTTGCGAGGGTTTAAATAAATTAGGCATTTCATATACGATTAATCCTTTTTTAGTAAGGGGATTGGATTATTATGGCCATGTTGTTTTTGAGTGGGTTACTGATAAATTAGGCAGTCAGGCAACCGTTTGTGCGGGTGGACGTTACGATGTGCTTGTAGAACAATTAGGTGGTAACCCAACACCGGCTATAGGTTTTGCAATGGGTATTGAACGTTTGTTATTGTTGCTGGAAACATTAAATTTGTCTCTAAAAGCTGCCAAATCCCCCTCTTTGTTTATTATTGCAACTAATGATGAAGCCATGCAACAAGCTCTAGCAATTGCTGAAATGCTTAGAAATGTTAGTGCAGATTGGGAGGTTATTACTAATACAGCCGGTGGAGGATTCAAGAGCCAATTTAAAAAAGCAGATAAGAGTGGTGCCGAGTTTGCGCTAATTCTTGGAGAAGATGAAGCAAAATCTCATACAATAGGTATAAAAAACTTGCGTAAAGAAGCAGAACAAGTAACTATTCCACAACAGGAATTGGCCAAGTACATACAGAGCTCTCTGGAAAGGCAGTAGGAGATAGATATATGTCAGTATATATGACAGAAGATGAACAGTTAGAAGCTATAAAAAAATGGTGGCAGAAATACAACTCAGTGATTACGGTAGTACTCTCTATTGTGTTGCTTATTGTTGCGGGATATAAATATTGGTCATGGCATCAATATAAAGTAAGCATGCAAGCCTCAAGTGCCTATGAGCATATGATGGTTGCCTTTTCCAACCAGGATAATAAGAGCGTTCGTGCTTATGCAAATCAATTAATTAATGATTATGGACAAACCGTTTATGCAGATGCTGCACGTTTAACATTAGCCAAACTTTATGTTGGCTATGATAAATATGCTAAGGCTCGAGAAAATTTAGAATATGTAGCCAATCATTCAAAAATGCTGTCGCTAAAGCAGGTAGCAAAGATTCGTATCGCTCGTCTTTTTGCTGCTGAAAAAGCCTATGACAAAGCATTAGCAGAATTAACACAAGTGAATGATGAAACGTATATGCCTGTTGTTAATGAGTTAAGAGGTGATATTTATGCTGCTACTGGTAAATATCAGCAAGCACTTAATTCTTACAAGGAAGCGATTACAGCAGCACGCACCAATGGAATGGGGAATCTTTTTCTAGAAATGAAAACTAATGAACTAGCCGCTCTGACTCAATCTATGAGAAAAGAGGATGGTAATCTCCAAGCTGCTTAAGAGGTCAAATTGTATATGAATAAGAAACTATTAATTCTGGCTTTATCGATAGCTTTACCCGCCTGTAGTCATCTTGATAACTATATGCTTGGCAAAGACAATACACCGACGCCAACTGAATTGGAACCACTCAAACCGAAGGTTGCTCTACAGGAAAAATGGTCAGTTCCTGTTAGCTCGAAAGTATCTAACGCTAATCTCAAGCTTAAGCCAGCCATCGTAGGTAATGTTGTCTATACTGCTGATCCCAGCGGTTCGATAGAGGCTGTTGATAAGTCAAACGGTAAAACCCTCTGGACTAAAAAATTAGCGAATGGAATAGTAAGTGGTCCTAGCGTATCGGCGGGTTCAGTTGCTCTAGGTACTGATTCCTCCAGTATTGTATTGCTAAAACAAGTGGATGGTAGCGAATTATGGACAGCAAAAGTTTCTAGTGAAGTACTTTCCAAACCCATTATTACCAACAGCAAGATAATTGCAAAAACGATCGATGGTAATTTGTATGCTTTCGATGTCGTGACAGGAAAGCAGCTTTGGGTTTCCGAACATGGTGCTCCAAGCTTAATTTTAAAAGCCAGTTCGTCACCTGTCATTGTTGCTAATAAACTTATTTTAGTAGGCTATTCCGACGGTAAAATGGATGCTGTTGATTTGGACACAGGCCATTTAGTTTGGCAGCGCAGTATTGCTTACGCGAGTGGATCAAGTGATGTTGAGCGTCTAGTTGATATCGATGCAGATCCTATAGTTCGTGGGAATGTAGTTTATCTTGCCAGCTATCAAGGCTACGTCGGTGCCTTGTCCCTTGTTGATGGACAATTTTTATGGCGTAAACCCGCCTCTGTTTATAAAAACATGGCGATTGATGATACCACATTGTATATCACAGACAGTGACGATGTTGTTTGGGCTTTGAACAGACAAACAGGGCAAGTCAATTGGAAACAAGTGGCTTTAAAAGCTCGTGGTTTAACTGAGCCTGTTCTGATGGGTAATCGCTTAGTTGTCGGGGACAAAACAGGTCTCTTGCATGTGCTCGCAAAAAATAATGGTAATTTGCTTTCTCGTGCACAACTTGGTGGATCTATAACAACAGCCCCCTCAGTATCTAGTAATAATATCTATGTCATGACTAATAATGGCAAGCTAAATCGATTTTCTGTGAGTTAATTAATGATTCCTGTTATTGCCCTTGTTGGTCGACCAAATGTAGGAAAATCAACTTTATTCAATCGACTAACGCGTACTCAGGACGCGTTGGTCGCAGATTTCCCTGGACTCACTCGTGATAGACAGTATGGAGAAGCCCATTTCGAGGAGAAGCCATTTATTGTTATTGATACGGGTGGAGTAGGTGTCGATGATGTGGCCGTAGATGCCTTGATGTCAAAACAATCCACTGTTGCCTTGGAAGAGGCTGACTATGTTTTATTTTTGGTTGATGGACGTGCTGGGTTAACAGGGATAGATGAGAATATTGCTCAACAACTTCGAAAATCTAATAAGCATGTTTACCTTATTGTTAATAAGGTAGATGGCCTTCAAGAAGATGTAGCTTGTGCTGAGTTTCAATCATTGGGATTTGATGAAATACATCCTATCTCTGCAACCCATGGTCGGGGTATGCATACGTTGCTTAGTCAGTTAACAGCAACCTTTGAACCTGCCGTAGAAGAAGAAACAGATAATAAAGCGATCAAAATTGCCTTTGTGGGCCGCCCTAATGTAGGAAAATCCACATTAATTAATCGCATCCTGGGTGAAGAACGTGTTGTTGTTTATGACATGCCCGGCACGACTCGCGATAGTATCTCTATTCCTTTTACAAGAGATGAGAAGCCCTATGTGCTTATCGATACCGCAGGTGTCAGACGGCGTGCGCGCGTTGATGAAAAAATTGAAAAGTTTTCTGTCATCAAAACTCTGCAATCGATTAAGGAATCGCATGTTTGCATGATGCTTTTAGATGCAAAAGAAGGTTTGACTGAGCAAGATATGCATTTATTGGGTTTCGTTATTGAAACAGGTAAAGCCTTGGTCATTGCAGTGAATAAATGGGATGGCCTTACTGAGGAACACAAAGAGCATGTTCGTCAAGAGTTGTCTCGTCGTCTTCACTTTGTAAATTTTGCCAAAATGCGATTTATTTCTGCCTTGCACGGTACTGGAGTAGGCTTATTGTTCAAAGACATTGAGCAAGCCTACGGGTCGGCAATGCAGGCATTTTCTACCCCGAAACTGACTCGTTTATTGCAAGATTTTGTTAGTCAACATACTCCTCCTTTAGTACAAGGTCGTCGTATAAAATTGCGTTATGCACATGCCGGCGGACATAATCCACCCATTATTGTTATTCATGGTAACCAATTGGATTCATTGCCTGATAGCTACAAGCGATATCTTAATAATGCCTTTGTAAAGCAACTAGGTCTTATCGGTACACCACTGAAATTAGAGTTCAAAAGTGGAACTAATCCGTTTAAAGATAAGAAAAATAAATTGACAGAACGACAGATTCAACGAAAAAGACGATTAATGAAACACGTGAAGAAAAAATAGGATTATCTATAGTTCTCACGTGTTCTCTAAAATTTATAACTCTTCCATCGAAGATGTCCTCAAAGTTAATACATCACAGGGAGCATGATGAAGCATTGCATAAGCAGTACTACCAAGGAAAGCGGGGACAGCGCTAGGGGTATGGCTTCCTAGAATAATTAAACCACAACCCAGCGCCTTCACTTTTTCCAGGATATGTGTTTTAAGTGATCCTATTTCAATATGCTGTTGCTCTAGCGGAATATTTAAAGCATCGCCTAGTAGGCTCATCACAGTCTGTGCATCATCTTTAACTGGATTAGCAAGTTCAGCAAATCCAAGGCTTTGTGCTAACTGCAAACTTGTAGGTGGTTCAATCACATGTAACAAATGAAGCTTGGCATTAAAATTATGTGCAATTTGAGCTGCCTTTTTACAAATATCAAAATGTTGATCGCTCAAATCGGTTGCAAGCAAAATAGATGTGTACACGATTTCCTCGCTTAACGACAGTCCATTACGCTTAAGTGTAGTTGATTTTTTCTTGTTGAGGTAGCAAATAACTACTCTTCGATTCGGATTGATTTTCAATAAGATGCAGCAGCTTTTCGAAGGGTTCATTGGATATTGAGACCACACCTGAAAAAGGATAGCTTAACACTGTCACCGCTGTGACATAAAAGGCAAGAAAGATACAGAGAAAAATATGCATGATTGTATTAATGAGGGTATCTTTTATTAAAAAAATACTCATGGTTAAAATTGAAAACGCACCAATAAAAATCATCATATACCAAGCATTAGGAATAGCTAGATTTAGCAAGTTAATACGGTGATTGCGGTACTCAATTGCCTGGTTTAATGCTATTAAAGCTTGTTGGTAATAAAGTTGGGTAATACTATCTTTGGGTCTATAGCTAATTAAGTCACTGTAAAGTTTATCAATTGCTAATTGGGCTTTTAAATGTTCACGTCCATCTCTCATTGAGGACCATTCTTCGTTGTTAACAAGTGTAATATAATCAGTAAGATCTTTTTCTATTGTTGCAAAGACTTGCGGGGGAAAGTCTTTTGTACTCTCAGAAAGAACGTATAATTTAGTGGTTTCTTCAACGACAAGCTTTCGCGCATCTTGATAGTCATTCCAAAGCAGGTAAATAATAAAACCTAAAAAAATACTATAAAAACCACTAAGAATTCCCACCAAAAGGCTGCTTATTCTTTGCGAATCCCGTAGAGGTGGTAATCTTCTTTTTAAAGAAAAAATATACCAGCTAGTAGCCAAAAAAATGATTGCTACAATTAAGAAAACATAGGGAGGAAGAATATTATCCACTAATAGACGCATTCATCTCCTCAGCGAATAAATTTGTAACTATAATCAGTTTAGTTTACTTTTGATGCTCTGACTTGATGGTCAAACAATATTCATCTTTTTCAATGAGTTTAGTTAATTCTTTGCCATTCAGTGTGATTGGTTGGGATGCAATTTCAAGCAATGGAACAAAAACAAAATCTCTTAAGTGAATACGCGGATGAGGGAGGATTAGCGGTTTCGTTTTCTTTGTTAATGAACCGTATAAAAGAATATCTATATCTAGAGTTCTGCTTCCCCATTTAACCTTTCTTACTCGTCCCTGTTGTTTCTCTATCTTTTGACATTCAGCTAATAATTGTTGGGGAGTAAGAGTGGTTTGGAGCATGACAACGGTATTTACAAAATCAGGTTGGCTTTTTCTGCCCCAGGCTTTACTGCGATAAAGTGTTGCAACCTTCAATAAGGAGGTTGCAGGTAAGCGCCGCAGCGTTTCAATAGCTGTTCTGAGCTGACGTTCGGGTGAGCTTAAGTTACTGCCAAGACTTAAATAGCAGAGATTCATTGCGAAGAGGTCGTAGTCGTCGTTTTAGGTTTTCGCCGTTTACGGGGCTTTTGTGATGAAGATTGAGGTGTAAGAGCTTTTACCATCGCTAATTGAGCTTTTTCATCGGATTCTTGAAATGTTGTCCACCATTGTGCAAGTTCAATAGCCTCATCGCCAGCCAAGGCCCGTAAAGCCAAGAAATCATAAGCAGCTCGAAAACGCGGGTGTTGTAATAAATTAAAGGCTCGTCCGCCAAATCGTTTAGGAAAGCGGAATTGGAGTAGCCAAATTTCTCGCATGACTTGACTGAAACGTTTTGGAATAGTGACCACGCGATTTTGCTCCATAATGACTTGTGACATCGCTTTTTCTAGAGCTGGTAGCGGATCCATACCTTCTTTTTCTTGCAAATAAATAGTACGTGCTTTTAAAGGGAACCAGAGTAATACTGCAAAAAGAAATGCTGGTGTGATTGGCTTATTGTCGCGGATGCGTGAATCAGTATTCTCTAAAGCAATGCCAAGTAAGGCATTTACGGGGTACTCATCATTCGACAGCAGATTTGCTGTTTGCTCGAAAAGATGAGGGAACAAACCATGCTTTACCAATAAACGCTGAACCGTTTCACCCTCACCGCATTGATATAACTTAGTCATTTCATCAAATAAACGTGAGCCGGAAACATGTTTAATTAAATGACTCAGCGTTTGCAAGGGTGCTGCAGTGTCTTCTGCTAATTCAAAGTGCAATTTTGCACTAAAACGAACAGCTCGCAACATGCGTACAGGATCTTCCTGATAGCGCGTTACAGGATCACCGATGACACGCAATAAACGTTGCTGAACATCTGCTACACCACCTGTGAAGTCGACAATTGAAGAATCATCAATATTGTAATAGAGAGAGTTCACGGTGAAATCGCGGCGCCAGGCATCTTCATCAAGAGTGCCGTAGACATTATCACGAACCAACATTCCTCGTTCATTAGTTAACTGATTAGCCTCAACAGTTTCACATTCAGATTCACTCGCTCCACGAAAGGTAGCAACTTCAATAATGTCGCGATGGAAAATAATATGAACTAGTTTAAAACGTCGTCCGATAATTCGTGCATTACGAAACAGTTTTTTAATTTGATTTGGAGTTGCATTCGTAGCGATATCAAAATCTTTAGGTGCTTTACCTAGAAGTAAATCGCGAACGCTGCCACCTACTAAATAGGCTTGAAAACCAGCACTATTGAGACGATTCAAAACTTTAAGTGCATTAATACTAATGTCAGTTTTAGAAACATTGTGTTGAGTGCGCGGAATAATGTAGCTAGCATCCACAGGCTCATGCTGGGCTCTGGATTTACGTAACAGCTTTTTGATTAACTTAATTATTGTGGTCACCCTGAAAATAGCCTTCCTAACGCCGCATTATTATAGCTCAGATTTTAAAAAAAGTGAATCATTTACCTTTTGTTAATTCCAGTAGACAATATATCTTTCGAATTAAGTAAAAATAGTAAAATGGATATTTTAGATATTGTTTTAAGTCTCTCAGCCCTGACAATTCTAGAGATAGTCTTAGGAATAGACAATCTGGTTTTTTTATCAATTTTAACGGAAAAACTTCCCAAAGAGCAACGAAGGAAGGCTCGCAGGTGGGGGTTGGCATTTGCATGGATAACCCGGTTAATACTTTTGGCTTCGGCGGTATGGCTTGCAAAATTAACGACGCCCTTGTTTAGTATAGGGGAATTTCATTTATCAGGTCGTGATTTATTTCTCCTCGGAGGTGGGCTTTTCTTAATTGCTAAAGCCACTCAAGAAATTCATTATGAAGTGGGTGAAAGTCCTATTGAAGATTTAACCAAACCACATGGAAATAAAGCGATCACGTTCAAAGGGGTTGTAATTCAAGTAGCCCTAATGGACATTATCTTCTCCTTAGACAGTGTCCTTACTGCGGTTGGTTTAACAAGTCATTTCTGGGTAATGGCAGCAGCGATTACCTGCGCTATTCTGGTTATGGTTTATGCAAGTGAGCCTGTTAGTCGATTTATCGATAAGCATCCCACCATTAAAATGCTGGCATTAAGCTTTTTAATTCTGATTGGTATGGTTTTGGTTGCAGATAGTTTTTCTTTCCATATCCCGCGAGGCTATATTTATTTTGCGATGGGCTTTTCTTTAGGGGTAGAGGCGCTTAATTTGTTGAGACGTTCCCGTCAACATAAGCGTAAACACTAGGTTGGTATATGTTAACAATAAAAGCTTTTCATATTATTGCTATGGTGGCCTGGTTTGCAGGTCTTTTTTATCTACCACGTCTTTTTGTTTATCATGCTCAAACGAGTGATAGAATTAGCCTTGAGCGCTTTAAAATAATGGAGAGACGGCTGTATTATGGGATTACCTGGCCTGCAGGAATAGTTACAACTGTTTTAGGTTTGGCTCTGCTTTTGTATAACCCTTCCTATTATTTAAAGGCTGGATGGATGCATGCCAAACTCGGATTGGTCGTTGTACTGTGGATTTATCATCTTGCTTGCGGACATTTCAGACAACAATTTGTAAAAGGAAAAAATACAAAAACTGCAACTTTCTATCGAATATTTAATGAGTTACCTACTTTATTCCTGATAGTTATCGTTTTGTTGGTTGTTGTTAAGCCCTTCTAATTAATCACTCTGGGAGTGACTAATTAGTCGATTTCAACCATTTCAAAGTCTTCTTTTCCAGCGCCACAGTCAGGACAAAACCAATTTTCAGGCACATCTTCCCAACGTGTACCCGGCTCAATTCCATCTTCAGGCCAGCCTTCAGCTTCATCATATATAAAACCGCAAATAACACAGATAAAACGTTTATACTCTTGCATACTTTTTTACTCAAAATTTAAAGGGGCTAATTTAGCGATTGCGCCTCTTAATGTAAAGCTGCTCTTGTCATAATTTTTGTCATTGTCATCAAAAAACTGTAGAATACTGGCTATTTAAGGACGATGGAGTAGTCATGACTTATTCTCAACAATTGTTTGAAGAAGCGCAGACAGTAATTCCTGGTGGCGTTAATTCACCTGTACGCGCATTTAAAGGAGTTGGTGGTGAGCCAATCTTCTTTAAACAGGGCAAAGGAGCTTATTTAATCGATGCTGATAATAAATCGTACATTGATTATGTGGGTTCCTGGGGACCATTAATTCTCGGCCACTGCCACCCTCACGTAGTTCAAGCTGTCAGTGACGTTTTGCATAGTGGAATGAGTTTTGGTGCACCGACCGAGCTTGAAGTAAGGCTTGCGCAAAAAATAACCAATATTATGCCTGCCATTGAAAAAGTTCGAATGGTTAATTCGGGTACTGAGGCGACGATGACCGCTATACGACTAGCGCGAGGGTTCACTGGGAAAAATAAAATTATCAAATTTAACGGTTGTTATCATGGCCACAATGATAGTCTCCTTGTTAAAGCCGGTTCAGGTTTATTAACGTTAGGTATTCCATCTACACCAGGTATCCCTGCAAGCATTACAGAACATACCTTAACTGCAGATTTTAATAGCCTTGAACAGACAGCAGCCTTATTTGCTAAATATCCAAATGATATTGCAGCAATTATTTTAGAGCCTGTGGCTGGAAATATGGGATTTGTACAGCCCCAACCTGGGTTTCTCCAAGGTTTACGTGATTTGTGTGATGCCCACAGCGCATTATTAATTTTTGATGAAGTGATGACTGGATTCCGAGTAGCCTTAGGGGGGGCTCAGGCCTTATTTAATATAACCCCTGATCTTACCACATTGGGTAAAGTCATCGGAGGAGGCATGCCAGTTGGCGCTGTTGGTGGGAAAGCCGATATCATGAGTCATCTGGCTCCTGAAGGACCTGTTTATCAAGCCGGAACGTTATCGGGTAATCCCTTAGCCATGGCTGCGGGTTTGGCAACGCTAACAGAAATAGAAAAACCCGGTTTTTATGAAAAACTCAGTGAGACTACTGCTGCTATGGTCAAAGGCCTGGCTGAAGTTGTTGAGTCTTTCAAGATTCCTTTTTGCTATGCGTCTTTGGGGGGTATGTTCGGCTTTTGCTTTAATTCTAAAAAGCAAGTTGCGGATTATCATGACGTTGCATCCTCTGATGAGCCATTATTCAAACAATTCTTCCATGGTATGTTGAATAAAGGGGTTTATTTTGCGCCTTCAATGTATGAAGCAGGTTTTGTATCAAGCGCTCACAAACAAGAAGAAATTCGTTTAACAATGGAAGCTGCAGAATCAGTTTTGGCAACCATTATGAAGGTTCATGCCTAATGAAAGAAATAAAAAAATATCACGTCTATGGAATAGGGAATGCTTTACTGGATAGAGATGCAAAGGTGGATGAGGCACTCCTTAGTGCCCTAAATATTGAAAAAGGAGTGATGACTTTAACAGATGAAGCAACTCACCAACGTTTACTAACCGCTCTGACCGGAACATTTTGCCATAGTGGTTGCGGTGGATCAGCAGCAAATAGCATGATTGCTCTAAGTCAGTTTGGTGGTCGAGGATTTTATAGCTGCAAAGTCGCTGATGATGAAGAAGGTCACCTGTTCCTTAAGGAGTTATCCGCCTTAGGCATCGATTGCAATTTAAATTCACAAAACTTGTCACCAGGTATCACAGGGCAGTGCCTTGTTCTAGTCACTGATGATGCACAGCGTACAATGAATACCCATTTGGGGATTTCAGAAAGTTTATGCACTGAAGTACTGAATTTAGATGCGATAGCCGCAGCAGACTATCTTTATCTCGAAGGTTACTTAGTCACTTCCCCAACAGCTCGTAACGCACTGTTGGTGGCTAAACGCCATGCTAAAACTTCCGGGACCAAAGTCGCATTAACTTTATCTGATGCCAATATTGTTCGCTATTTTAAGAATGATTTATTGAGTGTTATCGATGGGCATGTTGATCTCCTATTTTGTAATCAAGAAGAAGCCTTATTGTTTACAGACACAAATGACTTGGAGGCGGCAATTGCTTTGTTGCAACCTTTAACAAGACATTTAATCGTAACTTGCGGTAGTCTTGGTGCCATCGTTGCTGTAGATGGTGAGATACTCTCTGTCCCCACAATGCCTATGGACGCCGTAGATAGCGTTGGAGCAGGGGATATGTTCGCAGGGGCTTATCTCTATGCAATCACACATGGATATGCTCCGCAATTAGCAACAGTACTAGCCAATAGAGCAGCGGCAGAAGTTGTAGGGCAATATGGTGCACGGTTAAAAGAAGAGCAGGTTTTAGCTATAAAAGAAGAATTTATTGCCAATCACTATGGTATAACCCCTGTTCATTCTTTCCATAGCCATCGCGATGAAATAGAAGCTATGGTTTAAACTTTTTAAGCTGGTTGCCGCATAGCGACAGCCAACTTATCCAACTACAGTAAGTTAATGACAATACTCTCAACTTTTTGAGCAATTAACGCTTCTTCATCGCCACGGATTACCAATATCGGTTTACCAGCATTTGAAATATCCAGACAGTTGGTTTCACTCCTTTCCTTATTGGCGGCGAGATTGATGTCAAAGCCTAAATGTTTCAGTGGGAGTAAAATCTTTTCACGAATCAATGTCGCATTCTCGCCCACGCCACCAGTAAAGATTAGAGCATCCAGCCTTGCTATTTGACTGTTATAAGCGCCTATTATCTTTTGCAATGAATAAACATACATCTCTATAGCAAGATTGGCAGCTTTATCTCCTGTCAAGGCGCGCTCAATTAGACGACGCATGTCATTTTCATTAGCAACACCCTTTAATCCACTTTGCTTATTGAGTAGAGTATCCACCTGTTCCGTACTCATACCCTGGTACTGTAGGTAGAGTGGTATTGCAGGGTCGATATCCCCACAGCGTGTTCCCATGATTAAACCTGCAAGAGGAGTCATTCCCATGGTTGTATCAAACGATTGACCTTGTTTAATTAAACAAGCACTTGCTCCATTGCCTAAATGAAGACTTATAAAATTACATTTTTCCAAGGGCTTTCCAAGATAAGCCGCTGCAGTTCTGGCGACATATTCATGATTGATACCATGAAAACCATAGCGCTTTATTTTATACTTTTCAGCAACCTCTGTATTAATGGCATATTGATGAATATGAGGTGGCAGGCTGTGGTGGAAACCACTGTCAAACACTGCAATATGTAACGCATGACGAAAATGCTGTTGGGCAAATTGAATCCCCAATGCGTTCACTGGGTTATGAATAGGAGCGAGTTGGGATAATTGACGTATTTTTTCCAAGACTTCCGGTGTCACAATTGTTGGTAGAAAGTATTCATCTCCTCCATGAACAACACGATGACCAACCCCTTGAATTGGATACTTTTCCAAATCTATTTTAAGTTTGGCTGCCAATGCACTAAACGCTTCTTCATGATTTGGAAATGTTGAAGATTGAGAATCCTTGATTCCTTTATTGTTTGTATGATGCCATTGACCTGTAACCTCCCCAATTCCTTCAATTAATCCAGAGACTAAGGGTAAAATTTGCTGATTATTAACCTTTAAAGCTTTGTATTTGATGGAAGAACTACCCGCATTAATTGTTAGTACATTCATTTTTTATCCCCTTGTGCCTGGATAGCTGTCACGAGAATTGTATTAATAATATCCTGCGGGGTACACCCTCTGCTGAGATCATTAACAGGCTTGTTTAACCCTAAAAGAACTGGGCCTATCGCCAGTGCTCCACTCTCTCTCTGTACAGCTTTATAAGTATTATTACCGGTATTGAGATCAGGAAAGATGAGCACATTAGCATCACCTTGTAACTTTGAATTAGGCAATTTCTTTGCTGCAACTCCAGGGTCTACCGCCGCATCGTATTGTATAGGGCCTTCAACTAGCAAATCAGGTTCTAATTGCCTCACAATTTCCAGAGCCTTGGCTACTTTTTCAACGCTTTCACCTTTCCCTGAATCCCCTGAAGAATAGGATAATAATGCTACCTTGGGAGCGATCCCTAATTTTTTAGTAATTAAGGCGGCTTGAGTGGCAATCTCAGCTAATGTTTGACTGTCTGGCTCAGGATTGATTGCGCAGTCTCCATAGATAAGTACGCGAGATGGCAGGCACATAATAAAAATGGAGGAAACCTTATTAATTCCTGGCTTTGTTTTAATAATTTCTAAAGCAGGACGTACTGTGTCTGCTGTCGTATGAGCAGCACCGGAAACCATACCATCAGCATCGCCACAGAAAACCATCATTGCAGCAAAATAATTAATATCACTCATGCGTTCTAAAGCAATAGGAAGATTTACATTTTTATGTTGCCTTAATTCAAAGTACTTTTTTGCATAAATCTCTCGAAAAGAAGATTTTTCAATATCAATAATATTGACATTGGGCAAATCTAAATCTAATCGTTTGGCGAGCAGTTGGATTTTTTCGGGCTTTCCTAACAGAGTAATTTTAACAATGTTGCGTTTTAATAAGTAATCGGCAGCAACTAATATACGCGAATCATCTCCTTCTGGAAGAACAATGTGTTGCTTTAATTGTTTTGCTTTATTACTCAACTCATACAAGAACACAGCTGGGCTTAATCTCGGTTGTTGTGATTTATCGCTAAGCAATTTCAGCACGGATTTTGTTAGATAAGGTCTCATTGATTCAATGGCTTTACTAACCTTTGCAGGGTTTGCTGCTGTTAAACTAAATTTTGCTGAGAATAAAGACGTGGCAGTTTCATAGGTTTTAAGGCGAGTTAAAAGCACAGGGAATGGATGCTCAAGTCCTGCGAGGATTTCACGAATAATAGGCCCTGGCATTTCCCCGCCTGTTAAAATGATCCCTGCAATTTTGGGATAATAGGCTGATTGATCGGCTAAAAGGGATCCCATAAGAATATCAATGCGATCATCCGGTGTAATAATTAACATGCCGTTTCTATCAAGCCGGGACTCAAGAAAATTACCGATAGTTTTTGCTGCTATAGTAAATTGTCTCACTGGACGATGTAATTCATCTTCTCCGCAAATAATCTCTGCTCGTAATTTAGTAGCGATATCACGAACAGACGGGTTGGCTAATGGTTCAAACTCAGGAACAATCGCAATAAAGGCAAGAGATGGTAGTTGCTTCTGAAATAATTCAAGAGCCTCAGTCTCTTGTATACTTGCGACTCGATTAATAATGACCCCAACAACACGAGCATGATTTTTTCTACTAATCTCCAGAGCATTGTTTAGTAATGAGAGGGTGTGGTCTAGTGTTCTATCTTTAGCCGAAACCACTAATACCACATCACAATTTAACTGATAAGCCAGCATCAAATTAAATTGATACTCAAATACGTCATTGTCACTGCCAAAATCGGTTCCTTCATAATAAGTAACAGTACTGGTATCAGCAGTTTGAGTTGCTTCAAGCACCGTTGAAACGAGATCAGCAGGCTGGGTGCGCATGAGTGATATGGCTTGATTAACATCCATAAGTGGTGTCAATGATTCATTCGCGATAGTCTCAAGTAGCGGTACTTGTGATGCATCTGATTCAGAAAAAAGCTTAAAACACTTCAACGATGCTTGTTGTTCTTTGAGCAACGATAAAAATCCCAAAGAGATAAAAGACTTTCCTGGCCGCTTTTCAATCCCTGTTAAGTATATTTTTTTGTGCATATTAACCCCAATATAGCAAGCACGCCTTGACAGTTTCTACGGTTGATTTACTCATTTTAGCCTGAATTTAAATTAACTTTTTAAACAAGTTAAAATTTGAACATTTTCGCTTTGTAAAAAAAAAAGTCAATAACTGCTTCAATATATTATTTTCTTAGAAACTGTATGTTTTGTTTTGAAGTAGAATTTTGAAAATAGCCTCTGAATAAGCCGGTGTGCGTGGGATAACTCTCAAAGTGTAAATTCTGAGCTATCCCTTTAGTTAGTTTGGCTACTTAGGGGGTTGTATTGTCATCAAATGTATTGGTTTTGTTCATAGGGTTAATGGAAGTATCTTCTTCTGCTTTGGATTTAAAAAAGACAATTCCTGTATCTTGCAGGCGATTCAAAAGACGATTTAAATCCCTCTGCAGAATAGATGGGACTCCTTTGAGTAAGGGCAACCATCGTTTATCGGCCAATGAAAAGACTTTATTGGGGCCCAAACCGTCACGAACCATCTGATAAATTAAATTTTCAAGATAACGCGCACCTAAAGCATCACAAGTTGTGTTCTTGATTAACTCACTAATCCTGGCAGAACAACTGGAAAGAGCAGAGGCTATCCGTTCTCTTTTTTCTTCGTTTGTAATTTTGGCTGTTATTAGGCTTTGAGCATCTGTGATATTAAAGAAGCTGTATTCCACTCCTAATTCATTTTTATATCCCTTTCTGTCATCATAATAAGAAGCTCTCTTTTCACCGCGAACAAAAAAACCAGCGTTTCGACATAACTCTGCTACAGCAGGTTCAGCCGTGAATAATTCTACTTTTTTTACGCGATTTTCATGCAAAATATCTGTAAGAATTTTTTGCAAGGCTTGGGTAGCTTCTGATTGATGGTCTGGCATATGAAGTTGAATTGACATAAAGGCAATGTGTTGAATCACTGAATTGTCGGGTTCAACGTCAAGAGTTAATAGTGGGGATTCTTTAAAATAGGCGATATATTGATTACTTACCCGTTTAACAGTAATTGCGCTGTTATCGGTAGACTGTAACGAAGGAATAATTTCCTCATAGCTTAAGCTTGGTAATTTAGATGCGATTTTGGCTAACTCATCATCCAAAAAACGATAAATATAACGTTCAATAAGATAAAAATTACCCTTATCATTATGTCGTTGCAGCCAGTCAGGGAACACGGCTTCTTCAGAAAACTCTTTATCTGCTATATGAAAAGCCGCTAGATTTCCACCACTTTGAGTCAGTTGTATTCGTTTAATGCCAGCCAAGCGAACAATTTTTTCAAATTCTTGGTAAAAGAATTTTGCATAGCCTTTACCTTGATAATCCTTGTCAATGCCCATTGAACAATATTCTGCGATATGCCGATTTTCATTTTTCCCAAATTTAATTCGTCTTACCCCAACAATTTTTTCTTCATCATTAATTTTGTCAATAAGCACATAGATATCGCTTGTTCTTGTCATATGCGCATAATGAGCCCTAAACTCTTCTTGAGTTTGTTTAGTGAAGGACATCCATTGGATAACGTGTTCTTGCATCCATATTTTCCATATGGCTTCATAATCATTGGGTTCAGCTTTACGAATATGCGGGAACGGCATACAGCTCTCATTAGGGTGCAGTGGTTGTTAATTATATCAAAAGAAATAATATTGTTCAATCTGATGCATATTTTGACCTCTTATTTCTTGTCTAATTTCGATTCTCTAAAAGAGGCTGGGATTAATGAATAGAACGGCGTGAGAATGAATAATAAGACAATACCATAAAAAATTACCTCTTGGCCTGAGCCAATAATAGCAAATAAAACGTAAATGCAAGCTAAAACAAAAATAACTACCATCTTAATAAAATCACCCTTATTAAATTGTCGAAAGGACAATATGGCTGCAACGGTAGTGTACAGATAGGGGACTAAAATACATAAGTTAGACAAAGTGACCAACAAGGTAAACTGGGAAGTAAGTAGCTTTGAATAGTTCATACCCAATAGAATTGTCATAATTAGCGATGAAATAATAATTGACCAATAGGGTGTGTGAAATCGTGATAATTTTGCAAGAAAACCAGGCAATAGACCATCCCTTGCTGTAGCCATGGCTGTCTGACTGGTAATAAATAAAAAACCAATGATTGTGCATAAACAGGCAATAATAGCAGCTAAAGCAAATATTTGGTTGGTTAAATGACCAAAAATCACTTGACCTGCTGCAGCAAAAGGGGCGGGGTTATTTGCTAAAAATTTCGAAGAAAACATCCCCATAATTGCTACTGTGCTTAATAGGTAAATAAGCGCAGTAATAATAGTTCCTAAAACGGTAGCCCGATAAATAGTTTTCTCTGGGTTTTTAACACTTTCTGCCGGAATCGTAGCTGACTCCAATCCTGCAAAAGCAAAAAAGGTTAACATCACAACATTAGCTAATGCAGTAATATTGGATTGTCCTGAGATATTAAAGTCAGAAAGATTAGCAATTTGCACATGAAATAGCCCTACAATTGAAACAAGCACAATGGGAACTAACTTAATAATTGTGGTTGTCACCTGAACAATCTTAACCTCCTTTATGCCAATAACATTGAGTAAAGCAATACCCCAGATAATTATGCTACCAACAAAGAAAGCTAAAGGATGATTAGTATTTATTGCAGGCCAAAAAATAGTTAAATAGGCTAGCAGAGCAACAACCGTGGCTGCATCACCAATGATATTACCCAATAAATAGGCCACACTGACTTGATAGCCAGCAAAATCACCTAGTTGATGACGGCAATAGGCATAAAGCCCCCCAACTAAAGGAAGTCGCTGACTTAACTTACCAAAAATGATGGCTAATAAAATAGAGCCTAACGCAGTAATAACCCAACCTAACAGGCTGATACTCCCAAAAGATGCAAGAGATGAGGGCAAAAGAAAAATGCCGGATCCAACCATGTTTCCAATAACAAGTGAGGTGCTTGCAGGTAATCCCAATATTCGTCGTTGTTCCATCTTATTCACTAAATTTATTTCAATTAACGTAGTTGTACAACTAAGTTTGCTTTTACTCAAGATTTATTAACCGTAATTTTTATGTCATTTTGAGAGAGGCTAAGAAGAAATATCCACAGAATAAAAAGTCATAAACTTACACCCGCAAATGAAATAAATTTATACATAATAGCGCTGAAAATTTTTGTTGAAAATGTAAAGAAAATGCATGCAGTGTAAAGAAAATGAAGGTTTTTGTAAGAAGATTATTTATTCTGGAAATTTCTCTAAATTGACCGTAGACAGCTAAAAAATTGCATGTCATAGTCGAAGAACCTCAGCTAACAAAGGATGGCATCTAATGTCTAGAGTTGATAGCAAAAATGCAGTTTGGAGTGATTTGCCGCAGGGTACTGTCGCATTATTCTTCATTCAGATTTTTTCTACCCTAAGCTTTAGTGTGCTCTATTCCACGTTAGTGTTATACATGACAAAAAAGCTAGAACTACCAGCATCGTCCGCCAATAGCATTACCGGAATTTTCGTTGCTGCTAATTTTGCTCTACACCTTTTAGGTGGGTATTGCGGCGGAAGATTTTTGTCAAACCGTGCTCTTTTTTGCTTTGGCATGCTCGCACAAATTATAGGTTGTATTTTGTTAGCATCAGAAAGCGAAATGTATCTTTATTGTGCGCTCGGTTTTTTTCTAACAGGTAGTGGTCTTAATGTAACTTGCATTAATTGCATGTTAACACAGCGATTCGAGCCCAAAGATCATCGTCGTGAAACAGCGTTTTTGTGGAATTATGCCGGTATGAATATTGGCTTTTTAGTGGGTTTTACTTTAAGCGGCTATTTTCAATTATCGCAAAACTATCAACGTCTATTTTTACTGAGTAGTTTAGGTAATTTAATTGCCATTTTTATCTGTCTATATTTTTGGCATGTTCTTGATGATCAAAAAACTATTTATAGTCGTCTTACAAAAGAAGATAAAAAACGGGCAATATTAGGTGGCATAGCTATTGTGGCCGCTCTACCGTTTTTGCTAAGTCAGTTTATTCATTTTGCTGATTGGGCAAATAAGCTGATTTTGGTGACAGGTGCCATAATGTTGGCCGTAGCGATAATTCTCGCAGCACAACAACAATCGGGTGATGCTCGAGAAAAGATGCTCGCTTTTGCAATACTTATGGTAGTCAGCACTGTATTTTGGGTTCTTTATCAAATAGGACCAATGGGATTAACGCATTTTATTGAAAATAATGTACAGCGCCATTGGGAGGGTATTACCATTGCACCACAATGGTTCCAAAATGTTAATACACTTTGTATCGTTTTTGGCGGCCCTTTACTGAGCTTCATTCTGAATCGCATGCGCTCACGGGGCATACAGGTTAATATACCCACACAATTTGCTCTCGCTCTATTGCTAATCGGTTTGGCATTTGCACTACTTCCCGCGGGAATTGCTAGAGCTAGTTCCGATGGAATGGTTGCTCCAGGATGGATTGTATTAAGTTATATTTTGCAAAGTGCAGGGGAGTTACTGATTTCGCCCATTGGCTATGCCATGGTTGGTGCGTTAGTACCCAATTCCTTGCAAGGCATCATGATGGGGATGTGGATGCTGGCAACTGGTGTCGGAGCTACTTTGTCAAGCTACAGCTCGAATTGGATGACTTCAGGCCAAGAAACCAGCTTGCCTTTAGCAACAAATAGCGGCTATAGTGACGTCTTTCTAAATCTTGGATTATTTGCCATCGCTGCCTCTTTATTACTATTTTTGCTAGTCCCTAAACTTAAGCACTGGATTAATGACAAGAACAGTAATGTGACTAATGAGGCTGCTTCAGTAATGGCGTAATGAGTGTGAAGTGAGCAGTCCTTTTGTACCTATTGAAACGGCAGAG
This sequence comes from Legionella hackeliae, assembly GCF_000953655.1. Taxonomy (NCBI): domain Bacteria; kingdom Pseudomonadati; phylum Pseudomonadota; class Gammaproteobacteria; order Legionellales; family Legionellaceae; genus Legionella; species Legionella hackeliae. The sequence continues at coordinate 1,667,614 of NZ_LN681225.1, forward strand.
TTGACTTGGCGTAATGGTTTACCCGTTTCTGCTAAATTTGATGATATCTATTTTTCAACCGAAGGTGGTCTGCAAGAAACCGAACATGTTTTTATTGTAGGCAATCGATTAATTGAGCGTTGGCAATTATTAGAAAAAGAAACATTTGTTATTGCTGAAACAGGTTTTGGCAGTGGCTTAAATTTTCTTTTAACCTGGTCTTTATGGTTAAAATATGCCCCCAAAGATGCCCGTTTATTTTTTATTAGCTGTGAAAAATTTCCTTTAAAAAAAGAAGACCTGGCTAGATGTCTAGCACTATGGCCACAACTAAAAACACAAGCTGATGCGTTACTTGCAGATTATCCAATTCTAACCCCCGGATTTCATCATTTAAGTTTTGAAAATGGTCGAATCAATTTAACCCTAATGCTTGGTGATGTGTTTGCTTGTTACAGCGAACTCCTCGTATGTGGTGATCAAAAACTAGAAGCCCAATTAAGAACGCACTATGTTGATGCCTGGTTTCTAGATGGATTTTCTCCTGCAAAAAATAGCGCAATGTGGTCTGAAAATTTATTCCATTGCATCAGCTTGCTGTCTACAGCAGGGACAACATTGGCAACATTTTCTGCAGCAAGTTTGGTAAAAAATAATCTACAAAACGCAGGTTTTGAGGTTAGAAAGAGCAAAGGGTTTGGTCGCAAACGAGAGATGACAATTGCTAATTATGTCAGAATGCCCGAACATAATTATCATCGCTTGCGCACGACCCCATGGCATGTAGGCTCGCCCAACAAGGTTGGCAAAAAGCAAGCTATTGTTTTAGGCGCAGGACTAGCCGGTTGCTATACGGCCTATGCATTAAGTAAACGTAATTGGGAGGTCGTTTTACTTGATGCTGGCAATGAAGTCGGTTGCGGAGCGTCAGGCAATAAACAAGCAGTTCTATATCCAAAATTATCATCGTACCAATCCCCCTTAACATTATTTATGTTAATGGCGTTTTTATTTGCCTCGCGAGAATACAGCAAGCTTTTGCAAGAGCACGATTTGGGTGAGTTAGCAGGAATATTACAACTCGCCTTTAATGAAAAGGAATGTTTAACTCAGGGAAGTTTGGACAAATGGCTCTCAGTTTATCCCGAATTGGGTTTATTGGTTGATTGTCAACAAGCCTCAAATTTGGCTGGAATTGAGCTAAGCACAAATGGTTTATTTATTCCGCAGTCCGGCTGGTTAAACTCTAAAGCACTATGTCAACTATTGGCAAAAGCACCAGGCATCCAATTTATCCCCAATACGATGATTAACGAAATATATGCAGAAGAGGGGATGTGGCATGCGGATAATTATTCGGCTGAGATTTTAGTAATCACTAGTGGCTACCAGGCAGCCCAATTTCCTTATACGAGTTACCTACCACTCAAACCCATCCGTGGGCAGATGACTGACATAGAGAGTAACCCACATACGAAAGAATTAAAAATACCTCTATGTGGTGATGGACATGTTTTGCCGACTCAAAATAATACACATTCAGTGGGTGCTACTTATCATTTGGGTATAACTAACCCAAATTGTAGTGCAGCTGATGATGAAACTAATTTATTACGTCTGAAAAAAATTACTCCACAATTAGTTTGGTCTAATCGCTTAAAAAATAGTTGGTGCGGGATTAGAGGAGCAACAACGGATTATTTACCCGTAGTGGGCCCAGTACCTAACGAAGTGGAGTTTAACCAACAGTTTGCAACCTTAAAGACAAATGCCAAACGCTGGCTACCGTTTCCTGGCCCTTATTACTCTGGTTTATACCTTTGTGCAGGCTTTGGTTCTCGAGGTTTGACAACCATACCTCTCGCCGCCGAGTGGTTAGCGTCACTAATTAATAATGATCCATTCTTTCTTCCAAAGTCACTCGTTCAAGCCCTATCTCCAGCTCGTTTCTTGCGGAAAAAAATTATTAGGGCATAGCTACAGAGCCCACAAAAAGGACAAATACAATTCTTTTGTGAAACAGTAAATTTGTGCATGAAGTATGCTTACAAAAAAAGTAAAAATCGTCATCTATACTTTTTCTTGTCGTATGAATTTAATAAAGGGAATTAATCATCAATGCACAAGGAGCCCATTATATGAGCGCACTAGAAAAGATGAGTGATCATTGCTCTATCGTCATTAAAAATATTAATGAGTTGGATGCTCAATTTATAACCCAAGAATTTTTAACTCGAGAAATATTAACCTCATTACGAGAAATACATTTCTTACAAGACAGTTTTATGCACAATCATTCGACACATGAAGCACTACAAAAAAGTTTTGTTACTTTTCAAGGTGCCATAGCTTCTCTAGCTGAAACATTAAGTGATAAAAAGTCTGTAACGAATGAATCAATCCAAATAAATTAAGGAGACTCCCTATAAAGAATCCAGGATTCTTATAGGGTTAGGGTTCGCTCAATCGTATTTTAGATACGATAGCGTTTCTTAGTCTTTACTGTAGGCGCACTTTGAAAATCATTGGCGTAATTTTGTCTTAAGCTAGGTTGTGTAAAATTAATCCATAACATGGAAATTCCTTTCTTTCATTGAGTGGGGAGGTTGTATGAAAGCCAAAAGCGAGCTTTTAGACAAAGTGATTGCATGTACAAGATGGGGTAATGAACGAGGTGTATCCGCAATTATTTTAGGTGAACAATGTGGATATCCTTTAGGGATTATAAGGAGTAAATCCTCTAAAAAACCTGTGGACCTTGAAGCGTTAATTCTAAACAGTGGGAAGGATGAAGGACGTAGTCTTGGATTTATTGATTTTGTATTCGACCATAAATCAGGATTCATCGGCATAACGTACAATAAAAATTTCAATGAATTTGGACACGATGGCATTGCTAATGCGTTGCAATCCCCTGGTTGGACAGGAAGTGATTCAAGACGAGCGGCAATTGTCGGTGGAAGAATTGCATTTTTAAATGGTTTTTTTATTACGACAGAATGGAGTGGCCACTATGGCGATCTCTGGAATGACAGTATAATCGGCGAATTTCAAAGTACTTTCTTTTGGTCTACCAAACAACCTATTCTTCACATTAAGTGGAAAGCTTCTGCAGATGAGCCTGCGAATGAGGCGGAGAAACCTTCATCAAAATTGTTAGTATCTTGTGGCTTTTTTGCCCTAAACGATCGTGCTACCAAGGTGGGTATTAAAGCTAATACACCTTTGGATAGCCAGACTTGCGATCTGGTTGCATCCTATCTGACAAAAAATGATTAGTGGATTGAGTTGGTGTAATAAGGCGACTTAAGAATCGCCTTATAAACTATGAAGACAATTATCGTTTACCCACAATATTATCATCATTAACTCTTGCTTATCCCTCTTGAGATCGTTACTCTTCGCGAATCATTAGCTACTTAATGAGGTAATCGTGGCCAATATTGAAATTTTTCAAATAGATGCCTTTACTGACAAAATTTTTCACGGTAACCCTGCAGCCGTTTGCATATTAAATGAGTGGTTAAATGATGAACTCATGCAAGCCATTGCTGTTGAAAATAATCTCTCAGAAACTGCATTTGTTATCGAAGACAAGCACGGTTTTCATATTCGTTGGTTTACTCCGCGTGGTGAGATTAGTTTATGCGGACATGCGACTCTTGCAGCTGGTTTTGTCCTCCATGAGCTTGAAAAATGTCCAGGGAATAGTGTTAATTTCTCGAGTAAAAGCGGGCCATTGGCAGTAAAACAAAAGGGTGAGCGGTATACACTTGATTTTCCGCGTTTAGATTATCAGTTAATCAAGACCCCTGAAATAATTACTGCATTAGTTGATAAGCCTTGTATTGAAACTTATGAAAGTGAACTGGATTACATGATCTTGTTAGCTGCCGAAGACAACGTATTGCAGGCTCAGGTCGATATCAAGGCGTTGTCAAAATTACCTAAGAGAGGGTTAATTCTTACCTCTGGCAGTAGTGAGGCTGACTTCTATTCTCGCTGCTTTTATCCAAAACATAACATTCCTGAAGATCCGGTAACGGGTTCTGCTCATTGTGTCCTAGCCCCATTTTGGGCAAATCGCTTGAATAAAAATACACTCAAGGCGGTTCAAGGATCGATTAGAAAAGGCGAGATACTTTGTGAAGTATTGCAAGAACGTGTCTATCTTTCAGGCTACTGTAAATGGTATTCAAGGGGGCATTTAGTCATATAAATTAGCTTTGAGGTTCATTGGGCAGCGTTACTTGGGCATATAAAGAAATTACATGACTGGCCTGTCCTGGATTGCTAAATACATATTGATAAAGATAACCAGCACCAACCAGCAAGTTCTTGGAGGCTTGCTGATCGAGGCTGATTAGAATTCGATTTTGATCTAATGTTTGAGTGGTAACCCAGTCTGCCTGAACTACATTAATGAAGAGTTCATTAAATCCTACCAAACTTAAGCTATCAGTGAGCTTTTTTCTAAGAGTAAGTCTTTCTCGAAAACGATAATTCCATTCATTGGAATCGGCACGAGTGCGTTGTTCAAGACGTGAACGCAATGTGAACCAGGGCGTTTGTTCATGGGTGAATAAAACCTGTTCCCAGACTCTATTTTCTTGCAGATTTGAACCTTGATTGAGTTTTGTCGTTACTGTCGTACCACCTAATGCCATGGTCCATCGTGGAGAATATTGATAGCCGCCACTAAAATTGGTAAGGAGTTGCTCAAACAAGAAAGGTCTGTCTCTGACGCGTAGTTGCGGTTCGATTTGATACACATAGTTACCAATCTGGGTATTAAATCCAATCGTTGACCATACTTTTTCATTTGTAGAAAGAGCCCATACCGTCTTTATGAATAAGCATTCAAGGATAAAAAGACTGAGGATGAATAGAATTCTCATTGTTCTCACTGTATGACAAAACTTATAATCTACTAATTCAATGTAATTGTCGACTCTGCTAAATAAATTTCTTAATTGTTTCTCAATTTTGATTGGAGATTAATCAAATTCTGTATTGCTTCGCATGGTTCGAAAGACAGATTAATCAAATCCTATATTGATTTTAGGAAATATTAAATATCCCCATCTTGCGAGCGCAGTGAAGCAATCTTCTATACGAAATAATAAAATTATGGTAAGCATAAACCAATTGGTTTATGCTGGTATAGCTTTAAATATCTAATTTAATTAACTAAGGATGGTAAGAAAAATGAATTCTTGGAACAGTGTAATTTTTATGAAAACCAATAAGTCATGGTCTGAATTAAGTGCAATGGCAAAATGGGACGGTGTTGAAAAAATGTGGTCTACTTCAGGTGACTGGGACTGGTGTATCAAGTTAAATAAAGATTCTTCTTCTCCGGAAAAAACACATGAGTTTGTTGCTCGCATGCGTGATGGCCACTGGGCTAGTGAGACTCAAACAAACTGGTGGAAGGAAATGCCTGCCAAATAGTTGCAACAGCCCGAGATAATTCGGGCTGTTTAATTTATTCTGTATTAAATTTCTTCACTACTCAGATGTTTTGTCACATTGCCTTGCCATTTGGTGTAGGAGCATGATAAAAAAGCGGTTCATAATGTCAAGGAGTGAATATTGATGTCTGGCTCAATGGGAAAGCGCTTTCGAACTCTTGTTCAAAATCATTCACCTTTACAAGTTGTAGGAACTATCAATGCTTATACAGCCATGCTAGCGGAGTCGGCAGGATGTGAAGCTATATACTTATCAGGTGCTGGTGTTGCGAATGCCTCTTATGGGCTTCCTGATTTGGGAATGACGAGTCTTGCTGAAGTTTTAGAAGATGCGAGACGTATCACTCAAGCTTGTTCCTTACCGCTGTTAGTCGATGTAGATACCGGGTGGGGCCATGCATTTAACATTGCCCGAACAGTGAAACTTATGGAACAGGCGAATGTAGCGGCAATTCACATAGAAGATCAGGTTCTTGCCAAGCGCTGCGGACATCGTCCCAATAAAGCCATTGTCTCTATGCGTGAAATGGGCGATAGAATAAAAACAGCTGTAGATGCTCGCACAGATGAAAATTTTGTCATTATGGCACGAACTGATGCCTTCGCCGTTGAAGGAATGAATGCAGCCATTGAAAGAGCCCAACTATGTGTGGAATTAGGCGCTGATATGCTTTTCCCTGAAGCAATGACTACTCTTTCTGAATATCAAGAATTTTGCCGCCATTTTAAAGTACCTGTGCTTGCCAATATTACTGAGTTTGGTAAAACACCTCTATTTACCCGAGAGGAACTTAGAGGAGCAGGTATTGAGTTAATTCTATATCCTCTGAGCGCATTCAGAGCGATGTCAAAAGCTGCTCTAACTGTTTATAAAACAATAAAAGAAAAAGGAACTCAGCAGAATTTACTTGATAGCATGCAAACACGCAATGAATTATATCAAGTACTCGGCTATCACGATTATGAAAAAAAACTAGACCAATTAATGGAGGGTGAGGATGGTCAATAAATCAGGAGCAGGGTTGGCTGGAGTTGTTGCCGGACAATCAGCTATAGCAACGGTAGGACAGGAAGGACAAGGTTTAAACTATCGGGGCTATTCCATTTATGATTTGGCAGAACATGCAACATTTGAAGAAGTTGCTTATTTGCTTCATTACGGTCAGTTGCCAACGCGTTCAGAATTGAATAACTACACAAAAAAATTAATAGGGTTACGCAAACTCCCGGAAGCTCTAAAAACCGTGCTGAAATTAATCCCCAAAGACACGCATCCAATGGATGTTCTAAGAACAGGTTGTTCTTTTTTAGGCACATTGGAGCCCGAAAATGATTTCGCTCAACAGTATGATATCGCAGATCGCTTGTTAGCATTATTTCCCGGTATGATGTGTTATTGGTATGCCTATCATTTTCAAGGTAAGGAAATATCAGGCGAAAGTGATGAGAAAACTATCGGGGGGCATTTTCTAGCGCTCTTACATGGTCGTAAACCCACTAAACTTGAATGTGACATGATGAATGTCTCATTAATCCTTTATGCCGAACACGAATTCAATGCATCAACCTTTGCAGCTAGAGTTACTGCCGCTACGTTATCTGATTTTTACTCTGCGATAACAACTGCAATAGGTACCTTACGTGGTCCTTTGCATGGTGGGGCTAATGAAGCAGCAATGGAACTTATTGCTCAATTCAAAAGTCCAGATGAGGCTGAAAAAGAATTAATGGCAATGCTTGCAAGAAAAGCAAAGATTATGGGATTTGGTCACCGCGTTTATACGGTGTCGGATCCGCGCTCCGATGTAATCAAAGCCTGGTCACATAAATTAGCAGAGGCTAAAAATGACATGCTTTTATATCAGGTATCAGAACGCATTGAAGCGGTCATGCGACGCGAGAAAAAACTGTTCCCAAATCTTGATTTCTATAGTGCATCAGCTTACCACTTCTGCGGAATTCCAACGTCGTTGTTTACACCAATATTTGTGATGTCACGTATTACCGGTTGGTCTGCTCACGTTTTTGAACAACGTGCGGATAATCGTCTTATTAGACCTACTTCAGAATATACCGGCCCTGAACCCCAAAAATTTATTGCCATTGATGCGAGAGGTTAGTATGCATTCTTATGTTGAAGATAATATTAAGCCTGATTATGATTCAGTGATTATTGATATCGTTAATTATGTGCTTAATACACCTGTTAATAGTGTGGAAGCTTATGAAACTGCACGCCTATGTTTAATGGATACATTAGGTTGTGGCATGTTAGCCTTAAACTTCCCAGAGTGTACAAAATTATTAGGTCCTATTGTTCCCGGTGCAACTTTTCCTGGCGGCGTACGAATTCCTGGGACATCCTATGAGTTAGAGCCAGTACAAGCGGCGTTTAATATTGGCACAATGGTACGATGGCTTGATTTCAATGATACTTGGCTTGCAGCAGAGTGGGGGCATCCTTCTGACAATTTAGGAGCGATTTTAGCCGTTGCTGATTATATGAGTCGCCAAAACCAAAAAAATGGTAAAGCAGCATTTAAAATGCATGATGTACTTACAGCAATGATTAAGGCACATGAAATTCAAGGCTGTTTTGCTTTAGAAAATAGCTTCAACCGTGTTGGTCTAGACCACGTGTTTCTAGTGAAGATTGCCAGTGCTGCGGTAGCTGCGCAATTATTAGGTGCTGATAGAGACATGATGTTACGCACTTTGTCTCAAGTGTTTGTCGATGGCCAGAGTCTTAGAACTTATAGGCACGCTCCTAATGCTGGTTCACGTAAATCCTGGGCTGCAGGTGATGCTACCTCCCGTGCTGTGCGTCTTGCTCTAGTTGCCGCTACCGGTGAAATGGGATACCCAAGTGCATTAACGGCTCCTAAATGGGGTTTTTATGATGTTCTGTTTGGTGGAAAATCATTTAAATTTCAAAGACCTTATGGCAGTTATGTGATGGAAAATGTCCTCTTTAAGCTATCATACCCTGCTGAATTCCATGCACAAACTGCAGTTGAATGTGCTGTAGCCTTGCATCCCATAGTGAAAGAGCGCTTAAACGATATTGCGAGTATTGAACTAGTAACGCATGAATCAGCAATTCGTATCATCAGCAAACAGGGTATTCTGCATAATCCAGCTGATCGTGATCATTGTTTACAATACATGGTTGCCATTGGATTGCTTCATGGAGACTTGCGTGCTGAACATTACGAAGACATGTGTGCAGCCGATCCTCGTGTTGATCAATTGCGCAATAAAATGGTTGTTACAGAAAATAAACAATTCTCTAAAGACTATCTTGATCCGGAAAAACGTTCTATTGCTAATAGCATTAAGTTAATCTTTAAGGATGGAACTGAGTCCAGATTGGTCACTGTAGAATATCCTATTGGTCATAAGCGACGCCGTGAGGAAGGAATTCCTGTTCTTCTTGCAAAATTTAAGCATAATTTGTCGACTCGTTTTGCTCCTGCAAAAGTAGAGGCGATTACTGAGACCATGAATGATACAAATACATTAGCAGCAATGTCTGTCGTTGATTTTATGAGTATGTGGCACGCTTAAATTCGTAACTATGTGTCGATTTCTTAGTATGCTGACATTCCATCTACAATTCAAATCCCACGGTGCATCCCGAAATCCATGGATCCCGTGGATGAACCACGGCAGGTCGGCGTTAGGATTTACAAACTATCCACAGCCCACGTCCCGCGGCTTGTCCGCAAGATCCATGGATGCCGTGGTTAAACCACGGCAGGTCGGCGTTAGGATTTACAAACTATCCACAGCCCACGTCCCGCGGCTTGTCCGCAAGATCCATGGATGCCGTGGTTAAACTACGGCAGGTCGGCGTTAGGATTTACATACTATCCACAGCCCACGTCCCGCGGCTTGTCCGCAAGATCCATGGATGCCGTGGTTAAACCACGGCAGTTCGGCGTTAGGATTTACATACTATCCACAGCCCACGTCCCGCGGCTTGTCCGCAAGATCCATGGATGCCGTGGTTAAACCACGGCAGTTCGGCGTTAGGATTTACAAACTATCCACAGCGGCTTGTCCGCAAAATCCCTGGATGCCGTGGCTAAACTACGGCAGGTCGGCGTTAGGATTTACATACTGTCCACAGCCCACGTCCCGCGGCTTGTCCGCGGGATCCATGGATGCTGTGGATACCGTGTTGTACTTGTCAACAGACTATAGTCTGCAGTGTGATTTTTAAAATTTTCGTTTAAGTCCAGCAATAGCAAGTACTTTAGTCGCAATTTCCTCAATGGAATAACGTGTTGAGTTAAGATAGGGAATTTTTTCACGCTTATACATTGCCTCAACCTCACTCACTTCAAGGCGGCATTGCTCTGCTGATGCATACTTACTATTCGGGCGGCGTTCTGTACGAATATGCTGAAGTCTTTCAGGATCGATAGTAAGTCCAAAAAGTTTATGCTTATACGGACGTAGAGAATCAGGTAAATGGAAAAAGGTTAAATCTTCTTCAGTAAAAGGATAATTTGCCGCCAAAACTCCAAAATGCAATGCCATATAAATGCAGCTTGGCGTTTTACCACAACGAGAAACACCAATTAAAACGATGTCTGCTTTGTCATAATCGCGTATTTTAATGCCATCATCATGTGCTAATGCATAATCCACAGCTTCAATTCGATGATGGTAAGATTGTGAATTGGCTACACCATGGGTTCGACCCACAGTGTAGGAGGACTTTGTGTTTAATGCTTGCTCCAGCGGACCCAAAAATGTATTAAATAAATCAAAAATACTCGCGTTTACTTGCTTGATAACATTTACAATTTCTGGATTCACTAAGGTTATAAATACAAGAGGCTTAATTCCTGTCTCTTCATAACAGCTATTAATACGCTGAACTGCCGCCTCAGCTTTTGCGATAGAGTCGATGTAAGGTATCGTTAGTTTTTCAAATTCAATATTTTCAAATTGTGTAATTAGACTATTACCAAGATTTTCAGCAGTAATTCCTGTACCATCTGACAGCATAAACACGTGTTGCTTCATTGTATGCTCATAATAAATAGCGTTTAAAGATTCTAATAGATAAGCGAGTTAGCTTCCAGTGAAGAAATTATAATGGTTGTTCCTGTAGCTTCAAAGCTTGGAAATTATATAGGCTTCTGTTATGTTGCTTCATAGACTTAAATAATGCGCTATTATTAAGGCGTGAGTTATCTGTCCAAGACAGCTTGGATAAAGATATTTTTTTCTAAATAGAATAGGGATGCAAATTGAGTTTAGAATGTACTCATCGCGCTATAGAAAAAACAACTCAAAAAATAAAATCATAGGCTGTCTTAGTAAATTATCAGGGTAGAGATTATGGAGCATAGTCGTTTCCAACAAAATAGCGCACTGTTTGTTCTGGGGATCATTACCTTAGTACTTAGTATCGTGTTATTTGTATTTAGCTTTTACATTGTCCCATTTCTTTTTTGGGACTGGGTCTATGATGTGCCTGAATTTGTTTCCATATGGAGAGAATGGTTAAAAGAAGAATATAATTTCACGCAGATGGGTGCTTCCTGGCTTATTTTGTTATTCTTCATTCTACCTGCGTTACTCTGTGGTTTTGTTTCTTATTTTGCATCTAATTACATCGACAATCGCCTTCTTCATATGCTCCCTCAAAAAATTGAATCTGAAAAGCATGAGGCCGTTAGAAGAGATTTACAAGAAACCCTGATAGGGATTATTAAAATATTTGGTGCCATTGTTTTGGTTTTAGTCATTGTGTCAATGATCCAATGGTTACTGTCAATCCCTGCAATTCCTTAACAAGGAGTGAATATGCTTTTTAAACGCTACAAAATTAAAAGACTGACAAAAAAGTTAAAGGCCATGCAACAAAACCGCATCCATAATCAGCCTCCTGATGAAGTATTAGCCAAAGAAATTGGTTATTACCATGAATTAGCCACCATTTATAAAGGTTTAATAGGCCATAAAAAATACCCCTATGCAGCAGATATGGTAGTTGCCTGTCTACGGGGGGCTGGAGCTCTTGATGATTCTAATGCGCAGTATGAGCTAGCGAAAACACTACTTGATGAAGCAAAATTTAGAGAGCGTTTGCAGCTTGAAGGTCTTTTTGCAAGTCCTAGTAATGACAGACAAGTAAAACAACTTTACGAAGAAGCTTTGGTTTATTTGGAATCTGCTGAGAAACTTGGACATGTCTTGGCTAAGCGTCTGCACGGTCTTTGTTACATTAATGGGTGGGGCGTTAGCTCTGATAAAGAAAAAGGATTTGAGCTGGTTGTTGCAAGTATCGAGCAGGAAAATAGCTGGGAGCGCGTTCCACAAATTTTTGCGAGTATAGGCCTTAATAAACCTGAGTTTTTTGCAGCGATAATGAAACACCGCAAAACATCTTAATCTCAAATAAATAATATGCTCCGACAAAAAGCGGAGCACATTATTTCAAGCCATTTCACAAACCGCAGGTTTCTTTATAGATTTATTGGTAAGGTTAAACTCTTCTAATACTTTCGCAACCGCTAAGACGACATGATCTTTCCATAAATTAGAAACAATTTGAACTCCAATCGGCAAACCATTGTGTGAAGTAGAAAAGGGGATAACTGCAGCGGGAGAACCGCTATTATTAAACGACATAGTATAAGTAAAATCTTTAATCTCATTTAAGCATTGCCCATGTAATTTGGCGGTTGTTGCACAAGGAGGGCAAATGATTACATCATACTGGTTTAGGAAATGATAAGTATCCCATCTAAATTTGGCGATTTCAGCAAACCGCTGATTTAATTTAGTCGTTGACAAATGGCATTGTTGTGCATCTAAATTAAATTGTTTCCTTAGAGGAGATATTTGGTCATCCCTCAGTTTTTTTAAAATATCAGCAACAGTTTCTCCTCCATCGCACAGTGTAAAAAAGGGTTCCCAGTGAAGTTCAAAGGTTCTTTCAATATTTGGCGGTCTTGCCTCTTCAACAAAAGCTCCTAAATCAGCCAGTGCACTTACAGCACTTAATGTGGCATTAACAATATCTTTGTTTGGAGTAACAATACCATTGTCAGTAAAGTAAGCAACTTTAAGCTGACGAATGTCAACTTCTGACGGATTGCGAAGTACTACTGGAGGAGCGCCTGGATCAAACCCATCCGGTCCACTTAAAACTGAGAGTGCTAAGGTTAAATCATCGACAAATCGAGCCATTGGTCCACAAGTACCAAACGCTTGTAGACATCCAGCACCTGCACCTGGTAATGAAATACCTGTTATGGGTATTAAACCTTGAGTAGGTTTAAGCCCTGATATTCCACAATAATGTGCTGGTACACGAATACTGCCACCACCATCACTCCCTAATCCTAATGGTGATCCATAAGCAGATATAATTGCAGCCTCACCACCAGAACTACCTCCAGAAGAACGTTGTAAATCATAGGGATTGTTTGTTTGGCCATAGATTAGATTATCAGACTCATAGGCTGTGAGAAGTTCAGGACTATTAGTAAGCCCTAAAATAATTGCCCCTGCATCTCGAAGCCTGGTGACGCATGTTCCTTCTTGCTCAGGAGTATAACCATCATATAAATGGGAGCCATAGGTGTTTTTATAACCAAAAATATTAATAGTATCTTTGATAGTAATTGGTAATCCATGCAATGAGCCTAACGTTTCGCCTCGGCTAATCGCCTTGTCAGCTTGTTTTGCAAGCGACAGGGACATTTCCTCATCCAGTTCTATAACAGCGTTAAGAGAAGGGTTGACCATCTGAATTTGATCAAGAAAAGCGCGTGTCACTTCTTCCGAGGACACAACTTTCTTCTTAATTAACTCCACTATTTTATGAGCGGGTTTCTTGATAATGTCCTGCATTTCATTTCCCTTTGTTTAGCGAGACATTATTATATCTTAAATAAAAAACTAGGCTTATATGATTAGTTGCGGTTAATTGTATTAAAAAACAATAAATAGTAAAATATATGACCATATCGTTACTTTTGGCGTTAAATGATGTTTATATTTAATAATTTTCCAAGTCCTAATTTCTTTTCCAAGCAACATTTTCATGTTTCTTATTCATTGTTACCAGCAATTAGAAAGTTAATAACAAATTGTACGCAAACTGACGCATTAAACGTATTTAGTGTTGCCTGTGGTACTGCTCTGGAAGTATCTACCCTAGAACTAATTGCACGCTCTAAGGGAAGTACTTTTAATTATTTTGGCTGCGATATTAATAAAAAGGATTTAAGGTTTAGTAATCATCTCTTGAAGCAAAGCGCACCTAATGTTCATCAGAAGTATATTCCTTCTGACATGGCGAGTGCTCCTCCAAAATCATTGATTTCAGAGGCTAATTGTATTCTTTGGCGACATCCGGAGTTTTTAAGCGATCATTCGGAGGTGCCTAAAACATTGATTCTTGATATGTGCCAAATTCTCTGGAATATTTTAAACAATAAAGATGCTCATGCTCCTATCTTAATTACTTGCTATGATCCTCATGAGATGATGCTAGTTTTAGAGCTTTTTTATCAGTTCTGTGAAGATGATCTGGAATATGGTTTAACTATTGATGACCAAAATGGACGAGCATCCTGGCAAAATCCGATTATTGCTCCCGAAGATGCAGATCCTTTATTTAATTTAAATCATCAAGATCAATGTCAATTATTAATTACTCACTGTCGGTCTAAAAACCTTAAAGTTAATCAGGAAGTATTAATTTCTGCATTAGCAAAGGCCTTTCAAAGTATTTTGCCAAAATTAGAAACTCATCCCGGCGTTCTTGTTAAAAATTTAGAAAAGCCAACTCTCGATGTGTTGAGAGAGGCTACTACCTACCTAAATAATCAAATCAGAGCGTCGTCTAATCCCTATATTAACCGAGGGGAGCTTTGTTCATTGCTTATGAATGACTATGAGCAACCTAACGACGCAACCATATTACTCTATTAAGAATTTATTGAAAAACTACCTCACCGTTAGGAACATTTATGGGCTCATCAAGGATTTCGGTAAATGCTACGGCCACAGCAGCTAGTCCTAAGGTGGCCATAAAACCACCTAAAATTATCAGGCTAATATTGCCCATATCCATCATTGACGAGAGCGATCTTTCTTCTTTTGTTGAAACATGGACTTTAGCGTTGTTATCTTTGCTCATTTTACCCGAAAGTATATTGGGACAAAGATTTGGAAATTATAAATGCTTCATTAATAATTTTTTCAATAAAAATTAACGTAGTATTAAATTTTCATTATTGATAATTCATTGATTTAAAATTTTAACTTGGGGCGTTTGAAGCACGTAAATTATGTTCATGATCATATTTATAATTTAACGTGTCTAAACGCTTGGAGAGCTCTAGCACCCATTTCATGACAGAACCTGGCGTCTCAATAAACTTGTATTTGAAGAAATCTTTAGGTAGATCATCCATATTTTCTAAAGCTGACTTTAACTCTTTGTTTTCACCAATAGCAGCTAACAAACAGCGCTTGACGCTTCTTGCACAATTTTCACCAAATAATTGATATTTAAGGGGAGCATCATTATTTTCTTTAATGTGCTGCATAATAGCCACTTCATCAATAAAAAAATGCTTGCCACTTTCACTGGTGGGTAATGGAATTACATGGTCAGCATTTCTTCCTTCAGTTTGCTCAAACACACTGATTTCGCGCAATAGCCTATCTCGTTCTTCTATACAAATTTTTCTTTTTGCTCGAACATCATCTTTTTTATCCTGGATTTTTATTAATTTATCTTTTAATGCTTTAACAGTTTCAATATCTTTAGAAATTGTCTCGACTTGTTGAGAGGCTGAATGTAACCGTGAATCAACGTCTACCATCTTTTCTATTAAGCGTTGATATTTATTAGAGTGAACTCCTTCTATTTCATCAATCATTTGCATTCTGACGATAGCTAATTTTGACTCAGCTATTGCATGGTGTGCGCCAGCAAAAGGATCAGGGCTTTGAGAGAGATAGCCCACCTCACGAGTAAGTTCTAAATATTCATCGCACAGTGAATTAAGAGCGGGATTATGTAATGCTTTTAGCTCAGGTAACAGACCATGGAATTCATTTTTAGTCGTTTCTACTAATTTCTGTACTGCTATAAGGGCATCGGACATTGCGTCATAATTAATACTGGAAGCATATAATTTCCCATCACCGTCTTCGTAGTTTTTTCGATCATGATACCAATAATGTATCTTTACTTTTTTTAATCCTAGTACTTTCTTAGGATCATTAATATTTCCATTGTATTTAACACTTGGATACAGCTCTTGCATCTTTTTTAAACTATTATCTACAGTCGCCAATTCATTGACTAATGATAAATAATCCAGATCATATTGTTCTGCTTGCTTTTGAAGGGCAGAAGAAAGACGTTCACGATAAGAAACGAAACGGTTCTCGCTTTTAAAAAATTTACCATGATGGATGAGTGAATTTGGAAACGCAGATTCCGAGACCATATCTTTCAAAATAGAGTCCGCTAAAATGGCATCTATTTTAGAGCCTGCCTTCAAAATACTTTTACCAAACAGTTTCTTGCCAATCGCTTTAGAAGGCCAAAAACTATTAACAGCGGTAACACCTTCTAATTTTCTTCCTCGCCGATAGACCGTTTCATCGCCTGATGGGTTATCAACGATACGTGCATAAGTCGGTATAGCGGGTTTTAAAATATCTGATAAATCAGGATCGTTTGAAACCTTAGTGAAATTTGCACTATCTTCATACACCGTAGCAGCCATGCTAATATGGCCAACTGCGCCACGTTTCATTGCTATTTTAGCAAGTGTTTTAAAATCATTTGAGTATGGATTTGCTTTTCCAGGTTTGCTCGGATTCCAAATATAAATATCTAACATGCTCACTCTACGACAATGGAAATGATTTGGGTCTTTATTGACAATATTTCCATGACCAGAATGATCCCTTGCTCTTTAATTATACGAAGTGTTCCTTAATGTTTTCTTAAGTCACAGAAATACAATAGTTGTATAACCTCTCAAAGTGAGCATGAGCTCGGAAGTGCCTGTAAAGAAACTTGCTTAACCGTATAGAAAAAGGTTAAGCAATGCGTTTAATAAGGACTATTAAATGGGCGGGCAACAGGACAAGAACAATTTTCGTATTAAAGAAATTTAATGTGGATTAATTAAACAAAGTTCACTAGTCTCAGCAAGTTCTTGAGTTGCCGCAATTAATTCAAGTTTTTCGTTAGCAAGTTTAATCCAGGCGTTACCAATACAGTTCGCTGTCATGATCTTTGCAGCCCACCCAGCAATTAACATTATGTATGCGGATAACTCTCCTTGAGAAATCATACGATAATTTTTGGCAGCTCTAAGAAAATTTTTATACTCTTCAGGATTATCGATTAAACGCACCGTTCTTTGCATTAAGTCGATTGATTCATTGGGTGTGAGTTGTTCATTGTCTTGCAATCTAGAAACTAATGTTGCAATTGCTTCGCACGCCTTTTTAAAGTCTTCTGGATAATGTGGGTGTTGAGCTAATTTAGTTTCAATATTTTGGTAAAGTCGATTTAATGATGCATTTAAATCATATTGCATGACTTGTTTGATCGAACGATAAATTCGTTGTTCTAATATCTTCTCAGCATTCGAGCTACGACTGTCCCCGCCTGCAAACATCACTTTTGTCACAACATTTGATGCCTCAAAACGATGAGCGCCTGTTTTTCCAAGTGGGTAATTATTGAAATCATAACCCTCTGAGTAACTGCGAACAGCAGAATTGTTTGTTAATAACAAATAGTTCATCTCCTCACTGTTTGCCTCATTAAGCCAATTTATTGTTAAGCGCAACGAAAGTTTTTCATTGAAATTATTAACTAACTCCTCGATTAAATACGGAAAATGGTCTACAGCAAGGTCCAAAGGAACTGCCCTTTCTGTCCCCTTATAAAAAGCAACCAGTCTTGGACCTTCGGTTTCAATCAACGAGAGTTGCAACATAAAATAAAACGCTGCTATTACATCATATTGTTGATTAGAAAGCCGTAGATTAGCATCACCGATATTATGTTTTGCTGCGTAATGTAAGATTAGCCGAGGCATGCAATCACTGGAACGTACATCAACTTCCTTGTATCAATTGTAGATAGCCTCCATTCGAGCACGTGGGGGTTCAGGAAGAAAAGCCAAGGTCACAAACTCTATAATATCGTTGGCTCCACCCAGATGAGACAATGGTATTGCTTCGCCAAAACCACCTGATTTGGTCTCTTCGGTATTCGCCGTGAGTCTTAACCCCCAATTTTTTCTTGCTAAAGGCAAAAGATCTTGTGAGGTAAAAAATGGCATACATGCTCCCAAAAGATAACCTTGACAAAGAAAGGGCTACTTTATCAAAGAAATAAATTTATGTAAAAATAATAGTCATTTGAGAATTTAAAGAGTTAAGTGATGTGCTAGGGGAAAAAGCCTATAGTATGTTCCCCGACATGATTTAATGTTGCTTCTTTGCCTCGAATTTCCTCCTCAAGCTTAGGGCTAAAAAGATTAATTTCACTCCATCGACTTAGAATAGAAATAAGCTTGTAGGTTTTTTGCTGTTCAGAATATTTTTTTGCGGAAACTATCTTCTCTTCGAATTTAAATTGTTCTAAGCATACATTTGCTTTACTCATTTCCTTTAAAATTAGTGTCTTGAGCGTTTCATTATATTGCTGCCATTGCTGTTCGGTGGCGGTACTCTTGGCCATAGTTATAACAAGCAATTGGAGAAGGGGTTTAATGTTACTGATATAACAAGTGGGCAGTTTATAAGCCTTCTGAGCACAGTGCTCTGAATAGCGACCGCGTAGACCTGTCAATTTTTCAATCATAAGAAAATGCTGCAAAAGTCGATGTTCTATTTCACGAGTTTTTGCAGATTCACTCACTATGTACTCATGAGACCTTCGTTTAGTAACGTCTTTGATTAAAAAAGGAAGCTGGCTAGTATATTTAGAAGGAATAATAAATTCTACAGCACCACGATTTGACTGATTACTGGGCTGAAGAAATGATCGGCATATTACTGTATAACGCCAACTCGAAGTATCACTAAATAAAACACCTGGAATAAAATGGTCTGGCATCCGTAAGTTGAAACCAATTGCCTGTGGCTTTAATGAATCATTCGCTATTGATACGCCAGAAGAGCTCTTGCAGATGTCTTGTAACAATTGCTGAGCCTTCTCTTCACTCCAATCCTCGCTTAATAACTTAGATTCCTCCATTGTGTTAACAAGGATTGAGAGAATATTTTTGAACCATCGACCGGCTTTAGTGGGTTGGCCGCCTACAGGAAGGTGAGGGTTGAGTTTTGCAAAAATTTCTCCGCCTACCATTGCCTGAAATCGGATAGTCGACTCTTCGCAAGGTTTCTCATCATTTTTTTCCAAGTTCGGGCTATTGACCAACACTGATTCTATTTTTTGGATTTCTTCATCAAGAATCAAGTTAACTTTATCGAGCGATGGCCAGGATTTATTGTCTTGGTGATAAGTGTGCACTTGAATAACAACTTTATTGATTAACTCTACGCCATCGCTAAAACCTATGTTGTGATTCCCAGCAAATACCAAAACATCAAAGAGCACACGGTATCCTGCGGCAACAACACCTTGCTGAGATGCCGCTTGCATAGATTGGTGCAGGCTACTAGCCAACTCTTTTACAGGGGAATTATCATTGGCTTGGGACAGGTTTTTAATCAACTCTCTATCGCTGTAGCAAGACTCTTTCTCTAAATTGCTGGGAAAATAATCAAGTGTAAAAAGCAGTTGCATCAAAGATTTAAGTAGAGTTAAACGTTTTCCTGGTTCTGATGTTTTTTTTAGCAAGCGCTTTAGTAAAATTTCGCCACTGGTAGATGTTGCTATTGCATTATCTCTATCTACTTGGGTAACAACGATTGTTGCTAATTTGGTAGTTGTAGAAAATGATTGATTAGTTAGAAATTCCTGCAATAAATCCAAGGGGGCATAACTTAGGAAATGATTAAGTGTGTCATGCCACAATCGCGGGTTTTCATTGATTTTAGCAATGAAAAATTGTGCAATTTCCAGGTGGTTTAATTGTAGCGCAAGCTTTAATGGCGAATTAAATTTACTCGTTTTTCCCGATATGAGGGTACCTGGAGTCGGCTTAAGAGATGCTCCGCGATTAACTAAAAGTTGAACAATAGAAAGGTTGCCTGTTTTAATGGCTTTATAGAGAGCTTTCTCATCAATCTTAGCACCATAATCCAGAAGCATAGCTAAGGTGTCGTGACATTCATTCTTAATAGCCAATCTTAACGGTGCCCGTTTAAGCTGAACAAACAAATTAGGCTTTGCGCCATGTTCTAACAGAATTTTGACAACGCCGTGTAGCTTTTTACCCACTGCAAATTCTAAAAAAGTCCCACGAGTAGCATTTATCTCGTTAAGGGCTATACCATTTATAAATAAGCGTTGCCCTGCTTTTATCAATTCAGAAACCTTGGCTGCATTATCAAGCTCAATTGCCTGATACAATTCACTGATTACATTGGCATAGAGTGTTTCACTTCCTCGTTTTACTCCCACAATCACTTCTAATACTTGTCGAACTATTTTTTTGATGGCTGTATATTCGCCATCAAATTTTTTTTCGTAAAGAGCACCTTGCTCTTTACTTAGCGTTTCTATAATCGCTTCCAACTGCAGACGCTGACTTTCTAACCTTTTGCTGAGGGTGTCTAGAGAGAGTTGACGTGTAGTTTGTTGAAGTAAATTAATTACAGTCAGTAAGAAACGACATTTATTTAACATTTAATGATTCAATTGAGACGAATTGAGTGCTTTATACTCTATTAGGAAAATAATTAATACCTTTTGTTAAAAATTATAACTCGTTTTTGCACTGAGCATTATAAAAACAATCCGATATATCCATGTAAAATTGCCTTTCCCCAAAATAAAGAGATAAATCCCGATATACAGAGGAATGGGCCGAAGGGGATTGGTGTGTCCTTCCCTTGCTTTGTGAGTTTAAGATAGGTTAATCCTGTTATAGCACCAAGGATTGATGCTACAAATAAAATAAGTGGCAATTGTGTCCATCCAAACCAGGCAGCCAATGCAGCGAATAACTTAAAATCCCCATTGCCCATACCCACTTTACCTCGTATCCAGTAAAATATTTTCATTAGCAGCCATAGACTAAGATAGGCGATGACACTGCTTAAAACAGCATCAGTCAGTGAAGCAAATAAGGTTCGTGTATTAGCGATTAAACCCAGCCATAATAAACTGAGCGTTAGTGAATCAGGCAAAATCTGATGTTCAAGATCAATAAAAAAAAGACAAATCAACAACCAGGAGAATAGTAAAACAAATAACAGTGTTAAATTAAAGCCAAAGGTCCAGGCCGAAAGCAGGGCAATTAAACAAGTTACTCCTTCAACTATTGGGTAGCGTATAGGAATCGCATGGCCACATTGCCTACATCGTCCCCGCTGTAAGCAATAACTCACAATCGGAATGTTGTTAAAGGCTGAAATAGTTGTTTTACACTGTGGACAGAAGGAACGGGGCAAAAATAAATTAAAGGTATGAGTTGCCAATTCTGGTAATTTTAAAAAAGCACGACACTCTTTTTCAAACTCCGTCCGAAGCATAATAGGTAAACGATAAATGATGACATTTAAGAGGCTGCCAATAGCTAATGTAAATAGTGCTAAAAAAATGTAAGTAGTAGGGGATGAAACTATTTCAATTTGATTGAACATGGTGCTTCACATTATAGAGCCAAGTTTAAAAATAGGAACGTAGACAGCTAGCAATAGAGTTCCTATCACAATACCTAATATTGCCATGATAAATGGTTCTAATAAAATATTAAGCGTTTCAATAGTATGATTTATTTCGTCTTCATAGTAATCTGCAATTTTATTTAACATTATCTCAAGGGTTCCTGACTCTTCACCAATAGCAACTATTTGAATAACTAGAGCAGGAAATAGACCTGTATTTTCTAAGGCCAGATTCAGTTGTTGGCCATAAGCAATTGCATCTTGAATACGGCAACTTGCTAATTGATAGATGCGATTACCTGTTACATTTCCTGCCGCTTGTAATGCTTGCATGAGTGGTAAACCTGCTGAAAAAGTAATTGCTAATGTCCGCGAGAATCTCGCGATGATAGATTTGGTTAACAGCAGTCCAAATACTGGTAGTTTTAGCAAGATGTGATCGATTCGGCGAGAAAAATCTAATGATGTCTTTTTGCGATAAATTATACCGCCAATAACTCCGATAAAAGTTCCTAAGAGGACATATCCATACGTTTGAAATATATTTGATAGATGAATAATGGTTCTTGTAAGAAAAGGAAGTTCAGCACCAAATGATTGAAATAAGACAATGAATTGAGGAATAACGAACATTAATAATCCACTGGTAATGAAAAAGGCCATTAGTAAAACTGTCAGGGGATAAGCCATTGCCTTTTTAACTTTTCTTCGCACCGTATCAAGTCTTTCTTGATAGGTTGCGATCTTATCAAGCATAATTGCCAGCGTGCCTGACTTTTCTCCTGCGTCAATAAGACTACAGAATAGTGAATTAAAATGTGTCGGATGTTTATGTAGTGCCTCAGCAAATGAATCGCTTGCTTCAATATCGTCTTTTATTTCTAATACCAATGACTTCAAATGCTTATTAGTGGTGCTTCTTCTTATCACATCAAATGCGGGTACTAACGGCATGCCAGCACCAATCATCGTTGCCATTTGTCGACTAAACATTGTAATGTCTGTTTGATGGATTTTCTTTGTAAGAGCAAGTCCCCATGCTTGGTCTTTTTTTAACATAGCTAAAAATTTAGATTGATTAATCATTACGTACTGTCACTCGATTCACTTCTTCGATGGTGGTTAGACCTTCTTTAATTTTTTCAAGGCCGGCTTGATACACAGTTAGCATTCCTTCTTCTTGTGCTTGCTTAAGAATTTCAACAGGAGGGCTACCGGAAATAATTAGTTGTTGAATCGTTGATGTAACAGGCATGACTTCAAATATTCCAATACGACCGTGATAGCCATTCATGCATTGATTGCATCCAACTGCCTTATAGACACTAGCCGTGTCCCTTTCAGTTTCCACATGTGCTTGCTTGCAATAAGAACATAATCTTCTGACCAGACGCTGAGCGATTAAAAGATTTATAGAGCTTCCCAGATCAAATGATGAAATACCCATGCTGTTTAATCGAGTCAACGTTTCTGCAGCACTATTAGTGTGCAAAGTAGACAAGACCAAATGTCCTGTTTGTGCTGCTTTAACGGCAATTTCTGCGGTTTCAACATCACGAATTTCTCCTATCATAATGATATCTGGGTCTTGTCGTAGAAAAGAGCGCAGGACATTAGCAAACGTTAATCCTACTTTCGGGTTAATATTAACTTGATTAATACCGGATACTTTTATTTCAACGGGATCCTCCGCTGTAGAAATATTTTTCTCACAGGTGTTTAACATACTAAGTGCTGTGTATAAAGAAACTGTTTTGCCACTGCCGGTAGGACCAGTCACTAAAATTATTCCCTGAGGTTTAGCAATGGCTTCCAGGAAATATTTTTTTTGCAGTGCATTAAAACCCAACTCATCAATCCTAATCATGGAAGTATCCGGATTAAGAATACGAACCACCACTTTTTCCCCGTTGATAGTAGGGCAGATATTCACCCGACAGTCTCTTGAAGAGCCTTCATTAAATGAAACGTTAAAACGTCCATCCTGTGGAATACGGCGCTCAGAAATATCAAGGTTAGACATGATTTTGATTCGCGCTGTTATTCTTTTAGCCAAATCAGGTGAGGGGGTAGCGGTTTCAATTAAAATACCATCCAGGCGATAGCGAATGCGATATCTATCGTCATAGAGTTCAAAATGAATGTCCGACACTTTCCTTTTAATTGCATCAAAAAAAATCTGATCTACAAAATGTACAATTGAAGAATCATCGTCACTTTCAGTGCTTTCCATGGATACGTTATTTGACATGAGAGAAGCAGAATGAAGCCTTGGGCCTTCGCTTAGTTTTCGCTGATTAATTTTTTCAATCAGTCTGGTTAATTTTGACGCTTCAACAAGAATAAAGGAGGCTGATAAGCTTGTATAGAATTGAACCTCTTTAAGAGTTGATTGGCGACTAGGATCGTCAGTGCCTAGAATCAAATGATTCTCCCGTATCATCAGAGGTACTACACGCAATTGATGCATTAGCTTTGCATCAAGAATACGCCAGGGAATGGAGTCCATCTCGATAGAATCCAAATCCAAATACTGGAGGGCAAAATGCGTGGATAACAATAGAGACAATTGTTGCTCAGAGACCATCTCATTTGCTAGAAGATAATCCTGAAGTGTTTGCTGCGATGCCATCGCATGATGTTGACATTGTACAATTTTTTCCCGACTCATTAGATTGCTCTTGAGAAGCAAATGAGCAACGAGAGGCAATGGTGATTCTTGCTTTATTCTTTCCATGAATAGACTTTGCTTTTATTATTTACACGGCAACTATAACTTAATGAACCTTAAATAAAAAGCTAATAAGCTAAACTTATAGTAAAATAAAAGGAGGCGGAAAAATGGAGTATGATGAAAAAATTACCAATCCGATGCGCCATTATTGTAATCCTTCTGCAGTATTGGCCGACGAAGAACTTACAAAAAATGAACGGATAGTAGCCCTTAAAAACTGGCGTGATGACATTAATTTAAAATTAGTAGCCACAGAAGAAAACATGGGACCTGGTTCAGCTGATATCACATTAGTTTCCGAAATTGATAACTTATTACATTTTCTGGAACATTAATCGTAATAATGTGGGATAGTGTCCCTCTTGCTGCTAATATAACTGTATGGTACAAAAAGAGAATTTGCTTTTATCTTACGGGGCTAAGCTTTGTCTTTTGATGATCATAAAAATAGGTTTCAAGCCCTGCGCAATTGGTTTTTATCTGACCAAGGCAGTCACGTTGGACAAGCGTTTAAAGCAGAGCTGGAACCACTAGCGAAATTTTTATACGGCGAAACTTTACTACAGCTTGGCGATTGCGGTGATAATCCTTGGCTAAGTTTGCTTCACTATAATCGTAAATGGCTAGCCGGCCCATACTTCAATTCTTCAAATAGCATGATCTCAGCGCTTAATTCACTGCCACTCGATAGACATAGTATTGATTGCGTTATTGCACCGCTTACCATGGAAGCATTTACTCACCAAAAAAATCCGATTGATGAAATTGATAGAATTTTAAAACCGATGGGCTATGCCGTTTTCTTTGGAATAAATCCAATGAGTTTATGGGGCTGGATGATGCGTTTCGGTTGGCATACCTGCTTCGGAACGCTAAGGACCCACTCAATGTCAGTTTTTTTTATAAAACGCGCCATGCTTCATCGTAATTATATTCAATGCCATTTATCCAGTTTTTATTTTATTCCCCCGGTTTATAAAGAGAATTGGATTAACCGACTTGAATTTTTAAACGAAGTTGGGAAAATGATGTGGCCTTGCCCGGCAGGCTTCTATTGTTTTGTTGTACAAAAATATGAAGAAGGATTTACTGCTCTTCACCCTGAAGTTGTCGAAGAAGAACTATTGGATCGTGAAAGCCTACCATTACAAACACTTTTCAAATAATGTTTAATTAATAAATCTTTCAAGATTGTTTGAACAGCTTTGTTAAGATTCGTTATAATGCGGCTGGGGTTAAATTTTGGATTTATCGGCATG
Organism: Legionella hackeliae; assembly: GCF_000953655.1. Taxonomy (NCBI): domain Bacteria; kingdom Pseudomonadati; phylum Pseudomonadota; class Gammaproteobacteria; order Legionellales; family Legionellaceae; genus Legionella; species Legionella hackeliae. The sequence goes on from NZ_LN681225.1 coordinate 1,692,876, forward strand.
TCAAAAAAAACGCTATACCGTATAACTTTTGCCAATCAAGATGTCATCTATGAAATTTATGCGCGAAAGGTATGTGAAAGCGAAATCTTTGGGTTTCTTGAGGTTGAGGATTTTGTTTTCGGGGAGAATTCTGCTCTAGTTGTTGATCCATCTGAAGAGCGGTTAAAAGTTGAGTTTAATAGTGTTAAACGTACTTTTATACCTATGCATGCTATTTTTCGCATTGATGAGGTGAACAAACAAGGCGTAGCAAAAGTTCGCGATAAAACAATGGAAGAGGGGAAGGTAAGTATGTTTCCCGTCCCTAATAAACGTAAAGATTAATTTGTTAAAATCCTAGGATTCCTGATGTCTATTCCAAGTAAAATTAAAGATGTATATGAACAGGCAAGTTGCCTTTTTACAACTAAAGAAGTAGAAGCGGCTTTGGATCGCATGGCAATCAACATTCATGCACAATTGCACGATAAAAATCCAATTATCCTGTGTGTCATGATTGGCGGTTTAGTCCCTATGGGTAATTTATTACCACGTCTTGATTTCCCATTGGAGGTGGACTATGTTCATGCAACTCGCTACTGCGGAGACATAAAGGGAGGGGAATTGCATTGGAAAGTAAGACCAAGCGTTAATCTGGCGAATAGAACTGTTTTAGTTGTTGACGATATTCTCGACGGCGGCGTGACTTTAGCAGCTATTATGGGCGAAATTAAAGCGATGGGGGCTAGTGAAGTTTATAGTGCTGTATTGGTTGATAAGCACCATAAACGTGTTCCCGATGGTTTAAAAAATGCTGACTTTGTTGGGCTACAAGTCGATGATCATTATATTTTTGGCTATGGTATGGATTATAATGAATATCTTCGTAATGCTCCGGGAATCTTTGTTGTTGCTCCAGAACATGAATGATGTTCAATGAATCTCCGTAAGGAGATTCATTCTTATCTCTCTCTCAACGCGGCCTCCCGAGCCTTCAAAATAGGTTTTAATAGATACTGCAAGACACTTTTTTTACCTGTTAGAATATCTACGGTCGCCATCATTCCAGGTATGATATAAAGTGGCTTTCCTTCCGTTCCCAGGTAATTTTTTTCTGTTCTGACGCGAATCAAATAATACGTTTCCTCTTTGCCTGAAGTACTTTTTTCATCAGTAATTGTATCAGCACTGATTTGTTCAACTTTACCGGTTAGACCGCCATAAATTGGAAACTCATAGGCAGATAATTTGACGATAGCTTTTTGTCCCGGATGAATGAAACCGATATCGGAAGGCCTGATTTTAGCTTCAATCAATAAGGTATCATCGAGAGGAACTATTTCAATAATATCCATACCTGGTTGGATAACACCGCCAATAGTATTTACCTTAATACGCTTTACAACACCCTTTACAGGTGAGCGCACGGTTGTACGCACAAGTCTATCTTTATCCGCTTGCTGTGATTCTTTGAGTGCTGCTAGCTCACCTTTTGCTTTATTAAGTTGCTCAAGCGCCTGTGATTTAAATTGATAAATTTTCCCTTTTAATTCATTCACAGAGCGCTCCAAGCGCATAATTTCCACTTCTGAAACAGCCCCTTTGGATACAAGTGGCTTGGACAAATCGAGCTCTTTTTGGGCATAACCTAAAGCAGAATTAAGCTGTCGTAATTCTTCTTGTCTGGATTCATACAATGCTTTCTCAGCTTCCACTAGATCTGGGTTGTTCTTTAAAAATTCCGGTGGAACTTCCATAGGCTTGTTATTCATTTCTGCTGAAAGTCTAATGACGGCAATTTCTAATGAAGCCATTTTCTTTCCTGCCTCGTTATAAGTCGCCATAAAGCGTGTATTATCAATTTGCATCAAAATTTGATTTTTCTTAACAATTTCACCTTCTTGAACATAGAGTTTGCTGACAATTCCACCCTCTAAATTTTGGATAATTTGTATTTGGCTAGAGGGAATTACTTTCCCTTGCCCTGAAGTTACCTCATCCAAAATAGCATAATGCGCCCAAATTAACGCGCAAACTACGAATAAGATGGAACTCCATAAAATGATATGGGTAAATAAATGAGATTTTTCTTGATACTTCATGTAGATGACCTCTCGACTGTCATGCCAGCTCTAAGGGCAGAAAGAACTGATTCCTTGGGACCATCTGCAATTATTTTGCCATCGTCCAGGACAATTATTCTTGATACTAGTTCCAACATCGATACTTTATGAGTTACCAACAATAGCGTATGTTTTTCAGTCATATGAGCAAGTAATTGCTGCTTAAAGCGACGTTCACTACTATCATCCATAGCAGAAGTCGGTTCATCAAACAGTAAAATTTTAGGATCTGTCAGTAGAGCTCTCGCTATTGCAACAGATTGTCTCTGTCCCCCAGATAGCTCACCGCCTTTTTCTCCTACTTGCCTGTCAAATCCTTCAGGATGGTTGTTTGTGAAGGCACCCACTCCGGCAATATTGGAAGCATTTATTAAGGAAACATCATCAATAAACGGCGCTCCAATACAGATGTTTTCTCTCACTGATCCATACAATAAAGAAACATCTTGAGGGACATAGCCAACTTGTTGTCGTAAATCGTCGGGATTAATTTGGCGATAATCAGTGCCGTCCAGGAAAATAATGCCTTCTGTCGGTAAATAAAGCTTCAAAATAAGTTTTGCAAGTGTTGATTTACCTGATCCGACTCGTCCGATAATGGCTACCTTTTCACCAGAGGTGATTTTAAAGCTTAAGCTTTTTAAAATCGCATTGGCAGTACCTTCATATTGAAAAGAAACCTGTTGAAACTCAATATTACCTTGCAAAGTAGGGCGGTGAAGATAGTGGGCTCCCTCTGCTGCATCAACAGGTAATTGCATAACACGATTAAGTGATTTTAAAGCATTAACTGATTGATAATATCGTGTCAGCAGTGAAGCAACTTGAGACATCGGCGCCAATGCACGTCCGGTTAATAGCGTACATGCAATAAGTGCTCCCATAGTGAGTTGGCCTTCGCTAATTAAATAAACCCCTGCAATAACCATCACTATGGTAGCTCCTTGTTGAATAAGGGCAGCGAGATTTAAGCTGGAAGTGGATGTTAAACGTAATTTCATTCCGTTCAATGCGGACAACCGAATCAGTTGTTCCCATTTAGATTGCAAAATCGATTCTGCTCCAGATGTTTTAACTGTTTCAATATTTGCTAATGATTCAAAGAGAACAGCCTGTTTCTCTGCTGAGTATTGATAAGATTGTTTGGTTAATTTAATTAAGGGCAGTTGTAATATAAATCCAATAAAGAAAATAACAGGAATTATTAATAGGGGAATCAAAAATAAAATACCACCAATAAAATAAATAACCAGGATAAAAATTGCTGTAAATGGCAAGTCGACTAAAACAGTCATGGTGCTGGATGTAATAAAGTCGCGAAAAATTTCAAATGACTGAACGGTGTTAGCCAGAGCACCAACAGATTTTGGTCGAGCCCCCATATTGACGCCAAGTATCTGTTCAAAAATACTAGCAGATAGTTCAAGATCGCTGCGTTTACTGGCAACATCAATAAAATAGGCACGCAAGGTTTTAAGAATAACATCAAAAATGAAAACTAAGGCGACACCGCTCGCCAAAACCCACATTGTTTCAATTGCATGATTGGGTACCACACGATCGTAAACATTCATCGTAAACAATGGAATGACCAATGCAAAAAGATTAATTAGAAAGGAAGCCATCAACACTTCGGAATACATAGGCAATGTCTTTAAGATAACCTTCCAAAACCAATTTTTAGGCTCCTGCCCTAACGTCGCCTCAGCGCGTGTCGTATGTTTGTATTCTGGTTGTACTCGAATAGCCTGGCCAGAATATTGGGAGAGAACCTCATCAAGTTCAGCTACTTTTTCTGGATTTTGCGGATTAATGATTTTTTTCTCATTATTTTCTTCAATTAATAAACAAGCCTCACCGTTCTTTAATAGGATAATGATAGGCAACTTATGAATATCAATTTTATCGAGCGGCGTATCAATTAACTCCGTCTCTAATGAAGCGCGACTCGCAGCACGGGAAAATAGCTCTGGCGTTAAGCGATTATCTTTAAGAGGTAACCTTGCTATAAGTGATTGTGGTGAATAAGGTGTTTGATAATAACGGGTTAGAAGAACAAGGCATGACAATAGAGAGTCATGCTGAGGCAGTGTTCTAACATCGATTGTTGACCATGACTGTCTTTTGAAATTAGTCATCTTTAGTAGTTAATTCTTATTTTTGTTTAATTTAGTATAGAATCAACTCATTAGTATTTGCTACTTTTCCAATAAAAAAATGTAAAATACCTATTTTGTCGCCATTAATACTTTTTTATGAGTCGCTGGAAATGGGGCTAATGCAGCAGAAATTTGCTTATACAACTCAGGTAACCAGCGTGGTTGAGCAAAATTTGAAGTGGCTGGCTTGCTCACACGCAAGTCATTGGGAGCGATAATAACTTTGACATGACGGAGCCCAACACGACGGGCTAATAAAAAGAGCTGGTCGATCCCTCTGTCTCCAACCGCTAGGCATCCTACCGAAAGTGATTTACCATGCAGGAAAATATTATTACCTAAATTTCTTCGACCGTCCTTGGCTGCTTGCAGGCGATCAAAATTATTTGGGTAATCAATCATCATTGACAAATGCATGGAACTGAAGGGGTTAAATGTTATTAAACGATAAACTCCTTCAGGAATTTGTCCATCTCTTTCTTTTAGTTTTGGCCCTAGCCGACCGCTAAAAGCAGTTAAAGGGTAGTTCTTTATGAAATGCCAGGATTGATCATCGTTTTTAGCCCATAATTCTACTTGTCGTTCTTTCTTAAAGGCTAAAAGCGCGACATCCTTGGGAGGGTATGCCACTTGCGCTTGTGAAAAATTGCGCATTAATTCAGGTTCTGTCCTTAAGCCATAGCGATAAACAGCCTTATCAATTGCTTTATCCCAATTTAATTTGGGTGCCATGCTCGATGACACTGAAGAAAATAAAACTAATATAGATAAAAGCAAGCTTCGCATGGTAGTAACTATATAAAAATTTCCATTATATTAACAAAAACTAAACACCAGAACAAATTATCAAGCACTTAAAAAACGATGATTTCTACATGGTAAAAAAACTAAGGCTTAGCGTCAATTTGTTCTCTGGATGTTTGTTGAAATTTAGTTTGTAATTGCTTAGGTAATTGTTTAATTACAAAGTCAGGTGCTGTCTCTAATTCACCCACTGAAGGTAACAGGCCATAGTGATTAGGGCACATAAACTCAACTTTGCCGTTTGCATTGATTTTATAAAAAACATATTTATAACCACAGTAGGACGGCTTATTAAATGTGGCTACTTGAAGAATAGGGGTTCCTGGCAAGCGATTTTCAACAAAATTAGCATTGATCCATAGATTAATTAGCAACAAAACGGAGCCAGTAACCAGTACTGCGCCAACCAGGCCAATACCATATTGCAAAAGATTGTTTATTTTTCCAATAAGAAAAGTAAACATGAAAAAGAATATAGAGGCCAACAGAACAATAATATTCAGTGAGTATGCCGCCGCATGCATATGATTGAAATAACTTCCAAGAATTTCACCGCCAGATGCATGGTATTGAAGTATTAATGCGATAAGACTTATCCATAAGGCGACTAGAACATAATTATTACGCCTAAACTTAAGACCCAGAGTAAATACCAACAAGGCTAAAGCAGGAAGTAATAAGTGAATTCCATCTGCGATGCTAATCATTAAATTAGTCCCTCTGTATATAATGACTAAAGTCTTCTAGTGTACATCAGACAATGAAAGATGTCTCGAATTCATAATGCTGGTTTAACGGTTTAAATCATTGGGTGATTCTTTAATTAAAAGTAAATTAGGTTCCACTTGCACTGGTAACTTTAGTTGAATAGGTAACGGAGTTTGGCGTTGCAAAAATTCAGGTAGTGCAGAGCTTATATAAAAGAGTGAAGCTGGGCGATTACCTTGTTTGGGAATACTTTTATTAAGCTCATGAGGTTTTAACAGCTTTCTGGGATGAACACTACCAAGCCATATTGGTTGACGAAAATGTTGGAGATGATAATTAGATCGCCAAACCCGTAAAATTTGTACAGGATTACCATCTTTAGGTTGATAAATCATCATTAAAACCGGCCTACGATTCAAGTAAAGCTGTGCCATCAAAGGTAAATCCTGAGCAGAAGCTTGGCCACTTATTCTTGTAAGAAGAGAATTAAATAACGAATCATTAACTTTTTTCCAGCCGAAATTTGTCAATGCATGTTCCAGGTTAGCCAATGAACCCACATACTGAATATTGAACACACTGACATAATTGCCAATACGATTAGTTCGGTAGACAGGCAATATAGGTTTCGATTGCTCCCACCACAATTCATCGGTAAAAACATATTGAGCTAAATAGGGTTGATGATCGCGTATCATTTGGCGATAGTTATAACCTGCACTCACACCAGCGACTACGACTAGTAATAATAGAATTTTCAAAGGCCCATAGGTTGTACAAGCAATATTGGATTTATAACGACGATAAAATAACCAGTGAAGCAAACATAAGCTAAAACCACAAAGATAAGCACCAAGAATATCTGTTATCCAATTATCTCCTAAATATAAAGCAGCAAATCCTGAAAGAAATAAACCCACAGATAAAGTGATTTTAACAAAACGATTAATAAGTGTTCGTCCATAAGTATTGATAAAAAACATGAAGGCTGAAAAAAAAGCCGTGGCAAAGGTAAGTTCAATTAGTGGGTATGAATAACTGTCCTTGACTTCTAATAACCCTTGGGGTCTTAGGTTTGCAATTAATCCATGCAAGATAAGCAAAATAATCGTGCACGATATACCGAGACTAAGCCAATAGATTAAGGAGCGCCAATCGCGAAAATAAATCGCTATAACAGACACCACTAGCACTAATATGGATAACGTAAAGGGATTGATAATTTGAGAAACAATAATAAAAAAGGCATCAAATGCATGCGTACGTAAGCTTTGTAAAAACAGATAAATAGATTGATTAATATCCACGATCAAAACTTCGTGAATGACTAAGCCGGTTAAAATACAAAAAAACAGTGTGCCAAGGGAAAACAAAACTACCAAAGATGCCGTCGGATAATAGTCTAGTTCATCAGCAGGCGTTAAGAGCTTAAAAAGTCTTGCTAAATGAGGATGATTGCGGGACCATGACCATAGCCCATGCAAACTGACGCGTAATAAATGATTTAACCGTATAAATAACCATTTTAAACCAACACTTAACAACCAAATACCCGCTAGCAACAACAAAACCAAAAGAAAGAGACGGGTTGCACTTTCATGAGAAAGTTCGCTACTTGCAGCTCCAATTAGAATGCCAGGAAAAACATATAAAATAGCCCAGCCTATTGCTGAGAGAGTGTTAGCAATAAAGAAACGCCATTGGCTCATTCCCATCATCCCCGCAATAACAGGAATAATTGAACGTAGTGGCCCAACAAAACGGCCTATTAAAACGCTCTTACCACCGTGACGAGAAAAATATTCTTTTCCTAAACGTAACCAATTGGGATAGCGGCTAAACGGCCAAAAATTGACCAACCTATCGCTAAATGTATAACCTAGCAAATAGCTTGCACTATCTCCAGCAATAGCACCTAAAGTAGCGGCGAGCAAGGTTAAATCAATGCGCATTACTCCAGAGCCAGCAAGAATACCAATGGCAGTCATAGTGACAGAACCCGGAATGATACTTCCGATAATGGCTAAGGATTCCGCAAATGAAATGAGGAATGTAATAAGCAAAGCCCAATGAGGATGGGCATAAAGCCAAATAGTAAGCGGTTGAATATATTCAGAAAAAAAATGCATAGCCTACTGTTCAAATTGAGTTAAAAATGCTTCAGTAAACTGTTTACTGACGCTAGAAACACTCACATCGGAAACATAATCACTAATTTGAGTCATTTGTAATTTAGCATATCCACAGGGATTAATACCATCAAATGGACTTAAATCCATCGCCACATTCAGCGCGATTCCATGGTAGGTGCAACCATTTTTTACGCGCAACCCTATAGATGCTATTTTTTTATCATTGACATAAACGCCAGGTGCACCTTGGCGTGTTGTAGCTTCTATCTGATAATAGGCTAACATTGAAATTAAAACTTGTTCAAGCTGACTAACCAATGTTCTGATACCAAGATGTTGTCGTCTAATATCCATAAGAATATAACCAACGAGCTGTCCAGGTCCATGATAAGTTACTTGTCCTCCGCGATCACTTTGTATTATAGGGATGGAGCGTGGGTTCAGTACATGCTCAGCCTTGCCAGCCTGTCCTTGCGTATATACAGGTGAATGCTCCAAAAGCCATAACTCATCAACGGTCTGTTCGCTCCTTGTGGAGGTAAATTCCTTCATGTCATTCCAAACTGTAGAGTAGGGCTTTAGGCCTAAGTTTTTGATATTCCACATCATAATACCATTTTAATATCAGGATGCTCAGTTAATTCGAAATAAAGTGCATCAAGTGTGACTTGATCGTGAACAAAAATAGTCACAGTGATAGCCAGATAATTGCCTTGTTTACTTTCTTGACAAACAATGGCTTCGTCCAATGTTTCAGGAAAATGTTTGCGTGCAATTTCGGCAATCTCTTTAAAAAAATTCTCGGTATTAGTACCAATTATTTTTAAAGGAAAGTTACAAGGAAATTCAATTAGCGATTTTTTATCAGTCATAGTTATTAACAATTAATTGTTGATACTTAGCATTAATTTGCTCCCAATATCGCCCGGCCGTACCATCACCTACTGGTGAATCATCAATGCGAGTGACAGGATAAATTTCTTTGGTAGTACTCGTTATCCATACCTCTTCAGCTTTATAAAGAGCTTTAGCAGGGATATTTTCTTCGCGAAAAGTCCATGATAGAGACTGTATAAGCTCGATGGCAATTTGTCGTGTGATACCAGGTAAGCATAGATTATTAAGAGGCGGAGTGTAAACAACACCGTTATCAACTAAAAACACATTACTGGCACTTCCTTCTGTCAACAACCCCTCGCGCGATAGAATGGCAGTATTAGCCCCCTTTGATACGGCATCATCATTGAGGAGAATGTTTGCTAGTAGAGAAGTTGTTTTAATATCACATCGACTCCAACGAATATCCTCAACAAGGTTAGCATTTAACCCTTTTCGTTTAGTTTCAAGAGAGGCATACGGGGTATGAAGAGTAAATGCAACGATTGTAGGCTCTATACCAGAAGGTATGTCGTGCTTACGAACCCCTTGATTGCCACGCGTAATTTGCAGATAAATTTGTAGGTTACCACCACCGTTTTTTTTGATTAAATTATGGAAAATTTCTTTCCAATCTAATTGAGGGGCGACTATTCGCGAATGCGAAAGACTTGTTTTTAATCGTCCTAAGTGCCTATCTACAAAGAAAGGACGATCGTTGTAAACGGGTATGACTTCATAAACCGCATCACCGAATAGAAAACCTCGGTCAAAAACCGAGATTTTCGCATCGCAAGCCTCTACATACTTGCCGTTAAGATAAACAATACCTGACATTTATTGTCCTAACCAAACCAACCTCTGAAAGTCAAACGCAGAGAGTCTTTCATGCGTGTAAAAATGCCACCTTGGGGCACATCCTGCAGAGCATAAAGGTTTTGAGTTCCGATAATGCTATTATCAAATTGTATAACCAATTCGCCTACTTTATCTCCTTTTTTAATAGGAGCCTGTAAATTTTGTGAAACTTTAGTATTGATACTCAAACGTTGATATTGACCATTTGGAATGGTCACGAATTGATCATCTTTTAAGCCAACATTTAGCTTGCTCACAGCCCCTTTGTACACGGGAATTTCGCTGATAGTTTTACCACCTTTATAAAGTTCATGCGTTTCAAAAAAGCGGAAACCGTAATTTAATAAACGTTCACTATCATCCGCACGTGCGGCATCCGTAGGGGAGCCCATTACAACTGCCAGAAGTCGCATGTTGTCCCGCTTTGCAGAAGAAACCAAGCAAAATCCTGCATCGTTCGTATGCCCCGTTTTTATTCCATCAACCTGGCTATCACGCCATAACAGACGATTACGATTGGGTTGACGTATTCCGTTATAAGTAAACCATTTTTGCTTATACCAATGGTAGTACTGAGGGAAGTTAAGAACTAATGCACGTCCCAAGATGGCTAAATCCTTCGCGGTTGTATATAAATTTTCGTCCGGCAAGCCTGTACTGTCCGTGAAATGACTATCTTTCATACCTAGGTTTTGCGCCTGTTGATTCATAATTTCAGCGAAACCTTGTTCACTACCACCAAGATGCTCAGCCATTGCAACGCAAGCATCATTGCCAGAATCAACAATAATTCCCTTGAGTAAATCCTCGATAGGAACTTGTTGACCTTCTTTGATAAACATACGTGAGCCACCGGTTTTCCACGCATCACGGCTAACTCGAACATTGTCTGTTAAATGCACTTGCTGATTATGAAGAGCATTCGAGATCACATAGAGAGTCATCATTTTGGTTAAGCTAGCAGGAGGTAATTTTTCCTCACTGTTTTTTTCAGCAATAATTTTTCCGCTATTTACGTCAATAAGAATATAGGCTTTGGCATTTAGCGTGGGCGCTGAAGGTGTAATAAGAGGTTTATTACTCATGGCCGTTGAAGGTGGAACGCTATTAGACAAGCTAGCAGTAGGTAAAGTATCTGCTGCGAAAAAAGTACCTGATTTTACAAGTAGGCCAGCTATTAATAGTAATCGATGTGCTGAGAATGTTGACTTCATGTTTCTATACTCATGGTTACAAAAAAATGCGATAATCTTATCACAGCCTCAATCCGACAACCAAATTACATTAAAAGTATTTTCATACTTTTTCTCTTTGTATATATTAAAAAAAAGAATAATAATTTTGAGTATCGATAATGCGATTTGTCTATTTTTTTGCTTTTTTAGTTCTAAGTAGTTGTGCAACGCCTCCTGAGTCAACTGTTTCTAATCATCAAATCTCAGCCAATGGCGTAAAAAACAAGTCAAAGGCCACCACAAAACCCCATTCAAGGTACACGCAAGAAAAAGATGGCGCACCAACGGAAAGAGGACCAGTTTCCATTAAAGAAGTTAAACCGAAGTTCGAGCCATTTAGTCGCTATGGTAATCCAGATACCTACGCAGTCGAAGGTCGCACCTACCAGGTATTAAAAAATTCTAGCGGCTATAAAACGCGTGGCATAGCGTCCTGGTATGGCACAAAATTTCACAAACAACGCACATCAAGTGGTGACAATTACGATATGTATGCGATGACTGCTGCCCATAAAACATTGCCATTACCAACTTATGTTAGGGTAAAAAATCTAAATAATGGTCGAACTGCCATAGTTAAAGTGAATGATCGCGGGCCCTTTCGTAATGATCGTGTAATCGATTTATCCTATGCCGCTGCAACAAAACTGGGATTACTCCCCAATGGTACAGCACCAGTAGAAATTGAAGCGCTGAATACCGGGAAGCGAGTGGCACATTATTATGTTCAGGCGGGGGCTTTTAATTCCCAAGCTTTAGCGAATGCCTTACAAAGTAAGTTGTCCAAAATGACACCGTCACCAGTTATTATCGAGAGGTATCAGCAACGTTTTATTGTCAGAGTAGGTCCATTTGCGAATAAACAAATGACAGATTCCTTGAAAAACAGGCTTGCTGCAAATGGTGTTAATGGATCATTTTCATTACTACGCTAGATAATTTTAGTTTTCTAATACCTTATCTCTCAGGTTTGGCTATGTCTGGATTATGTCCTGTGCTATTCTAGATGATTATTTTTTTTCATTGCTTGATTATTTATTATTCATTAAGCACCTAAAATTATCATGATAGTATAAAAGATTAATTACTGGTTTAAGAGAAGTACGCATGAGTAGAAGACGACAGAAGTTACCCGCAGAAGCACAAATTGCAGACATTGAAAAATTTAGCCATGATGGCCGTGGAATCGCTCGCATAAATGGGAAAACAACATTCATCCAAGGGGCGCTTCCAAGTGAAAAAGTGTCTTTTCAGTATACGTGCATCAAAAGTGATTTTGATGAGGGGCGGGTGATTACCATTCTTTCTCCGGCTTCAAGTCGCGTAGAACCAGCCTGTCCACATTATACGCTTTGTGGTGGTTGTTCTTTGCAACATCTAGATGAAGAAACACAAATCCATGAAAAACAATCGTTATTACTCGATTTACTAAAGCGTGTAGGGCATTGTGAACCTGAAACAGTTTTAGCCCCGCTTACTAGTGACCGTTGGCATTATCGAAATAAAGCGAGGCTGAGTGTTCGATATGTTGAAAAAAAACAACGAAGTCTGGTTGGCTTTAGAGAAAAAAATAATCCACGTTTTATTACTGAAATTGATGGGTGCCCCGTCTTAAATGAAACGATTGATAAAGAAATTTCTAATTTGCGCCTGTTGATTGATTCCTTCGACGATCCTAGGATTATTGCACAAATTGAAGTTGCTGCTGGCGATGATGAGATTGCATTAATCTTTCGAAATTTAAGCCCATTAAGCCCTGAAGATGAAGAAAAGCTCCGTACCTTTGGTGAAAGAACAAACTTTCGTCTATTCTTACAACCAGGTGGTAATGAAACGGTAAAACTTTTTTATCCGTTAGAGGCCTCTGAATTTTTAACGTATGCTTTAACGCAAGAGAATATTGAATTCAAGTTTTATCCGACTGATTTTACCCAGGTTAATTCTGGATTGAACCAACTTATGGTTTCCCTGGCACTTGAATTAATGAATTTAACCTCAAATGACATTGTCCTTGATCTATTCTGTGGCTTAGGTAATTTCTCACTGCCTTTGGCAAAATATAGTGCCAGAGTAGTGGGAGTTGAAGGAAGTAAAGCAATGGTTGAACGGGCAAAAATGAATGCTCAGGCGAATGGCTTTACCAATACCGAGTTTTTCTGTGCTGATCTTGAAAAGCTTGAGGCGATTGCCAAATTAACTACACAGCGTTTTACCAAGCTTTTACTGGATCCTCCTCGCTCAGGTGCATTAGAAGTTGTAAAACAAATCGAGAGTCTTAATCCAGAACGTATTGTCTATGTCTCCTGCAATCCAGCGACCTTGGCAAGGGATGCAGACATTCTTGTCAATCATAAAGGTTATCACTTGAAAGCTGCAGGTGTTATGGACATGTTTCCTCATACAGCGCATGTGGAATCGATAGCTTTATTTGAGAAAGGATAAATAGTTATGGTCAAAGTCAAAGAAGATACTCCATGGCTCGTCGATGGCAATATCGATGTTGAGCAATGGCTACAGCAATTAGGGAGCAAAGGGTATTTTCAAGACTTAGACCTCATTCGTAATGCTTGCACTTTAAGTCAACTTGCAGGACAAGATCATGCCACTGAAACAGGAGTATCTTGTTTACAGCTGGGTTTATCGATGGCAGATGTCCTGGCAGACCTGGAGGTTGATCAAGAAACTCTTTCTGCAGCGATTATTTTTGAAAACGTGCATTATGCAGAGTTATCGTTAGAGGATGTCGAGGAGCAGTTAGGTGCCCCAATAGCCAAGCTTGTTAAAGGCATTGAAAAAATGAGCGCCATGCATAACTTGCAAGCGATTAGTAAATATCCACAAAACAAACATCAAATTGATAATATACGAAAAATGCTGTTGGCCATGGTTGATGATGTACGCGTTGTGCTCATTAAACTGGCTGAGCGTTTATGTATTCTGCGTACTTCAGGGCAACTACCTGAAGGGATGCGTCACCAAATTGCTACTGAAGCAATGGAAATTTATGCACCACTTGCCAATCGATTGGGTATTGGTGCGATTAAGTGGGAAATGGAAGATTTAGCATTTCGACATTTACATCCTGAAGATTACAAAGCGATTGCCAAAGGTTTAAAAGCCAAGCGTCTTGAGCGTGATCGCTATGTTGATTTAATTGTTGATGAATTAAATCGCCAAATTCGCGCTATAGGTGCCCAGCATTTTGCTGTTTATGGTCGCTCAAAACATATTCATAGCATATATCGCAAAATGAAACGTAAAAATGTGTCGTTGGATGAAATTTATGACGCCACTGCAGTACGAGTATTAGTTGAAACTCAAGACCAATGCTATGAAGTATTGAGCATGGTTCATGCTTTATGGAAGCAAGTGCCTGTTGAGTTTGATGATTACATCGCTAATCCAAAACCAAATGGATATCAATCACTGCATACCGCTGTTGAAGGTCCTGAAGGTCGTGTTTTTGAAGTGCAAATTCGTACATTCCATATGCATGATTTGGCTGAAATGGGAGTTGCTGCCCACTGGAAATATAAAGAGGGCGGCGTAACCCAAAAAGAAAGTCATGAACGTAAAATTGAGTGGCTGAGAGACGTTTTGGCGTGGCATCGAGAGATGGCTGCATCTAAAGGAGTCTCTGAGGCTATTGAGGCTGAATTTCTTGAGGATAGGGTGTATGTATTTACGCCGGATGGAGATGTTCTTGATCTACCGCAAGGTGTAACCCCACTTGATTTTGCTTATCATGTACATAGTCAGATAGGGCATCGATGTCGAGGTGCTAAAGTAAATGGTACTATCGTACCTCTGACCTATCAATTAAAAACAGGGGATAAGGTCGAAGTCCTAACTGGTAAAGATGAAAGACCCTCTCGAGATTGGATTAACCCACATCTTAACTACCTAAGAACTCCACGTGCCAAAGCCAAAGTTCTGCATTGGTTTAAAATGCAGGACTATGACAAAAACAGAGATGAAGGCCATGAAATTCTTGATAAAGAACTAAAAAATCTTGGCATAAAGACAGATCGTTTAAATGATATTCTTTCATCGTTCAATTTTAAACGCACTGATGATTTGCTAGCTGCTCTTGGTAGGGGAGATATTAAATTAGGTCAGATCCTTAATAAATTATCCCCCTCTGAATCGGTAGAACCTTCTGTATTACAATTAGTAAAACCCCAGGCGAAACCTGAAATAAGCGGCAGTGACCTGCGCATCGAAGGAGTAGGAAATTTACTAACTCACATGGCTCGATGCTGTCAACCAGTTCCGGGGGATGAAGTGGTTGGTTATATTACCTTAGGTCGAGGAGTATCTGTTCACAAGCAAGATTGCCCCAATATTCTGCATTCGAGTGAAAAACAACGCCAACGATTTTTGCAGGTAAACTGGGGTAGCTCCACTCGGGATCATTATGTTGTTGACGTCTTAATTAAAGCATTTGATAGAGCTGGGTTATTAAGGGATGTTACTTCTTTGCTTGCGAATGAAAAAGCCCATGTTTATGCATTGCAAACTCAAAGCCACAAGCAGGACAATACTGCCCACATTAAGCTAACTGTAGAAATTGATGGTTTAAATAGTTTGTCTCGTTTATTGAGCAAATTAGAACAAATTCCCAATGTCTTGGAGGCACGAAGACAAGTTTAGCGTTTTAATAGACATACCAGCGCAATGATTGAACTAATTTTAACCAAATGGTAAGATAACGGTCATTCTTTATCATAGTGTTATTTTGAATTATGTCTTGGCAATATAAACCCTATACAGAATTACCAGCATCTACGCAAAAAACTATTGTTCAGAAGTATAAACAAAAATTGCAAGACAAATCAACACCAACATTCTTTCAAAGCTCACAAACAACCATAGACAATGCTCAAACAAGTATACCTGAAGGCTCTTGTTTAACTCCTGAGCAATATACAAGGATCGTAACTTTAAGAGGTCAACTTACAAAAGAGATCAAAAGTCGATGGCCTTATCCTAATAAAGATAGAAAGGAAGTAAAAGTTGATGCTCTAAATAAGTTGATTGATTTATCAATAACTAACAACTTATTAGAAACTATTACCATGGTGGAAGATCAGTTCCGACTAAAGGGAGTTTTTTCTGGTGTTATTAGTATGAGAACTTCTGACTTATTTGATGACTTAAGAAAAACTTGTGCTGGAGTAATATTGGGTTTATCTAACGAGTAAAGACAATTCCAATGAAATGTATGCTAGCGATATCCAAGCAAAAAATACCGCTAGCAGCAAAGCTTATCTTATACTACAACCTTGCTTATAGATTCTTGTTCTTCCTTACTCTCTCTCATTGAAAGTAATGTTTTGCGACACTGTCCCATAAAATCTTCCTTAATTAGTTGCATAGCTTCATTTGACGCCGGTAATACATCTATGGCTGGAATTAATTTTTCGAGGAAGTGGACGCAATCATCTGCAGAATGATCATGCGAAGGTTCTTCCACAACGAGTTTTTCTTTTGCAAATTGCAAGACATTCGTTGTCGACTGAATTCCTAACATCTGTTCAAAATAGGGTGTAATAAAAGGGCTTGCTTTTACCTGCTCAGCGTCGCCATACCATCTTACCAATGCTTTTTTATACGCCTCAATTGCCTCAGGCTCAAGAAAATCAGTGTAATTATGAATGCCGTGTGGGAAATTTTTACCTAAATGAAAGCGTGGTTTTACCTTAATTTCCTCAAAGTAGGTTAGCAATTCTTTTTCGAAATTATCAATCCCCGGGGAGTCAGGATGGGTTACGATATCAATTGCCAAGACATGTTCATCGTCCGAATGAGTAGCCGTTGTAGATAGCCCACCGTTAGTACCCTTAATGTAGCGAGCATAAACAGCGTAAGTAATTGGAAACTCGCCTCGCTCTGCAGCAGCTTTTGTTAGCGCTTCAATTTTTTGCAATACATTAGCAAGCAATGCTCCTGCATCCTTATCTTTAACAGGCAATATATAACTCACATCTCGCATTGCTTTTGGGAAAGCAACTTGATAATGAGTAATGCTATTTTCATGATCGACAACAGCTTTAGTTCCTCGTGTTCCAGTGATTGCAGCGGCAGCCAGTGACAAGTAAGAGGGGATGAGGTTTTTAAGTTTATTATCCATAAGAAACTCTTGCACCGAATCTCCAACTCTTACACTTAATTCTTGGGCCCAGGAACGCGCATCAGCAGTGTAGGGGGGATCTTGTACTTTTGTTCGTGCTTCTTTTGTGTGATTCCATAATCGAACTTGCCACTTATCAATTTTAGACAGGCTATTTCCATGACTGGGTACACCAATTAGACTGAAATACTGATTTTGAGTTAATAATTCACCTAAACCAGATTCCATTGCTTTAGCATCTGCAAAAGTATGGACGGTTTCTTTAAGATTGAATGCTTCCACCGCTTTCATTTTCATACTTAAAACAATTCCAAGCGCTCCTGAATGGGCAGAGCATAATGTAGCAAAATCAGGATCATCGGCAAAAATCTCACGAATTTCTCCATTGTGGTCACAAATTTTTAGACTAGTAATTTGGCCACTGAAAGCAGGCTCATCACGACCAGTTCCGTGTCCACCTGTGCCCGCTAACCCCACGGCACTTGCCCAAGAGAGCATGCTTGCTGTTCTTAGCGATAAGCCAGCCTCGCGAAGTAGTTGGGCAAGCTTTGCAATTTGTACGCCTGAGGTAACTAAAACCTCATATTCTTTTAAATGATCTAAAGGATTATCAGAGACTACTGGCGTTTCACGCTCTATTTTCCTAATTTTCTTAACTTTATGATATTTAGGACTAAAACGAATAATGACATCGGCAGCTGAGCCTTCTGAAAAAGAAAATGATTCATTATATCGTTCTTCTTGCTCTTTGGCCCACGGGAAGCAGCACCAATTACTTTTCTCATCTGCCCAGCCAGCAGTTCCTTTAACCGTAATTTTTGTATCAGGATTTTGCTTTCGCTGTTTGCTAACAGCTTCCATAATTTGCTGAACTTGCTCTTCTGTATCCACTTGGACAATAACAGCCTGGCTTTTTTTTACATTTTCCATGTAATTTTTCCAGGTTTTGACCTTATAAGGAACTCCCTTTTCTTTTAACTCGCGCAAAAAATCATTCTTTGATTCCAATGTAGCAAATGGCATAGTCTCTTTCCTTGAGTATAATTAGGCCAGATTTTTATATTGTCACGTTATATAATAAGTCGTCAATTAAAAAAGGGGCAGAAAATAAGGCGGACCTACTGCTACCTATCTCCTATGTCCAAACTGCATGCCTCGGACGAGCCAAGGCGTCTAGGAATGATGCAAAGTTATGTCTTGTTGAAATTGATAGAAATCGAGGCTAGACATCGACCCAACAGACATTAATCACAGGTAAGTTAGATAATGCATTAACTCACTGTTTTTTCCGTGAACCAGATCTAAATAGGCTTGCTTGATTGTTGCAGAAACTTTCCCAACACCATTTTTACCAAGTTGTCTGTCGTTGATAGAGCGTATTGCTGTGATCTCAGCTGCCGTGCCCGTAAAAAAAGCTTCATCAGCTTGATAGGCTTCATCTATTGTAATATCAGCTTCAAATAACTCTAAACCTAATTGCTGAGTTAATTTTATTACAGTATCTCGAGTAATACCTGACAGTATTCCTCCTAATTTAGGGGTATAAATTTTGCCATTTTTTACAATGAAAAAATTCTCACCGACACCTTCCATAATGTGACCACTACCATCCAATAATAAAGCCTCATGATAATGAGTACCCTGTAACTCAAGTGATGCAAGAATGCTATTTACATAATGCCCACAAATTTTGGCATCAACCACAGTTGAGTCTGGGTGAATTCGAATAAAATTACTGATTTTTACGTCAATGCTGTCATGTGGCAAATAGGCTCCCCAAGGCCAACACGCAATAATCAAATCTGTAGGGTTTCCTATCGGGTTAACACCCATTTTACCATAGCCATAAAAAGCAAGAGGGCGTATATAACCTGCTTCAAGGCGATTGGCCAAGACCACGTCTTTAACAGCAGCAATAACTTCTTCTTTAGAGTAGGGAATAGTCATTTTTAAAACAGACGCAGAATAAAAAAGTCGATTTATATGATCTTCCAAACGAAAAATTGCAGGACCACTTGATGTCTTATAAAAGCGAATACCTTCAAAAGCACCACCACCATAATGGAGGGTATGCGATAAGACATGAACTTTAGCATCATTCCATGGTACCAAATTTCCGTTCTGCCAAATTGTTTCTGTAACTTGCATCATAATTTTTTTCCCTATTCGTCAGCTATTATTATTTACATCCGCCGGCGAAATATTTGCAATACTCAAACTCAAAGAATACCATTTCATTGATAAAAATGACGACGTAAATCATGTTCTATAACTAATAAAAGGATAAAAGTGGTGAAGATCTCTTATTGCGAACGTGATGATTTTATGAAAAAGATGCTGCCAGATTTACTGGCAGCATCTTGTTTATCCATTATTACTAATAACTGGAGTCACGGGAACTCCATTTTCAGTGACTCTAAAGAGGCCTGTATTTAAAAAAAGGACTGTTCTTGAGGTAATTGGCTGTAACAGTATTCCAACTGCATCAAGTGAAGCATTACTATTGGATGAATTCGCTTCAACGACATTAAAACCTCCACCAGTATTGACTATGCTCGAAAATACTGCAGTTCCTTGCGCTTGATAACCTGACGAAGTTACAGAACCGTTTGAGCCCTGATTGTCAAGACCGGTGACATTCAAGAAGGCTCCGTCAGATACAACTAAGGTATTATTAAGAAACATTCCTTGTGCAATGACTTTATTACCGGTTCCACCATTATTTTCAGCGTTAACACTGATAATATCTTGTGGTACCGCTCCTGTACTATTGCCGTATCTGACGAAGACTCTGGAATTATCCATATTAATTCCTTGCGCCTGAACGGTGTTAATACTACCGCCAGTATTTTCCGCTTTTACGCTGAATGCTGCAGTTCTTGAAGGATTTAGTGTGACATCATTCGGCTCTCTTAAAAGACTGTGTAACGCACGTAACGCTCCAACGACTTGATCCGTTATTGGACTTTCTAAAGATTTAGTTATGGTTGGATTATTAAAAAAGTCCCCAGATTTACTATTAACAACAACAACTCCTTGCGCCAGGGTGGACGTACCATTACCCTCACCAACATTATGAGCCTGAACATCCAACTGTCTATTTTGAATAGTTACCTTAGTGCCCCGATCGACGAGTATACCTCGAGCTTCGACTGAATTTGAGGTCCTCTGAGTTGCATCAACCAAAATAGTATTATTCAGTAAATTTATATTGAATGAATTCTCAATTGACACGCCTGTTGCTCTCGCATCGGAACCATCATTAGCATCAGCAAATCCAATTAGAACACTGTTAGCAATACTGATATCACTAGCACCTTCAATACTTACTGCAGTTCGATAACCACGTCGATTAGTATCAAATCCGACCGTGGTATTAGTAATATTTACTCTCGATCCTGATATTACAAGACCTGCTGGATGAAACCCATTCTGGTTTGTTAATATGAGTGAATCAATTGTCTCAGTTAAAGGTCTACCTTGCGCATCCGTGCCACCGCCAGTAATAAGGAGACTGCCTTGAAGAATTTGTGGCTGGCTTGCAGTAAAGTCAATGTTTCGACCATACAGCGACTGCCCATTTATCGTCAAAAGAGAGGTCGCCATCGCATTGGAGTGTACGAATGAAGCGCCACCCAAATTATTGTAATTACCAGGGCCTAAGTAAAGATTGGCATTAGGCGAAATGGTATTAATAGAGTCGAGCGTGGCCTGATTGAATGAAGATGAAAGGCATGGATTTTCAAACGTACAATTTCCAAAACCACTGGCAGCCGCAAAAGAGGCACCTGAACCACTAAAGAACCAAATATTATCGCGAGTTAGAACACGCACGCCAGTATTAATATAAGCCTGCTGACTAGGAATGCCAGAACCTGTATCCCAGGTACCCAAGTGTCTTGGAATAGGATCTAGTAATCGGTCATGAATATTAGGCTGTTCTCCCTTATTAATCCCACCAAGAGTAAAGCGCACAGTGAATAATGCTGTGTTTTTCTGGACCCGGTCATAACTGTCGCGAACAGAAACGGTTAGATTGTTGTTAATAGGCACTTCCACGCCGCCAACAACGCCATTAATATCACTAACATGTTGCGGAGCAAAATGGTAACCACCACCAAAAAGTCTTAAATATCTTAATTGCGGCAAGGTTAGACCAACTTCACCATCCACTCCATTACCAACTTCTTCAACCACATTAACTATACTGTCAAACTGGCTGTGGCCGGTAAAACTGATATATTGAGTGGTCCCTAATTGTGTACCTAAGAAAAGACCCTCACTTTTCTGTTTGCTTGTAGGAAAGTAACCATTAACATGGACATCCCAATAATTGGTCATCGCTTCCACGCCAGGATTAACTACCGTGAAATGTTGACCACGTGAGGTACGGTTGTAGTCCCCAAATGCATAGGCTCCCCACAAAAAACTATTATTTTGGATACCGCGAAAACCACCGCCAGCACTCCACAAATACCCATCATCACTGCCACCTTTACCTAAACCATCGACGTAAAAAATACCGTCCTGACTTCCAAATACAGGGAGCATTCCATCAATGACACCTAAGGCTCTATTACCAAAATAACCCTCACCAAACACGCGAGGCATTAATGGTAATGCGCCTGGTTTAAACTCTGCATAAATTGATGAACTATAGATGGTGATTAGAGAAAAACTTAACAACGATAGCCTAGGGCCTAAACTTGGCATAGATAACTCCCTGTAGTACCTAAATAATTTAGGACTAAGACTATAGATGATTATTCTTAGCCACTCAATAACAAATTCATAATTTCAATTTTCTATTATAATTAGGGTAATACTCTTATCGAACTTAAGCTTTCTCGTAATTGGATTCTATGGACAATTAAATGAGAAAATACTTTATATGGATGAGTGCTTTAATCTTATGGATAAGCCATGAGAATCTCACATTTTCGGCAAGCAATAGGGATAAAGAAATTAGAGATCTCGTTCGGTTTCTCATTTCTGATAAGATGCTTGTTCTTAGCAAAAGTTCTACAGCAATCCCTCTGAGCTTTTATGTTGGTACTACTGAAGACGTTGCTCGATATTTTGGCGATTATATTTGCCTGCCTGATAATACATGCAGTGTGATAGATAGCGTATATAGTAATCCTTATCCTTTTTTGACAAGCCCTTATGTCATTTTAGGGGAGGGTTTACCACCTCAAGACGGTACTGTACAGGAATGGTTTGAGGCTCAAGCACAAATTGAACGCACTAGTATAAAGTATGGCACAGATATTTATCATGCTTCCGCTTGGCAAATCGCTTTGGCTTTAGCAGCAGATAATGATTATTTAAATGAAACTACAGCCCAGGAATTCATTGACAATGAACTTGATTCCATCATGAATTCTGCAAACAGATCTACCGGTATTTTCTTTCTATATGGCTATCAGTTACTTATTTTTGATCCTCTTAAAGCATTCACTTTCCGCTTAATTGCTACTAATTATTACAACAAAGATCCGTTTTTTGGTGGTCGATATCAACCCTTTATTAGCTGGAATTACGATCCTTTCTTACTGGCAAAAAATGATCCCGAAGGTCATTCTCCGGATTTTTTTAAATTTATCACTACCTGGTCTGATTGGAAGCCACTCACAGGTGAAAATGCCTGGGCACAATTAATTGGTCCATTGCAGGCAGAGTTCATTCTTACTGATGGGGATGTTTCTGCAAGCTCAAAAGCAGTAACCAATGCAATAAACAGCCTTCATGCGTTCTCAGCAATGCAGACTGCAATCGGCGCTTTTTACTATGCACCCGGTGGGACAAGAGATAGTCAAGGGGAGCTGCCCGTTGGAGAAATTTCAATTGAAGATAACTTTTCAGTATTGGCTGGCTTACAAATCCTTAAAGGGATATTGGAAAAAACTGAACAAACTTCTGAGGTAACGCGTGCACTCTATCTCATTGATATTATGCTCAATGGAGGCACAACCGTTAATGGTTATGAAACCCGTGGTTTATTAAGTTTTCTTTATAATGGAGCATTTGATGCACAACAGGGAGTATTTTATACGCGTGGTTCGGTGGATATTCCTTCATCACAAACCGATTGGAGTCCTGACATTTCACAAGATTTAAGTGGAATGGCAGTTGATGTCAATCTTTGGGGATTGTCTGCCTTAGGGGTAGAAACAGTGGATAAATGGTTTGGTGATGGAACAGCACTTAATATTTGGCGCATAGTACGCGATCAAGGTGGATATTTTCAAGATAATCAATTATGGGGAGTTGGATTTACTTTAAACAACCATACCGATATTGAACCTGAGGATATGATGTCCGCCGAAAATACAGCAAGCGCCATTAACACCCTACACTCATTGATAGAATATTACTCACAATTAGGAAGAGATACGGAGGAGCTCGAAAAAGATTTACAAAGTATGCGAGATAATTTTTTTCATCTTCGCAATGACGAATACTTACGTGCCCATTTCGTCGATGCCACACCAGGAGAGTTCTTTATCGAGCTGCCTAATGAAATAGGTCAAGCTTATCTTTATGCCAGTCGTCGTTTTCCCCTGCCTTTTTTATGGAACGCTAATACATTATCTAGCATTAGTGCAACCTCGTGGGTATTAATCAATAAATTTGAATATAACCCCTTCCAATATGCAGGTAACTTTGAGGGTGAAGATTACCCCATTCCTTTAAAAATAGATATTCTTGATAATGATAATGAACCTGATGGTGATGCCTTATCTAAAACAGTGCGTGTTTCTTACAAACGTGGTGATTTAGGTCCTGTTAAAAAACTTGTCATTAGTTATAGCCTAGACGGCTCACAAAACAATTGGATTGTGGCTGGAAGTACTATTCAGGGTCAGGGTATTGCTACTTTACCTAAAGGGGCTGAGGCCATCATGATCAGTTTTTTTGATAGCGGTTGGGCTAACGCTTGCCAAATTATTCCTGCAACTAAAATTTGTAAAGATAATGCGTGTATAGGAACTCATACCATTGTCGCGCGTTGGAGCTCAAATGGGCGAGGGGAGTGCGCTCTTGCTGATTAAAACTGCGCATTTTTATGAATTGTCTCAACAGAGCAAGGGGGCTTTAAAATGCATGATTTTTATTTCCTGACTGCGACACAGCTCATTGAGTTAATGAAGACTAAACAAGTATCCGCTGAAGAAATTATGCGAGCTCATTTAGACAGGATTGATAGTATTAATCCCACAATCAACGCACTGACACAGCGTGTTAATCACGAGCATTGTATCAATGAGGCTCGTAAAGTTGACATCCTGATTGCCAATAACAAACCTTTAAAAAAATTGTCAGGACTTCCAATTGCCATAAAAGATGCTTTGAACGTGAAAGGATTGATTTGCTCTTCAGCGAGTCCTGCCTGGTATAAAGCGGGTGTGACATCTGAGAATGCAACCATTGTGAGTCGCTTACAAAACGAAGGCGCCATCATTGTTGGATTGACTAATGTACCTGAGATGTGTCGTGGCGGTGACTCAGACAATCTTATTTATGGTCGTACAAATAACCCTTATGATTTGACGAAAACTTCGGGAGGAAGTAGTGGGGGATCGGCTGCATTAGTTGCCGCGGGAGGAGTTCCTTTAGCTATTGGTTCAGATGGTGGAGGTAGTATTGTTCAACCCAGTCACTGTAATGGTATTGCGGCTTTAAAACCAACTCATGGTCGTGTTCCTCCTACAGGTTCTGTGGGTGGTGATGCTTTTGGGCTTATCGGTTCAATGATTTGTTATGGTCCGATGGCTCGTTCAGTTAACGATCTTCTTCTTGGATTAACGGTGATTGCGGGCCCAGATGGTTCACATCCTTATACTCCTCCCGTAGAGATTTTTTCTGCCGATCCACTTGCTCAACTTCGTGTTGCTTATTTTACTGAAAATGGTTTCACCCCAGTTGATAAGGACGTTCAAAAAACAGTGAAAGACGCCGCTCTTTCTCTAAGCTCTGATGTAAGCTCAGTAACGGAAGACCGTCCGTCTTGCATAGGTAATGCGTTTAATTTTCATTGGGATTTATTCCTTGGTGGCGATAGAGGCCATGGATTTAAAGGGTTTTTGTATAGTCTTGGTATTGATAATCTTTCATGGGAATTGCAAGAATTTGTCCGTCAAGCGGAACTTTGCAAATTATCAACAACTGAATTAAATGAGCGAATGATTGCGATTGATCATTTCCGTGCAGAAATGCTTTCCTTCATGAAAAACTACGATGTGGTAATTAGTCCAGTATTCCCCACGGTTGCTAAAAAACATGGCATCGGCATCAAGGAAATCAGTGATTTCTCCTATGCAATGGCGCATAATTTAACAGGGTGGCCAACAACAGTAGTACGTTGTGGTACGTCATCTGATGGTTTACCCATAGGGGTGCAAATAGCGGCACAACCATGGAAAGATACTAATGCTCTAGCAATCGCTGAGCGTCTGGAGCAAATTCATGGTGGTTGGCATCCACCGCTATTATTGCGTTAAATATTCATTTCTTCAAAAACTTCCTTGGCGGCCAAAATAGCATTTGTCGCTGCAGGAAATCCACAATAGGCAATCATTTGGGTAATAATTTCCACAATTTCTTCTTTTGTTACCCCACAATTAATACCACAACGGATATGCACTTTTAATTGAGGAATTGAAAAACCCTGCACCGTAAGTGCTGCAATAGTTGCAATTTCCCGCACTCGCTGATCCAATGTGCTTTCATGTGAATATAAGTCACCGAAAGGGAACTCAACGTTAACTTGTGCAAAAAAAGGGGCCACTTGCTCAATTTTTTTTATGTATTCATCAGTTACGTCCTTTCCCAAATGGTCTTGCATTTGCTTATAACCTTTTTCGTAACGGTTCATTTTGTTTTCCTTATAAATAGGTAACACTCCATGGTCCTGTACCAAGCAGCATAAAGAAAAATGACATTGCGGCTATTACATAATTTTTCTGAGCAGAAGTGACATGACCGACCATTCCAATTGCTTTTGCTTCCTCCAGTAATTTTTTATCTTCATCAGTAGCTGTTGTGGATAATTGAATTGACGTTAATTTGTGAGCACAGGTGTAATGGGCATAAGCACCAATTGAAGAAAAGAGCAAGGCCAATGCTCCACCAATACGCCCATAAATGCCCAATAAAATGGAAATGCTGATTACAAACATCCAAATTAGCATGCTTATCGCCTGAAAATTAGCATACCTGGGATAAATTAGTGTTGCCGTTTGTTTTGCTGCTGGCCAATTTCGCACAAAACCATAACAAGCGTAAAGAAAAAATCCAGCAAAAACGATTCTTAAGACTAGCCAAGCAAGTATAGTCAACATATTCTTTCCTTAGATTACCTTATCCAAATCAATCGTTGCAAAAAGCTCAGGATTATCCCGATAATCAATGGGAACATCAATTAAGACTGGAACAGTTTTTTGTTCAGCTTCTTTTAGCACTGGAATAATATCGTCAGGACTTTTCAAGACATAACCTTCAGCACCAAACGCTTTGGCATAATGCACCAGATCAATCTTGCCAAAATCAACCCCACTTCTGCGTTTGTATTTCATCATTTCCTGTTCCATTACCATGTTGTAACATCCATCTGTCCAAACGAAATGAATAAAATGTAATTTTTCCCTTACAGCTGTCTCTAGTTCCTGTGCAGAAAATAGAAAACCACCGTCCCCTGAGATTGAAATTACTTTCTTACGAGGATAAACCAATTTTGCTGCCATAGCCCAAGGCATTCCCACGCCTAAGGTTTGTTGCCCGTTACTAAACATTAAATGGTGCGGCTTATAAATGAGAAAATAGCGAGCCATCCACATATACACTGTGCCAATATCACAAGTAAGTAATGTATCGTCATCGACATACTGACGTAATTCATAGATAAATCGAAGCGGGTGAATGGGGAACTTCGTTTTATTTTTGCCCTCAGCAATTTTTTCATTTAAAGCATCATGGTAAATTTTTGCATGCGATAAATCACCACATACCTTGTTTTTTGTGAGCGCTTCTTTAAGCAACAGAATATTGTCAGAGATTGACCCTAGAATCTCCAACTGAGGTTGGTAGGACTGACGGACCTCTGAAAAAGTAGCATCAAGGTGAATAATCGTTTTATTATTTTTGGGATTCCAAACTTCAGGATCATATTCAACAGGATTAAATCCAACCGTCAATACAACATCAGCTTTATCAAGCAGCTTATCTGCTGGTTGGTTACAAAAAAGACCGACACGCCCTGCAAAGCAGGGAAATAATTCACGAGAAACAACACCAGCCCCTTGATAAGTACTTATGGTGGCCATTTTAGTCTGACTAAGTAATGTACGAATTGCCTCAGCATTTTTAGGATGACTTGCTTCTTCTCCAAGAAAAAGTACAGGTAGTCTTGCTTCAGTAAGAAATTTAACCGCCTTGTTAATTGTATTTCCCGAGGCCATTGAGATTTCACCATTTTGATGAGGTTTAATGACAGGGCTTTCTACTTCCTCTGTCAAAACATCCTGTGGGAAACTAATAAAGCAAGCTCCTGCGCGTGGATTTAGGGCTTGCCTGAATGCCATTGCTATAACCTCAGGAATATTTGACGCGCTCATGGTTTCAACGCTGTACTTGGTGACTGCCTCCATAAGCTTGGTATTGTCCGCAGCCTGGTGGGATTTTTTAAAGTGCATGGCACGAGAAACATTACCGCCAAGAGCAATTACTGGATCGCCCTCTGTCGTTGCAGTAAGCAGTCCTGTAGCCAAATTGGCAACGCCTGGACCAGAGGTTACTAAAACAACTCCCGGTTTCTGGGTCAGACGTCCGTAGGCTGCTGCCATAAAAGCAGCATTTTGCTCATGCCTACATAAGATTAGTTTAATTTTTGAATCCAGCAGTCCATTAAAAATTGCATCAACCTTTGCACCAGGAAGGCCAAAAATATATTCAACTCCCTGTGCCTCAAGGCATTTAATAACTAACTCCGCTCCATTCACTTTTATGTCCCTTGGTAGTCCTTTTCTTCAGATTAGCACAAGATTCTTTTCTATAATAAGAACCTCAATCTTTTTTTTAAAATCAAGATTTTGAGAATCTAGAAGGGTTTAAAGTTATTATCAAAACCTGATGGCTCTCTACTCGTTTCCTTATGTTTTTTGAGCCGAACTAAACTTGGGCTATTAGCCTGCTCAGTGTCACTGTCTTCTTGTTTTCGCAAGTAAACAGGCGAGTAAGGAGCGGGGCTATGTTGTCTTTTTGACAAGCGTTTGGGAGAGGCGACAATCTCATTGTCTATATCGCTTTTTGCACGCTGAAGAACAACTGGCAATGTTGGAGCAGACATTGATTTTTCGACACCCACATCATGTACATCGAGCAATATATGATAGAAAAGATCTTTAGCAATACGGTGGGCTATTCGAGGTTGTCCAGGAGTACTGGTGTCATTAGGGTCAAGAAAATAAAAATAACCATCATTATCCATGTCCGCACCAATAATTTTGACAATGTGAATTTCTTCCCCGGTCTCTTCTTCCTCCACCGGAACAACATCATGCACAAGATATCCTTCATCATCAGGAGAGGTGAATTGCAATGTTGGCTTTACAGCAAATTGCCTAATTAAGCTATAATCAATTTCTGCCAAAAAAGGGCTTTCGTACTTTCTTAACTCTTCAAGGAATGATTCTAACCCTTTCGCTGGATGCCAGGATGACGGGGTGTAATGAAACTGCCAAATATAATGGACCACAGCACGGTCATAATAACAAGCCAATTCACCCAATGACATTTCCTGCAGGTTACTATCCTGACTCTTTGAAGCAAGTTCCTCTTTAACTGCTTCCTCAATATTAAAACCAAATTGCTGACTAACTTTTATTGCAGCATCAACTATCTGTTTATCCTGGCGATTTAAAACAAAATAAGTAAAATCACTTGCTTCCTGACACTCTAAGAATGCTTGAAGGAGAGTCGGTACAGCATTCGATGGAAAAGAATAATTTTTTAACAAAAAGGCTGCAAAAACCTTCTCTTTTGAAACATTTCCCGCATCATCAGAAATTTCAGTCTGCTCCAATTGCTCATTAAACCAGTCAACAATAGCATTCTCTTCTGTTTTAAGTTTTTCTAGCCCTTTACACACTTTATGATACTCTGAAATCTTTTTTTCAACCTGACGCTCCTGTCCCTGAAAAAAAGGACCATAATATTTGCGCTTAAAAGCGCCAAACCAACAAATCTTTTCTGCAGACTCAGCTCGAGGGGTTTGATGTTCCGGTAAACGGAATATTTTTCCATTTTTGATATAACTCAAAGCGAGCGATTGCCCAGGAACATTGCGCTCAAGGTCTTGAATGCCTGCAGTGGCCAGGGTGTTTTGATAAAGTTTTCCTGCACGGATTTTGAGAATAACTTTTGTTTTTTCATTGACATAAAACGGCATATTTGCACCAAATTTTAATATTAAACCATTCCTCCCTGGCTATAATTTCATCCTGTTAAAAACGAGTGGCAAGAGAGGTCTGTCTTAAAGACAAGACCTTCTCAACAAAGGCACCAAATTATTTAGTAACTTCAATGGTTCCTGCTGCACTATTTGCTCTGACAGCTGGATCATACATTGACTCCGCAAAGATAGGCGGTACCTGATAATGACCCGTGTTAGTCGCCTTTATACGATAAACAATCTCTCTGGCATTAGAATCTACACCTGTAAAAAATACTACGCGATCTTCACGTGCATCAGCATAGTTTATATTTTGAGAGTTTACTGAGTCACTAACGACCTCAAATCCCCCTGGCAAGAGATCAACAATAGCAACATTGTTCAAATAACGATTATCAAGTGCTCGTATTTGAATATGGACTTCAACTTCATTTCCTAAAGACATACTGCTGATTACATTCCCTTTGTTATCACGGTACTCACGATAGACCTCCAGGCCTTGTGAAGTTGCTTTGTTGGGTGATTGTTTATCAAAACCAGCCTGAATTAGTTGATAAAAATAGGTTAGTTTGTTGGGATTACCAAATATAACTTGTTTAGTATTGTCATCAACCGTTGCCTGACCATAATTACTATCTGCTGTAGAAAGTATTTTTTGCGTATTATTATTTAATACTTCACTAATAGAGAGAGCACCTGCTTCAGCAGGTGCAGCTTGTCCATAAGCACTTAGAGCCATGCTTGTATAGCCAGAGAGGATGGTATTTATTTCATCGCTATTAATAGCAGCAATTAACTGCATGACAAGTTTATTACCAATCCGTGGCAAGCGCTCAGGAAAATGACGTGCAATTAGGTAGAGGTATTGCGCATTGGCGATATTGCTGTCATAAAAATCAGTGGCGTCAGGAACCTGCGCCTGAATTTTAAACTTATCAATTAATTGATTAGCCTCACTAGAACTTTTCAATAGTTGGTAAGTGGCAGCAATATATGCCCCTGTAAGATCGGATTGCCATTTTTGTGGCTGTTCTTTATCCAAATACAGTTGCAAATTCGTAAAATAATTGGTTGTAACAATTTCGTTTCGAGTCAAAATGTAAATTGCATAAGCCTGAATACGAGCCATATCAAACGAGGTGGGATTTTGTGAAGCCAAATCTCTCAGGTAGCCTAGACCCGAACTAAACATATCATAAGGCACGCTATAACCTTGAGCTCTAGCTTCTGTTAAAAAATGCATCACATAAACAGTTGAGAAATTATTACTATAACTATCTCCAGCGCCAGGCCAATAGCTGAAACTACCATTGGACAATTGCCGTTGACCTAACAATTGCACTGTAGTTATTACCTTTTCTTCAATGCCTGTTAGATTTTTTGTAAACCAAGGCTGATTTGCCATAGCTAGTAGCGGCATTGCTTTACTGGTTAATTGTTCAGTACAACCGTAAGGGAAGTTATCCAGGTATTGTTGCAAGCCCGTCACTAAAATCATAGGGCTTGTTGAGAGTGCTGCAGTAACATTACGGTATTCAGGATAAAGTGTCCTATCGACAGTCAACGATTTAGTCGCTTCTTGAGCACTACCACTTGTTACAGAGGTGGTAAACGCCGTTGAAGGACGAACACTTAAGGTTGAATCCATGGAACTGGATTTATCATTCGTATTCGCCACCAGGGTCATCGTTGCAGACCCGAGCGTTGACCTGGCTTTTAATTTAAAACGCACAGTTTGCTCACTACCTTCACTAATAGTTAATGTTGTTTTGGCAGGGCCTACAATTTCAAGTTCAGGTGTTGCAGTTAGCTGCACAGATACTTTTGCATCAGCACCAGAGCCTTCAACATTATTGGCAATACTCGCCGTAATTTCGAAAACATCGCCGGGAGCTACAAAGGTAGGTGTATTGGGATTTATCACAAAATTACCGCGAACTTCAGATTTTTTCTCTGTCGCCCCAACGGAATCTGTAGACACAGCAACAGCCATTACACGCAATGTACCATTAAAATAATCAGGAATATTATAAGTTAACTGTCGCGGCGTGCTGTCTGTGTCGACAATTCCAGACCAATAAGTAACAGGTAGATCTGTTTTTCGCTTGAATGGATTAAGGTGCTGTGCTAACAACTCCCCATCATCGCCACCTACGGCAGAAAGCTCTCGCTCTTTAATAAACTGCGGCAAAATTTGATCCACTGTTTGTTGTGTTAAAACCTCTAATGCTCTTTTTTGGAAGAAGAAGGAGAGTGGATCCGGCGTTGTGTAATTAGCAACCTGTAAAATGCCTTCATCAATTGCAAAAACAATAATTTTACCAGGCTTGTCACTACTGTAGTTAATAGTAAATGGTTCGTCAGGGCGTCCTAGTTCAGGGGTATTTAATGTGATATGGATACTATGACTATCGTTATCAACGCGGAAAGGGGTCACGTTATAGCTTAAAGGACTAATGAAAATATCCGGTGAATTCCAATCCCGTACAAATGCCACATTGACATAGCCATTGCCTTGAAAATCCTCGGGAATATGAATTCTCTGTACGGAGCTGGTCGTACCTGTTTTAAACCATTGTGTAGAATACACCTTATCTCGCTCAATGGTGATTAATCCTGCTCCGGTAAAAGGGGCTGTAATTTGAAGCTCGATATCTTCACCAGCTTTGTATTCCTCTTTATTAAGTTTGACACTTAACTCAGCATTTTTAGCAAGAGGCAACTGACTTGCGCCGACAATGCTAAATTTAAAATGACTCAACTCAGTATTATTTTGATCAAGGACATTTAGTGAGAAATCACCGATTTGCTCTGTTGGTAAAATGTAATCCGTACCTTGCTCATTAATTGCAAAAGGCTTAGTACTAACAACCGTTGATTGGATAATAGATTGATATTGATAAGTCCCATTTGGTTTTTTAACCAATGTCGTAACAGGGTGTAAAGAAACTAACTGTAGCTTTAAGTCTCCTACGGTTTGTTGGTTCAATTGAGGGTTGACTGCAATAAAATGCACATTCCGCTGACTATTTTGCTTGATATACTTTAAATCCCCATCAGATTTATAACCAACAAAATAAGCAAGAGGACTCACCAGCGCAGTTGATTGCGTAGTTACACTTCGTCCACCTTCAGCCTCAAATCCTTCGGCAAAGAAGGTAAGTTGATAAGTTGCTTTGTCAAAGCGATCTAGATTTAAGTTAAATTGTGCTTCGCCTTTATCATTCGTTTTTGTATCTTGTAATGTGTCTGTAAATACCTTGGCTGGCTTTTCAGGATCAACCAGGGGATCTGAAAAAATGTACTCAGGATATTTTTTGAACTCCACTCGTTTTGGTGATAGCAGGAGTTTAGCACTTACGCGACGATCAACCGCTGGAGCACCGTAAAGATTCCAAAGTTGTACTTGAGCCGCTAATCCTGCAGGTGAAACCCAACCCTCAGTAGATTTGACAGAAAAGTTCGATTTAATACGCATTCTATCCGGCTGAAATTCTGCCACACGTATTGACGTGGATCCTAACAAACTATCGGCATGCTGGTCTTTGACAATGTATAGGTTCACTAAATACTGGCCAGTAGGTGACGCCGCATTCGTTTCCAAATCAAACGTTGCATAGCCATTCGCATCAAGCGTAAATTTCTCATCGCGAATAGTCGTCCCACGAGGATCAGTTACGGTTGCTTCTACCATTAACCCTGGTGGCTGCGGTTGTGCATAGGCTTGTTTGACAATCAGGGCGATATGAGCCGTATCACCGGGACGATAGATACCTCGGTCGGAGAATAAATAGCCACTTAAGCTATGTTGATCCTGATTGGTGTAAATGCCGCCAATATCAAAGCGTGAGTAGTTAAGTTGTCGATTAGGATTATTATAAGGAATAAAAGAAACGTCATTGCCAAGACTTGCCAAATAAACAACAGGCTCACGATCATCAATAAAATCGGTGAGTGTTGGAAAATTTGCCCGTCCTTGTGCATCCGTTGTATAGGTTAAAAGAGGGAGCCCATTTTTACCTAATACGCTCACGTTAACATTAGGCAGTGGAATTCCTTCTGTAATCGACTGCACAAATACATCATGGCTACCATCACGATTGTCTTTAACAACCAGGCCAAGATCGGTAATTAAAACTAAACGACTGGTCTTTGCATCAAGTGGTGAATTATTTTGTAAATCCCAACCCGTAGCCTCCAGTAAAAACAAGCCTTGTGGTCCCGCAGTATTGGTGGTGGCTGCAAGATATTTCGCAAAGTCCAAGGCAGTATATTGCTGTTTTGTTAAATCCGACGCATCAAATTGTTGAATTTCAGAAAAAATTTGACTGATATTTTGCTGATTAAAACTTTGATTAATGAAATAAGGATTATTGAAATCGCCTTGTGTCTGGGTCACTAATTGATTCACATTGGACGGTAATACACGCGCAAAATTAAATTTGACCGCAGGCAGACCACGAATTAGTACAGACAGTTTCTTTTCACTATTTAGAGCCAGCAAAGCACCTTTGTGCAAGAAGCTAATTTCTTTAGGGTATTCAGGCACTTTAATAATTGTTGCATAGTCATTATTTAATACAAAATCACCAAATCCTCGTGTTCCTTTATCCATTTTTAAGTAAATATACCTTGGGCTTTGCGCATTAAATTTGTAACTATGTAACGTTGCATAATTGCGATCAGCTGGAATGGCTTGAAGAGGCAGGGGAGTTGATAACTTTAAAATACCCGCCGTAACTTCTCCTGGAGTCTGCCATTCATAATTCTTTTTCTCAGCCTCGGTAGCTGTTGCAGGATAATTTTCTGGCAATAAATACACATGTAACGATTTTTTAAGCTCAGCCTCAGTCACCCCAAGTGAGGTTTCCAGTGCCAACACCTGCTCTGGCCTATCTTGTTCATTGCGAATAATCGAGGCATTTGCTTCCGTTACTTTAAAATAATTACTAATGTCAGGAATCAATAAATTTTTAGTTAATGTACCACTGGTTTCACTTGGACCATGTTGAGCTCTTAAACCTTCCTTGATCCTGAGCACCAAGTAACGAGAAACTTCAGGTAACGATAGTTCTTCTGAGCGCAAATAAGCTACCCGTTTGTTTTCATCAAAAGTCACATTGAATTTAAAATGCTGTGCATTCAAATCAAGTTTGCCATTTTTTACTGCTTCAAGCATTAATGACGTTTTATTTTCGAAGCTTGCAGGATCAACAGGAAAATTAAAATTAATCGTAGCGATGGCCTGCCTTAATTTAGGGTTCACAGGATCTTGATAGAAAGAAAATTCCGTAATTTTTGCTTCAAAGGGCAGAGTTGCAAACGAATAATCATAACTTTCCATTTTTGCTTCAGGAGCAAAAAATCCTTTTGAAAAATGAATTCGATAGGTTTGTCCAGCAGGCCAATCTTCTTCCGGCGTAAACACTAATCGGCTATCACTTTCCCAAAGCCATCGGCCTTTGATGGCGGGTTGAATCTCAACTCCTTCATTAACGACTTTTCCTATTTGCTTAAGAGGCGCTACTGATTTTGTAGTAAAACCACTTTCTTCACCCTCGGAATTTGAATCAGATGAATTTGCATTAGCATTGCTTGAGTTTACATTGTTTATACCAAAATCAATCACAAGAATATCTGGAACCAGCGTGTCATCTTGAATAGCACTTATTTTCGGTGTGGTAATCGCAGCAGTAATTAATTGAGGTCTGGGTAAATTTTTATACCAATAATAACCATATCCAGAAGCGATTAAAAATAGTACAATACCAATCAACCCAGCCCAGAAGGTTTTTGGTCGTGTGCCTGCCTGACGACGCAAATGAACTACCCAGGGTGGACTTGTCCAGTTTAAGCGGCCTACTAAAAGAGCAAAAAAAGCACCTATTGCAGCAAAAAACCGGTAAAATGATTGTTTGTTCATATAATATCCAACTTGACAGGGTTAGCTCCGTGCCATAGGGTAATTAGCTGACCTGGCACAGCTTAAATTTTTTACACGTAAATGTGAGCTGGAAGAGCTCATTGCATATTATGAAACGACTTTTAAAGATACTTAGCATAACTCTTGTTACACTGTTTGTCAGTGGATGGGCGTTATTATTTTTTTCTCCTAAACCACCTCTTTTAAAAGGGATTAGTTTCTCGACTGCAGTTTATGACAATCAGCATCATTTATTAAGACTTACGCTCAGTCATGACGATAAATACCGGCTTTTTACACCTTTGTCACAAATTTCTCCACAATTGATAAATACTACACTATTACAAGAAGACCAATATTTTTATTGGCACTATGGAATTAATCCTGTTGCAGTATTGAAAGCTGGCTGGCAAACCTATTTTGTTAAATCACGTCGTCTTGGGGCATCAACCATTACCATGCAGGTTGCCCGCATCCGCTATCAGATTAATTCAAAGAAATTATCAGGAAAAATTTGGCAGGTCATTCGCGCGCTGCAGCTTGAAATGCATTACAGTAAACGAGAAATTCTTGAGGCTTATCTTAATCTTGCTCCATATGGAGGCAATATCGAAGGAGTAGGGGCCGCGAGTCTAATATATTTTGATAAACAAGCCAGTAAACTGGGTTTACATGAGGCACTAACACTAAGTGTTATTCCACAAAATCCAATTAAACGAACACCCCGCAATGAAAATCTTAAAGAAATTCGTTATAAATTGTTTTCTCGATGGATTAAAGACCACCCTGAAGACAGAAACAAAGAGTCAACGATTAACCTGCCATTAGAAATGCGAAGTTTGCATGATATGCCTTTTGTTGCTCCTCATTTGGTTTATTCCGTATTAAATGATTATTCATTAAAGACACAAGATATAGTGACTACTTTAGATATTCATTTACAAACTATTCTTTCTCGGATAACAAATCACTATGTCGCACGTAAAAAATACATAGGGGTTTATAATGCCTCTGTTTTACTCATTGATACCCGCGATATGGGGGTAAGAAGTCTAATTGGATCGGTAGATTTTTTTAATAAAGACATCGGGGGACAAATTAACGGAACAGATGCTAAACGTTCACCAGGTTCAACATTGAAGCCCTTTGTTTATGGACTCGCTTTTGATCAAGGTTTAATTCATCCTAATACCGTCCTAAAAGATGTGCCGCGTAGTTTTGGTAGTTATAATCCTGAGAATTTTGACTACGACTTTATGGGCCCAATCAAGGCTAAAGATGCCTTAGTATTGAGTCGTAATATCCCGGCAATCTATCTTGCTAGTCAATTAACGAATCTGAGTCTTCATCAATTTTTGGAAAAAGCTCATATTAGTAATTTAAGACCAGAATCCTATTATGGTTTAGCATTAACCTTGGGTGGGGCAGAAGTCAGTATGCAAGAGTTGACAACGCTTTACGCTATGCTGGTGAATAAAGGACAATGGCGTCGCTTACGTTTTAGAGAAAGCCAACCTGTTGATAGGGGTGAGCAGTTACTAAGTCCTGAGGCAAGCTTTTTAGTTCTCGATATACTGAAAGATACGCCTCGTCCTGATTTCCATACGTTTGCAAAACAAAGTTCAGGTCTTTCTGTATCATGGAAAACAGGGACTTCTTCTGGCTATCGAGATGCATGGACTGTGGGCTCATTTGGTCCTTATGTTCTCGCTGTATGGATTGGTAATTTCAACAATAAAGGGAATCCTGCTTTTGTAGGTAAAACTATTGCAGCACCTTTATTTTTTGAATTAATCGAAGCCATTCAACAAGAAAAAGGTTCCTTGCCCATTATTGAACAATATCCAGAACATCTTCATCTGGTACATGTTGAGGTTTGTCGAGCTTCCGGAATGCTACCCACTCGTTATTGCCAAGACAAAGAAATGACTTGGTTTATACCTGGTAAATCTCCTATCAAATCAGATACCATCTATCGCGAAGTGGCCATTGATAAGAAAACAGGGTTGCGCACTTGTCACTTTGACGAAAACACCCAATTCGAGGTTTATGAGTTTTGGCCAAGTGATTTACTTAAAATATTCAAGCAAGCCGGTATACAACGCAGAGTTCCACCCGCCTTTGCTCCTGACTGTTCCGCTATCGGTAATTCAGGAATGAGCCCGCAAATTACATCCCCACAACCTGAGTTAAGTTACATTGTTCGCATTCATTCATCACAGAAAACTAAAGTTCCTTTTACAGCAGTAACCGACGCAGATATTCGCACAATCTATTGGTTTGTTAACGAGACCTTCGTTGGCAAAACAACCCCGGACAAGCCTTTTCTGTGGACAGCCAAGGCAGGGAAATATATAGTCAGGGTGGTCGATGATCACGGTCTGTCAGATGCCAAGGAAGTTGTTATTCAAGTCAGTGGTTAACTTAATTCTCCTAATCCCTGATTAAGCCCATCACCGAGGAATTATGCATAAAAAAACTCTCGTCATTGCGAGCGATTACGGTACTTTCATTTAACCTAATGGCAATGTTAGTTGCGGTCCTTCTCGTTCATCGTAGGTACTCTTCATTGAAATGAATTGCTGAATAATGGACAACGTTAATTTAGACTTAATATCACAATCCTTAATAAAGAAATGATAACCTCTATAATAAATACTGACATACGCATCTGCTGGCGCCTCTTTAGAGGAGTAAATAGTCATCATTTCACTCATAACTCGATCCCAGTTAAACTCTCTTCCTTGCTTATCTCTGGTGATTTCCACCCATCCTTTTCGTTTGTGAACTTCAGGCACAATAACACTGTGGGATAACATTGAAATAATACCTAACACTGAACGAGTTTGAACGAATACCGAATTATCCGCCGGAGGATTAAATTGCTGAGTTAAAACTATCTCAGAAACTCGACCTCGAACGCCAAGTAATCGTCTTATCTCCTGTGCTTCAGGGGTGTTTGTTCCTTCTTTTGTAAAATAAAGTGAATAATGTTTGTCTTTTGGATCATCAATATAAAAATAACCTAATTGATTTCTTAAATGCAGAGTACGAATCAAGTCAATTAATCGATCAAACCTTTCATACTGGGGTAAAACTCGAGAGTCTGGATATGATGCGCTACCAATATTAATTAAGTTATCGATACGTTTAACAACAAGACGCAACAACGCATCAATTTCTTTATTATCACCATAGCTCATCAAATAAATTTCATTCAGTCGAATAGGTTGCAACACCAATTTAACAAAACCAGAACTTTCCAATGGAATGTAACTAATTGTGGGAGAATCACGGTAATCTGCTCCAGCCTCTGCCGTGAGGGTTTTACTACGAAATAGTTGGTTGTCGGAAAACCAGGAGCCTCTACCTAATGTATGCGCACCTAAGGAATATTGTCCTGTAATGTTGCTGATTTGCAGAAAATAACTCGATTCAACATAACGAGCTCTGACTATATTAAAAAGTATTTGTTTAGCGTCGGTATGTTGCAATGACTGGTTATAGTCAAGGCGATCTTTATTGATTACATGAGGACCTAAATGAGTGCATCCGGCAGAACAAAACAATAAACATGCAATCAGATAACCTCTCATGGTATTCACATAACTCCATTTACGTAAAGAGGATGATAATACTAAGAAACGAGTTACTTTCAAATAACTATTGAATTATTCAAAAATAATTCCTAAGGTGATCTCACGCTGCTCACTTAGTAAAACATTAAAAGTCCGACAAGCCGCTCCAATTGACATACACTCCAAGCCAATCCCTTTCTTGGCGAGCATATCAACGAGCAAAGGGGAGGCAAATCTACCTTGTTGGTTATGTCCAAGAAGGATAATTTTGGGCTGATATTTCAGAAGTGGCCATAGCGTATCTTCATTAAGATCATTTATCGTTTTAATGGCCCAGTCTGTGATAATTTCATGACTACTAACAATCAGACTCTGATTATAGACCGCGGAATCAATTTGTAACATTTTTTCGCTATAAGCTTGAATGGTATGTTTATCATTTGCTTCCAAGTTGATATGCATGGTGTTTAATCGATCAATAATTTATACTATTGGCTCATTATAACATAGAGGCGAAAAACATGAGTCAATTTCCCCGAATTAAACGCTTGCCCCCATATGTATTTAATACATTAACTCAGCTTAAGTCTGAGGCGCGAGCGCGAGGCGAGGATATTATTGACTTTGGTATGGGAAATCCTGATCAGCCTACACCAACTCATATCGTTAACAAGTTAATTGAAACTGCACAACGTCCAGACACACATCGCTATTCGATGTCAAAAGGTATTCCACGTTTGCGTCGGGCTATGGCCACCTGGTACAAAAGAAATTATGACGTCACACTGAATAGCGAAACACAAGTTTTAACCACAATAGGTTCCAAAGAAGGATTAGCGCATCTTGCTCTGGCAATTAGTGGTCCTGGTGATACGGTTTTAGTTCCTGACCCTGCATATCCCATACATACCTATGGTTTTATCATCGCAGGTGCAAACGTTAAGCAAATTCCTTTAATCGATGAAACACAATTTCTTGAAGCTGTTGAAGTGGCAATTGAACAAACCTGGCCACGACCCAAAGCATTAGTCATTAACTTTCCAGCCAATCCTAGCACCCACTGCGTTGATTATAGTTTTTTTGAGCGTGTAGTTGCTTTAGCGAAGAAGCATGGAATTTGGATTATTCATGATTTGGCTTATGCGGACATTGTGTTTGATGGTTATAAAGCGCCATCGATTCTTCAAGTACCAGGCGCAATTGATGTTTCAATAGAAACTTATTCAATGTCAAAGTCATACAACATGCCCGGTTGGCGTGTTGGTTTTGCCTGTGGTAATGAAGAGCTTGTGGCCGCATTAACACGTATCAAATCTTACCTGGATTACGGGACATTTACTCCAATTCAAGTTGCAGCGATAGCAGCTCTTGAAGGACCTGATGACTGTGTACACGAAATTCGAGCACTTTATGAGCAACGACGCAATGTTTTATGTGATGGCTTACAAGATATCGGTTGGTATGTAGAAAAACCCAAGGCCACAATGTTTGTTTGGGCTCCGATTCCAGCCAACTATCGCCATTTAGGTTCACTTGAGTTTTCAAAATATTTACTTCAGGAAGCCCATGTTGCAGTGTCACCAGGCATTGGTTTTGGTCAACAAGGTGATGGCTATGTTCGTTTTGGATTGATTGAAAATCATCAACGAACCCGTCAAGCTTTACGTAATCTAAAAGCATTATTTAAACGAGACGGCTTTTTACAGGCAGTTTAAATGCAAATCGTGGTTAATGGTGCAACGGAAGCTCCTCTTGACAGTAAACCACTACATAGTCAAGGCGGCTATTATCCAAATGTTTTAACTTGTCTGGGAGGAAATGCATTAAATCCTCCCTTGGCAGAGTTATTACGTCGTTATCACCAACTCGAAGGACGTTGGTTAATTGCATCACCTATTCATTGGGAAGCAACGCATAATGATGCAATGATCATAGCCACAGATGAGATGCTGGAATTAGAGGACGCAGAGTCACGTCAATGGTTTGCTGAGGTTGCTGACTTTCTCAAAGGCAATGACATCAAGATGTTCTATCACAATGCCTTTACCTGGTTATTAAACATTGATAACAAACCCGCTATTCACAGTCAATCTGTCTATACCTTGCTGCATCAATCGTTAATGCCCACACTCAATACTCTGGACAACGAACTCTTCTGGCAACGTCTTATTACTGAATTACAAATGTTTCTCAGTTCAAATTTGTTAAATACTCAGCGACAAAACAAATATATTATCAATGGATTATGGCTGTGGGGAGAAGGAGAGTTTGCCCCTGTAACAAAAGAAAACATACTTACTGATGATGAAATTCTTCTGCAAATTGTCAAACAATCTGATAATTTACCCAAGCCTCTGATTCCCAACAAAAACAGTTTGGTATTTATTAAATATCCCCACCAAGCCGACATACCTTTTTTACAAAAACAAACGCAAAAAAATTCAGTTCAATGGTATTGGAATAATCTTGCGTATTTGCAGCACCCCACTCGATGGTGGTCAAGATTATGGAGATCATAAGTTATGCGCATTAAACGACGCGAAGTGCCTTCGATAAATTCATCCTTGTCTGACTATCCCTCTGTTCTTCAGCGGGTTTTTGCCGCACGAGGTATTCAAGAAACTAAACAACTGGATAAAACACTTCAAGCATTGTTGCCCTTTAATGCGCTAATCGATATCGAAAAAGCAGCCATTCGTATAGAGCAAGCGTTAAAAGCTCAAGAGCGAATTTTAATTATTGGTGATTTTGATGCTGATGGAGCCACTTCAACCGCACTTGCGGTTTCAGCATTACGAATAATGGGGGCTTCTCAAGTTGAGTTTTTAGTACCCAACCGTTTTGATTTTGGATATGGTTTGACACCCGCCATTGTTGAGGTTGCCAAGAAATGGCAGCCTCATTTAATTATCACTGTAGACAATGGAATTGCCAGTATTGATGGCGTTGAAACGGCAAACTCCTTTGGGATTGATGTGCTAGTCACTGACCACCATTTGCCTGCAGAAACATTGCCTAAAGCATGTGCAATAGTAAACCCTAACCAACCCAATGATCCTTTCCCTAGCAAATCCATTGCTGGAGTAGGTGTAATTTTTTATGTGATGCTTGCCTTAAGAAGACAACTGGTTAAAAACAATTGGTTTGAAGAACAAGGTTTAGTTGAACCGAATATGGCACAGTTTCTTGACTTGGTTGCTCTTGGTACGGTGGCAGATGTCGTTCCCCTGGATCAAAATAATCGAATTATGGTTAATCAAGGTTTAACACGAATTAAGCAAGGGCAGTGTCGACCAGGAATTAAAGCATTAATAGAAATAGCAGGCCGTGACTGCGCGCGCCTTCGGGAAAGTGATTTGGGATTTGCTGTTGCTCCGCGTTTGAATGCAGCTGGCAGATTAGATGACATGTCCCTAGGTATTGACTGTCTTCTTACTGCCGATATGGAAAAAGCACGTTCTCTTGCAGCGCATTTGGATGAATTGAATCAGGAGCGTCGCGTTATTGAAGCAGAGATGAAAGAGCAGGCAATGATCGCCGTCGAAAAATTAACAAAAAAAATTGAAAACTCCCAATTACCAGCAGCATTGTGTTTGGTGGATCCACTATGGCACCAGGGTGTTATTGGGATTCTTGCCGGACGC
Organism: Legionella hackeliae; assembly: GCF_000953655.1. Taxonomy (NCBI): domain Bacteria; kingdom Pseudomonadati; phylum Pseudomonadota; class Gammaproteobacteria; order Legionellales; family Legionellaceae; genus Legionella; species Legionella hackeliae. The sequence goes on from NZ_LN681225.1 coordinate 1,735,479, forward strand.
CTAAAGGAAAAGTATCACAGACCGGTCATTGCGTTTGCCAAAGTGAGTGACACCGAATATAAAGGCTCAGCCCGCTCAATTCCAGGTTTAAATATCCGTGATGTTCTAGCTGCCGTTGACAAAGATAACCCAGGACTAATTACAAAGTTTGGTGGACATGCTATGGCAGCGGGATTGAGTATTGTTCCTGGCAGTTTTACTACTTTTCAGCAAGCCTTTGTCGCTGAAGTGAATAAATACATCGATATTAGCCAATGCGAAGGTGAAATATTAACTGATGGATCATTGAATACCCAGGAATTAAGCCTTGAAACCGCCGTACTTTTGCAGCAAGCAGGTCCTTGGGGCCAACAATTTCCTGAGCCTTGTTTTGATAATATATTTGAAGTTCTAGAACAACGTTTGGTAGGACAGCATCATTTAAAGCTTACATTAGCTCATCCCGAGGGAGGGCACTTTGAGGCAATCGCTTTTAACATTGATGTTAATCTCTGGCCCAATCATCGTGCTCGACAAATCCACGCCGCTTATAAACTTGATATCAACTCTTACCAGGGTAGAACAAAACTACAGTTGGTTATTGATGCCTTAGAAGTGTATAATTAGCCCATATTGTCATTATGTAGCGCACCTAACGTATTGTTTATTACGATGCTATTGAGTTAGCTTTTAATCTTGGAAGTTTAATATTTTGTCAGCACTAATTTCTCCATTGTCTATTGCACCAATGATTGATTGGACCTACACCCATTTCCGGGTGTTTATGCGTCTAATAGCACCTCGCGCGCTATTGTACACAGACATGCAGACAACAGGCGCAGTCATTAATAATCCTTCGCGAGCACTTACATTTGATTCAATAGAACATCCGCTTGCTTTACAGTTGGGTGGTTCGGATAAGGCGAAGCTTGTTGAGTGTGCTCGACTTGCCGAAAATCAGGGTTTTGATGAAATCAATTTGAACTTAGGTTGTCCCAGTGACAAAGTTCAAGCAGGGCGTTTTGGTGCATGCCTAATGAACGAACCTGATCAGGTAGCTGCCTGTATTCATGCAATAAAGTCAGCTGTTTCTATCCCTGTTACAGCTAAAACCAGAATCGGAATTGACAATCAGGATAGTTATGAATTCTTTGCTAATTTTGCGCATAAACTGGTTGATGCGGGCTGTGATAAATTAATTGTACACGCCCGAAAAGCCTGGCTTTCCGGATTAAATCCCAAACAGAATCGTACCATACCACCGGTAAACTACGAGTTTGTTTATAAAATTAAACAGGAACTGCCACAATTGCCTGTAGTTATTAATGGTAATATTGATGACATCACGGGAATTGAGCAACATATGCTATTCGTAGATGGCGTGATGTTAGGCAGATTAGCCTGCAATAACCCTTATGCTTTAGCAGCAATTCATCATTACTATTATCCAGAAATCCCAATTCCTGCACGACATGAAATTTTGCAACATTATGTGCAGTATATCGAATCAAAATTTTCACAAGGAATAGCCTTAACGATTTTACTGAAACCCCTTTTTAATTTTGCGCATGGATTATCGGGGGCTAAACGATGGAAGGAGCAATTGATGAAAATTCAGCAGAGCAAAAAAATTGAAATGCTAAAAGATACAGTGGACCTCTTCTCTGTAGTAGAACCAATAAGTTGAGATAATAATTGAAAAAACTATCCGCTTTACTCTTTTTGATGACAACATTTTTTTCAAATGCTCATGCTTATATTTGTGCTCTAGGGTATCACTACAGTCAAAATTATATTTTCGAAGAAATCTGTGATTTTGATCGACTTAAAGATTTATTGAGTGGAAGAACCTATAATTTAGAATGTTACCAAGGTTTGATTTACTACTATTATTGTGTGCAAGATTGAATTAAAAAAATACGATTTTACTGTTGTAATCTTCTTTTGAAACTATCTTGGCATCTAACTTTGCTATTTCAAGAAAACAATAAGCGCTTTACATGGCATTTTTAGCAAATTTCTAGTAAATTAAGCAGTTTTGAAGCTGGAATTGTCTAGAGGATTATCAAGGCTATGTTAAATACCCTGATGAAAAAAATGTTTGGTAGCCGCAATGAACGTACTTTGCGACGAATGGAAAAAATGGTACAAGCAGTCAATGCATTTGAAACACAAATGCAAGCACTGTCAAATGAAGAGCTAGCAGCGAAGACCGCGCAATTTAAGGCACGCATAGCTGATGGTGAAACCCTGGATGAATTGCTTGCCGAAGCCTTTGCTGCAGTAAGAGAAGTAGCAGTACGAACTTTGGGATTGCGCCATTTTGATGTGCAGCTAATTGGAGGTATGGTTCTCCACGAAGGTAATATTGCTGAAATGCGTACCGGGGAAGGTAAAACGCTAGTAGCAACACTGCCTGCTTATTTAAATGCACTCACCGGGCGTGGAGTCCATATTGTTACGGTGAACGACTACCTCGCTAAACGGGATAGTCAATGGATGAAGCCCATCTATGAATTTTTAGGATTAAGTGTGGGTGTTATTTATCCCGATATGCCTCATCCGGAAAAGCAAGCAGCCTATCGTGCAGATATCGTTTATGGAACCAATAATGAATTTGGTTTTGATTATCTGCGTGACAATATGGCTTTTAGTCTTGAAGATAAAGTTCAACACGCATTAAATTTTGCCATTGTGGACGAAGTTGACTCCATCCTCATTGATGAGGCACGAACTCCATTAATTATTTCGGGTGCAGCAGAAGGTAGTTCTGAGCTTTACAAGAAAGTAAATGAATTAATTCCTCAACTTAAAAAACAAGTAGAGGAAGGGGATGATGGCCATTACACGGTGGATGAAAAGCAAAAACAAGCGCATCTCACCGAAGCAGGGCATCAATATGTAGAAGATTTATTGACTGAGAAAAAACTGCTTGATCCTGGTGAAAGTTTATATCACGCAAGTAACATCATTCTAATGCATCATGTCAATGCTGCACTGAGAGCGCATGCTATGTTTCATCGTGATGTTGATTACATTGTTAAAGATAATCAAGTTGTTATTGTCGATGAACATACCGGCCGTACCATGTCAGGTCGCCGCTGGTCTGAGGGTTTGCATCAAGCTGTAGAAGCGAAAGAAGGTGTTGCTATTCAGCATGAAAATCAAACATTAGCCTCAATAACATTCCAGAATTATTTCAGACTGTACAATAAACTATCTGGAATGACAGGTACTGCTGATACAGAAGCTTATGAATTCCAGCAAATTTATAATCTTGAGGTTGTCGTTATCCCAACGAATAAACCCATGCGTCGTCAAGATCAACCTGACCTGGTTTATTTAACCCAACAAGATAAATATCAAGCCATTATTGATGATGTCAAAGATTGTGTAGCTCGAAAACAACCGGTATTAGTGGGTACAGCCTCTATTGAAGCCTCTGAATTGTTAAGTAATCTTTTGAAGAAAGCAGGTGTTAAACATCAAGTATTAAATGCTAAATTCCATGAAAAAGAAGCGCAAATTATTGCTGAAGCCGGTCGACCTGGGGCAGTGACCATTGCCACTAACATGGCAGGACGTGGAACAGACATCGTTTTGGGTGGTAGCTTGTCTGCTGAGCTTGCAGCATTACCAGCAGAAACATCTGATATTGAGCGTCAAGCTGTTAAAGCAGACTGGCAAAAACGTCATGAAACCGTATTAGAAGCAGGGGGCTTAAGAATTATTGGCTCTGAACGGCATGAGTCTCGTCGAATAGACAACCAGCTTCGCGGCCGCTCTGGGCGTCAAGGGGATCAAGGAAGTAGCCGTTTCTATTTATCTCTTGACGACAATCTAATGCGTATTTTTGCATCAGAACGTGTTGCTGCAATGATGCGCCGCTTAGGAATGAAACCCGGTGAACCTATTGAACATACTCTGGTTACCAAAGCCATTGAAAACGCCCAACGTAAGTTAGAAGGACATCATTTTGATGTCCGTAAGCAATTGTTAGATTATGATAACGTTGCTAATGAGCAAAGAAAGGTAATTTATACACAACGTGCAGGCCTCATGGCGGTGAAAGATCCACAGGAAGCTGTAGAGGCTATGCGACAAGACGTCATTTATAGCTTGGTCGATAATTTTATTCCACCACAAAGCTTGGAAGATCAATGGGATCTGAAGGGTTTGTCTCAAACTTTAGCTGAAGACTTCAAAGTGAAGGCAAATATTAATGAGTGGGTAGAAGCGGATCATGGTTTACAGCCCGAAGAAATTCGTGAAAGAATTTATGCTCTGGCTGTTGAGCGTTACAAGGAAAAAGAGCAACTAACTGGTCGTGAAGTTCTCGCAGACTTCGAAAAATCAGTTATTTTGCAAACACTTGATAACCATTGGCGTGAACATTTAGCCGCAATGGATCATTTACGACAAGGTATTCACCTACGTGGTTATGCTCAAAAAGATCCCAAGCAAGAATATAAGCGCGAAGCCTTCACTTTATTCTCAATGATGCTTGATAACTTAAAATATGACATTGTTCGTTTGTTATCTTCAGTCGAAGTTCAAACCGCAGAAGATGTTAATGCTGTAGAAGAACAACGTCGTGCAGAGCAAGTGCAAAAGATGCAATTCCTTCATCAAGACGGTGATGCTGACAATAGAGAGCAAGCAGATACTACCTTTAGACGAGCCGAGCGAAAAATTGGACGAAATGATCCTTGTCCTTGTGGTTCTGGCAAAAAGTTTAAATCCTGTCATGGAAGTTTAGTTTGAAAGTAGCTGTTGCCGTCATTATTAATCAATCGGATGAAGTACTGATTACTCGTCGACCCCTACATGCTCCTCATGGGGGCATGTGGGAGTTCCCGGGCGGCAAACTTGAATCTAATGAGGCACCTGCAGAGGCTCTGATTAGAGAGATTAAGGAAGAAGTGGGGATAGATATACTGTCTTATCGCTTTTTGAAAGAAATTACTCATTCCTACCCAACAAGAACTGTTAGTTTACTGATTTTCGAAGTAAGAGATTTTAATGGAAAAGCTTCCTGTCTTGAATCACAGATGGACCTTCGCTGGGTGAGCATAAACGACTTATCTACTTATAATTTTCCAGAAGCTAATAGTAAAATTATTGAATTATTATACTCTCTCGAAAATAGCCAAATTTCCTAAAATAGTGTGAACTTAAATGAAACGCGCATTACTCTTTATATTCTTTAGTTTCCTATCCATTATCGGGAATACAGCCAGTCAAGTTCTGGTTCTTTCGGGTGGTGATAATCCTGGACTTAATCATTATTCACAATATTTACAAACTAAAACGCTTTATGAGTTTTTGGTCAACCAATATGGTAAAGAGATAGTAAGCGTTTATTTTGGCGCAGGGAATAATGAACTTCACCAGCCAATCCCGTTAGATGTGCATAAAAAAATCAATACAAAGCAGGATAAATATGACAAAACGGATTTAATGTTAACTGGTATTATTTCAAACAATCATCCTGCCACTAAAGGACAAATCAGTAGTTACTTCTTTTCCCCTAAAATCCTTTCTCTAAAACCCACTGATAATTTATTCCTTTTTGTTAGTGATCATGGAATGCCCTATAATTTTTTTGAAGATAAAAATGCCGCTCCCTATAGTAATAATTGCATTGACCTATGGCACTATGACAAACCTTTTATCAACAATTTTACTAACGAGAGCCATTTTAATAAGGCTTGCTTATCTAAAAATGAACTTCGTTCGCTGTTAGAACAAGTGCCAAGCAAACATATTGTGTTTGTTATGTCACAATGTTATTCCGGTGGTTTCCACCAATTATCGGTCAAACTAAAAGACAATTATCCCAGTGCGAATCCCAAAATTTGTGGATTTACTGCTGCAACAGAAGATCATTATGCTTCAGGTTGTACAGCTGATGCTGACGGTGCTACTTATCAGGGTTACGAGCGATCGTTTACTGAAAACTACACAGGAACAAGTATATTAAGCGGCCACAGACTTAAAAGCCCGTCAAAAGATATTTTTACTGCGCACCAACAAGCAATATTAGACGACATGACGGTAGATGTTCCTATTAGCACTTCTGATTATTATTTATTGCAATGGGCCGATTACTTTATGCGAGATCAATTCTCCTCACGTATTGCAAATTTTAATCAACAAGCAATTCAAAAACTCTTTAATGATTACAAGAATGAACTTAAATCAATTAATAACCAAGATTTAAATCAATTTGTTAATTTAAGTAAAGCCAATGAAGCTAAAATTATTTCTCTGTTTCCACAATTTAAAGAGTTTACACAGCTTTCAATAGCACAGCAAACTAAAAAAATAACCGCATTAGAACAAGAAATCCAAGAACAAGGAGATGAGTTAGAGTCAACTTGGGAGGGTATGATGAATCTTTATCGCAATGTAATCAATGCACAATGGAGTCAAAGCTTAAGACAACATCAAATTACCCACTTAAATTCCAAAATTTATCAATTTGAACAAGAGTTTTATCAAGCAATTATTAAACAGGACCTGTATAAACATCCTTTTCAACTGGAAATGTATTATTTGCAATATTTATCGGCAAACAATAATGACAAAGAGCTCGCTGATTATCAAAAGAATAGATTACATATTATCAGGCAATGGGCCAAGGATAAAGATGATCCAACGTTAGCTAACACGATAGATTACTATCAAGCTTTGGATAAAAAGCAACAGCAATTGCAAGACATAATCGCAAAAAATGAAAATAATAAACAATTATTAAAGCGGATTTTAACTTACAACAAAATTATTGCTGCTTGGGTTACCTTAATAAAAATTAACGATAAAACTGCATTGGATGAATTACAAGGATTATTGAGGTGCGAACATTCTGAACTCATACGTAGGCCGGGTTAAGACCCCAGACCTACGAAGAGACAATGCTCCCTACAATGTTAGTACACGGACGCAGCGCACACCTCGGAGCTCAGATTTATCATCAGGACCTTGTTCTCCTGCCCCTAAAACTAATATTTGAGCCCATGCCGCATCAAATGGACTAGTAGATAGTTCAGTCGATGACCAAAACACCCCAAATAAATTTCCAACCCCATTTTCGACCAAATTGCTCTGTAAATTTTGTAATGTTGGAGATAGCGCAGTGCCACAACCAGTGTCCGGACCTGTTCCAGTATAATATCCAAGCTCACAAATCGATGGTAAATACCAATCAGTGTATCCACCAATTGTTGCTTTGCAACGTCCAGCTGCATAAAGAGAACGATTAATCGCTGGATTTGTTTGTGGTGGCGAATAATACGTCACAATTACCCCGGTATTACAACTACCATCGGTGTTTCCATTACAAGCTGACGGAGGGTTTGTCGAGTTTTGATAGATACCCGGGACATTATTTGTAACGACAACACCATTATTATCAGAACTCCATAAAACACCTGTCATTGGAGATGCCTGATTGGAGAGCGCTGCAACTTTGCCGCCAACACTCCCAGTAATTGGTGTTCCATCATCAAAGGCAAAGACAAAGCCTGATTGATAAACACTCCCATAAGTCAAAATATTAAGAGTTGGTGCTAAAGTATTCGTATTTTTACCCTTAATAGTTAGAGTGATGGGAGTAGGGTTAAGGTTACCTGGAGTGGCAGTTGGAGATACTCCTGGAGTTATTCTTAAAACACAACTCCCTCCTGGTTGAATAGTTCCACAATTAGCAGGTGTAATCGTTGTTCCTGCTGGTAAGGCTGATGATAGGCTATAGGCAACATCCGTTGCTACTTCTGAACCGGTGTTAGTGATCGTAATGACCCGGGTAGTTCCGCTAACGCGTAAAGCTAATGTGGATACACTACTTGAAAGTCTGGTTTGACCTGGCTCTAAAACAAGTCTAACTTTGAGTATATCTTCCGAGCTAGGTTGATAACATTCATTAGGATTCTGGTTATCACAAACCGTAGGGCCACCAACCAGACTTCCTCTCAATGCACTACCTATTATCCGCAAGGTTAGAGTACAGGATTGATGATAGGCTAAACGGAAATTTTTTCGACAATAATTTCCAGTTGCAACTTGTTGAACCCCAGTAATCGGCTTCATTTGCAAAACATGAGATAGCCTGGATTGATTGGTCACTGTATATTGAACAGTGGCTACATCACTTTCAAGAAGGGTAATAGAGGTTGCTGTTTCCGGATCAAACGTCCAGAGCGGTTTTCCAGCCTCTGCCGTTGTAAATATAAATAATGCAGCAAAAGCAGCGAATAGTCTGCGAGATATAGTCATATTTTTCCCTTATGCCAAATAGGTAATATTGAACATAACGCCATTGGTATAAACATGATCAAGAGCTAGTCCACTGTTTAAAGTTTGTCCTACCGAACGATCAAGCTGGCTTTTCCCCCAGTCAGCAAACTCATAGCCAACGCCAATCTGCCAATTGGTAGAAATTGCTTTCTGCAGACCAGCACCCAATGTATAGGTGAATGTGGTTTTTGTGTTTGAAGCAAAATTAGGCATTTGAATTGCTTCAAAAATTAAAGGGTTATTATTAAAATCATAAGCATGGTTAAAACCTACGCCTGCGCTGCCGCTTATCCAGGGAATAACCGCATAACCTCTATCAAATAATAATTTAGCTTTGGCGGCGATATGACCATGATTGATGCGATAACTGTAACTATAATTATCAAACTGAGGATCAGCATCATCCCAAATAATACCCGATAGTTTTGCATTTCCAGCTGCTGCGACTGCAATCCCAAATTGCCCTTGCCATTGCTCACTTAAGACTTGTTGTAGACCTATAAAGATTTCGCCTGCTGCCAAAGTTCGAGTTGAGTTATTGGGTACATAAGTTTTTATAATATCAGGAGCAACATAAAATGTCTGCGTTTCACCTGGATCAGCCCAAGCTGGACCCGCACTTAATGTGATAACATAAGATGGTGATGGAGGACCATCCTTATAAACAACCTTATTAAGTGTGGTGGCTGAAAATAACGAAGTACTTGTAGCGATTAAGGGAATAACAACTAACTGACACGCCTTTCTTCTCTCTAAATACATATTCAATCCCTGATTCCTAATTTTTAGACCAATTTATGATATCTGATAATGTATTGAATGGAAATGCATTTTTTCTACTCAAAACGATAGCTCATTAAAGATAGTAATGCTCCACTTAGTAAAACAACTATCCCGAATCCCTGTACAAGGTTAATTTGTTCACCAAGAAGCAGTATTCCAAAAATAACAACAAATACAGGCTCAAGTACAGACAGTATTGATGCTTGTAAAGAACTAATATGTTGCAAACCCTTTAGTAGCAATACAATTGGCAAGGCGGTACAAATAACTCCAATGCCACAAATATTGAACCAAACATCAAGACGAGTGGGTATAAAAAATGTTCCTTCAATAAAAGCCGCTATTAAAGAAACCAACATTGCACCAATTGACACGAATAATGTTGCTAGAAGTGCTGGTACAGGACTGCTTTTACTTGCTATTAAATAAAGAGCGTACAAAAGAGCTGATAATAAACTCAAACCAACTCCCATTAAATTAAAATGGAATTGGCTGCCATTCACCAATAACATCATACCCACAAAAATAATCATTAATGCCACGTAATAAATTTTGCTAATTTTTTGTTTAAAAAACAGGAAATTAATTAATAGTACCATTGAGGGATAGGTAAAAAAGATTACCATCGATAATCCCGAACCAATGTATTCTGTAGAAACAAAATATAAAATGGAGCACGTCCCATAAAATGCAGCGCCATAAAAAGTAACTTTGATTATTTCAATGAGATTAAAAGAAAGCAATTTTAGGCGAGGGATTAAAAGTAGACACATAAATAAGCTAGACACTAAAAATCGCCAGAACAACATGGTATTAACAGAGACATTGGCGTTCATCACGCTAACACCAAAATAACCAATTAATCCAAAAAAAAGGCCTGACAGTGCAGCATATAAAGCGCCATTATTTTTGTGCGACAAAGGGATTACCTCATAAATTACTCAACGCTATTATGCCAGAATGATGAAGTTACAGAAACAGAAGAGCACTTTAGTTAGGGTTACAGCTGGCAAATAGCCAAATCAAGTCTGGCATTGGTTTCTCGTACTTCACGCATCGTGCTAATATCACATAGTCGCAGACTCAAACCATGATGTCCTAATTGTATTTTAGGAGCAATACCAAATGATTTTTCAATTCTTAATAAAATAAGATGACATGAGGATTTGGGAGGAAGAGGGCGCTGATAGAACCCGTTAAACATATCTATCTTGTTAAATTCTGCACTATCTCTAAGCAAAGACAAATATAATTCCACGGTCGCTTGTAGGGCATTTAAATTCTTTAACCAATTCCCTAAATCACGTTGTCTTACTGTTGGGCAGGATTCTAACCAAAGTAGAAGTTGAGGAGAATACATCTCACAATCATTACTTTGGGTTGAATAAGACATTCGTATGGATTGCAGAAAAGGATTATTGTGAATATCACCACCAAATCGCCCAACTACATGCGCTAAAATCTGAATTTGCAGACATAAATTATTGTATAAAACCTCGGAGATAACTGTATTGCTTTTATTCAATGAATGCTCAATACGCATTAATTCCTTTAAAAATCGACTCTTAAGCTCAGGTTTTTCAATTAATTTAATAATTTCAATAACATTTTTTAAAGCGTAGTGATGAACAACAGGATGAGTCTCTACACAGCCTTCTAGAATGGTTTGATAGAGATACTCAAGACGTAAAGCAATTTTAGGTAAATAATGAGTAGCTAGTTGAAAAGTGATTGTATCTTCAAGCATATAACGTTTGCTGTCCTTAGCTGATTGCTGCTCAGTTTAACATAAAATAACAATATACGAAAATACCAAGAAAATTAAAAACTTACAATCAATTAAAGGGTTTTATCAGCAGCAAATTGCAAATATCTTTGATGTAAATTTGTAATTTGCTCTTTGAGCACCTCTAACGAATCATTATTTAGGATTATATCATCGGCGATTGCGATTCTTTCTGCATCATCAGGTTGAGCTAAAAGAATGGCCTTGGCTTCTTCTTTTGAGCAGTTATCTCTTTTTATCACTCGTCTAATTTGTTCCTGTTGATCAGACAACACTGCTAATACGCGATCAAGATAAGGATAAACCCGCCTATCTTTCAGCAAAGGGATTTCAACAACAGAGTAGGGACTTCTGCTATGTGGTAATAACTCCACAATATGCTCTCTTATAAGCGGGTGTAATAATTGCTCCAGCCAGAGTCGTTGTTCAGGATTAGAAAAAATAATTTGGCGAAGTTTGGCACGGTCGATTTCTTTCGAGGTTGCCAGAATAGATTCGCCAAAGCGGTTTATGATTTTTTTATAAGCCAGCCCATTTTTTTTGGTCAAATCACGAGCAATATGATCGGCACTAATGACTGTTATCCCTTTGCTTTTAAGAAAGGAGGCGACCGTCGATTTTCCACTGGCAATATTCCCGGTTAATCCAACACAATACATTAGAAATTCCGTACATTCAGATTTCTACAAGTAAATAAATACACGTAACAAGTTTCAGGCAGAGCACTATTTGCCTGACAATAAGCTTTAGCCCCCATCGCGGCATCACTTGCCTTGTCATAGATATTGCTAAACCAGGGCACTGCAGCTAAATCAAGTGCCAGACAACGCCACATCGCACGTGTAGTCATACCATTAACAATTGCTTCGCAATCCTCTTTAGAGGTCTTACACGTTGTCGGAACTCTACTTTGCTTCTTACAGGCATCAAACGCTTTATTGATAGATGTTATTTGATAATCGCTGTGTGCTGTCCATGATTTATTATCCGCATCATAGGATGTACATTTCCAGTAATTTGAGTCAGATAATTCTGCGCTGAGAGTAGTTTGCGATAAGAGAAAAATACTACAAAAAGCAATCGTAATTAATTTATTTTTCATGTGTTAATCCATTAGTATTTTTATTAAGTGCTCATAGGGCACTGCTTTTTCAAAAAACCAACCTTGCATAAATCTTACCTGACATTGGCGTAAAAATATAAATTGTTCTTTGGTTTCCACACCTTCAGCTATAATTTCAAGCTTTAATGAATTCCCCATATGAATGATAGCCTGATTCAGGTTTTCTGTGATAGCTCCTGTTCCAATGGCATGAATAAATATTTTATCTATCTTTAGATAATTGAACGGGAAATGTTGCAAATACTTAATGCTAGCATGGCCTGTACCGAAATCATCAATTGCCAAGGAGTGTCCACGGGTTCTTAATTCATGCATTCTAGCCATCAGTTTTTTATTAGTTTGATCAAATAACTCCCTTTCAGTGAGCTCAATCATAATTTGCTGAGGCCTAATCTCATACTGTTCGCATAACTGATAAAATTGAATAAAAAAGTCATTGTCTTGAAAATGAGCTGCAGAGAGGTTTACAGCCAGATGGAAATCAGGTTTTGTACTTAAAAACAGGTGAGTCTCTTTAAATGCCTTTCTTAAAACCTGTAAAGTCATAGGAACGATAAGACCTGATTGCTCAGCTTCCTCAATAAACAAATCTGGCATAATCTCATGTACATCAGTTTTCCAACGCAATAGAATTTCCGCACCACAGTATTTATTTTGCTCGCAATCCATCACGGGTTGGTAAACAGGCTGGAAGCTATTGTTTTTTATCGCAGTATTTATCGCATGACCTAAAGAAAAACGTTTATTTAAAATATTTCGTATTTGCAGATATAACAGGTAGGAAACTAATAAGATAATCAATACAGCAAATAATAAGTGGTAAAGAAAGCCAGCAGTAAAATGTTTTTGATGAACTAACAATATAATTTTGAATTCATCTAGATTTTGAAGCTGAGCTTGAACCAGATTGGAGGAGTTAAGATTTGCCAAAACGCCACCAGGGTCCATGCCATGGTAAAGAACAAATTTCTTTTGTGACTGACTATAGAGTCCAGAAAATATAATTTCATTAGGAACAGAATTCAGTATCTTTTGAATAATGGGCTGTACAATATAAATGCCCAGATAGTAATCACCCAATTTTTGCTGCAATAAGAAAGCATTTTCTCTTAAATCATCTATTGCTAAAGGCCCGAACAGAGTTGGGCTTACAGCTGAAGGAGGGGGAAGAGAATAATTCTTTCCTAGTGTTGAACAAATCACTTTATTGTGAATATCACTAATTACAATGGCAGAAATGGCAGGATGATTAAAAACCACACTTCTTAGACGGTAAATAAGGTCATTTTTACAATCATGAAAATTACGACCATATAAAGGAAAGGAGTATGCAGACTTCAACGCCTCTTCAATGAGGTTGTCAGTCTTAAGTTTTAGCTCATCAGCAACGAATTGGATTTGCCGCCGCCTCTCTCTTTCAAAATGAGACCATTCGAAATATAAAACAAGAATAAGAAAAATAACCGTAAGAAGCATCAACAGTCCATTTATTGCTTGTCGCAGGGTTGTAGAATTGGTATGGCCTATTTTTCTCATTCAATGTTAGCTATAAATCGCTTTTATAGAGTTTAGGGTAATTTCAGCCAAACTCTCAATAGTCTTAGTATCTGTATTCAATGGAGGCAACCAGTATAATGTGTTTCCTATTGGCCTTAACAAGGCTCCACGATGAATAGCCTCTTTGTATAGTTCATAGCCAATACGTTTGCCTTTTATCTCCATCAAATCTGCCGCGACCATTGCGCCCATGGATCTAACATTGGTTAGACGCCCGGTAATCGATGCTATTTCAGCTAATAATGTACGCATTGTAAACTCAAGATCCATTGCTTGCTGATTCGTATTTTCCTCTTCCATTGCATTTAATGTTGCCAAGGCAGCGCTTACTGCTAATGCGTTGCAGCTATAAGTGTGAGAATGCAAAAATGATTTCCCACTCTCATAATCATCATAAAAAAGCTCATAAATTGAATGTTCAATTAACACACAACTTAGAGGCAAAGCTCCTGAGGTTAATCCTTTTGATAAACAAATTAAATCCGGTTTTATTCCGGCATGCTCAGAAGCGAACCATTTTCCAGTTCGTCCCAGACCAGTCATTATTTCATCCGCGATGAAATAAATACCATTTTGTTTTGCCCACTCTGCTAATTTTCTTAGAAAATCCGCGCTGTAACAAAGCATCCCACCCGCACCCTGGAGGATAGGCTCAACTATGACTGCGCAGGTATTGTTTTTAACTTTTTCAAGCTGAGGTAATGTCTGCTGCCAATGTTCATCCGCATTCAACCACAAAGAGTCAGATTGTCCAGTAAGATAAGGAATTGTCGGCAAAAATTCACAAGTAACGCCATAATCTTCATAGGGTTTCTTATAAAGCCCTAGATCACTGACACTGAGTGTACCCAGTGTTTCACCATGATAACTATTTTCTAAGGCCACGAAATTTGTTTTATGAGAGAGGCCTTTTAGTTGCGAAGCATGTAAAGCAAGCTTCATGGCGATTTCAACAGCGCTTGACCCATCACTCGCAAAAAAAACATGCTGATTGCCACTTAAACTAGCCATTTTTTCACCAAACTCCGCTAGGAGAGGATGAGTTGTATTTGCTCCAATGACATGCTCAAACATTTCCAATTGTTTTTGGATAGCAGAAATAACAGCAGGATGACCATGACCTAAAGCTTTGCACCACCAGCTTGATAATGCATCAATAAGAGGACCTTTATCGGTATATAAATAACTTCCTTTTGCAGAATTGACAATTAAAGGAGGGCAGGTTTGAAAATCTTTCATTTGGGCGCATGGATGCCAAATGTGCTTGAGATCTTTATCGATAATTAGATTGCTGTTAACCATTAATAGACTTTTAGGTTGACAATAAATGCGCTGACTTTATCATGTTGACATCCTAAGCGAAAGTGATGCCAGACATCGCTTTGAGAATAAGAATAATCAAGGGGAAAACGTGAATAAACCTGTGCAGTGGACTCTCAGTGAAATTACCAGAATCTATGAACAACCTTTCAATGACTTAATTTATGCAGCACACCGTGTTCACAGAGAAAATCATCCTGACAACGCAGTGCAACTTGCAAAACTATTAAGTATTAAAACGGGGGCTTGTCCTGAGGATTGCGGATATTGTTCACAAAGCGGTCATCACAGTACCCACGTTGAGAAAGAAAATTTGATGACTGTCGAACAAGTTTTAAGTAAAGCCCAAGAAGCTAAAGATAATGGCGCCAAACGCTTTTGCATGGGTGCCGCATGGCGCTGCCCTCCAGATAAAGCAATGCCTCAATTGAAAGACATGATCGCAGGGGTTAAAGCGATGGGATTAGAAACCTGTATGACTTTAGGCATGTTAAGCGCCCAACAAGCCAATACTCTAAAAGAAGCAGGTTTAGATTACTATAATCATAATATTGATACCTCACCATCCTACTATGACAAAGTAGCAACCACTCGAAAATTTAGTGATCGACTAGAAACCATTGAACATGTACGTCAAGCGGGGATTCGCGTTTGCTGCGGTGGAATCTTGGGATTGGGTGAAACTCGCGAAGATAGAATAGAGTTTTTAATGACATTAGCCAATATGGAAACTCCACCAGAAAGTGTGCCCATTAATCGATTAATTCCTGTTGAAGGAACTCCTCTTGCAAAAGCACAGCCCGTTGAAGGAATAGAACTTGTTCGAACAATTGCCACAGCACGACTTTTGATGCCAAAAAGCGTCATTCGTTTAACGGCAGGTAGAACGGAAATGACTGATGAACTACAAGCTCTTTGTTATTTTGCGGGTGCAAATTCGATTTTTATTGGTAATAAATTACTTACAGAACCCAATCCCAAACAAGACAAGGATCAACTCTTGTTTGAGAAATTAGGTTTAAGAGCATTTGCTGAAGCATGATAGAAGACTCTCTCAACAATTATTCCCAGGAACTGCGAACTACAGGTCTGCATCGTCAACGCCGACTAGTTTGCAGTTCAAAATTTTCACTGAATTTCAGCTCAAATGACTACTTGTCACTCACCCATGAGAAGCACATCAAAAAAGCGTTTCAGATCGGGTTTGAAAAATATCCCTGTGGCAGTGGTGGGTCGATGGTTGTTTGTGGCTATCATCCTATCCACAAATCTCTTGAACACGCGTTCTCACAGGCTTTAACGATAGACGATGCGCTACTGTTTTCT
Organism: Legionella hackeliae; assembly: GCF_000953655.1. Classification (NCBI taxonomy): domain Bacteria; kingdom Pseudomonadati; phylum Pseudomonadota; class Gammaproteobacteria; order Legionellales; family Legionellaceae; genus Legionella; species Legionella hackeliae. The sequence continues at coordinate 1,751,651 of NZ_LN681225.1, forward strand.
TCAGGGTATGCAGCCAACTTAGGTGTCATTTCGCTCTTGGCTCGTCTTGACGCTCATCTTTATATTGACAAAAGCATTCATGCTTCTTTTTACGATGGCATTCAGCTGAATAACGCCCGTTATACTCGGTTTTTGCATAATAATCTTCGGGATTTGCAAACCAGATTACTCACAACCACTAGTGACTCTATTGTTTTGACAGAAGGCATTTTTAGCATGAGTGGTCAATTAGCTCCATTGTCAGAAATATCCGACTTATGCAACAAATCACAATCAAATCTTATCGTGGATGAGGCTCATGCGTTTGGAGTCTTAGGACCACAAGGTCTTGGAGCAGTTGTTCATTATCGATTAGACCAACAACAAGTGCCTTTGAGAATTATTCCTTTTGGGAAAGCCTTTGGAGCACAAGGAGCAATTGTCGTTGGCGAGAGCAGATGGATTGATGCCCTTTTGCAATCAGCAAGATCACATACTTATTCGACAGCAATCAGTCCGGCTATCACTTATGGTTTACTGGAAACTCTGACGGTAATTATGGATGCAGATGAACGGCGTAAAAAATTATTTGAGTTGGTTGATTATTTTCACAAAGCAATAAAATTATCACCCTTAAAATGGAGTCCCTCACAAACACCTATTCAACAACTACAATTAGGCTGCCCGCGTAAAGCCTTGTACTATGCAGCGCAACTGCAACAACAGGGAATTTTTTGTCAACCAATGAGAGAACCCACTGTTACTAAAAAAGATACCGGACTTCGGGTTATTTTGAATTATCATCATGAACCCAAAGACATTGAGACTTTATTTTTAACATTAGAACAAATTTATGAATCTGAACATTGAAATACGAGGAGAGGGACAAGCTCTTGTATTTTTTCATGGCTGGGGATTTGACCATACGATATGGTTGACTTTAACCGCCATCCTCGAAAAAAAATACAGGCTATACCTGGTTGACTTGCCAGGATTTGGCCGGAGTTCATCGATGAGTTGGTCTCAATTTAAATCTTACTTACTTCGACATTTACCTGATGACTTTGTGCTTGTGGGTTGGTCAATGGGAGGATTATATGCTTCTCGACTGGCTATCGAAATCCCCGAACGAATCATTCATCTGATTAATATTGCTTCATCACCTCGTTTTATTAAAGAAGACCATTGGCCTGGTATTGATAAATCTATTTTTGATGGTTTTTTTAAAAATTTAACCGCTGATCCGCAGCAAACAATTTCTGAATTTATTGGCTTACAACTGAAAGATCAAACCTATCAATACTCTCATCAATTTTTGCCAAATACAGACAGCTTGAAAGACGGCTTAACAGTTCTTGCAGATTGGGATTTGCGTCAGGCTTTAAGTGATTTCAAAAAACCAGCCAGTTTTCTATTTGGTCGGCTTGATGCTATTACACCACGTACTACCATGCCAGTGATGCAAAAGCTTTATCCTTCTTTTAAATATGTGATGTTCTCAAAAGCAGCCCATATGCCTTTTCTCTCACATCAAGACGAATTTATCACAACGCTGGAGACAATTCTTACATGAGATATTTTTTTATAACAGGTACTGATACGGATTGCGGTAAAACGTATGTAACTTGCCAACTTATTGATTATTTTAAGCAATTTGGAAAAACGCTCGCTGTTAAACCTGTCGCCAGTGGCTGCATTGATAACAATGGACAATTACTTAGTGAAGATGTCCTGCATTTGGAAAAGCATAACCGAACTCTTGAATACCCCATTAATAGGTGGCGATTTCGTGCTCCCATTTCCCCTCATCTAGCAGCAAAAAAAGAAGGGCAGCAGCTATTAGTTCATGACATTGCCAGATTTTGCTCACAAGAACACTATCAAAAATTCGATTATCTTCTTATTGAAGGTGCAGGAGGGCTGTTAGTTCCCTTAAATGACGATGAAACCTGGCTAGATTTTCTGAAGCTAACTCAATTTCCAGTTATTCTGGTTGTTGGGATGAAATTAGGTTGTCTTAATCATGCCTTACTCACTTCCCTGGTTTTACAAAGCAACAAAATCCCTTTTTGTGGATGGATTGCCAATTGTCTGGATAGAAATATGCTGGCATTGTCAGACAATATCGCTACATTATCAGAAAAGATACCCGTTCCTTTGTTAGCAACCGTTCCATTTCAAGGAAAACTAATAGCTCACAGACTTTCAGAGTGGGTTTAGTTATCTTTTCAGACTAATTCCGCGGTGCAAATCAATAAAAAGCCTTTTATATCACGTTTAAGGTGTTTAATGCATTGTTCATATGCATCTAGTTAGCTATAATTCAATACTGTTTAAAAAAAGCTAAAAAATAGCGTGAATGGTCAATTTCTGGAGATTAATTGATGCCAATTTACGAATACGAGTGTAAAAATTGCCATCATCAATTTGATTTGATGCAAAAAATCAGCGATGACCCTGCAAAACAGTGTCCTCAATGTTTTCAGGAAACTGCTGTACGATTGGTTTCGGCTGCTGGATTTCAACTAAAAGGAACCGGCTGGTATGTCACTGATTTTAAAAATAAAGAGAATAAAACAGCGAATAAAGCAACGACTGATACACCAACAACCGAAAAAAAGTCTGCAGAAACAACAAGCAAAACAGAGAAAAAAGGTGATTAAGATTGAAGTCTAAAGTGTTTCGCCGCTATCTTTTTGCGGGCCTGGTAGTTTGGTTACCCATTGTTGTTACATTCATTGTTTTACGATTTATTGTTGAGCTGCTTGATAAAACCATGGCTTTGCTCCCTAATTCCTATCAGCCAGACACCTTACTCGGTTTTCATATTCCAGGATTAGGGGTTATTTTATCACTGGTCATTATTTTAACAACAGGAGTTGTTGCGACCAATTATTTTGGCCAGCGTCTGGTTAGCTCTGGGGAAAAGGTACTTGCACGGATTCCTTTGGTTCGCTCAATTTATAACGCAGCCAAACAGGTTATCAATGCTTTATTCGCTAGTAATAGCCAAGCGTTTCGCAAGGTTCTACTCATAGAATACCCACGCAAAGGAATTTGGAGTCTTGCTTTTCTCACTGGGAGCACCGATGACACAATAATTTCAAAGCATACTGGGGATGAAATTCTATCTGTCTTTGTACCAACAACCCCTAATCCTACCTCAGGATTTTTGATGATGGTGTCTAAGAAAGAAGCAACTGAATTATCGATGACTGTAGACGAAGCATTGAAATTCATTATCTCTTTAGGAGTAATGCAACCTCCAACAACTGCTGTAACTCCCGATTTAAAAATTTAATTATATAAAAACAGGCGGCCACTATGAGATCACATTATTGCACTAGCGTTCAGGAATCAATGATTGGACAATCAGTTAGTATTTGCGGTTGGGTGCATAATCGTCGCGATCATGGTGGTGTGATATTTCTAGATATTCGAGATCGTTCAGGTATAGTTCAGGTGGTTTATGAGCCAGAATTCGCCTCTGTTTTTACAATTGCCGAAAAATTACGTCATGAATATGTTGTCCGAATCACAGGAACAATTCGCCATCGCCCTCAAGGCATGATCAACGAAAAAATGGCAACCGGACGTATTGAGATTCTCGGCGCAGAACTAGAAATATTAAATCAATCTAAAACACCTCCCTTTTTGCCGGATCCTCATCAAATGGTGAATGAAGATTTGCGTTATCGGTACCGTTATTTAGATTTAAGACGCAGCGACATGCAACATAACTTGACACTTCGCCACAATCTAATCCGCTCTATACGCGAATATCTCAATGAACAAGGCTTCTTAGACATTGAAACCCCAATGCTTACTAAAGCCACACCAGAAGGTGCGAGAGATTACTTGGTGCCTTCACGTGTACATCCTGGACAATTTTATGCGTTACCCCAATCCCCACAGCTGTTTAAACAGTTGTTAATGATGTCTGGTTTTGACAAATACTATCAAATTGTCCGTTGCTTTAGAGATGAAGATTTACGTGCTGACAGACAGCCTGAATTTACTCAGCTCGATATAGAGATGAGCTTTATCAATGAAAATCATATCCAAGAGCTGATCGAAGGCATGCTGAAGAAAGTTTTTAAAGAAACACTGCAAGTTGAGTTGCCCGAAAAACTGCCCAAAATGACCTATGCCGAGGCTATGAGACGTTTTGGTAGTGATAAGCCAGATTTACGAATTCCTTTAGAGTTGGTTGATGTTGCAGACTTGGTCAAGGACTGTGATTTCAATGTCTTTGCAAGTGCCGCAGCAAATCCAGAGGGACGAGTTGTTGCTTTAAAACTACCTAATGGTTGCGAATTAAGTCGTAAAGCGCTCGATGATTACGGTGTATTTGTCGGAATTTATGGAGCAAAAGGCTTAGCTTACATTAAGATTAATGATCTCGAACAAGGTATACAGGGCTTACAGTCACCGATTCTTAAATTCCTGTCTGAAGATTGTATCAAGAAAATTATAGAGCGCGTGGAAGGAAAAACCGGTGATGTCATTTTCTTTGGGGCAGGGCATGCTCAATTAGTGAATGAATCCATGGGAGCTCTGCGAGTCAAGCTCGGACATGACAATAACCTCGTAGAGCAGGGCTGGCGTCTGTTATGGGTTGTTAACTGGCCTATGTTTGAGATGGATTTAAAAACTAATCAATTACAATCAATGCATCATCCCTTCACTTCTCCCCAAGAATTGTCTGTGGAAGCACTAAAACAGCATCCTACACAGACTCTTGCTAAGGCCTATGATATTGTAATTAATGGTTTTGAAATTGGTGGTGGTTCTATTCGTATCCATCAACCTCAATTACAACAAACAGTATTTGAATTATTAGGAATAGGAAAAGAGGAAGCCGATGAAAAGTTTGGATTTCTATTGGATGCCTTGGAGTACGGCTGTCCTCCTCATGGCGGTATTGCATTAGGTATTGACCGTTTAGCGATGCTGTTAACCTACTCCAGCTCAATTCGTGATGTTATTGCATTTCCCAAAACTCAATCCGCATCTTGTCTTTTGACAAATGCGCCGACGGCTATTGGGAACACGCAACTTAATGAGTTAGGAATTCGTCTTGCACCCACAGCGACAAAATAAGCACATTAAAACCAGCACCTCGTTAAAGAGCGGCTGGTTTTCCTTCTACCTTTTACTAAGCCTGGTTTTTTTCTGGCTTTTGCCTGTGCATTCTGGATTTGCCAAAACCGAGGATAGCACGAGTAAGCTAATAGAATATCTCGTACAAGAAAAGAATAAACTTACCTTGGCCATTAACGAGATAAAACTGATACCGCCGCCTGTTGACCAAGCAAGCTATCAAAGGCAATTGCAAGAAAATAATGCGATGATGGCGCTTAATCAGGCAAAAATTACGAGCTTTGAGAGTTTTTTAACGAATCAAAAACAGCTGCAACAAAATTTTAGCCAACGATTAAAAAATCTGCAGCAAACCTCCTTATCTCAAACAACACAAATTAATTCTCAGGAACGAATTGGTAAAATTAACACGCTTACTGATGTTAATAAAAAAACAATTGAGTTAATTAACGAAAATTTAGCCTTGGCCACTCGTTATCAAGATGCATTGGTTTCACATAAACAACAATTGGATTTATGGTACTCCAAAGCCTTAATGCAAGAGCAAGTTGAAAAGCTTCATCATCAAAAAGATAAATTTAATCAATCTTTAGCTCGCCTGTACGAGCACACCATAAAACTTCAACAAGATATCAGAACAGACGCAGCGTTCTCCTCTGTCTATATGGCGGAAGCAAAGTTACTGCTTAATAACCAGGTCATTAACCTAACACAATATAAGATAGCCGAACTTGACCTCCAAAAGCGATTAGTGAAGGCTGATTATTTGTTATTGAAAGATCCCAATATTCGAACACTGCAAAAAGTTGCTGAAACTTACAAAGAAGCTATTATTCAATTATCCAATATGGAACAGAGTTTGAAAAAAATAGTCTCCATGTTGACTGATGAACGCGCTCATTTAACCGATGAAAATTTAAAAAAACAATTTTCAGCATTAATACGTATTGTCAATGCAAGGATAGAAGGTGTTGTTATCCAGCAGCAAACTTTGCAAGAGGACCTGGAGAATCATCAGGCTGAGTTAAAAAAGCAACTATCAGTTCGACAGAGCTTCTCTGAGTATCGCATTGATAGCTGGCCAATTATTTTTCAGCAGATCGTTCATATTCCCACTCAATTTTATAACTATCTAAAATCGCTGGCATTGAAGGTTAAAGATAATTATCTATGGCTAGATTTTTTCCCTGCAACCCTACTATGGACTATACTAGGTCTCATTATTCTTGGATCTTATGGTTTATATAAATTATTAAAACAATTAACCAGAGATAAAGAACGCTCCAGATTATCTGGACATCTTTATGATGGGGCACTCATATTATTAAGTCGTAATATTCCCTCATCTCACCCTTGCTGCAGCGATGATGGTCGTACTTTATTTCAACCATATTCTTTTTTCTAATTACCAATTACTACTCAATTTATTTTTTGTCTGGCTTATTTTCAGAGCTCTTATTCTAATCGCAAGACTTGTACTACTTGAGAGAGTTAGTGATTCCTCTGGTACCGACGTCCGCCTGTATTATCGTATTAAATGGCTGCTGCTTGCTGGTGGTTGGGCAACAGCATTGATGGTTATTAGCCATTTGTTACCATTATCGATGCTTCTACAAGACATATTTAATCGTCTGTTTATGTTATTTTTGCTAGCCGTATCAATTGTTGGCTGGAAAAATAGAGAAACCATTAGTCATTTACTCCATCCTGTTTTGAAAACTAAAAAGCGTTATTTCCGTAATGCAGTAATGCTATTGGTAGTACTTATCCCCTTAACATTATTTACAACAGCAGTTATTGGTCAAATAGGATATATCAATCTGGCATGGTCTATGAGTCGTTATGAGGTGCAAATTTTACTCATCCTCACCTGCTACGTAGTAACACGAGGCTTATTAATTGATGCCCTGGAGCTTTTTTCAGAGTGGATGATTTCTTCCATGCGCAACGGCTGGTTGTGGATTGAGGTTTTCCTAAAGCCATTAGACAAAATTTTAAGGGTCTTATTAATTGGTTTTAGTCTCTATATTTTATGCCAACTTTTTGGACTTCATTCTGACTCAGTAATTATTGCCAATTTATTGAAATTTGGTGAATATCCCTTGGTTAATCTGTCAGGAGTTTATATTACTCCCTTTAGTATTATCGCATTCCTTATTTTACTCTCAGTCTTTGCCTGGTCTGCAAAATGGACACGTGAATTCGGTTACCGTTGGCTTTATCGAAATGCTCGAGATGCCGGTATTCGTAACAGTTTATCGGTTTTTACCCAATATGCGGTTATTTTAGTTGGGGGTTTTATCACCTTACGTGTTTTAGGTCTGGATTTTAGCGGTATGTCAATGGTAATTGGGGGACTTGCTGTTGGGATGGGATTCGGTTTACGTGACTTTGCATCCAATGTTGTCGGTGGTTTAATGTTATTGATTGAACGCCCTGTACGTGAGGGTGACTTGATTACTTTGGGTACTTTCGAAGGGCGCGTAGCTCATATTGGAATTCGCTCCATGCGTGTTTGCTCATGGGATAATACCGAAGTGTTAATTCCAAATGCAGAAACGTTTAATAAACCATTCACCAATTGGACACATCAAGACAGCATCGTGCGAACCGTTATTCCAATTAAAGTCAGTAGAGCCGATGATCCAGTAATGATTCAACAACTTATTCTGGATGTGTTGGCCATTATTCCAGAAATTGTTAGTGATCCTGCGCCGCAAGTATTTTTGAAGCAAATTGATGATGCATTAATTGAGTTTGAAATACGTTATTTCATTAATGTACAGACACATACACGCTTTGAAATTCGTTCAAAAGTACTCTTTGCAATTACGTCTCAATTCAAAGCAGCGGGTGTGAAAGCACCCATTCCACCTATTAGCGTGGAATTAAAAGAAGGTGAACATGCACCCATTATTTCCAAAAGAACAATTGAAGAGTGAGTCTGAACTTCTCAATCGTTGTCGAAATATTGAGGGATTAAGTTTTTTGCAATTGGCGTCTATGTTAGGACTGCGTATTCCTTTGGAAAGTTCAAAGCGAAAAGGTTGGACAGGTCTTGCTATTGAACTAGCTTTAGGAACTACTGCTGGAACAAAGTCTATGCCTGATTTTTCAAATCTTGGCATTGAACTTAAAACTTTACCTTTAAATCATAAAGGAAAACCCGCTGAATCAACCTTCGTAACCAGCATTCCCTTATTGACAATCCATCAGCAGCAATGGATATCGTCTCAATGCTATGCCAAGTTAAAGCGGATTCTTTGGATACCTGTGGAAGGAGATAAGACGATTCCTTTTGAGCATCGACGCATAGGGCATGGTTTCTTATGGTCACCCAATGAAACTGATGAATCCATTCTTTCACAGGATTGGCATGAATTGACATACATGATAGGCAGTGGACATTTAGAAAAAATTGATGCCACCATAGGACAGTATTTGCAAATTCGCCCTAAAGCAGCCAATGCAAAATCACTTTGTTATGGGTTTGACGAAGGGGGTAATAAAATCTTAACACTGCCTCGGGGATTTTATTTGCGAAGCAGTTTTACAACTCAAATCCTGCAAGAATCCATTCGGGATTTTTAAAACATATTCATTAGCTTTAAAGCAATTTGGTTTTTAGAAAAACAGCCAAATTTATCACGTAAATTTTCGAAATGCCTTTCGATGGTTCGTCTTGATACATTCAGCAATTTTGCAGTTTCATCAGAAGTTTTTCCTTTGATATACCAAAATAATACTTCTTTTTCACGCGGCGTAATTTGAACTTTCGACTCTGCTGAATAAAACATTGTTGGCAATGTTTGCTCGCTAGAGTTTTTATCTCTAAATGATGTATCCCATAGATTAGTAAATTCAGGAACTTGGTTCGCTTGAATTATATTTTTATTGAATTTATCGCGAATAAATGTAATTTGGTCTTCAAAGTAGTTGCTAAATTTTTTAAAGATATCAAGATTATTTAAGTAGATATGATTAATATCATGCTTTCCAAGAGGAGCCTCAAAAGAATACAACTTAATCATGTGATTTTCAGTGACTTCTAATATTCGAAACGAATGCCCATAACCGAAATTATTGAGTAACTGAAATACTGGTAAACTGAATTGCTTGCGCTCCTCCTGATAAACGTCAATTAAATAAAATCCAGTTTTAGGGTAAGTTTTCAGGATGCTGACTGGTGCTGTTTCAACAAGATGCTGGTGCACGCATTGTTCATAATAATCACTATCAGATTCCAACCAAATATAATTTCCTGCTTCATTCATCTCAACATAGCTGAAATGATTGATGCCTGTCATTTTAAACAGATCTTTACAAGCGTCATTAACATAGTCAGTATAATTAATTAAATCAGTAGTATTCATTGGTTTAGCATCAACGTTATTTAAAAACATAAAATCCAGGCATGACGTTAAACTGCTCAATAATTTAACACATTGCCCACAATTAATCAATACTTCCTTCATTTTTTGAACCGTTTTGACCAACAAATCTTGCGTTCATACCAAAAAACGTTAAAGTAGAAAGTGTATTTTTTCTTTTACTATCAAGGGAGTTGACCGTGAAAAAAGTCGGACTAGTTCTATTTACTTTTGTGGGGTTTACCAGCTTATATGCAGCCGATCCAGCTCAATTAACAGGTACTCCTGAACAACAAATACAGCAGCTCAATAGCCAATTACAAACTCAACTAAAGCAACTACAAACCCAACAACAGCAACAAATTAATAACTTAAATGCGCAATTGCAAACCCAAATGAAGCAAATGCAAGCCCAATTACAACAACAAATTCAATCAGTAAACACCCAAACTCAAACTCAAATAAAACAAGTGCAGGCTGACCTCCAAAAACAAATTCAGCAAGTACAGCAGCAAGCTATTCAATCAAAGGGATAATCGCTGCACGGCAAATGAAATAATTCATTTGCCGCCTCTATGAATGTGATTTGCTGAGGCCTGCGCCGTTGGTAGGATAGTCATCTCTGTGACATCAACATGAAGTGGTCTCGTTGTGCAATAATAAATTGCATCAGCGATATCTTCAGCCAGCAGAGGTGCGAAATCTTGATAGAATGCTTTTGCTTTCGATTTATCTCCCCAGCGAACTTCGCTAAACTCAGTTTCTACAGCACCTGGTGCAATTTCAGTCACTCGGATTGGAGTACCTAATAAATCAAGTCGCATTGATTTGCTAATTGCCCTCACAGCATGCTTGGATGCGCAATATACATTTCCTGCGGGATAACATTCCTGTCCAGCAATCGAGCCAATATTAACAATATGCCCTCGATTTCGGTTTATCATGCCAGGAAGGATACATTTGCTGACATAAAGTAATCCTTTAACGTTGGTATCAATCATTGTATCCCAATTCTCAAATGAACCATGCTGAACAGGATCGCTGGATAATGCAAGACCAGCATTATTAATGAGAATATCAATGTTTTGCCAATTAGAGGGCAGGGAACCTAACGTTTGGATAACCTCGTCTTTCCTACGAACATCAAGCGGCAAAATCAAACAGTCAGTCTCATATACATTTTCTAATTCAGAAGCGAGTTGCTTAATGCGCTCCTCTCTGCGGGCACATAAAATAAGTTTTGCCCCATTTGCAGCAAACAATCGAGCACAGGCTTCACCAATACCGCTTGAAGCACCTGTAATCAAAGTAATTTTATTTTTTATACTTTGCATCAATAAAACTCCTATTGGCAGAGTTCAAATCATATGTGTACAGTACTAAATTCGTTAAAGAAGAGCAATTTTTATGAGTTGTTACTGCAAACACCTCGAGCAAATAATATTTAAGCAGACTTCCTCGCCCTTGCTCGCAAAGATATTGACTAAACGATGTTCATTGTAAGTGGGGCGAATACGAAACTAAGCAGCGTTATTGCGAACGCAGAAAAGTAAACTAAATGGATTCTTAAACCTTGTTCGCAATTAACATCACTTTTACGACACCACATGTTGCTGTGTTGCCGTTATTTCTAACTTTGAATTAGCCGCTGCATTTAACTCGCCATCAAGCGCAACACCATCAATGTTCTGCTGCATATTCTCTTCTGATTTTAAGTCTGTAGTGGCAGCGAAAAACCCGCTATCTGCAGCGCCCTTGAATTTTAGACGCTCTTTTTGATACTGGATACATACAGCTTCTTGTACAGCAGTAGGCATCATACCGACTGTCCCGTAAACTTTGACATTTCCGCTAGGTTTTTTATTCGCAGGATATTGTTTTACAGCATTTACAGCATCAATAAGATCCTTTATAAATTTATCCTCGAATCCTTTAACTAAGGTATGAACGTGTGTTAAGCATAAATGAAATCCGGCTGGATTTTGTAATAGATTAAGTTTCCATCCCCGTTTATCTAATTCATCTGCAATCAAATGAGGATTTAAAGTATCACTACGAAATCCTAATACGGACCATTTAGGGTCACCATAAACATAAATATCACCTCGCTTGATGTTTTCTGACGAGGCAATTAATTTAGTCACGGCAGTTTGCAAACTCTGTCTAAGCTTTACAATCGTTTCAGCGATTTCCTGATATCTTTTTCGACCATAGTAGGAAAGGGTGGTATAAACTTCAGCGACTCGAGCACCACTGGTTGAACCATCTAAAATACCGGGAGTAGTATACAATCCTCCACACCAATTTAAGGCTGCATAAACGGCTAGAGCAGGAGAGTTTTTAGCAAAAAGACAAACTGAAGTCCCCTTGGAACAAAAACCATATTTATGGGTATCTGCGGAAATTGATGTTACCCCTGGTACCCGAAAGTCCATTGGTGCTTCTGAGGTATCCAGAAAAGCAGTTAAAAATCCACCCAAACATGCATCGACATGAAATGGAACATTTTTTTCTTGGGCTAACTTTCCTAAATCTTCAATGGGATCATTAATACCATTCATAAATGATGGTGCTGAACCAACCATGACGGCGGTATTAGAGGATATATATTTTCGCATGGTTTCAGCAGTGACAGCCCCTGTTTTCTTATCAACAGGAACAGTAATTAATGTAGCTCCTGTAAGATCTGCAGCCTTCTTAAATGCTGCATGTGCTGTTTCTGGCACTACAATTTCAGGATGCATAATGCCTCTTGCTCGGGCATGGATAACGTATGCAGCCATTGCCTCGATAATGCTCGAAGTGCCGCCATGAGTTAACAGTCCATAGCCCTCGTCTGACCCATGAAACAGGTTTTGACACCAACGAATAATTTCTGCCTGCATCGCATTAATTCGTGGCCATTTATCATGCATCGGATTAGTTAATTCAGTCTTCGCATATACTTCTTTTAGTGCTTCGATAAGTTCTTGAGGATGTGTGGTATAAAGAGCCCCGGAATCCTGGCCATCGCCATCTCCTAATATAAACTCTCTTGCCTTGTCACCTTCTTTAATCGATTCAAAGTTAAAGAGACAATTTTTAAGGTCAATCTCAAATTGTTTTAAAATTTCAGCAGGAGGTCTCCCGGTCTCAGGAATCTTCTCTAACAACGTCATTTGCTTACGTTGCAGCTCTAATTTCTCCCTTAAAGACTGTAGGTTTTTATTAAGTTCTGCATCAAGATATTTCTGAACTAAAGGAAAATTTTTAGACATCCCATAGGCTGCGTCAAGTATTCGTTGTTTAGGCGTTTCACTATGACGAGCACGGAAAGCACGAGCTATCCAAGGATTATGGTATTGATTATAAAGAAAATAAAGTGCTGCTGTGGCTAAAACAAGAGTATGCGCCGGGGTATCTTGAAAAGTCTCGTCAAAGGTTTCGACTGCAGCGGATAGTAATTCAACAATTGTACCAAACATTTTATAACATCCTTTGTTGTCCTGGAGGAGGTATATTAAATTTTTTTCACTCACTGTCTACTCTTTGAAAAAAAATTTTTTGAGTCATAAAGTATTCCATATTTAAAAAGATTTGAAATTCTCATGGCATTTTAAGTGAACTTGCATTTATTATACAAAGCAGGAAATAATTTTAGAGTCATGGAGTTATGTTGCTATCATTAAGAGCCGTCTTAATAATTTTTGCCATTTGTTCTACTTTTGGCTGCACGAATTTAGGACCAAGAGTTATTAGTAAGGATAGGATCGATTATAACCAAACCTTGCTACTTTCGGATGCAAAGCAAATATTGTTCAATATTGTGCGCTCCCGTTATCTTGAATCAAATTATTTCCTGAAAATCAGCAACATAACCGGCCAATACGCCTTAGGCGTCAACACAGGTTCTCGCGGGAATTGGTTTTTTGATAATCTTGGATATCATACTCAAACTTACCAGGGAGAGCTTGGAGTAGGGTACCGTGATGCACCAACTATTAGCTATATCCCCTTAGAAAGTTCGGGATTTGTTAAACTAGTCCTGCAACCCATTACCCTTAACGAACTCTACTTAATGAGTTATGGTGACACTAAAGAAATTAGTGCGCTAATGCGTCTTGTCATTAAACGAATGGGAAATGTCATTAATATTGGTGATGCGTCATTTCCTGACTCGACAACAATACCACATTACACGGAATTCTCTCACCTAATTTACTTGGTTCGTAGTTTACGTCTAAAAAATCAGGTAGGCTTTTATTATGTGAAAAAAGACAAACATTACTCTTTATATTTCACGCCAGATGGAGTTTACACTCCTGAAGCAAGAGAAATCAGACAATTGCTTCGCATTTCCGGCACCCCACAAGAAATTATTTTAACTGAAGAGTTTCCTCCCACTCAAAAGAATGCTGTTTTCATACAAACTCGCTCAGTTTTGGGTATCATTTCTATGTTGTCTCATAGTGTCCTCGTTCCCGATGAACATAAACGAAAGGGATTAGTTGAGATAACAAGAGACAAGGACTTAAGAGAGTTTGATTGGTCAAGAATAATGTGCTCAATGATGACAATTTATTCATCCAAAGAAGCGCCATCAAATGCCTACGTCAGTATTTACTATCAAGGATATTTCTTCTTTGTTAAAAATTCGGACCGGCGTTCAAAGTTAACACTTGCAATTATCCAACAATTCATTTCAATGAAGGGTACTTATGAATCAAGCGGTCCTCAATTAACATTACCTTTAAATTGAGGACTGATTCAATCGATGCAAATAATCTTACTAATGGTGAAAGGTATGCTGTGTTGCATTCGGCAAATTAATACAAAAGTTGAACTGCACTTATCTAGAATTTACACCTCTGATTTACTTTAAACGATCATACTGTTCATTTTATTCCAACATTGATATATTTATAGTCAAATCTGTACGTTGGACTTTGAGCAATATGCCTTACTTTTTCTTAAATTACGGTGGTCCAGGAGGGCGCTGGTGGACGCAAAATAGCTCTGATATAGCAATTCTTAATAAGGCCTGTATTGATAATTACGGCTCACCAACGCGACAATTAACTTACAAGATTAAAGGAATAACAGTTACTGTGTGCACTTATGGAATACACAGAGCACTACTTCTACACCTTCCTGATGGTGCTTCTCATGAGACAGATGCACTATTCCGTCAAGCAGCAAAAATAGGTACTGAGCTTTGTGGCAACGAATACAAATTATTAAGTAATAATTGCGTTTCTGCGGTAGCCCAAGTATTAAACTGCCTTGATAAAAACATTGCAGCAAATGTAGTGCTACCATGAACTCTCGATGCATGCCTAAAGAAGTACTGTGGCGATTACCACTCAAATGCCACAGCAAATGAGTTTATTACAAAATATCAGGAAAAAATTAATCAAGAATTTTTTTCATTACTACGAAAAGGGCATTGGACAAAAGAAAGAATTCAATCTTCTGAAGATATTATTCATCATGCCTATGGTAAAGCAGGAGGAACGGGAGAGCGCACAAAATCAAGCTTGATTGAATTAGGCTGGGTAATTGAAGATAAAAATCGTATTTTGCGCCCAACTGAAAAGGCTCCTCTTGATTTTAAAACAGGCCTCGAAGCCTATAACAAGGATTATGAAAAAGTTCAGCGTTTACAGAGCGCATTTATAAAAAAGAAGCTAGCTTTATCTCTAACCATGCCCGTGAATTTTTCAAAGACAATCCAGACTATGCAACAGCATTGGACCGAATTCAAAAGCAAGCCTCTAAAAACCCCAAAGGTGCTTCCGCAAAAACAGTTACTGCCATTTAGTGAAGCAATCCACACCAAAGCCTAATTGAAAACTACTTTGTTTTCGTGGATAAATTTTTTTAGTTTTCTATGTGTAATCACAAATCCAGGAATCATAGGCAACCAATACGTTAAACCTCTAAAAAGTATCGTGGCGGCGAGGGCTGACTCGAGAGGTAAACCTAATACATGTAACATCCCAGTCAGACTTCCTTCAAATACTCCCAATCCTCCAGGTATCAATGCGATTGTACCAACAGCTTGAGCAACCACTTGTGCAGCAAAAACTAACGAAAAATCCAGATTAGCATCCAGTGCAAGTAAAACCATGAATAACGTTAAAGCATCACAGAGAAAAATACCCAGTTGTAAAACAACAGCAGGTACACTAACCATAGGCTTAAGCAATACTCTAGGGTGAAGCTTTTTGACTGCTGAAAACATAGCTTCCAGAGGCTTAAATTTTTTTAAAAATTTAGGCAACGTACTATTACGGGCACGAATCCAAAGATAAATCCCTGCAATAAAAGCGAATATCATAATAAAGGTAAAAATGACGGCCAGGACAATTAGCACTTTCCCAAGACTTTGGTGAACCCAAAGAGTACCAATCGCCAATAGGAATGCTATAAAATAAGCAATTTGACGACTAAAAATATTTAAAGCAATAGCCAGGGCAACTGGCTTTTTTGGCATTTTATGATCCAATAAATATTGGGTTACAAGGGTAGTACCACTTAAACCGCTGGAGGTATTGTTTGATTAACAAACAATTGGGACAAACTGAGTAAAACCAAATTTAAAAATGAAATTTTTTGATGATGACGCCACAATGCAATCCACCAAACGCTTGCCAGACATACATAGGTACCTACTTGAAAGAGTAACGCCAAAATCAGCCAAAGAGGATTAATTTGTTGTATTAACAGAACGAATTAACTGAGCTCTGTGAAATGAAAATAAACGAGAACAAAAACAATTAGCAGAAAAAATCCAATAATCCATTTATTAATTCTTAATTTCACAACCCCATTAATCCCTTATAGTTTTTCATCTATTGTATTAGATAGCTCTTACTAAAACCATGCAGCGATTTGATTTTATGACACCCATTGATATTACAAATCTTATAAGGGGTAGAGATATTGTGACCTGAGTAAAAGGTGTCAGATAGTATAAAGCTAACCCACCAATGGTAAGGAGGTTATGTTAAATTTTATATGTACCTTTTTTAGCAGATTCTGTTGTCAGTAAAGCGAGTATCTCCTTATCCACTGGAAGTCTATTTCTTGCATCTACAAAAACATCATAACCTAAAGAGAAATTATGAGTAAATGTTTCTTGAGGTGCTCCATGTGTAGAGCTGTCGAAGGATTTCCTTAGGCCTAATTTATTTGTGTCAAAATTAAAATAGTTATTCAAAATCGAATCAAGATGAAAGGCAATATTTTTTACTGGGATATGAACTAAAGCTTTTTGAGCACGAGTGATTTTATCTTTGGAATTGACCACGCTAAAATAATTTATCCCAGATAGAAATGTTAATGGCGTAGGTAACGTAACTATTAGTGGTGATTTTTCATCAATCTTTTCATAGATTAGGTTTTGTTTTTTTTGTAAATCAATTAAGTAAAAATCTTCTGGTTTCAACATTCCAAAAGAAGGAGTCACACATTCCGTTGTTTGTTGAGAAACACCCAAAACTGGATCAATTTCAAATTCAAGCAATTTTTTTATGATGTCATTTGCACGCAAAAATGAAGCCCAATGAATTGCTCTCATGCCGGTATCGTCAGGAATATTAACATCCACATTTGGATGTTCAAGTATTGCTCTAGCAATTTCAATGTTACCTGTTTTCAAAGCTAATAATAATGGAGTATTACCTAAAGCTTTTTCATTAATTAGTCTAGATACTTTTTTGTCATTATCGATTAATGCTAATGCCAACTTTGTATTAGATCCTAAGATGGCTAAATGTAATGGCGTATTTCCTAATAGGTCCAATTCAATCTTATCTTTAGGCATTTTGGGTTCCTATATCGACAGGTTGATTTCAACTTAAGCATAGATGATCTTTTTTTACAATGACCAGATTTTATAAAAATAATTGTATAATATTTTGACATTCACCCTTCATTTACTATACTTAAAGTGTAGGTTCAGTGAGGCGCAAGCCTCGTATTTTACCTACTTGCGAAACCACCTTCGGGTGGTTTTTGTTTTATTAGCCCTCATCAACATGGAAGAGGATATGGGGTTTGATCCCTATCACCAAAAGGAATTTCTCTAAAATATGAGTCATATTATCCATATAATCTAACTGTGAACTGGTGCCGAGATAAACAGATAGTTTAAAAATAAATATCTCGATATGCCTAAGTTTACTGTCAAAAAAGATTATTATTTGCTTGATATAAAAATAGATGGTTTAAGAGGCCATGGGGTCGGTTTGACCAAACTTCTATGCCGACTTTGCGATGATTTTTATAGTGAAGATTTTCTCTATGGAATTGCGACTAGGCTATATTCCATCAGCCTATTGATAAAGAACTTTTGATACTGAAAAGCCATGAAACTCCTTGATGGTATCAATAAAAGATATGGGCCTAGATTTTATGATTTTGTCCTATAACAAAAGAAACAATATTAACATCGTTTACTATTAGAATTTGGCCTGTGTGTCATTTCAGCCTAGGTACCAATTAATTCACGAAACAATCAAAGAGCAATTTGGTATTCATCAGATTGAAATTTGCAACCCGTTAAGCTTTAAAAGCATATTGTAAGATATGGAGAACCCAATGAAACGTGTAAAAAAGACAACCCCTACTAAAGAAGCAAAACAAATTCAACAAGGGGAATTAGAGAAAGTAAATGGCGGTAACAATCAACAAACCCAAACCTCTTGCACGACTTACCCGGATGGTTCACGAGTATGCACTGGACAATTAGGTCCTGTTGTCAAGGCAAAATAACACATCATGCTGGACAGTACAGAAATTACGTCTAAGCTCAGCTTATCCTGTTTATGCGACTAGTTTATTGGTATAAAATTCCCACGGCGGATGTCGATAAAGTTACATGGACTACTACTTGCCACATCACACTATCAAAAGTTTGTTTGCTTGTATCAATGAACGTTCTTAACAAATGAATAGAAGAAATACCGATTAGCAAGTGCTAGCTTATTCTTCATTGCTCCAGCATCAATGTGATCTAACCATTTCGGGCCTGATCGGGGTGATCACTTAAATTAAGTCGGGAAACAAACGTTTCATACTCGAATAGAAAATGACTTATCTTAAAAACGCCGAAGGAAGCTCTGACACTCTTGTTGTGTAATGGGGTGATTTTAATTGTCGCTTCATTCACCAAGATTTTCAAAACCCCTTCCGCGGTCAATCACATCGTTCTTGGTACCTATTTTTGATTATCCCATCAATCAGTGTCATCACTTTTTCTGTTTTCAATGATGTTCTCATCGGCCTCCTGAATAAATCCAAAAATCAGATTGAAGGCCGCCAAATGAACACGCGGACATGATGGATTGTTTGGGTGCAATTTCTTCCAATTTCAAACAAGGTTTTATTGGGAGTTCTAAGACCGTGCGCTGCAACACCACATCAAAAACACATTTTTAAAAGAATAAATGGGCTTCCCATAGTGCCCTCATTCCAAAGTGGATTGAGTCAAGGATTAATTTTCGCTTTGAATATAATCATATCGAATATAAAGTCACCAATTTTGTAAGCCTTTATGGCCTTCTGTGGACGTAGGGTCGCTTTTGTCACAACTTAGTTCTCCTTTGATTGAAATAGTTGGCACTATTCTCCGACGTACACAGAAGGCCAAAGATAGCATGCGATGATTCTAGCTTGCTCAATAAATAAAAGAGGAGGTCCAGCATGGCTGATACCCGTACTAATGTGACAAAACACCAAAACATACTCACTGTCAATTTTTACACCCCGACAGGTAATTTACCGTATGATTTTTCTTGTTTTTTCAAAGATCAGCTTACTTTAGGTCAAAAAATTAAAGATATTAATTCCGCAAATATTTGGAATAGAGCGGAAGTGCCGAGTATAACTTTCCAAATGAAAAACTTTGAAAAGATTTGGACGCATGCCCAGGCAGATTTTCAATTAGCCTTATTACTCTATTTTGCAAATCATTACTCACATTATGAAATGAAATCGATCGGAGTTGAAAATAGATACGCAATTAACATTGCGCACGACTATGTAGGAAAAGCCAAAATTGTTTTTCAAAAATCTCAACAATATTTTTCAAATAACGTGGCTAACACTTGCATGAAATGGGTTGAATGTTGGGAAGATTTAACAAAAGAATATACTGCACAGCTGAGTAATCAATTTGATAAATCAGAATTAAGTAAACGAAAAGCTATTATGGAAGGGGTGAGCTATTGGTATGCGAGTTTTGACGATAAAGGAATAAAAGAGAAAAAAGCCATAGAGACTACCCAAGCTTATTTCTTAGCAACAAAAAGTGCCGCTCATAACCACGCTCATAAGATGTATAAAATAATGGATGATACTTCCTTCAATATTTTGGAAGTTTACAATCAATCTAAAGAAATAGGTAAAATCACTCAATTTAATTATTTCTTTACTCGCTATCAATTAGAATTTATGTCTCATTTGCAAGTTACCATGCAAAATTATTTTGAAATAATGCTTACTCATCACTATACAGAGAAAAAAATTGAAGCGATTTTTTCATCAGGAAAAGAGGTTGATATCCAAGAAGCTAGAAATTTTTTCTCCTATTATAAAAAATGTCTTGAAGAAAGTATAAAGCTATACGGCTTAGAACCTTTAAGCGACATAGGCGGTTATGTTCCATGGTCTGATGAAGTCAAAAAGACAGCTGCAATGAGAAAGCTAACCGAAATAAGCCAATTACAAGCTAAATTTGATAAAAGTTATGAGGCTTATTTTAAAAATAAAAATAGAGTTTTGGATTCTGAGTTTATTAATTTATTTTTAAAAGAAGAAGAATCTGAAAAATCCAAGCCGAATGCTTCGAACAATAAAAAAAATGATGGAAGTAAAAGTGCTAAAAAGAAGAAAAAAAAGCATAAACCGTCGACTAAAATTAAACCAGGAAAAAAAGAAGAAAACGATGAAAATAGTGATGAAGAAGTAAATCAGAATGCTGTTGAAAAAAGCCAGGAAGAAATTGCAAGCAAACTTTATCAAGAAGGAAATTATGCGCAAGCTATTACGGTCTTAGAATCTGCCTTAGGAGATGGGCTAACAAATCCGATTACATTAAGAGATTTGCAGAATCTTCACACGCTCAGTGAATATTATTTATGTTTAGCTCAAACTGGATCTAAGAAAAAAAATACTCAAACTGCAAAAAAATACTTAGAACTTGCTAAAAATAAGTTACTAACCACGCTGTCTTTAATGGATAAATCATCAAAAGAATTCCAGGAGTGGTTTAGTGTTTTAATCCTCATTGAACCGAACGCTGCCAACCATTTTAGGGATGAACAACCTGAAATTTCCCATGCAAAATTGGTTGAGCCTACCCCCCGAATAGAAATAAATGACAAGCCTAATAAAATATATATTCCGATTCAGAGTTATTTTTTGCAAAAGATAGAAAGCGCCTTAAAGAGTGAACAAGAAAAAAGGGCAAAAAGAACGAAGAAAAACATTAAGCAGCTGGAGGCATACCTTGTAGGTGGATTTGTACGAGATTCCTTAGCAAACCTTGAACCTAATGATTTTGATTTGGTAATTAATCTTGAGTTAGAAGAAATTAAATCAATTTTAGAGGCTCACGGTATTTATGGGAGAATTATAGGAAAACATCATCCCATTTTAATTGTTATTAATCCCGATAATCCTGATGAAGATGTAGATATTTCAACCTTAAAGGGTGATTCACTCCAAACTGATGCTGAATCGCGTGATTTTAAAATTAATTCACTTTACTATAATTTATTTGATCGTACTCTTCATGATCCTATGCAAGGGCGCGAAGGTATCAAGAATGGAAAAATTGAAACTAATTATGATGCGGATAAAAGCGTCAAAGATGATCCATTGCGCATGCTTCGTGCGATTCGATTGAAAAATAAAAATGATAATGCGAAAAATGCTTGGAGGATAACGGAAGAATTGAGTCAGGCGATTAAAAAGAATGCTAGTTCTATTGTAACTCCAGAGGCATTTCCGGAAAGAAGATTTTTGGAATTTAAAAAAATAATTAACAATAGCAAAGGACATTCGCTACTAACAATCATAGATGAATTGAACGAATTTAATCTATTAACGCATCTCTTTCCATTCGTTGATTTAAAAAACTCACATCAAAGAATGTTAATTAAGCGAATGTCGGAAGAAATAAATAGAGAAAAATCGCCATGTTATAAGGATATAGTTTTTTTCCTTGCAATTATGATGTGGACGCCTATGGCGAAATACCTTGAAAAGATAAGATCTGAAAAATTTAATGAAAAATCCGGCGAATTAGCAAATCAAATTAAAGATGAAGTTAATAGATTATTAACTCACTATGCTGCTGTTTTTAAAATTTCTTCTAGAGAAAAATCCGGGATACTTATTTTATGGCATGAATATTTAAATGTTGTCCATAGTATTCCATTAAATGACGGTGAAGATTTTTCTAAATTTAAAGTGGATGCTATGAGTAATCGTGCTACCATTTTTAAAAATTTACTTGAAAGTACGTCTCAATTGATGGAAAAACCTTATAATGCGAAAGTTACTTTTATGCCTCCGCCTTCGAATGTTTATCCACCAAATAATGCAACATTAGGACTTAAAACTAGTTTAAAGAAGTAAATATTAAAATATTTAGCCTGGAAATTTACTGCTGGCACTTGCCAGCAGTAAATTTCATTTTAATCGTTTCAAGCTTCGAAAGGAAAGTATAGTTGATTCATTAATTTGACCTTATCATTATTTATCTGAGTTAACCGCAGATATGACGGTTCTAGAAATCATACACATTTTACTATGCTAGTCAGCCGGAGATGGAGGCGACGATAGAAAGTCTTTTTGAGAGTTAAGCAAGTTGTATAACAGAGAAAATAAAATGAAATTTGCGTGTAATATAGATAAAACAGATCGAATAAACCGGACAATAATTGGGGCGGCACTTTGTATTGCAGCACTTTTGGGGATGGGAAAGTATTTTTATTTTGTTTTAGGGCTAGCATTGATCGTAGAGGGTATAATTGGTTGGTGCTCAATCCCATATACGCTGAGTAAGATTAAGCGATTGTTCCAAAAGCGAAATTAGGACTATATAAATTTGAATCAGCTTAATGTCCATTATCATTAGACAGTTATAGTCGAGCTAACGTGCGTATTTCAGATCAAATGTTATTGCAGCTCTTACTGGCTTTTATAGAGAGAAATATGCGCGTGTAGATTTATTTTGGGTTCAGAATGAATTTCGTAATCAAGTGCTTGGAAGAAAGTTGATTTTGAAATTGGAAGAATTTATTACAACAAAAGGATGCCGCTATATTCAGCTGGATACGTTTGACTTTCAGGCACGATTTTTATGAAAAATTAGGGTTTGAATGATCGATACTATATCCAAGTGGGTTGAAGATAGGGATTATCACTTCATGAGGAAACTCATCCCTTGATTGAACTGCACCCGAACCATTAAATAAATCTATATTTTGGCAATTTAATTGGCTGTTACAAATCAAACGGAAGGCCAGTGAAAATTAAAAAACATAAGAAATTACGGAGTTATTTAAAGTTGGTTTAGTAATTCTGAAATTGCAAAGCAGCTTGGTATTGGTAAGACTTCTGTAAGATGGGTACTTTTTAAAAATGAGATTGTAGTATGGAAAGAAAAACAAATCTTAAGGCTTTAAAGCTTGATGATGAAACAGAAAAACAAATTGATCAATGTCTCAATTTAGTAAAAGAAATTTTTGGACAAGATTTACTTGGAGTATATCTGTATGGATCATCAGTATTAGGTGGATTACAAAAATATAGCGACATTGATTTACTTGTAGTATCTGACCGATCTACAACCTATGCAGAAAAGACTAAATTATCTACCAATTTACTTCAGATTTCTGGTGTTTATATGAAAAGCACAAAATTACCAATTGAATTGACAATTGTAAAGAAAGCAGAAATTAATCCTTGGCATTATCCACCTCACTTCGATTTTCAATACGGTGATTGGTTTCGCACACAATTTGAAAGTGGCATTATAGAACCGTGGCCAACTAAAGAAATGCCTGATCTGGCTTTACTTATTACTCAAATTTTATTAGCTAGCAAAACATTACTCGGTGCTAATCCAAATCAATTACTCTGCAAAGTTCCTTACAACGATTTTATGAGTGCTACAACAGATGCATTACAAAATCTCACCTCGGAACTGAATAGCGATACTCGTAATGTATTGTTAACATTTGCTCGCATCTGGAGTACTGTAGAGACTGACGCTATTCGCTCCAAACCAGCTGCAGCAAATTGGGCTATTGAGCGCTTACCTGAAGAATATTGTTCCATTATAAAAAGGGCCCGGGCAATTTGTACGGGAGAAGAAAAGGAAGATTGGGATGATGTACGTGAACTTATAAAGCCTTGTGCTGACTTTATAATAGACCAGATTAATAATAAAGTTATTGAGATTAAATTATCAAATAATACAACCAAATCCATAAATCTCGCTGACCTTGATATTTAAGGGACTAGAAATTTATAACCGTAGGATTTCGCATTCCGGCCTACTAGTCTAACCAGGCAACCCCGTTTAAGTGTAAAAATTGAACATGACCCTTTTTTACCAAGATCCCGGCCCGAGGTCAATCGGGGCAGACAAACGGCCCTTAGATTCAACTGATTAGTGCAACTTTAATCACTTTCTTATATACATATGGTAGGTAGGGAGACTGAACCAATGATTATAATTGAAGCAAAGGATGCAAGGTGGCTGCTACTTTCTCTCTCTTTACCTGTTGTTGACGGTCATTTAGCAAACTTTGATGGCACTACTGCTGACATCGGTGGTGGTGGGGCAGGGCCTATATCGGTGGCTATTGTAGGATTAACTCTGCATCAGTAGTTGTTGCATGCACTGTAACTGTAAATGGTTTTGATGTTACATTTTCTGCAGATCCAGTCGCTGCTTGTGCAGTGAATTATGTGGCTTTTGTTGCAGCTCAATAATTCGTATATGGGCAAAGGAATGGCCATTTTAACTATTGATTTTATCATCTATCAGCTTTGCCAATTCCTTATAGGCTTCAATGTTAACGTGTATTCCATCCGGTGAATATTTTGCCATTAACCCTTTTTTGGATTAGAGAAAATAGAATTTTTTATACCGGTTCGGCTAGATAAAAAAATTTCATCGTAGGTGTCTTGATTATTTATATACATTTTTTCGAATCCGTTCTCAAAACAATTTTAATCTAATAGTATTTTAAAGTTTCTTTTTAAAAAAGTCCTGCCAATGTCTTGTGACAGATAACGTACCTTATCCATCACAAAGAGGGTGTAATGGGGAAAAATAAAAATGAGACCCTATGAATTTCCTGGACGAGCAAAATTCGAAAAATCAAAAGTTTGTGATAGATAAGATTTTCCATCCCTTGGATGTTCATTTTATACCAATTCACTTTCTGCCTGGTTGACTTATTATTGCTCAGTGCATGTTAAAGGGGCGCCTGAAAAAACTGAACAAGCAAAAATGAAAGACCTGTCGAAATTTATTAATTTCTTTCAAATGGAAGTAGGGCATGATTTGGTGGATAGTTGGACACCTGCTGTTAATAAACATTTTCAGAAACATTTATGTAAAACAATTTCCGAGAAAACAGGAAAACCTTATAAAGCGACTTCTATTAATAGAACGATGGCAACAATTCGCCATGTAGGTCGCTGGCTTCATCAGCAACGTCCTTTAGTAGAGGGCGACCCTTTAGCGCAAGTTAATGATTTACAAACGGATGCACCCGATTGGAATGGTTTGACCTCCCGACAATTAATGAGATTAAAGTCAGCTTGTGAACAGCGCATTAAAAGTTGTACTCGCAAAAATCAAAATCCATTAATGGAAACTGCACTTTTTTATTTGTTACTTGGAACGGGTCTTCGTGAGTCCGAAGTGGTATCTTTGAACGTTAGACAAACTAAAGCAGCATTTAAGAAAAATTGAACTAACAGTCGAAGATTCAAAAAAAATATTGTCCCTATTAAGTCAAATGAATATTAGTAGAACTAAACTTATGCTCACCTATGACAATGTGGCATTAGAAATCAAAAATCAATATCCATTCAAAAAAAATTAACTGTTTTCATAAATCTTAAAGTGTTTAACGCTCAAAAAATTTTGAATATCTGATATTACAGATAGCTAAACTTTCCAATCCAAAAGGAGAAAACTTTCTGGTCTCAAAAAAATGGCCGGTTTCGAAGATCAAATTCGTGAATCTCAAAATTGACTATACTTTAGATTTTTGGAGAAGTATTTTGTTAAATTACCAATTACTTAAAATTGATTTGTATAATGAAAGGCTACAATTAGCCTCTGTTACTGAAGCAAGAAGATTTGAATTGCTAAGTAGAGGAGACCCAGAAAAGCAATTGCCTTATCACGATTTTATCTTCAATTTTTATTTATTCTCACCAGGAAGATTTTTTATTTTGGTCCAACGAGACAACTAAATTTCTTACTTAAATAAGTTTGTTTGCAGACTAACTTAAATAAATTAACTTGATTTGTACCCTATATTCGAGTACAATGATCTAATATAATATTAATGGCTTTTCTGTGAATATTTACACCGTAATAATAACTAAAAGTGCCAAAAAAGATTTAGAAAAGGTACCGAAATATATAGCTTTGAAACTGGTCGCATGGATTGAAGCAGTTTCTCATGATGGTCTACTGGAAGTAAGGAAAATTCCTGGATTCGATGATGAACCTTTAAAAGGCAATAGAAATGGCCAGCGCTCAATTCGATTAAGTAAAGGTTATCCAGCTATTTATGAAATAGGTAAGAACGGTGAGATGGAAATAGTAGAGATCTTGGAGGTTAATAAACATGATTACTAAACAATCAAGAGAATCAATAAGGTATATTGAATCTTTAGTTGAAAAAAAACTTACCCTTGGAAGTTTCATCATGTCAATTCGCCAAGGTGAAGAGGAAACGCAAGCCGAGTTCGCAAGAACCTTAGGTATATCACGTCAAAATTTATGTGACATAGAACATGGACGAAGGTTTATAAGTCCTAAAATGGCTGCTGAATACGCGGAGAAATTAGGTTACTCAAAGAAACAATTTGTCCGTCTTTGTTTACAAGATTTACTTGACCGTGAAGGATTGTCTTTAACAGTAAATGTAGAGAGTGTTGCATAATCTAATTTTAGAGCAAGTATTAAGAGCAATTTTTTGGAAACTAAGAAAAAAGTCTTATATGGACTCGACCATATTGTCAAAGAATAAACTTCATTTTGTTTAAAAGGTTAAGATTTCAGTCTTATATCCGACATCTGGAAAGACAGTGAATGCATATTAGAATCAATTTATTGCCTCCGGTGCCCTAATGAACTTTGCACGCTTGCTCCTTATCTGATTACCGGCCTTGGTGGGCCCCAGACTTAATCAGGTTTTTCAGGCGCAAGTACGAGCAACAGCTCGACCACCATGAATAAGTAACTGACGCACATAAGTATCGCCGCGCTTACTAATACCTAACAAAAGCTTCTATAGCCTTGTTTAACGAAAACGCCATATTCTTTCATTAACCCTCTTATTTGATTACTCACAGCTGTACGCATTTCTAAATAGTTAGTGCGTATACGAAGCAAGCTTTGGATATCTTGTTGAACTATCGTTTTAGGTGTCACATAGGGTGTACCTGGCCAGAAAGACGCTTCCATTATCCCTTTAGAATCTCGAAAGTCATTTTTATTCCGCTGAATATAGGGCTTAACGTATTGTGGGGAAATTAGTTTGACGACATGACCAAACTCGATAAATTTTCTTGCCCAATAATTAGCACTACCGCATGCTTCCATCACAATCTCACAGCTTGCGCCGAGCTTGATAACACATCGAGTAAACTTCTCCCGACTAGTAAGACGCTTATCTAATACCTTTTGGCCTTGTTCATCAACACCATATAATTGAAAGACATCTTTTGCCAAATCAACAGCTAATCGTTTAATATTCACCTTGGACTCCTCCATTTTTCAGAACTTTCTTGGGCGCCGTACTAGAGTGGGCGAGTCCATTTCATTTGATTAATCGTATAATCAAACTTTATTAACTGTTTTTTTCGTGGATTCAACTTGTTAATGCAACCGTACTCTTCTCATCATTTGATTGCGGACAAAAATAACATAGCTGGTGTTTTAAAGCCTAACGTCGCTGGTAATTCATCCAGTCGAAGGTGCGTTCAACTATCCAGCGAAATTTCACAATTTTAAAGATCTTCCGAGGGCGTTTAACCACCGTCGACACGATATCGAAAAAAGAGAGAGCCCAGTCAATCAATTTGTTTCCAGTATAACCACCATCAGCCCAAATAAGCTTGATGCTACCGAAAAAAAATCATCAGCTAAGCAATGACTAGTCTTACGCCAGCTCTGTCTTGAATACCTGCTGAATGCACCATAACCGTAAGCAATGATCGAAGAACATCCACTACGATATGTCGCTTTCTTCCTTTAATTTCCTTGCCACCATCATAACCTGTATCCAGTGTAGGTCCTGCTGTTTTTACCGTCTGGCTATCAATTTAATATTTCCATAATATAGCAGATATATAATTCCCATTTTATTTAATTCAAAGAACTTTATGCCCAAAATTCTTCATAGTAATGAAAATACAACTCTTGATATAACTAAACCTCTTCAACATCGTGACATATTGCTAGGGCGATTAGCACGACTCATTCATAGAGAGTTATTATTAGAACTACAAAGGAATAATGTACGTGATACCAAACCTGGTTCAACAGCAGTGATAGCTGTAGGAGATGAACTTTTTTTTGCTACAGAAAATCATATCGAAGCTAAAATTATCCAAAAAATGAAATTGTCTTTGGTTACCAAATTGAACTCTCACGCAAGAGAAGGTAAAGAGTCAGTAACTCGATTTATTAATGAGCAAAGAGACAAACTCAGTGGGCATACCCAATCATATTCTCACGAGAAAGTAAGACAGGAATTTAACGACAAATGGCGATATAAAAAACATTATGACGGTTCATCTTGTACAATCGATGACGTGTATAAATTCTTTGAGCGTACAATTATTGGTGTGCAAGATGACATTGATTGTGCTGTTCTGGCTCTTAGCATTATTGAAAAAGATAACTGGGTACTTGCTTTATTAGATCAAGATAATATGACCTACATCGAGAATTCAGAAATACATGGCGAAAGGGTAAAAAGCCATAATCCCCATCCTGAAATTACGTTAGTGAGCTATGTTAATAAATTTTATTCTCAATTTAAGGGTCAATTACCTCTATTAAAAAATAGTAAAGAAGAAATTCCATACCTTTTTGTGGCAAGTGGTATTAAATCATGCCAAAAGTGCCATACGTTACTATCAGGAAATGAAAAATCTAAATTTGATGGATTTAACGGAGCTTACGGCACCAGCAGATCGCCAGGCTTTGTAGTATTTCTTTATGATCATTACAACTCAGGTTATCCGAGATATTGGGTTCCTAATTCATTCCATTCCATAACAGGAAAATCCTCGCCACAACTCCAAGAAATTCTTAATAACGCGTCGATACCATCAAGAAAACGCGAGCGCGACGATCGTATTGAGTTTTTTTTCGATCGCCTTATCAAGGAAGATTATTTAATGACTGATCTGCAAAAGGATCAAATAGTGATTGAGGCTCCTGGCCCAGATGAAATCCCTCATAGTGCGGCACCACTGAAGCCTCAGGCATTGACCCCGTTTCAAAAAAATCTCAATGAGTCGTCAATACAGTTTTGGTCAAAACTAAAACCCTCTGTAGCATACTCATCTGGCAAAGGAGCGACCCATGGGGCGACTAATACATAAGATATCATTCAGGGCGAAATTGGAGGTATGAAAAAATAAACAAGAAGGCGGATCTAGTTCTAGAGTAAAAATTATTGCCGGATATGAGAGCAAAATTTAAGAAATGGCCAATGATGATCAGTTTTCCTGGCTTCACTCCATATTCATCATAGATACTTTGTTGACATTAAGAGGTTGTCCGGAAACTCTATCAAAGCCATTTTTATGTTCAAATTAAAATCATTTTATAGCGAACTATGTGATGCCAAATTATGCTCTGCTGATTTGAAGATTACCGCGATTTAATTGGATGAGGAAGCGTTTTCAAAGTGATTTAACTGACAATCAATGGGCTATCATCAAGGCATTGATTCCTGCAGAAAAAGAGGGAAGTCGTGCAAGAGTGACTGATATGGGGGAGGTAATGAATGCCATTTTTTACTTCCTTTGCACCGGTCGTAAATGGGACTACTTACCGAAATGTTTTCCACCTAAATCGACGGTCTATGATTATTTTTCACAGTGGCGAGGTGATGGTGTTTTAGATGACATGATGCGCGTATTAAGAGAAGAGATAAGGACATCTGTTGGACGAAACCCTAAGCCGAGCGCGGGTATAATTGATAGCCAGACGGTAAAAACAGCAGGACCTACACTGGATACAGGTTATGATGGTGGCAAGGAAATTAAAGGAAGAAAGCGACATATCGTAGTGGATGTTCTTCGATTATTGCTTACGGTTATGGTGCATTCAGCAGGTATTCAAGACAGAGCTGGCGTAAGACTAGTCATTGCTTAGCTGATGATTTTTTTCGGTAGCATCAAGCTTATTTGGGCTGATGGTGGTTATACTGGAAATAAGTTGATTGACTGGGCTCTCTCTTTTTTCGATATCGTGTCGACGGTGGTTAAACGCCCTCGGAAGATCTTTAAAATTGTGAAATTTCGCTGGATAGTTGAACGCACCTTCGACTGGATGAATTACCAGCGACGTTTAAGTAAAGACTATGAGTTTTTGCCAAAAAGTAGCGAAGCATTCATAAAATTATCCGCCATTGGGATGATGGTCCGGCGAATTAGCCCCGGCTGAATAGGCACAATGGATGAAATGGTTGAGTTTGATCAATTATCGCGGATACTCATGCGGTATTAGGCCCAAAATTTTGGGAGAGATAGCAAAAAGAACCAGGGCAGATTGTAAAGCTCCCATCTTTAGTGGCAACCTAAATTAGAGTTCATTGTCTTATTTTTTGCCAGGTGTTAAATCATTCAGTGAATCGTGCGGTCTCTCGTCGTTATACTCCTTTATCCAGTTGTCTGTCAGCTCTCTGACTTCTTGTAGATTTTTAAACGCGTACATATCCAATATTTCCGTGCGGTAAGTTCTATTGAATCGCTCAATAAATGAATTTTGCGTTGGTTTACCTGGCTTCATAAATCCTAAAACCACTTGATGCTTTTCAGCCCAGTCTGCTGATGTGCTTGAGATAAATTCAGGGCCATTATCCATGCGTAATTTAGCAGGGAAACCTAGCCATGCAACAACACGTTCTAATACGCGAATACTCGTTGCGCAGGCAGGCTTAAATCGATTTCGATAGCCAACACTTCACGGTTAAAATGATCTACTAGGCTAAATGTTCTGACACAGCAACGCATCACACATAAAATCCATAGACCAACACTGATTAATGGATGCTGGCACACTCAGGGGGGCAGGTGAGCGATTAGGAAGCCGTTCTTTGCCTTTACGACGCATATTGAGCTTCAGCTCACAATATACCCATAAACACGTTTATGATTCCACCTATGATCCTTACGGCGCAAGACTTTAAGCAATTTTCTAAAGCCATACGCCGGATAGTGTTCGGATTATTCCTGCAATGCCACAGTAACGCCCTCATCAGCTTGGCTATCCGGCTTATATCGATAAACCGAGTGGCTGATACCCACAACCTTACACGCCCGGCGTAAACTCACAGTATGAGTATTCACTCGATAATCAACCAGCTCCCGTTTCACAGATGGCTTCAGCTCTTCCATATGCATCATGGGAAAGAGGACTCAACGAAAATACGAATGGACTTATTAGACAATATTTAAAAAAGGGTTCAGATTTTAAACATGTAACCGATAAAGATATTTATTAAGTTAAATAATCGACCCAGAAAAAATTTAGGCTACGCAACTCCTAATGAAATTTTTCTTTCTACTTAGGAGGAGTATAACTATTTTGAGGTGCTAATACCTCCCCATATAAGCTAATGAGTTGACTAATTAGTTTAGGGAAATTGTTATCTAGAGTTTCTCGTGCTGTCACATTTCTAACATGCTGCCATCGCAAAATGGCTCCAGGCTCATCGAGTGTTCTATAAGCCTCTTTATGCGTTTTTTCAAATGACTCTTCTGCTTTTTCCAGCGCTATTATATTTTTATTATAGTTTTTAATTAATTTGCTTAATTCTTGCGATGAGGCGGTATTTTTAGTCGAGTTTAATTCGAATGCTATTAATTCAACAAAGATATTAAATAACCATTGATAATGTAAAACATCGAAGTTAGATTGTTGATAACAGAGGCAAGGATTTGAATCACGTTGTAATAACTCGATTGCTTTCGCTGATGAGCAAGGCGCATCGAATAAAGGCATCATTTTTCGATCAGTGCTTTTAAAAAAAGGGATAAAAGTATAATCTGTCGTTTCCACAATTGGAGGTGTGGCACTTAATTCTTTATTTACCAATGGGATAGACTCTTTACATACAAAAAGATTGAGTAAATATTGATCCTGAGTATTTTCCAAATAAAAATGGAGCTTTTCTTCTTCCATCGTTGCTCCGCCAGTATTTACAACTCGAATTTTTAACCTGGAGCTTTGAGACTGATAGTGCTCTATTATAGTTTTTGGTTCCGTATTATCAAATAGTATTGATTTGTCAGTATTTGCCTTTTGAAACTCATCTTCGTTAAGCAAAATATAAATATTTGAAATACCGATTTTGTCTAATTGATGTAGATGGCCAAAGGGGGGCTTATGGTATTCCACATTTGGCAAAACCACCGCGATTTGAGGCGTAATCGATTCAGCACCTTTCATTTAAAAATCTACTATACAAAGAATAATAAAATTATTATAGACTCTTTGTATGAAGAATTTATTACTTGGTAACATAGTAAATAAGAAGATAGCTCTATTTTTTAAACAATACTGATAAAACAAGCAATTGCTTTTATTACTTGAATCCGCAATCTCATTTATTGCAGTCTTATTAAATTTTGATCATTCTTGTCGCGGCCGAAAACAGCTATTTAATAAAAGAATGAGTCAATCAGAAATAGTAGAAGATTTGCAATGGTTCGAACATCTGAAAGATGAATTGAAATGAATAAATCAATAACTGAAATATCTATAAAAACTTTAGACTTATCCGACATACCTGTTATTGTTGATGCTTTTAAAAAAATAAACTGGCAAAAACCCGCCTCTTTATTTAATAGCTATTATCAAGAGCAACGAAAATCAGAACGAATTATTTGGTTAGCTTACTTAGGAGGGCAATTTGCAGGATATATCACTTTAAAATGGGTATCTCAGTATGACCCTTTTGCAAAGCTAAATATTCCTGAAATTATGGATTTAAATGTGTTACCAAATTTTCGAAAATTTGGGATAGGAAGTACGTTACTTCAGATAGCAGAAGAAAAAGCAATCATTCGAGGAAATATTGTTGGTATTGGTGTAGGTTTGTATGGTGGAGCTGATGGGGGATATGGACCTGCTCATCGACTTTATGTAAAAAAAGGTTATATACCAGATGGATTAGGTGTAACTTATAACTACCAACTCGCAGTGCCGGGTCAAGCATATTCTCTAGATGATGATTTAATTTTATGGCTAACTAAAAACTTAAAATAACTTACCTTAAAAATTGAACATGCCAGTTTTTTACTAGATTCAAGTGTGTAAATTTTGATTAATCAATGTTTCTTAAAGAGAAAGAATATGGACATTGACTGGGGCTCTTTTTTAAAACCAAATTTTTTAAATGTTATTGTAGCTATTCTGGGATGGTGAATAGTTAGCTACCTAAGAGATAAACAAGCTGTAAAAGAGCGCCAAAGAGAAATTAACCACAGCTATTTGATAAATGCACATCGTGTTTTATCAGGCTGGGTTCATAATCCAAATTTGACCAAAGAGGAAAAACGTGGAATTGAAAACGTTATTGAAGACATACAAATACTTGGCTCTAATAAAATAATTTCTGCACTCAATGCATTTCTTGTTTGCTACAAAAAAGATAAAAAGGGTGATTTAACTAATATTCTTAATACTCTAGTTTTCAGAACTTCGGAAAGAACTTAAAATGGAACCCATTGAACCTGAAACCATAAGACAGTTTTTTCTTTTCGACTAAGGCAGTTGCGTTTATTGTTTGAATCCACGTACAAAAAGCAATCTTAAGTCTGATTATTTTGATAATCAGACTTAGCAATTTTAATCCCAAGGCAATTTGATCTTGGCGTTCTATATATATAATAATGAGTGGTTGGATATTTACAGACGGATTAAAGGATAAAATGAAAGCGATTATTTTTGCTATAGGAATTCTATACTCTTTATTTGGCCATAGCTATCAACTTCCACGTGACGCCGTACTTGAAGTATATAAAGAATCAAAGTTAACCGCTGATGTTGTGATGATAGGCGATTCAATCACATGGATTGCGCCATGGTCAGATTTGTTTGCAAATGTAAATATTGCTAATCGAGGCGTTAGTGCAGACTCTTCGGCCGCCATTCTTTATAGAATGGATTCCATATTAAGCACCCACCCGAAGAAAGCATTTTTAATGTTTGGTATCAATGATTTTTTAAATCATATTCCTGTTGATAAAGCATTTGATAATTACATTAAAATTATTAATCAATTAACACAGCAAAATATAGAAACAGTTGTTCAGTCAACATTATATTGCAGCACTGAAAAATTACCGGCTTGCTACAGCATTAATCTTCAAGTTAATGAACTCAATGCAAAGCTAAAAAATTACGCGATGAATAATAATCTTACATTTATTGATTTAAATTCTATTTTATCCACTCCCAAAAAGGGGTTAATGGCAAAATATTCACCGGATGGGATACATGTCAATATTGAAGCCTATAAAGAATGGGCAAAGCTAATCGATGATAAAATCAATAGTTAAAATAGGCATTCCTTTGCCTATTGGTCTATTTAGCTTGCAGCCGCTGTTGTATAAATATAATCAACTGTTGTTCCTGCTCCAGGGTCTGCACTGAATGTAATATCTAGTGTATTTGTTCCTGGTAATGCTTTGGTTATTGATACTGAGTTTGTTGAGGTTCTAATAACGGGGCTCCCTACTGCTCCAGCGCTTAATCCAGTTGCAACAAACACGTTATTAGTTCCGCCACCAGCATAAGCCGCTGTTGTATTGGCAATAATTCTATAGCCTGCATCTTTTACGGTACCCGTAGTATCGGCAAATTGTGAAAGATTGTTTACTACTGTAGCAGCACCCGCCATAACAACACGGGTTTTCGCAGCATTCGAAGGTAGAAAACAATCGTCTTTAATCTTTCCAGTAGTTCCGTCAAAATTAGCAAAGTTACCGTCAACAACAGGCAAAGTTACACTGCCAGCATCAATTGCAGCTTGCAAACTTACTTGGTCACCTGATACCACTACTTCAAACAATGCAACCCCGTCAGTAGTGTAAGTTAATGCCATTTGTTTATTAGAAAAAATGTTCCCATACATCAATTTTGCTGTTGCACTCCTTAGTATTTTGATTTGGACTTGGTTTTTTCTTAGACTTCCCCGCTTTGCTCATGGCAATAGCGATGGCTTGATTTTTAGGCTTCCCAGACTTTATTTCTTTAGCAATGTTTTGACTGATTACCTTCTTTGAGCTTCCGGTTTTTAATGGCATATCATTCTCCAAGTTCGTCTTTTAATGAATTTAGTAATGTATTATTCCCATGAGCAATTGATGCCCAAAGAGCATCCATTTTTCTTTCTATTAAAGGCAGGCTATAAACCGGAGGTGGTTCTGGTGCGATAAAATTCCCATCCACATAAGACCAGCCAACTTTTACACTCTCATCACAGTCACTAATCAGTTGAATCTGAGTCAGTTGAATCTAGGAGAAGAGAAAATAGCAACCACCCTGCATCCTTTTTTTCATTTATACGGATAGCACACCTGACCAAATTGACTTATAGAGAGGCTAGGTGCGCAATATAGCCACACAAAGATATAAAAATAGTTAAACGTATGAATTTAAGAGAATTGCATAAAAATTTAATGAATAGGATTATTAGCGCCCAATTTGATGATAATGAACTAAAGCCTGTTAAGAAATTTTTAAATGAAGAAACTTCATATTTTGAATTACTCACCGCCTGCTTTACTCCTCTTCCCAATTATAAAAACAAATGCTTTATCGATTTCTTGAAAGACAAAGATAAATATCCAGCTTGTATCGAATATGAGTATTTAGGCTTTTTACTGTATCAGGCGCAAATCAATAATTATAGATTTAAATCCCTCCCACAAGATAAATGCACACCTGATGAAAGTCATAGTATTAGCGCCCATATCCTAAAGACAATAAAACTTGATAATATAAAAGATGAACAAAAATTTATTTATCTGGCAAACTGTCTAAAAAACGAAAAGAATTTACAACGTTATATGTGCCACTCCTTATAACAGGAACAATTGCTCTTACTTTTTTACCTATAATAAGTTTAGGAGTTTTTATAACGGCTCTAGTTTTCAGTGCACTTCTATTAGTAGCGTCAATATTCACTCCTGTGATAGGACTTGAAATTTTTGCGCCCACCATCGATAACCCGATAAGAGCTAAAAACATTCTAGAAATCGGACAAAGATATAGCCTATTTTTTAAAAGGCAAAAGCCGCAAGAAAACCAAGAGCTGGTTTTAGATTTTGCCGCGGATCGTAAAATGCCTTAATTTCAATAAAGGTAAAAATTGGCAAAAAACGCATAAGGCCAGCAGCGTGGGCCAGGTTCGCACGGTGTGATAACGAGGTTTTCAAACATTAGCACGCAACTTACTCGGGATGCCAGCTTAAGCTGCCATCGAGGCAACACTTGCTAGTTGCTCCGCAACTGGCTCTTTATTAAAACTACTGCATAGAATGGATTCTGGGGTAAATTAAACACCGGCAAGGAGGAAACCCTGATTCGTGAAAACAGTAGTTTGAGGACAGAGAATATCTAAATGATAATTAAGTTTTCTTGACCCAAAACCCAAATGCAAGCAATTATTAATGCCGCCATAAGGCTCGCTTGCTGCAAGGTTTTTAGGTAAGAGTTGAATACTTTTATTAATACCAAACCCCACTTCAATTATTTTTCTTAATTGAGGATCATGAGAAAAAAACTGCTCTAAAGCTAAAGCTGTCTCATCATTTTGAGTTAATGAGATAACCTTCTCTACTGTTCCATTATTAACATAAATTTTCACTGGATTTTTATCGATTTTCGCCAAAGAATGGTACATGTTATGCTGTTCATTTAGAAATGATTTTTCAAAAGCAAATAAATGAAGAATAACAGTGCTATCAAAGACAATTTCACCTTCCATCTCCAAACATGGAATTATATCATCTCGAAGCAAAGTGGATACTAAGGCAATTTCGCCATAAGGTGCGCGAATTGACTCCCCTTTCAACACCAAGCCAATGTTTTCGCTCCATAAGTAATCTTCTCTAAAAAATAGAGTTGCCGTGGTCCCATAAGTTTTGTTGGTGAAAATAAGATGATCTGCGGCGGACAGCATATCAAAAAAAATGTCAGTTGAATGCTCGAGTTGCTGGACTGATGTATAATAAATGTTATTTAAAATATGTTCTAATGTTTGAAAAGTCACTGGGGTTTGTAAATTAGCAAGAACATCAACAAATCGTTGATTAGGTTTAAGATTTCCGTCTACTGGATAACAATCAACTAACGGACTCTGATACGGAATAAAAAGAATATCGGTGTCATCTTCTATATGCTTAACGAATTCATCTAATACAACATTTGGAGGAAGTATTTTAACGAAAAAGTTTGCATAAGTTTGACATTGATTAATCTCAATAAGTCCTTTTAGAGAAGGAGGAATAAGCAAGCAAAAATTGCTTGCCTTCTCCTTAAAAAACATGGGAAGTTTATCAGGCAGAAGAGCAATTCTTTCTGTCATTCGACTTCTATCCATCCCTTCTCAAATTTTTTTGCTCCAGCCACGAACCTTTTTCTGTTAAGCTGCTTAACTTTGGGAGATTGAACCAACTTTTTAGCTTTACAAGAGGATTTAATTAACATACATAACCCCTGATTAAACTATGGTTCTTATATTATAGCCAAAATATTAAAAATCATTTAAGTGGTAATATTTGTCGAGCTATACAACCCACTGCATGAACCCAACCAAGTGACTATATAGATTGTTGATGCGTAACAATGGCATTAATTTGTAGTTCACTATTAAGAGTTCTTAGTGTTTCCACTAAAAATTGTAAATCTTCTCCTGTTGCGTGTGATTTTCCCTCTATTCTTTCGGGAGTTAGATAGGTTAATAAAAGGTCTACAACAAACTGATTATAAGAATTAGGTTTCATTTTATGACTAATGTGTCCCTCAAGAACATCAGACAAAGCCATAATTGTATTAGAGCCTTTTTTTTCAATGCGAGAAATAGCAAGACTGAAATTACTGTATTCCTTAAATCCATCATGTGCAACATTTTCGCTATAAAGCTGTTGATACAACATAAAAGAATGATTAACAAAAGCTTGAATTTTTCGTTCAAAGCTTGTTAATTTGTTTTCTGACTCTTCCTCATAGTAGTCATTATGCAATGCCTGAATAATATCAGCTAAAGCCGACATTTTCTTTTCTTCGTCATAGCTTATAACTTGTTCTTCTGTCTTTAAAATGAATGGAGCCATTGGAATATATCCAGCAGGGAAAACTTGCTTATGATTATTAATATACTTTTCGGATATTTGAAGATAAGTATTTACTATATCGTAAAAGTTCTTAGTCTGATCTCGCGCAGAATACATCCCCTCTGAAGGAGCAAGGTGGGGATCTTTAATTACTTTAGAACCACTTAGCTTGGAAAGCTCCGCAAATGCTTTGCGTTGCTCTTCTGTAAGAAATGTATCTTCGTGTTTCAATTCTAAATGAGGTTCTAATTTTAGTTTAAATTCTTCTTTATAATTTTCGAAGAGACTGTCATTTCCATTGCTGTATTTTTTTGAACTAATCATTTGACTTCTTAAAGGTATAGTTTTATCCCCTGCTCTACTTAAGATCATATGATAAGGGCTGTACTGCTCTCCTTGCCGTTGTTTCGCAGGCGTTATCTTCCATCCTGTATAATGTAATAATTTATCGACAAGATTGCTTAACAGTGAAGGTATATGAAATTTTTCGAGAATTAAGGATTTCATAGATTTAAAACTGTTACTATTTACGACGCGTAGTTGAACATTCTGAGCTCTAAATTGGGTAGCCACCGCCTCTGCAACTGCAGCTCCCATGCAATTTCCTTGAAGTATAATATCGTCAGGTTTGATACCTTTTTGCAATAAATTATTCACCATGGCAATACCTGAATTCACCAAATCATTAAACTCTAAAACTTCTCCGCTGCTGCTATACATACCTGGGTAATTAAACGCGTGAATAGTGGCTCCAGATTTTATTTGTTGTTTTATCATGCTAGGTACAAATC
Source organism: Legionella hackeliae (assembly GCF_000953655.1). NCBI lineage: Bacteria > Pseudomonadati > Pseudomonadota > Gammaproteobacteria > Legionellales > Legionellaceae > Legionella > Legionella hackeliae. The sequence goes on from NZ_LN681225.1 coordinate 1,790,730, forward strand.
CCTCGTAAAACTGAAAACTTCCAAGGAAATTCAGAATGTGTTTTCCATCTCCAGGAAGCTTGTCGTTTTTACTTATGGAAGACAAGCTAATACTATCTAATTTGCAAAAATTTCCTCTTACATCCTGACTCATAACAAAATTACGTTCAGCTTTAATATTTTCCCAGCCTTTTTTTACTACATAATTGCCAATAGCTTTCTTTGAAAACATACTTTCGGCATATTCTTCAAAGGTTTTATAGCCCTTGTAGGCATACCAATCTCGTCTTATCGTAGGAAACAAAATATTTGCCATAATCCGTTGCATTGATCTCTGAAATGAAAAAGACTCGCTGCTTTGCTGATTATTTATATAAGACTTCATCTCATCGCTCGTTAAATAATTACACATATGATTAATTATAGCCAAGTATCATGAGATATTGGTTGGTCATGTTTTGCGCTTAATGCTCTGGACTTTTGATAGGTATCCAAACCTTAAAATTATCATTGGACACATGGAGGAAATGCTTGCATTTTGGGCTTGACGACTTGATCATCTACTAAAAGAAGAGAGTTGGCGTCAAAAATCTAGATGTTTAGTCACTCAAACAGTTCCAGAGCCTGAGCTTCTTATAAGAACGGGTGGAGATACTAGACTAAGTAATTTTTTATTATGGCAAATAGCTTATTCAGAAATTTATTTTTCTCCCATTCTTTGGCCAGACTTTGACAGAAGCGAATTATTAAAAGCGTGTGAATTATTCAGCGAGAGCCAACAAAATCATGGTAAATGAGCCTTTAACTTGAAAGCTTTTATGGTCTTTATAAAAAGATTCTTCCCTTCACAAACTTGCACATATAATATAACTCATCACGTCTTTCCTTTGCTCTCTTCATTCCTGCAATGACAGGATACACAGGCTTATTAAGCTCTAAATCCGCATTTTGTTTTTTCCCCAATGTTTTTGTATCAACTCAATTCCGATAATATCATCATGAATTTGGAACGATATTCCTAACAGGTTACCACATTCCTCCAGATGAAATAATTTCGATTGTTCTTGAACGTGACAAGCTAAGCACCTAATATCAAACTAGCAGCTAATAAACGTCCTGTTTTTAATTGATACATATTCTCTATATCTTCGACTGAAACTGTTTGTTTCACCATTTCTATATCAAGTTCTTCACCACCGGTCATCCCACAAGAACCGATAGCGCGTGACATCATTCAATAAAAATTTAGAACATCAATTAAGCTAATCAGCATAGCCAGGTAATTGAGTAATAAAATCTATTCCCATGATTTGGGAGGGTGTTTTATAACCCCCTTTCAATTGAGTGTTAAGTAGGTGCTCAACGACAGTTAAACTACATTTTACTGTGAGAGCATATCCATTGGCAGTTTTAATTCGAATAGTTTGACTATTTCCCTGAGCATTTTTTGCTTCACCCCAAACATAAGTCAACTGATTTTGTAACTGTTTGGTATCTGGTCCCCTTTGCTGAGCAGCTTTGGATTTTATATAATTTTGTATCCACCTTAAACCTAAAAACCAACGTATATAATTTAGCTTCTTCAACATCGATAGTCGTTTGGGACTAATCGGAATATACACTTCAATATTCGGTATACCAGTAGTGTAAAAAGCAGTACTAACATCACCCCAAGGTATTGTTGTTGCTAACCTCTCACCCCTTCCAAAATCAATCCTGCGAGATTTCCAGGCTAAAGGTACTCTTTTTATTTGTCCATTAATTCGGGCTCTTCCTCCCAATGCTAATCCTTCCACTGCTGTTTTTGCGGTTCCAGCAGACATCCCTGAATCAGAATCAAATCCAAGCGCTAAATAATTCGCGTCTGGAAGAATTTGTTTTAATTTGGCTGCTACACAGTCAGTTGGTATAACATCAAAACCAACACCTGGACAAAGTATAATATTTTCTTCTTCTGCTAATTCATTTTTGCTATGAGCATATTCAAAAACGGAAATTTCACCAGTAATATCCAGATAATGAGTTTTGGAGTGAATGCATGCCTTAATCAGTGGTTTAGCTGTAGATGAAAATGGGCCTGCACAATTTAAAATCAATTTAATATCCGCGAGTTGCTCAGTTATATTTTGCAGGTCGCTTAACTCAAAAATGCAACTCTTAAACCCCAATTCTTCTGCAAGTGCCTTGATGGAATGCTCATTACGCCCTGCAAGAATTGGGTTTAACCCTCTTAATTTTGCTTCTTTAGCTATTAATCTTCCAGTATATCCATTTGCCCCATAAATCAACCAATTACTCATCCCTTTATTCCTTATGAATTCCAAACTCATTTACTTGGATTAAGCTATTTTTCCATTACTGATAATTTAAAGTCTATATGAAAAGCAAGTAGTAATCGATGGAGTAAAAATGCTCAGTTGGCTACAATAAGTCTTCTTGGACCTGATATATTGAAAACTTGGGAGCAGTCAAAACGCATATCAAAGTAAATTAACTGCCTACCTATAATTTATAGGTATCTCACTTTTATAGAGTCTTCCCCCCTTCCTTTTCAATGAAATCAATTGTAAAAAAACCACTCATTTAATGCTATCTTAAGCTTTGATAAGTTATTCTGCGCGACTCTTGCTATTTTCAGAGAATTTTACAATGAAATATACACCCAACCATTTTAAAAGCCCCAAGCCAATTAGCACATTCAAATGGGTAATGGATAATTGCACTGTCCGAGTCACAACAAAAAAACAGTTAGATTTTATTAATAGTATTGACGGTCAAAAGCTTATGGACGAACTGTTTGATTGTAAAAATGAGTCAAAATATTTAAAAACAGCTCGCATCATCGAAGATATAATGGAGTCTTTATCAACTGAATTAACGCCTTCCTTAGGGCAGTAAATCACGAATCCTGTGCTGAGTACTCGGCACACGGAGACTCTCTTTCTGGATACCTCGGACAAGACTGTAATAAACTTAAATTTTGAATAACCGCTTTTACTAGCATGTATTATCCTATTTTTGTGGCCAATAACTCTCGATTTAGTAGTTTATCAACAAAGTCGCGAGAACTTGTGGTTTCTTTTACGAAGAATTTGTAACAAGTACGATTGAAATCAAGCAAATGTGGTTCGCTAGGATTATCACTACGTTTAGTAATATCCAATCAGCTTTCTTTGTCGCAAGTCCCCTTGTCTACTTCTGATTTAATTAAGTCGCAATAAGCAAATTTCAAAGCCTGAATATCCTTTAACTGTCTATCACTGTAGGCTTCATTATAGGATTGAAGCCTGTGTTTTGGTTGTGCGGAGTAAATATTATCGTTCGCTATAATGCTCTTATAAGCCTCGTCTAAACAAAATAATTTCTGGCAAATATCATCAATTCCCTTAAGATTTTCAAGCAAATCATTACTAGTTAATACTTTCTTTTCATCGCCGAGTAAATCGAGTATTGGATTCTTTACATCCAGGTTTATTGTTAACAATTGCGGATGTTCAATGGCTATGCGTGGCTCAATTTCAATAAGAAACTTGAGCAATTTAATATCTTCTTCTTTGTTAAAATCTAGATAATCAAGTATGGTCTTTCCTTCATTATCTTTTGCCAGAATATCCGCTCCATTTCCCTTTAGAAATCTAATTGCATCCACTTTATAGGAATCAACCAGAAATTCTTTTACGACAATATGAACAGGCGCCAAACCTGTTTTCGGATCTTTTTGATCAACTGACGCACCATCTTTAACCAAACATGCAATAGTGGCTACATTAAAATAAGCAACAGCATTTTTCATTGCCACGCAAGCAATGGGTGTATCTCCTAATTCTTTTAAAATATTTGGATTTTCAGCAAAAACACCGTCCAGAATAGGGAAATAAGTGGCATGACTCTTCGTCGCGAATTTCATAAATTTGATTTTTAGCGCTTCATCCCATAATTCAAACTTATCTCCAGCACCTAAACTTGCTGCAAAAAAATTTTGTGAGCGACAATAATAATTTTCTTTAAAAAATTGAAATAAACTTATCTCACCATATCCGCTATCGATATATTTATTAACTAATATTTTGTAACTTTCAAACTTGTGATCGATATACCCACTATCTATCGTACTCACTTGGCCGCTAATTACCGCTTGTCTAGCGGAATTTGATGTCGCTGAAGATGTTTTGATAATGATTCATCATATTTATTCACCGGGCGCATTGTCTCTACTTCATCACGAGTTAAAAGTTCTTTGATGCCTATCTCTTGACGATGAGCCTGTTTGAATGCTTGGATGGGTATGTGTTTTCTTTCAAGAATATAAGGACCTTGTTTCTCATCTCCCTGAATATCCTGTTTCAGTATACCTTCTGCTGCAAATGCTGATAATTGAGAATGCCAATCTTTTATTTTAGAAAACGATTCAGCATGAGATAACGAAAAATTAAAACAACTTTCTCCATCTTTTTGTATTCTTTGTAGACAATAAAAAACTTTAGCATTGGGATGTTGTTTCTGAATTTCTTTCGAAAGCGCTACTGCTTCGGGAGCTCCTGCAGCGTCCAAAATAAAAAAGCTGAGCTCCCCGTTAGTATTTTGAATATCAACATAAGTAAAATGAACACTGGTGACGCGTACCAACGCTTGAGTACGACTCTGTATTCCTTTCTCCCTATTAATATTTTTATCGTTTAATTGTGCAATGGCTTGCAAAAAAGGCTTCTGGGGAATAACGAAGCAATCAAACACATCATTTTTTTTAGCTCGCGCGTGCTTTTTTGCCGCTACAATTGCAGCCCCCGCAAAATCAGAGAGTTTTGGTGATCTCAGAGCGATGTTAGCAAAATAGGATTTTAATTTTTGTGCAAATAACATAGGAATAAACTCAATAAAGGGCCTATTATTAAGTATAGCTTTCCCATCTTACCGCAATTTTAATCATGCCCATTTTGCTTGATTTAAAACCATCTAACTGGCAGGTTAATCACGATAATCTGAATCCGCCTCTGTTCTTGCCAAAACATAGCATTAATTGAAAAGTAAAAACACCATATGAACTAATTAAAATCAAATAGATTATTAATTTAATATTTCTTTAATATTTAAAGATTAGAATAAATTTTTTTTTCCTGAGTTAATACTTATGCTTAAATCGAATATTCAATTTTTCCCGGCAACTATGCAGCTTAGTACTGTTAGAACCGCAAAATCTTCTTTAGAGCACATCCAAAAGACTATTGAAGCTCAGATTGAGTACAATAAATTTTTAAAGGAAAGGCTTAGTAAAACTAATACTAGTCAGCATGAAGTTTTTGAAATTATTATTTCAATGTTTCTTGATCTTTCTCAAGTCCCCACTTCATTAATTAAGCCAGTGCCAGACGAAGATTTAAAACGCCGTAAACAAGATGTTATACAGCACATTGATTCTGATATAGCAGATTTTAAACGTCTTAAAAAACTTGCAAAGGATTGTAATAATTTGGATAACCTTTATTTAACTATTCATTTTACTCTACAACAATGGTACTTAGGAATTGCCCAGACAAACTCAAAAAGTGTTGAAGAGTTATTATCTAATTTGTATGAAGGAAAAGAACTGAAGAAAAAAGTGAAAGAAACAATGCGAATCCTTAACACCAAGAGTGCAAAATCGCCCCTAATGACTGAAACTATTATCATGTCTGAGATGCTTAAAGTTTTAAAACCAGAAATCAATCCTTTAGTCCTTAGATTTATAGATGATACCGAGTTCAAGAGCATGGGTAACTTAACAAGGTTTACGCCTACAAATGAGGCATTACGTGGGATACATCCTAAGATCGAAAAATTTTTAAGAGAAGTCACTGCTGAAAAAGAATACTTGTTGCTGGCACGAGAGTATTTATCGACAACTAACTCCATTAAGACGTTGCAGGTGAGTATTGATCTCAAAACAAGCTATCTAGCTCTCTTTGAGACAATGAAAATTAGATATCGTTTAGAAGAAAGAATGTTATCGATGATGCAAGAAGCGAGGCAAAAGAAAAACACTATAATAGCTGCAAGTCTAGAGTTAAAACCCACTGTAAAGTCACCCGAGGAAGGGTTACCGAAAAAAACCGTTCAAGCTCAATTAGAATCAACTCAGGAAAAAATACATCAATCATTAGAATCATCTCCGTCTCTAACTCCAAAAGTAATCTCATTGGTGGGTCATCCATCAAGTGATTCTGAAGTCACTTCAGATATCATTTCGGAACAATTAAAAAGCCAAATACCATCATCGGAAATCTCATCAACAATACCTCTTTCATCCGATCTTGAGGCCACTAGTCCTTGTTCAGATAAAAAGCAGGACGTAAGCATTTCCAATGATAATACCAAAGAGGAAGATATAACTGATGATTATTCTAGTGTGACTGACTTCTCAATATTTGCTAGGAAAGATACAACTAAACCACAAATTCCAGTTGTAAAAACGAAGCGCAATGTATTGAATCTTGGTAAAAACGATGTAGATACCTATTTAAAAGTTTTTGAGCTAATACCGTATGACTCAATTAATCTAAGAGCCTTAGTAAATCTTACTCAAGCATTTGGCGGAACGCTTACTACCACTGGTGCAAATCGCTGTCGAATTGAGATAAAAAATATTTATGCGCATCTGCTTATACCTGAAGAAACACTCGCAAAAGCCTGCGAAAAAGCTACTGTGACCATGCATGGTGGAGGCCATCGCAGTAAAAAAAGTCAGAATAATGACAGAGAAAATGCACCAGATTATCTAATTGAACAATTCAAAGCTGCTTTTGTTCGTGCAGGCTACACGCCAGTTAATTTAGGCTTGAATGAAGAAGCAACTATGAATGGCAAGCTTGAGTTTTAACCAATATCAGACTTATCTCTTACGAGCGGTGCGAAGCAACCCAGATTTTAATCAATCTCCAGGATTGCTTCACTGCGTTCGTAGAAACCCTATTTAAACTTCCTGTTTTTATTCAGTAATTGGTCTAAAATGAACAATAAATGAGATAGGAAGCTCTATGCACATACTTCTTCTTCTGATTTTTCTATGGTGCCCCTTTCATTTATTTGCTCAACCCATACTTGTTGGCATATCTGGTTACAATCCGCCCTTTGGTATACCGGCTGACGAGAAAGAGCATTTCTCTGGCTTTGAAATCGATTTAATGCAAGAAATATGTCGTCGCGCGCAACTTGAATGCTTGTTTAGAAATTTTACATTTCCCCAATTATTTAGTGAAACTCTGACTAACCATATTGATTTAGCAATAGGATCAATCTCTATCACCCCAGAGAGACAAAAAGATTTTATTTTTAGCCTTCCCTATCTTCCAGGCGGAGGACAATATGCAACCAGAGTATCCAGCTCAGTTAAAACGATTAGTGATATCAAAGGTAAACGTGTTGGAATAGAGGAAGGAACTATTTTTAAAGCATGGATTCATGCTCAATTTGGCCACTCCTCCCAAGTTCTGGAATATAAAAATGTAGAAGACGTTCTTCAAGCACTTTATGACAACAAAGTAGATGCAGTATTATTAGATGCCGGCATCGTTCAATATTGGGTTGCAAACAACAGCAATCTATTTAGGTCCGTGGGTAAACCAATTAGCTCAGGCTATGGCATTATGGCTAATAAAAGCAAAGAGGGTCTTGTTGCTATTATTAACAAATATCTTCTTGACTTGGAAAATGACGGCACTTATTTAGTATTGTATCGACGCTATTTTAATTAACTTTTCCATGGATGCCTCGGGCAAACCGAGGCACGCAGGAACACGAGAATAGTCGTTGATCCAACGTTTATTTATTCCGAGTTAGATTACGTAATCTTGTAATAAGATCGTCATTTGGTAGTATCACACCAGGCAACTCACGAGGCTCACGTCGATTGCCACCGGAGGTCTTTTTGAGGTTTTCTTTTGAAATTTTCTTATTTTTTTTACTTTCTTTTGTAGCATCATTCGATTTTTTCATAACTCTATCCAATAAAGAGGTACTTTATAAGAGTAGTGCATTTTTTGGGTACCAGGAATTAATCAGCATATTATTTGCATAAATTTTTTATTGTGTGATAAAAAATTTACTTTTCTTATCGGGCAAGTTCTACACTTATTAGTAGCTAACACAAGGTCTCACGAGAATAATAATGATTGAGATTATTTCCTTACCTGAAAAAAATGATGTAGAGAAAGAGAACAAAGACTATAAATTTGGCTGCTTTGAAACTATCCATGTGCGCCCAACACAAGAAGATGCTTTAGCCTGGTGCGTTCTTGAAAAAAATACACTGACAAACCTAACTCCTCAAGAAATAGGAAAACGTTTATGGACAACCTATAAACAACTTGATGAAGAGGTGAGATCATTATCAGAAAAAAGTGGTACTACAGCCTCAACCACGATCTATGACGGATGCTGCAGTCTTATCACAGCGACCTTAGCAGATGCAGCTGCATTTCTCGTGAGTTATGATCCACAAGGACACATCACAGGAGTAACACGCTTAAATTCCCTCACCCATAAACCCAATTTACGCTCTGAACAAATTCGTGTAAAAAAACAAGGAGGTTTTATTACCTATGACGGCTTTGCTCATCGAGTCAATGGCATTCTAGCCGTATCTCGAGCGATTGGTGATTTTGGAATACGAGGTATAAATAAGGCAGAAAAACTTATTTCTTCCAATGCCACAATTGATATAACCAATTTAGATGCTCTACTTGCTCAAAAATTACAGATTATTACAACCTGTGATGGTTTTACAGATGCCGCCAGAGGTGAGACTAAAGCAGAACATGAAAATTATCTTGCCAGAGCATTGTCTAGCCTTAATCAGGGCAAACCAGGACAGAAAACTGAAAAAGAAATTGCCAAACACTTAGTACAAACTGCAAAATCTCGCTCATGGGATAACATTTCCGTTGCCATACAAACTATCACCTCTGGGCAACCAATTCTTTTAGGGGTTTATGACGGTCATGGCGGAAGTCAAACATCACATTATGTTGCTCAGCACATAGTCAATATTTTTATTAAACAATGTGCTTTATCCCCTGCCGAATTTATAAACCAACCCTTCAGTACTGACTGCCCTTATTGATACTTTAAATAGATATTCCCTCTCCATCAGCTTCCACTGCTTCATCACTATCCACATTATCTGAAGATATTGTTGCCTTTAAGGCGTTAAATTTATCTTTATAATCATGATTATGTTCAATAACTACAGCAACTTGCACATCATCTTGTTCATTTTTTTCAACCACTTTCTGTGAAGCCACCATTGCTTGTGCAAAACGTGTATTGAAATCATTCATCATCAAAATTTGATTAAACTTCCTGACATCCTCTTCTGTGTGTACATTTATCAATTGATTAGACTGAAGAAGAGCGATAACCTTTTCAATTCTGCTATAGGCATCTGCACAGGCATGCGCTGGCTTTCCAGTCATTTCACTTAATTTTAGTAATAAACTTTCAGTAGGCGTGCTAATTACTTTTGATGTCAGAGTATCTCGTTGAAGAGTTTGCGCTATCTTTTGATAAACATCATCCTCACTGGCAAAAACCTTGATCTGCGGCCCCAAACTATCCAGCGGACTATAATGTTGAGACATATAATTCTTCAAATTATTATTTGAAAATGTTTTAAACTCATCAAGTGTTTGAGCATAATCAATTTTACAGAGATGCTTGGCAATTTCTAAAAAATTCTTTTCTTCAGACGTTTGAAATTTAGTGTCCAGATATTTAAATAATTCCTCACTGATATCATCGTCTTCACCTGGTTGCTTTGCATTTCCAAATGCCTCAATTTCTTGAGAAAGCTTGTCAATACACGTTTGTTGATTACTTTCAAAAATAATTGAATTGAATAAATGCTCTGTGTAATCCTTAATTCTTGGGTATTTAGCGATAATTGGTTGTACCGTGCTCGCTTTCACGTCATCTAAGGCTGCTATTTCTTCTGCCAACGCCATGAGCTCTTTATCAAATAAATCAGTACGATGATTTAATACTTCGCAATTAAGATCTTTATTAACCTGCAGGGCAGATTTCACCTGTTCATAATCGAAAGTATTTATGTCTTTTTTTGTATAATCAGCATAGGCTGCAAGAAGATATTTCTTCTCTAATTCAGGATTAACTCCTACAAGTTCATTAAATTTAGCACGAATATCACCCGGTTTAACTATAAAACCATCAATATCTGCTGCGGAAAAAAATGCCTCTCGCGCCTCGTCAGTAGCCCAATCAACAACATTGGTAAACCCATTGTTATTGCACTCTACCGAATCCGTCAGCATAGTGCCTTCCTTAATAAGAAAATCTCTAAATTGATTGGTAAATGCAGCACTGTAACAGGAGCCTAATATTGCAGCCCCTGTAGTAATTTCCTTATCCTGAAGACTCTTCACTATGGCAAGAACAGACTTCTTTTTTAAACCATTCGTTTCCTCATCAACAAGACCATTGTGACCACCACCATGCCCTCCTCCCAGATAAAGAACATTGATATGCTGATTCTGTTTCATTTTATCAAGCTTATTCAAAATATAGCTTTCTGCATCTTCTTTATCATGATCAAGGTGAAGAATGACATGATTTCCAGTCTTTGCTTTAATCGCTTCATACAAATAATCGCGTACTTCTTGTTTTTTTATTAATTCAGCGGTTATTTTTTCATCATTGGCAAGTTTAGTTTGCAATTCTCTAACGGGTTCTAAAGCATGGGGATCAATAGCAATGGTTTTATCCAAACCCGAAAGCCTCATAATCGCCTCAATTTCATCAGGGACTATTGAAGATACATTACGAATAGCTAACGCTGATTTTTTCACGCTCAACTCCTTTTGTTGTTTTCCGTTTATGCGCTCTAATATTGAAATTTATTGCAGAGCTGGAATACATGATTCCGGATTATTGGCCTCATGAAGCAAATTTATTCGTGTAATAACTTGCTGGGTAAATGAATCATTGTCTGTGAGTATTGCTTTAGTTTCCAACGTCTTAAATAAGAAATCAGCAACAAAATGCGCACCGCCTAAGCTATCGAATTGATTACCATTTAAATAAACTTTAGATATAGGCTTCTGATTAAGAATGGTAAATATTTCCTGAAGCGTTTTTATATCCACCTTGCCGAATTGATTACTGGAAAAATTGATTTCCTCAACACCAGCCTCTATTAATGCTTGAACAATCTGCTTTAAATCTTCATTTGTTTTTTGAGTGCCTAACCAATTTCCTGATAAATCAATATTAACAACCTTTGTGCTCTTAAGATTTCTAAGAAATTGAAGCAATACATCAATAGGCTTTAACAAATGGAGGCCTGTTTGGGATAAATTGAGGGTAGTCACTGGGCTTGGAATTAAAACCTTTGCAATATCCAACAGCTCTTGCTCTTTTCGCTTGCCCAAGGGATTATTCGACAAATCTAAAACCGTATCGCTGTTATTTTGCAGTTTTTGCTCCAATTGTACTGCAAAATTTTGAGTGGAAATGAATGTAATTTTCATAGCAAGACCTTAGCATAGTCCATTAGGTAATATGCACTATAATCAATGTCTTAACTAAAGAAAAGAGTTTAGGGTGTTAAAGAAATTTTTTGATTAGGCACAGGAATATCAGAATAAATCCTCAAATCTTTACTTGAACTATCATCTTGTTTAAGTCGCTCTAAGTCCCCTTCACCAGAAACCCAAACCCCTACTTCTTTTGCAGCCGTTGGGGCATAGCTAAAATTGCCGGCACAATTGACGACAATAACATTTTCTTGACAACCTTTGTTAGCAACTTTACCTGCCATAGTCCTCATGACATTAGCAATGATAACATGGACATCAATTGGTTCTTTTTGTTCAGAAAGTAGAACACCATCTTCATGATCAGCGCAAATTTCGATTCCAAATCGAATACCGTTATGGGTGAAAAATGGTGAGGAATGTCCTGGGTATAAAATACTAGAAATGGCATCAATGTACTCACCTGCTTCCACTCGTTTGCTATAGCGTTTGGGTTTAGTTGCTTTTGATTCGAAAAAAATAGAGGCAGTACTCTTGATAATCGTTTTGTCTTTAATTTCTTGTCGAAAATTTTTTAAGGTTCTCAGATGTTCTAGCTGCCATTTTTTTATCGTGGCAGCATATTTCTTATCTTTCTCCGGATCATTCAAATCTAATGTTTTCTGAATATAAGCAGTACCTGGAATAATAATCGCTTGTGGATAATCATTCGCTAATTTCTGAAGACGTTTTTCAATATCGACAAACTCGCTTTTAGTGTATGAAAGATTTGATAAATCCTTCATATTCAATAAGTTAAATTCAGGACAAAGAAAAAGAAACGTTGTTTCGTCGGTCAATGATGACATTGCTAATTGATAAACAGCTTTGAATTTTTCTTCAAGCACATCAATTTTTTCTGAAAGTGATAAGTCCTGAATACTAAAGCCAGGATCCCACATTGCAATTGTCAGTGTTTTCATTGAAAAGTACTACCTTTAACTTTATCTGTACAGTATAGTGAATATTCCCAATAAACCTATTAACAAGGTTTTTTTGCGAACTTTAACCCATGGAGATACCAAATGAAAGCGCCCCTTTCTAAACTAAGGAATTTGTGTTTCCCCTTGTTGTGCCTACCACTTACAATTTACGCCAATCAAATTGAGGGTCTTCGAGATTCACGCTATTGTGAAATTCTTTATTCAAAAAGTAGATTAAATTTGGCCGTTTATAACACAATAGGTCTTAATGATTGCCCCGAGGCTAACTGGGGAAAAATCACTAAGGAATGTGTTAAAAAAGAAACCGATTCTTCCTTTGTAAAGTTGAACGGACCTCGCTACTGGATGATTGATGGAATGGTTAATTCTCAACTCGTAAACCCTGAGAAAAAAGTAATCTGTGGCCTTGCAATGCGTGAAGCAGGCGTCCTTAAGTTAGGTATAACCGACTTATTAACCGCGTCTGAACCCTACAAACAACATCAGGTTGATCGTCAAACCACCTGGATTTATAAATCCGGAAAACCAGTGTATGAATTAATCGACCCTAAAGGTCAGGTATTTGTCATGCAGTCTTATAGTACTGAAAAGAAACCGCAAACCGCCGAAACATTAGAGAAACTGGGTACTGAACTTAAATTACCAAAAGGTTGGCAATTCCGCACAGGCACTTTGAAGCAAGATACGGAATTGAAAGCTATTGATAATAAAGCAACCGTCATTCAGGATGATTTTTTAAACACTTATCAATTAGCGACACATGATTTTATTAATTAATCTTAGAATAAGTGAACAGCTTTGTGCTGTTCACTTATCTCAACATTTATTCTTCTGGAGGTATTGGCGGCTCAGGGGGTACAGGTGGTTCCGGAGGTTCTGGTTCAGGCTCAGGTTCCGGTGGAAGAGGCTCCTCATTAGCAATATCCTGTAATTCATTGAGTTGCTGCAAATCTGTAATAAGTTCAATATCCTCGATTGCAGCAACGGATTGTTCAAAGCCTGAGATATCATTCAAAAAGTCATTTAATGTTTCCTGGAAATCAATTGTTTCTAAAAGATTTAAATTCTCATTGTCTGGAATTAGTCCTTCCAGTATGCCGACTTCCTCAGCTAATCCTATAGGGGTATGCTTTTCGGGATCCAGGTAGCTATATTTAAATGGTGCATTAGGACCAATGGACAACCACGAGTGAGGTGTACGCACTAAAGCTAGTCCGTGCCAACAACCACTGACTTCAATAGATTGCTGGTCTACGATTCGATGACCAAAATAAGTCCCTCTAACATTTAAAGTACTCAAAGGAGTTTGTATTTTATAAGCCGTGGGATTTTTTTTGGCAATTAAACCTGCTAATTGTCGAAACTGCCCTTTCTGAAGTGATGCTTGATAAGTTGAGTTTTTGTCATTACTAAAATTGTATTGGTTGATTTGGTACTCTGAATTGGGTCTTAAAGCAACAATACTCTTATCCATCAGACGCAATTGTAAAAAACCATCGGTACCTGTTACCAATTTCTCATCACGTACGACAGGATCGCCTTGCTTCAGTGAAAGTTTTCTACTTCCAATGAAAGCAAAACACTCTCCTTTTTGAGCAAGAATTTTTCCTATTACCTCTGCGAACAGTTGTTGTGTAAAAATTGACGCAAGAAAAAATGCACTGACTAATGTCACAAGAGGCTTATTGTTATTGTTGACTGTTAACATAGCTCTCCTTAAGAGCACTAAATTACAAATTTATAAGTAAAATTCACTTGCACAACACTTCTATCATAATTCACGGTGGGTAACGTGCTTGTATTATAAGTATAACTATACGCAGGCTGAATCAATAAGCTAGGCGTACACTCCCATTGAACACCAAGAATTACATTGTAAAAATCATCTTTTCGAGTGACTAAAAATCTAGGATTAGGGGCTAAAAACTCTGAATTAATATAATTGAGGAGTAAATTTGGCTGATATCTAGGAATCCCAGTCCATTTTACTTTAAATTTTGCCCCATAATAGTCTTTAATCAAATAAGCACCCGTTGTATCCAGTGCATTACCTATATTTGTATACAGAGAAAACTCAATTTCATAAGGATTTTTAGGCGGTGTATAAATCCATTTTCCAGTGATTAATGCATTATTAGCGTTTCTAATAGCTACAAAATAATCCGACTTTCCGTACTCACCGGCTAAAATAACCTCATGCGCTGTATTAAGTTTACGAGAACCTTCCAAACCAATACCAATTGTTTCACTAAAAAACCGCTGATTGATAGAAATTTGTTGGTAAATAATAGGAATTTTTAATTTATAATTCCCTATTTTTTTGATTATCCCCGGTGAAATAAGCACGTCATTATTATCAAATCGGTGGGCGCTATAATTAATTTTTCCGACATTATTAACGTCAGTAAAAAACTGCGTTGTTTTATTCAACCTTTTTAAAAAACCAAAATCGGTGGCATAACCAGTAAACATTGATTCAAGACCTTTGTCCGCACCAATCAATGGAACAGGGCCTATAAAGGGGACCAGTACGGAACTTGCAAGCGTGGTGCTGTTAACATTGGAATCATACCCTGGGGTAAGTTGAATGTTTCCAATAATTTTGTAAGTTTTCCTCCTGGTTTTTTTCTGAGTTCGTTGAATAAATGCGCGGGAGGCCAGACAAACCTTATCCTTACATTCATAAGGGCTGAGTTTTTTTAAAATCTTTTCGGCGGGCTTATAATCATTAGTAAAGTAATAGGCCAGAGCCAGTTCATACCACGCTACACGGTTCGAAGGCTCTGCCATGACCACACGCTCAAACGCAAATACTGCGACATCAACATGGCCAGACACCAAAGCTGCTTTACCATAATAGAAATCAAACTGTGGATTGCCGGCATACTTTGATTCCATTGACTCAGCTAATTCATAAGCAGCTTTATATTGATGATTATCTAATAAGGCTTTAATTTGATAAGTGCTATTTGCTTGACTCAGAGTAGAATATGCGCCAAATAACAAGGCTGTTATCTTTACAATTATTTTTCTAATTTGCACGACAACCTGAGATCAAGAATTTATTATCTGATATTACAAATAGTTACTCGAAATCACAATAATAAAAACTTCTTCTATCTCTTAATTTTCAATATTACAAAGTGAATTTTCTCTAAACAATATTAAATTTTTAAGCTAAAATAGAGCACTTGCTAAGTGGATCCAAATAAAATGCCCGTTTCTCATATTTTACTCGCACTTTTAGTAGCTCTTGTTTGGGGAATAAATTTTCTTTTTGTTAAGTTAAGTCTTGAGGAAATTTCTCCACTGCTGTTATGTACTTTAAGATTCACACTCGCGAGTATCCCAGCTATTTTCTTCATCAAACCACCCGCAGTACCTTTCAGATTAGTGATGTCATATGGTTTAGTCATGTTTGCTTTGCAATTTACCCTGCTTTTTTTAGGAATGCATGCTGGGATGACACCTGGAATGGCTTCTCTTTTGATTCAGGTACAGGTTTTTTTCAGTATGCTTTTTGCAACAGTTTTTTTAAAGGAAACACCCAATCCCTTACAAATTTTAGGCGCTCTGGTATCCTTTGCAGGTATTGGACTCGTGGCGCTGCATTTTGATAGTAATATTTCAGTATTAGGTTTTATTTTAATTCTTGGTTCAGCAGCCACTTGGGGTTTCGGAAATTTAATTACGAAAAAAGCGCCCAAAATTAACATGATTTCTTTAGTTGTTTGGGGCAGTTTTGTTGCGATTATTCCGATGTTTTTGATCACCCTTACTTTTGAGGGAGCGACAAGTATTATTAATACTTATAATAACATCACATGGCGTGGGGCAAGTTCTTTAGCTTACATTGTATATATTTCAACTTGGGTTGGGTATGGCGTCTGGAATTGGTTGTTAAGCCGCTATCCTGTAGGAATGATAGTTCCATTTACTCTATTGGTTCCATTGGTAGGCATTTTAAGCTCTGTAATTGTGTTAGGTGAACCCTTCCAGCCCTGGAAATTAGCAGCTGGTTTACTCGTCATCAGCGGACTTTGCATTAATATTCTTAGTACTCGTTTATTTAATATCAAGCTCAGACGAGAGGCAGGCGATAATGCTGCCTGACCTCCATTCACTGGATGCCTCGGACAAGCCGAGGCAGGTAGGCAAATAAGAAGCCATCATTGCTCTTCCTAAGCGCCTCGGTTTGTCCGAACTTGTAAGCAGCAAGAAACCATCTTTTCCTACGTGCCTCGGCTTGTCCCAACTTGTAAGCGACAAGAAACCATCTTTTCATTCCTACGTGCCTCGGTTTGTCCGAGGCATCCAGTAAAATGCTGAATCATTGATAATATCCAGAATGATTCACAGGACTCTTCTCACTAAATTTTTACACCAACAATTAGATAAGCCCTCCCAATTTTAAAATTTTATCGTCTATAATTCTTAATTACTCATGGAAGAATTTTTGGATCATTCAACCTAACTGGTAAGAAACTGATACAACCTTTTGAAGGATTCTCTAATGCCTTCAAAGAGCTTATTACTGACAGTGATATACAACCTTCAACTCAGGTTGTGAATTTTCTTGAAAATATAAAAGCCAGTGAAGGGGCACCTTCAGAAGCAGATATTGTAAAAAATTTAAATGAGTACAATCCCGCAAGCGCAGATACTTTAGTAATTAATACCGTTTAGTTCAATACAGGAATCACTGGTATAAAAACTATAAAGATTGGAAGACAGACAATTCTGTTATCCATAATAAGAGTAAAAATGCTTACCGCGATCCTTTCGGTATTAAACATCTTGTGCTTCATGAGATTACTGCAGATTCTGGAGATGGCTTTGATGACTCGCAAAATGAAACCTCTCACATGTCTGTCAAACGCGATGCAAGCATTCTGCAATTTAATGATTTGGTTGAATTTGAGAACCATGGTTCTGGTATGAATACGACAAGCATCGGTATAGAGTTTGTTAATCGAGGATGGTTATCATCCTCTACTGATGATGGTGGCGAAGGCATACCTGCCAAGGAGTCCTCCTTAACTGCGGCTCAAAAAGAAACTTATAAAGAAGCAAACGGTTACTTGTGGGCATTTTGGGGCTATGGTTTCAACATTTATCGCGTCCCCCCTTCTCTTGATCAGCTTGAAAAAGAAGTAGAACTGGTGAAATGGTTAACTGTTGATTTACCCGCGAAACTGCAAGCCATTAGTGGTATCTCTATTTATAATCTTTTCCCATCAATCGATGACACCTGGCTACAACTAGTCTCTTATGAAGAGGTTAACGGAGTTTGGACCTTTAAAGAGGCAGATATCACCTGCTGAAGCCGAACGGACTAACAAGAACTTTTTTGTAATGATCACGGACTATGAGTTTCTGGAGCCTAATAACATAGCTGATAAGAACGGTATTATTTCTCATAATGCATTTTATGAAGATCACAGTGATGGTTCTTTCTTAACTTTATATACCTGGTTGCGATTGGAAACAGGAAAAACAAAAACACAAGCCTTCGATATTGCTAAAAAGCTGATGAAGGATCACTCCATCCGCGCATCACTCAAAAGTAATACCGATAAGAAAATCTTCCTGGTGGATGTGAAAGATGCCAATTTAGTTTAATCCTGGTTCACAACTATCACCACGTCTTGATTCCCGCGAAAGCGGGAATTTATTTTCTTACATTTTTATGCATTTAAAAGTCTATACTACAAACTATTACTTTTGACATTTGCAAAATCCTTTTGTTAATTCGAATTCTTTGAATATCAGAGATATACTGAAAACATAGGTCGGTGGTTGGAATATTTCATGGCGAAGTTGTTTCGGGAAAAAAGTCTCCTAAAATTAAATAATCCAGAAAAACTAGACAATCTTTTTCGAATTGTTTCTCCATTAAATTGGCTCATCCTGACAGGTCTCGCATTATTGCTTTTAATGATAGTTTTTTGGTCAATATGGGGGCGTATTGACACCCGAGTAACAGGAAATGGTATTTTAATTAGTGGTGGTCAAAAAATATATGATGCGATTGCAGAGGATTCTGGACGCTTACTTACAGTGGATGTGAAGGTTGGCGATCTGGTCAAACAAGGACAGCAATTAGCAACCCTTAGACTTCCCCTTCTTACTTTAGAGCTAGAAAACAAAGAACAACTACTGGTTACGCTGCAGAAGCAACTTAATGATTTACAACAATTTATCCAAAAAGATTTTAAGCTTGAACAGGAAAATAACGCCAATCTCCAGAGAAACTGGGCAAATGATTTAAATAATGCCAATCTTCATTTACAGTATTTGAAAAAAGCGCTTGAAGAACGTGAAAAATTAGTTGATAAAGTCATTTCTCGACAAGAATTAGCTCAATTGAGAAGTAACTACTATAAAGAATTACAGGAACGCGATGCCATTAGAAAAAAAATGGCTGAAAACATTATAGAATTTAAGCGCCGTGCTGAATCCAATCAACAAAGATTGGTTGACCTTAAAAATAGAATCCTACAGGCACAAATGGAGTTAGCACTCATACGGAAAAAACTTAAAGTGCACAGCATTATTGTAAGTCCAATTAATGGTGAAGTTATTAATATCATTGGTAAACCAGGTGAAATTGTTCAGGCAGGTAGCAAAATCATGGACATTGAGCCCTATGCAGAAACTGTGGATGCGGCTGTGTATGTTCCGGCTGGGATGGGTAAAATTATTCTGCCAGGAATGGTTGCGCACGTTGTCCCTAGTACGGTTAAAAAACAAGAATATGGCAGCATTGTGGGGATTGTGGAAGACGTGGCCAGTTTCCCTAGCACCAATAGCAGCATGATGGCAGTTTTATCGAATGAAAAATTAGTTGAGGATTTTACCAAAGGTGGTCCTCAGCTGTATGTGCGCATTAATTTGATAAGGGCAAACACACCCAGCCAGTATAAATGGACTACCTCAAAAGGACCAAATATGATTATTACAAATGGGACTTTATGCACCGCAGATATTATCACTAAAACCCAGCCTCCAATTACTTTGGTTATACCAGCGCTTAAACAATTCCTGGGATTAGATTAGTTATTATGATATTAGACCGATGGCTTAATCGCATAAAAAGAACGCCAACAATTTTACAGATAGAAGCTGTTGAATGTGGTGCGATAGCTCTTGGCATTGTATTAGCCCATTATGGCAAATGGATTCCTCAAGATGTATTACGCAATGATTGCGGCGTCTCACGAGATGGAAGCCGAGCTGATAACATTTATCGGGCTGCTGAAAAATATGGTATGGAAGTCGAAGCGTTCAGTATGGAGCCTGAAGAACTGCATGACGCTCATCTACCGGCCATTATTCACTGGGAGTTTAATCATTTTGTGGTATTGGAAGGAATAAGCAAGAATCATGTTTATATTAATGATCCTGCCTATGGTTCACGAACGCTAACCTGGGAAGAGTTGGATGAGGGTTTTACAGGGGTCATTCTTGAGTTGAAACCTGGCCCCGCGTTTAAAAAATCAGGCCACAAACCTAAAATTTTACCCAGTTTACTTGAGCGCATACGTCATTCCAAAACAGCAGTGGGATTTATAATTTTAGCCACACTAAGTCTTGCAATTCCTGGAATAGCCATTGCTGCACTGAATAAAATTTTTATTGATGAAGTGTTAGTCCAACAACTGACTAGTTGGCAAAGGCCTGTATTATTAGGTCTGATTATAGCAGCCATTTTTAGCGGACTTTTAACCTGGTACCAGCGAGTAATGCTTGGACGACTCGAAACTAAAATAGCCTTAGTTAATGGTTCTTCTTTCTTTTGGCGTTTGCTGCGTCTACCCATGTCGTTTTTTAATCAGCGTTATTTAGGAGATATTCTTAATCGTCTGCAATCCAGTGATTCTGTAGCGAATTTAGTTTCTCAACAATTTGGTACTAACATGGTCAATTTAATGTTGGCCTTCATTTATTTAATTGTATTATTTTTACTGAGCGTCCCTTTAACCTTTTTGGTGCTTGTAACCACACTTCTCAATGCTGCAACCTTGGTATTTATAGCGAATCGGCGAGCGAGTGAGAGTCAACGTCAAACGAAAGCATTAAATAGTTTAATGAGCACAGCCGTAAGCGGATTACAACTTATAGAAACTTATAAAGCTTCAGGTTCTGAAGGAGATTTCTTTCGAAAATTTAGTGGGATGCATGCCAATCATCTGCTGGCAGAGCAACAATTGGGCTGGACAAGAGACTCCTCATCCATAGTGCCAAACGCGCTTGATCTACTTACAAATACTATTATTTTGAGTGTAGGTGCCTGGTTAACTATTCAAGGAGCAATGACTATCGGCACTGTCATTGGCTTTCAAATCCTCTATCGAAGTTTCATCCAGCCCATTAAAATGCTTGTTATGTTAGGTGGAAAAGTGCAGGAAATTTCTGCTGATTTATACACCATTGAAGACATTACCACCCATAAATTAGCGCAACGCTATCATAAATCTGCCATTAATGAATTTCCGAAGAACCACAAATTAATAGGTCATGTGGTTCTTGATAATATTACATTTGGCTATAGTCCTTTAGCAGAGCCCTTGTTCACTAATTTTTCTTTAGAAATAAAACCGGGCAAACGTGTTGCACTTGTAGGTAGTTCAGGCAGCGGCAAGTCAACGATTGGGAAATTGTTGTTAGGCCATTACCAGCCTTGGTCAGGCGATATATTGATTGATGGTAAATCAATGCAAGATATACCGAATGACATCAAGGTAAACTCTATCGCTAGTGTTGATCAGGACATTAATTTATTTCATGCTACATTGAAAGACAATTTAACCTTGTGGAACCCAACCATTCCTGATGAAGAGATACTCAGTGCCTGTAAGGCAGTTTTAATGCATGATGCTATAGCCGGCGAACGTGAAGAAGGTTATGAAAGCATGATTAATGAAGGCGGTTCAAACTTCAGTGGCGGGCAGCGTCAACGTTTGGAAATCGCCCGGGCTTTGCTGCAGAAACCAAGCATCCTTGTTTTAGATGAGGCAACCTCTGCACTCGACCCACACATGGAGCAAACTATAGACTCTC
This sequence comes from Legionella hackeliae, assembly GCF_000953655.1. Lineage (NCBI taxonomy): Bacteria > Pseudomonadati > Pseudomonadota > Gammaproteobacteria > Legionellales > Legionellaceae > Legionella > Legionella hackeliae. The sequence continues at coordinate 1,812,277 of NZ_LN681225.1, forward strand.
ATATACGGCAATTAGGTTGTACTGTATTAATTATCTCTCATCGATTGAGTACTATCCGTGATGCTGATGAGATTATTGTACTTGAAGGAGGCCAAGTGGTTGAACGAGGCACCCATGAAGACTTGTTAGCTATTAGAGGAACATATTGTCATTTACTGGCAAGTGAGGCTTAATTATGAATGATAAGCAAGCCACCCAAACTCCTTCATCACGGGAACTCAATCTCTTCAGCCTTGAGCAGCCCTATATCATTACCAAAGGTAGTGTTGATATATTTTTAGTGCCAACCAAAGGCAATGAGCGCGGTAAACGTTATCCTTTAGGACATTGGCAAGCAGGTGAGTTATTACTTGGTTTGAAAGGAAGTAACGCTAATACGAATTGGCAATTATTAGCTTCTTGCGCTATTGATATTGAACTTAATCTTATAGATTGGCAAGAGATTTCAGCCCAAACCCTGCACCAATGGCAACAACATTTTATTAATTATTTACATCAACATAACGACAGTTATTCTACATCCCTTATACTAGAAGAGAAAAAAAATAAGCATCAAGCTGTATTAAATTTCTATAACTCTATTCATAAATCATTAATTAAAACAGCTGATTTAACTCGCCAAAATGAGAAATACCGTACCAGCCAGCGAAAAAAAATTGAAAATAGTCTGCTCAAGCGAGCCTACATGCAGATGTTGTCTACCCTCCATCCTTATAATATTATTGGCAAAACAGGACGCAAGAACACGCTAACATTTTGCGTTCAGCATGTGGCCCAATTTTATCAACATCCTATTTCTGAGTACCTAACGCTCCACACTATTGATGACATTGCACAAAAAACGGGGATGCAGACACGTCAGGTACAGCTTAGCGGCAAATGGTGGCGAAGTATTATTCAACCTGTTTTATTGCAAAAACCGGATGAAGAAGGTTTTTTCTTGGCACTTCCCAGAGTCACCTACGGCTTAATTTTAATTAATCCTCTTGACGGTATTAGAAAAAAACTAACGGCGAAAGAAGCTCAATTATTCTCATTAACCGCTTGGCAGGTTTATTGCCCATTGCCACAAAAGGCATTAAAGATAAGAGATTTAATCCCCTTTTCATTTCGTGGTTGTAAGCGCGATATTCTGCGGTTGCTTGTCGTTGGTTCTTTGGCAGCAATACTAAGCCTTGTAAGTCCTTGGTTTACTGGTATTTTATTTGAACAGGTGGTTCCTGCAGGTGACTTCTCACAGCTTAAACAAATCGTGTGGGCTTTATTAGTAGCAGCGATTTCAGCAAGCATGTTTGAACTCGTTCGTGCAGTTACTGTTCTTCGGATAGGCAGTAAATTAAATCTTAACCTTGAAATAGCCATCTGGGATAGACTTATCCGACTTCCAGCCACGTTTTTTCGACAGTTTACCAGCGGCGACTTAGCGAAACGAGCAATGGCCGCCAGCAGCGTTCGTCACATCATGGCAGGCGTTGTGATCAGTTCGCTATTAAGCGGTATTTTTTCAATCTTTTCTTTGGCTTTATTATTTTATTATGACCGTGGATTAGCGCTTACTGCCACAGGGATTACTTTTCTCATTTGTGTCTATACCTTATTTATTAGCAGAAGACAGCTGTCCTATTATAAAACAGTAACAGAGATAAGCGGTGAGTTATCTGGGATGGTTATCCAATTATTAGGTGGTATTGCAAAAATCCAGACCACAGGTCGCGAAAAAACAGCATTTTCTTTGTGGGCGATTAAAAATAGTCAAATAAAAAATGAAACTTATAAAGCCAATTGGTATAACGCCTTACTATCTAGCTTAAATGCTTTTAGTTTGCCTCTATTATTTGTCATTATTTTTGCTCAATTTATTAATCGCGCCGATCCTCTAAGCTTGGGCGTCTTCCTGGCTTTTAATGCGGCTCTTGGCCAATTTACGGCTGGAATGCTTGGAATGACCGATGCGGTTAGTACTGTTATCAATAGTATTCCTATGCTCAAACGTCTCACACCCATTATTGAAAATACACCTGAAATTCATGCTGGAAAGTATGATCCTGGAGTGCTAAAAGGAAAAATTGAAGTGGATTGTTTACGATTTTCCTACTCAAAAGGACAAACCGTAGTAAAAGATGTTTCTTTTACTATTGAACCTGGACAATATGTGGCGGTGACTGGTCCCTCTGGTTCGGGAAAATCAACCTTGTTACGTCTTCTTCTAGGCTTTGAAAAAGCGAATCAAGGAAATATTTTTTTCGATGATCATGACATTAAACAGCTAAATATTCAGCGCGTTCGTGAACAGTGTGGGGTTGTCCTGCAAAATAGTTTTCTCATTTCAGGTACCCTATTTGACAATATTGTAGGTACTGCTCTCTTGACTCAAGAAGATGCCTGGCTTGCTGCTGAAAAAGCAGGTCTTGCGGATGATATTAAAAAAATGCCTATGGGTATGCATACGGTTATTTCTGAGCGTGGTGGGACACTATCCGGTGGCCAACGTCAGCGAGTACTCATAGCAAGAGCATTGGCTAAAAATCCAAAAATTTTATTTTTTGATGAAGCCACCAGTGCCTTGGATAACCTTACACAATCGATTGTTATTGAAAGTCTTGAACAGTTAAAGGTAACTCGTCTTGTTATCGCACATCGATTAACAACTATCGAAAAGGCCGATTTAATTGTGGTCATGAATCAAGGTGAAATTATCCAATCTGGCTCTTTTAGCGAACTAATGCAACAAGAAGGTTTGTTCCAAATAATGGCGAGAAGACAGCTCGCCACTTAAGCGATAACATAACTCTAAAATTGAGAAATGGACTACTATGTATAAAACTAAAGATTTTGAATTCCCTAAAAATTTACTTCCACATTTCAATCAAGCGAAATTGCTGGAGTGGTTATCAATTTTCTACCTGATTTCAATTATTATTCTTGAATTTCTGGTGATGGGAAACATCCAAACTATGAAAACGGTATGGTTAGAAGATATTCTAAGCTTAACCGCCCCTATATCATTTTTAATCACAGCTAGAATTTATACTCGTGCCCCTAATTCACAATTTCCTTATGGATTTCATAGTTCAGTAAAGATTGCTTTTTTACTTGGCTCTGCAGCATTAATGAGTATTGGTTTATTTTTATTGATTGACAGCTCATTTGTACTTATCAAGCAAGAGCATCCTACAATTCCATATTTTACTATATCCAATCATTCGGTTTGGGCTGGCTATTTAATCATTGTCGTGATGCTTTACAAAGTAATTGCTCCCTATTTTTTGGGCCTATTTAAAATTAAGCTTGCTAAAATTTTGCATGATAAAACGTTGTATGTTGACGGACGTACAAACCGTGCTGACTGGATAGCCGCAGTTGGAGCAATTTTTGGAATCATTGGTATTAGTTGGGGATGGCCATGGAGTGATGCTTTAGTCGCAATCCTTATTTCAATAAGTATTCTCAAAGATGGTTTTATCAATACCAAAAATGCCATTTTCAATTTAATGGATGAAACCCCTACAAAAATTGGTAGCCAAGACATCGAGCCTTTGATTACCACTATTTTAAATTACTTAAAGCAATTATCCTGGGTGGAAGAAGTAAAACTTAGGATACGAGAAGACGGCCATATTTATTTTGGTGAAGCCTTGGTCGTACCCAAAAGAACTGACAACTTAGTTGCCAACATTGGTGGAGCCATTAAAGAAATTCACCAATTTAGCTGGCGCATTCATGATTTTTTAATTTGTCCTGTAGACAAAATGCCTTAACGATTAATTTCATCACTCTTTATAATGCGAACTCCTTTACCAAGTAATTCAGTTCTCATCGTTTGAAAAGTCGCATGATTAAGAGGCGCAGTAGCGTCCTCTATTAAAGTGCACTGAAAACCTTCGACCAGTGCATCGTTGATACTGGCATAAACACAAATATCAGCACATAACCCACAGAAATAAAGATTGTACGCATCCTTAGCTTTTAAATAACCAGACAGCCCTGTATTTTTATTATGACCATTGTCATAAAAACCACTGTAACTATCAATTTCAGGAGCGGTTCCTTTTCGAAAAATGGCTTCTATGGGCCGTGTCTCTAGTTGCGGATGAAAGTCAGCACCTTTTGTTCCTTGCACACAATGATCAGGCCATAACGTTTGTTCAGCTCCTTGCAGCATGATTTTCTCGAAAGGATTCTTTTCTTTATGATTAGAGGCAAAACTTTTATGATTGGAAGGATGCCAATCTTGTGTGGCTACTATCAACTCAAAACTAGGCAGTAATTGATTAATTACTGGGATAATGGAATCACTGTTAGGAACAGGAAGACTACCACCGGGTAAAAAGTCATTTTGCACATCAAGGATAATTAATGTTTTCATAAATCTTTAAACTGCTTTATTAGTGCATCACGCTCATCTCTAAGCGCGCTACTTAGCCCAACTTTATAAATATGAGGATTATCAAATCGCTTATATTCCTCAGACAATTGATTAAATCGTTCTTGACGATATTGTGCTATATTCGAAAGCGCTATAGAACCAAGTAATGACTTGCCTTTCTCCATAACCTTTTGTAATAAGGGTTGTTTCTCAATATCTTGAATCGACAACGATTTCGATATATCCAAAGGATGGTGCATCTTCGGAATAGCTTTTTCATCGTTAAGAGCAATCACATCTGCACCCATGAAGTTTCGCCTCTGGTCTAATAGTCGATAAACTTGTTTTTTGCCAGGCAGAGTAATTTTACTGATATTTTCTGATAATTTTATTCGTGCTTTATTATTAGAAAAAGCCAGTTTGTAAACCCCATCAAGCGCTGCATCCGGATGTCCTACAGCGAGATTAGTACCAACTCCAAAAGCGTCAATAGGAGCCTCCTGATCAATTAAGCTCTTAATTACATATTCATCCAATTGATTAGAAACTATAATCTGAACTTGATGCAAACCAGCACTATCTAACATCTGGCGTGACATTTTGGCAAGATATGCCAGATCTCCACTATCTAATCGAATCCCTTTCAACTGTTGGCCTCGTTCTTTCATTTCTTTGCCAACCGTAATTGCATTAGGTAATCCACTTTTTAATGAGTTATAGGTATCTACCAATAAAATACAATCGTTCGGCCAATAATTTGCAAAATCACGAAATGCCGATAATTCATCGTTATATTGCTGAATAAATGAATGAGCCATGGTGCCAGAAATAGGAAGTCCATATTTTTGACCTGCGTAGACATTGCTAGTCGCATTAAATCCACCAACCATTGCAGCACGACTTGCATAAAAACCACCAGGACCTTGTGCTCTTCGTAACCCAAATTCAAGAAGTTTACGTTCACCCGCCACTTGTCGCATACGATTAGCTTTTGTAGCAATAAGCGATTGAAAATTTATAATATTTAACAGAACGGTTTCTATAATTTGTGCCTCAATAATAGATGCTTCAACTCTTACAATTGGACAAAGAGGAAAAACAATTTCCCCTTCCTGACACGAATATATATTACCCTTAAACCGAAAATTTTTTAAATAATTTAGAAACTGTGGATGGAAACCTTGTTCACTTAAATACTCAACGTCATCTTTAGTAAACGAAAAATTTTCGAGTATTTCTAAAAAATCTTTCAAACCGGCAAAAACTGCATATCCTCCTTTAAAAGGAAGTTTGCGAAAGAAATAATCAAATATAGCATCGTCTTTTAGTCCTTTTAAAAAATAGACTTGTGCCATAGTTAATTGATATTTATCAGTATAATTACCAGTAAAATTAAACATTTTAAGAAGTCCTTTTATACATCGATTATAGTTTTGAGCGACTTTATTTTTGGATTCTCCTTCATCAAGCAGATCTAGAGGAAACGCGATTAAATGCTTCACTTTCACTCGCAACAACATTTACAGCAATAATGCGTTTTTCGAGCAGTTGAGATATTTGCAATAACATTTGGATTGCTTCGCGTTGCTCGCAAAAACAACATTCAAACGATTCAAAAAGCACAAATAAAAAAAGCGGCACAAAGGCCGCTTTGGAATAAAGCCCTGGCAATGACCTACTTTCGCATGAGGACACCTCACACTATCATCGGCGCGGGTCTGTTTCACTTCTGAGTTCGAGATGGAGTCAGGTGGTTCCAGACCGCTATGGTCGCCAGGAAAACTGGTTATCCTAAACTGGGGTTGACAGGATTAACTGTCTTGCCAGTCAGGCTGGTAAAGAAGTAAGGGTAACACAAGTTGCCTTTCGGCTCTAATCTTTTGTTGCCATATTCCGAAGCAATTCAGGTTATATGGTCAAGACAATCAGCCAATTAGTACGAGTTAGCTTCACACATTACTGCGCTTCCACACCTCGCCTATCAACGTCGTAGTCTTCAACGGGCTTCATGGGAAAACTCATCTTGAGGGAGGCTTCCCGCTTAGATGCTTTCAGCGGTTATCCCGTCCGAACTTAGCTACCCGGCAATGCAACTGGCGTCACAACCGGTACACCAGAGGTTCGTCCACTCCGGTCCTCTCGTACTAGGAGCAGCTCCTCTCAATTTTCCTACGCCCACGGCAGATAGGGACCGAACTGTCTCACGACGTTCTAAACCCAGCTCGCGTACCACTTTAAATGGCGAACAGCCATACCCTTGGGACCTGCTTCAGCCCCAGGATGTGATGAGCCGACATCGAGGTGCCAAACACCGCCGTCGATATGAACTCTTGGGCGGTATCAGCCTGTTATCCCCGGAGTACCTTTTATCCGTTGAGCGATGGCCCTTCCATTCAGAACCACCGGATCACTAAGACCTACTTTCGTACCTGCTCGAGCCGTCACTCTCGCAGTCAAGCACCCTTTTGCCTTTACACTCTTGGTACGATGTCCGACCGTACCGAGGGTACCTTTGTGCTCCTCCGTTACTCTTTGGGAGGAGACCGCCCCAGTCAAACTACCCACCATACACTGTCCTCAACCAGGATTACTGGCCCAAGTTAGAACCTCAATAATAACAGGGTGGTATTTCAAGGTCGGCTCCATGCGAACTGGCGTCCGCACTTCATAGCCTCCCACCTATCCTACACAGTTATCATCAAAGTCCAGTGCAAAGCTGTAGTAAAGGTTCACGGGGTCTTTCCGTCTAGCCGCGGGTACACTGCATCTTCACAGCGATTTCAATTTCACTGAGTCTCGGGTGGAGACAGCGTGGCCATCGTTACGCCATTCGTGCAGGTCGGAACTTACCCGACAAGGAATTTCGCTACCTTAGGACCGTTATAGTTACGGCCGCCGTTTACCGGGGCTTCGATCAAGAGCTTCTCCGAAGATAACCCCATCAATTAACCTTCCGGCACCGGGCAGGCGTCACACCCTATACGTCTTCTTTCGAATTTGCAGAGTGCTGTGTTTTTAATAAACAGTCGCAGCCACCTGGTCTCTGCGGCCCTCACCAGCTTCGTTTAGCAAGTAAACTAACCAGCAAGGGCGTACCTTCTCCCGAAGTTACGGTACCATTTTGCCTAGTTCCTTCACCCGAGTTCTCTCAAGCGCCTTAGTATTCTCTACTTGTCCACCTGTGTCGGTTTGCGGTACGGTTCTCTATAAGTTATGGCTAGCAGCTTTTCCTGGAAGCTTGGCATCAATGACTTCCCTGCACCCCGTAGGGTCAGGACCACTCGGCACCTCTGCGTATCGAGAAACCGGATTTGCCAGGTCTCTCCGCCTACATGCCAGTACCGGGACTACCAACGCC